>NZ_SRTH01000030.1:0-44021 GCF_004792065.1 Mesorhizobium sp. M8A.F.Ca.ET.165.01.1.1 | reverse complement strand
AGAAACCGGAGATCCATCTCAAGACGCTCGGCAAGTCGGCCGAAGAGATGGTAGATACCCTGGAACACTGGCTGGACGAGCGTGACATTGCCGAAGAGCAATATGACAATGGCGGCGGCATCTGACGCTTTTTGCTTTAGAATACGAGTGACGCGTCGATTGAAGGAGAACGCTGGCATGGTTCGGGTCGTTGGCTTCCTGCTCTGGCGTGTGCCAAGCCCGGCATGCTGATTGGCAAGCGGAACCCGTCGCCAGTTGCGCCCGTGGCACGGTCGTTCTCGAACGCTGCAAGCCTTTCGCAGGATGACAAAGAGGGCCGTCGGAAGCTGGGCGTGTTACGTGCGCCTGGCTCATCCGTTGACGCAAACAAGTCGCATGACGGTGTGTCGGCATCCACGGGACTGCGCCAAAACTCCGGCGAGGTAGTATTTGGGCGCCACGTTCGCCGCTTTTGCATGATCTGCTTGTGTCTCTTTCGCTTGTTGTCGCCGGCTTTCGCGCAGGACGATGGCGAGGACGAGGACGAAGAAGATAGCGCCGTGTGCGACATCGATGTCGGCGGGTCCGGCTCGGAAAGCAAACCGCTCAGCGCCACCGATGGCACGGGGTCGCATCGCTACCTCGTCAACGGCGTTTGCTACGATCTATCCGGAAGCCTGCAGGGCACCCTGCAACACACCAATGCTCCGGAGCCGCATTTGGGACTGGTTCAAGAACCGCCCGGACTTTCAGCTCCGAAGCGGATTTGCGCCTTGCAGCTGCGCGGCTGACGGGATCAGGACCGTTCAAGTTCGTCTTCGGTACTTCCTGGAGCTATAACTCCGACGATGGTTTCGACGCAGCGCCCACCTTGTCCGAAGCAACAATCGAATACGCGGGGGTAAAAGTTGGCTACGCTGAATCCCTCATGAACGTCTGGTCGGGCGATTTCCAGTTCACCGCGTCGTCGCCGTCGCTGAGCAGTTATCTGGCTTCCTACAAATACGAGATCACCGACGATCTATCGTCCTCTGTGGCGGTCGAGGCCGGTCCTCCGACCAGCCGCGGTGCAACCACCTGGGAATTCCCCAAGACGCCGCCGTATTTCACGGCGCAGCTCCATTACGAAAAAGACGACTGGATCATGCAGGTTTCGGCGGCCGCTCGTCGGCAAGAGACGCCGGCCGCGCGCTTGCTCGATTTGTCGGCCGGCAGCCGATTCGGTTGGGCAGCGGCAGCCGGCCTTACGGCGCCGGTTAGATTTGCCGGTGAAGACGATAATTTTAGCGCCGGCCTTGCCTATTCGGTAGACGCGCCTGCATTCCTTGGCACCGAAGCCGACGCCGCCGCTTTCGCCGCGCGCTTCCCCACCGTCGGCCCGATACAGGGTTGGAGCGCCGTGGCTTCGTACCATCATGAATGGTCGGACAAATGGGAGTCGAACGCGTTCGTAAGCTATGTCGCGGTGAATCTCGACCTGTTCGCGACCAACCCCTCGATCAGAACGAAGCGATACGGCGTAAATTTGATCTATCAGCCCGCGGAAAAGTGGACGATCGGCACGGAAGTGGATGCGCTTAGCACACATGTCGCGCTCAACGGCGCGGTCGGTCTTATTCCGGGTGCCGATTTGAAAGGGACGACTGACTTCCTGTGGGTTACACGTGAATTTTGATCGGTTCGATGTAAACACGATCATCAAAGCTGTTGCCTCGCGGGATCTTCGACTTTTCTCCGCGCTACGAGAGCAAGAAGCCCGACAAACCTATCGTGCTAATTAGTGGGCCGTTTCGGATCGCCGGCTGAAGCTCCTGGGCGGCATCCCCGCCCAGGAGCGAAAGGCGCGCGTGAACGTCCCGTGATCAGCAACAGCGCTGCGCTCCGGAACAAATGGGGCTCCTTCGGCGCAAACCGGGACGGTGGGACCGCAGAAGGCTGGCACGGCCCCAACGGACAGGCGCATCGCGCCTGTCCGGGAGCACTATTGCCAGAAGCCACCCAAAGTCACTGTATGTTGACGACGACGTAGCGCCCGCTGGAGGCCTGATAATACCTGCCGCCACAGTGCCACAGTACGGGGCCGTAGACGGTGGTTTTCACGCATGCGGCCGGGAGGCTGTTCACGTAGACACTCGTCCGACGGATTGTTCGGCGGGTGGTGCGCCTCGCAACGCCAGCGACGCTGCCGGGCGTGAGCGGATGGCCAACTCGCGCCTGCGCGTCGCCGACGAAAGAGGGGAGCGGTACAACTGTGTCGATCAGTCCGCCAAAAATCATGGCGACGGCGATCGCAGCCGCACCACCGGCCAATCTCAAGCTAAGTCTTGTCATCGTTCATCCTCTCTATAAGTCAAATACCTGCGGCAAGCGCTACTTGGCCGTCAGGATCTTTATCGGCGCCGCGACGGGTAAAGTAAGAACGCGGGTCGTGGCGCCGGCCAGCCCGCCCTCTTCCTGATCTGGAATACCCTGCGCCAGGGCCTTGCGAAGATCCGGCGCAATTTCCGCGACTTGGGCGAACTTGCCGTGATTGGTCGCATCGTTGGCTTTCACATCAGACAAGTCAACGACTATCGCGCCGAGTTCTGCGAGTTCCGCCGTGTTGCTGCTCGCCCCAATCCGATCTTTGCCGCCAGCGATAAGCCTCGACAGACCCAATGCTTTGTCGTCGCGCGAGACAATGATCAAAAACGGCTTTTTTGGTTTCCCAATTCGCTGCATTTCCGATTTGAATACGTCCTCGTCGATGTCGGGGGCGGCGAGTATCACCGTACCAAGCTTGCTGGCGGAAGTGAGGTTTCCCGATATCTTGATTTGCCGAAATGCCTCGACGGTCACCCAGTTGCCCATCGAATGCGCGAGGACGTTGATTTCATCGGCATCGCTGGCCAGCAAAAGGCGCAGCGTCCGCTCCAATCCGTCGCGAGCGATGGTCGCGCTGTTGTTGTCGTACACGCAGTCCAGCATCTTGCCCCGCGAGGCCCAAACGCGATAACCCGCCGAAGATGGAATTCATCAGCGGATCGCGGAAGCCGGTGAACACCATCCACGCCATCGACTACGAGTTCTATGAAGAGCTCCACACGGTCATCGAGCGTGAGCCGAGTTCGATGCTCGATCCGGAAATGCTGGGCCTGTTTGCCTCCATCGGCATCCAGAAGGGCAAGCCCTTCGCACCGGACGAGCGAATGAAGAAGCTGCTGGTCGAAGCGCTCGCTATCGGCAACGCAACCGCCCGCGCGCTGGCCTTCCGCCCTCGCCTCGACGGCGCCCAACTCTATCCAAACAGCTCCTGGAACGCGGCTTCGTGGACGGCAGCTATGAATGGCTCCGGGACGGCGGCGAGGGCGGCCGCAATCTCGACTCCAGGACCATGTTCTTCTACCAGGCGACGGTGAACACGCCCGCCATGGTGCAGAAAATGATCGGCGTCGGTTCCCAATACGCCTATGCCTCAACCGACGTGAACGGCGACTATCTGGACGGTGCCAAGACGTACAGCCTCCACATTCCCGCTAATCCGCCGGTCAAGGATTTCTGGTCCGTGGTGATCGGCGATCCGCAGACGCGCTCGGAGCTTGAGACGGGCCAGACCTTCCCGAGCAAGAACAACAAGCGCGACAAGCTCGCCGAGAACTCCGACGGTTCGGTCGATCTCTATTTCGGCCCGAAGGCCCCTGAAGGTAAAGAGGCGAACTGGGTCCAGACCGTCGCCGGGAAGGGATGGATGGTATCCGATTCTTCGGCTTTATGGCCCGCTCGAACCCTGGTTTGACAAGACCTGGCGGCCGGGCGAGTTTGAGGTGGTCAAGTAGCAGGGTTCCGCGTTCGATCCGGCATGGTTCGTTCGATTGCGGGAACGTCTGGTCGTACTGTCGATCGAAACTTGCCGGAGCGCTCGATGAGCAATGCACTGCCCACTCGAATTGGTCTTCTACTGTCGGCCGTCATTCCGATTTTCCTTTGGGTGCTCCTTGGAGCTTCCTGGGCCCAGCAGCCTCCGGACGGCGTGCCGCCCGAAAAGGCACGGCAATTCCTCGACCTGCTGTCCGATCCGGAGGTCAAGGTATGGCTCGAAGGAAAGATACCGGTAGCCGCCGAGGAACCGTCTGCCGCATCGCTGGCCGACGCAATCTCGAACTGGGAGCTGGCCGTTCGCGCACGTCTCGTCGCGCTCACCGATGCCATTCCTCGCATCCCGCAGGAGGCAGCTAACGCCGCCGGCGTCGTCTCGCGCGACGTGAATTCAGGTAGGCCCGGGCTGGTGATCCTGATCCTGGCAGTGCTGACTGTCGTCGGCTTCGGCGCCGAGTGGTTGGTCCGCCGGGCTTTGTCGCCTGGCGGTTCTGACCCAACAATTGATCCCGGACAGGCAGCCCTGTCCGAGGTCGCTGCCTTGCTGACATTTGCTCTGGCAGCCATCGGCTCGTTCCTCGCGTTCGACTGGCCGCCTTTGCTGCGCCGCATCGTGCTGACTTTGCTGCTCGCCTTCATCGCCGTGCGTGTCGTCCGCGCAATTGTCAGGTTGCTGTTTGGACTCGCCGGCGCGGAGAGCAGGACGCCGGATGAGACGCTGACAACAGTTCCTGTTGCAAACTCGACCGCGCAGCGTTTCTGGCTTCGGCGCGTGAGCCTCATCGCCGGCTTTCTGCTGTTTGGCTGGGCCGTGGTCAGCCTCATGCCGAGCATCGGTTTCTCGGTCGACGTGGCGCGGGTGGTTGCCCTGCTTTGTGGCCTGGGCATGTTGGCCATCGCCATCGAAATCGTCTGGCGGCGGCCGGGCAGCGCAGCTTCCGCTGCCAGGCATTCGCTGCTGACGCTCTATCTGATCGCGCTTTGGCTGGCCTGGGTGGCAGGACTGCTCGGCGTGCTGTGGCTCGGCCTCTATGCGCTGCTATTGCCGGTGGCGGTGCGTGGGGTTGGCAACGTCGCACAGGCCTTCGCCAGCAGAGCGCAGCGCAGCGGCGCCCTCGGCATCATGCTGAACGTGCTGATCGTCAGGGGAGCCAGGGCAGCGATGATTGGCGCGGCGGTCGCTTGGCTCGCCTATGTCTGGCGCATCAGGGCTGCTGCCCTTGCCGGCAGTGAAACAGGCGCGATCGTGATTTCGGGCCTGCTCAATAGCATCATCATCCTCCTGGTAGCGGATCTGCTGTGGCAGCTGGCGAAGGCGCTGATCGCTTATCGGATGGAGCTCGCGTCAAAAGACGGGTCAAGCGCGGACGACCTTGCCCGCAGCGGCCGGCTGCGTACGCTGCTGCCGATATTCCGCAACGTGCTTGCTGTCTTCATCGCGGCCGTCGCAGTGCTGACAATCCTGTCCGGACTGGGCGTGCAGATTGCACCTTTGATCGCCGGCGCGGGCATTTTCGGCGTCGCTATCGGCTTCGGTTCGCAGACACTGGTCAAGGACGTGCTGAGCGGCGTTTTCTATATGCTCGACGACGCTTTCCGTGTCGGTGAGTATATCCAGAGCGGCAGCTATAAGGGCACCGTCGAATCGTTCAGCCTGCGATCAGTCAGGCTGCGGCATCACCGCGGCCCAATTTTCACCGTGCCGTTCGGCCAGCTCGGCGCCATCCAGAACATGAGCCGTGACTGGGTGATGGACAAGATGGCTCTCAGCATCACCTACGATTCTGACATAGACCTCGCTCGCAGGCTCATCAAGAAGATCGGTCAGGAGCTGGCCGCGGATCCCGAGTTCGCGGCCGATACGATCGAGCCGCTGAAAATGCAAGGTGTCGACAGTTTTGGCGACTCCGGGATCGACATCAGGATGAAGCTGATGACCAAGCCGGGAGGTCAGTTCGGCATCAAGCGGCGAGCCTTCATGATGATCAAGAAGGCATTCGACGAGAACGGCATCAAGCTCGCTGTTCCCACCGTGCATGTGGAGGGTGGCGGCGACAACGCGGCCGCCGCGCAGCAACTACTCAAGCTGAAGCAGGCTAAGAGCTAGCGGCAAACCCGGCGCCTGATGGCACTTCCGAATCCGGCCCGCTTTGTGACAACGCCACTGCGAGACTTGGCGAAAAAGGCCGGGACACCCCCTGCACTGCAGATTTGATCTGGCACAAATTGGGTCGTGATTTCGATCGGTATGATTATCTATGGTTCTAAATCTGCTCATCGGCACAATCGTCATAAGCCTGACGGTGCTGGTTCATACCTTTGGCCTTATCGCCGTCACACATGCGATGGGATACCTTGTGTCCCGCTTTCGCATGCACGGGCGCCGCAGCCGCATCGTCGCGATGATCAGCGTGGTGATGGGTCTCTTTGCCGTCATGACCACGGAGGTCTGGCTTTGGGCTGGGCTATACCGGATGCTCGACATCTTCGCCGATTTCGAAACTGCCTTGTACTTTTCCACCATCACTTTCTCGACGGTTGGTTACGGCGACATCGTGCCCGCCCATGCGTGGCGCGTCCTGGCGGCACTCGAGGGCGTGAACGGGTTCCTGCTAATCGGCTGGTCGACAGCCTACCTGATAGCAGCAGGCACCCGCATCGGGCCCTTCAAGGCCGGCGAGCATTTTTGACCGCAGCAGATGCTCCCATTTGCTCCCGATCAATGAACGCGCGTCAATCTGTCGGTAGGCTTTCTGTCGATGGTAACCACGAATTGCTCAGAGACAGGCGAGAGGAAGACATCCGCTTTCTGCTTCTTTCGACGAATTGACTATGTGCTACGGGAACCGCAGACCGGTCAGATCGGGAGGAAAGACATCAGGTTGGGAGGATTTAAGCATGGGCGAGGATCTATACGGCCATCATGCCGACCGCATCCAGGCGGCGATTGCCTCGGACGCTGCAGCGAAGTCCGCACTGGTTGCTTCCTGGCGACGGTCTTCCAATTTGCATCGGCTCGATCCAGCCGACTGTAGCCCCCCACGCTATCTGACGGAGGCGGAACTGGGACAGGCCGGGCAACGCATCGAACCTCTCGTCCAAGCTGCCCAATCGAGTCTCGACCGGCTCTATCTCGCGGTTGGCGGCGTCGGGTGCTGTGTCCTGCTTGCCGATCGTGACGGGGTGCCGGTCGAACGGCGCGGTGCGCCCGTCGATGACGAGATGTTTCGTTCCTGGGGTTTATGGACTGGCTCCGTCTGGAACGAGGAAAGCCAAGGCACCAACGGGATCGGCACCTGTCTGGTCGAGCGGCGCGCTCTCACGATTCACCGTGACCAGCATTTCCATACGCGCAACACGCTGCTCAGTTGCACCACCGCTCCTATCCACGATCATGAAGGGAATCTTGTAGCCGCGCTTGACGTGTCTTCCTGCCGGGCTGATCTGACCGAAGCCTTCGCCAATCTCATCTCGATGGCTGTGGTCGACGCGGTGCGTCGGATCGAAGGTGAAAACTTCAAGATGGCATTCCCAAAGGCGCGAATTCTGCTCGCCCCAGTGACTGACAAAGGCTCCGGAGCGCTGATCGCCGTTGACGCGGACGATCTCGTGGTCGGCGCGACCCGTTCGGCGCGCCTGGCGCTTGGCATTACCCAGCAGTGTCTCGACAAGCCGATGCCCGCCGCCGATTTGTTCGGCTGGGCTGAGCGCGGCTCCAAAATTCTCGCTGAGGCAGAGCGCGGGGCTCTCCAGCGTGCACTCGCGCGCGCTGACGGAAATGTCTCGGCTGCAGCTCAGGCGCTAGGGATCAGCCGCGCGACGCTCCATCGCAAGCTCAACCGCCTGGATGTCCATCGGTCTCACTGAACTCCCTTGGCGACCATGACTGTCGCAATTCTGCGACACATCATGTCCGACCGCGGTGACCAGTGCGGTGACAACTACGGGCGAAAATCGCAAGTCTCTTCCGAAGCGTCGCATCCCGCGACGTCAGCTTTGGGAGGAAGACACATGAACAAGGTTGAATTTTCACGCTCGGTCAAGGCGCCCTTCGACAAGCGCTATGGCAATTTCATCGGCGGCAAATGGGCCGAACCGCGGTCCGGCCGTTACTTCGAGAACCACTCGCCGGTAAACGGGCAGCTGCTGTGCGAGGTGGCGCGCTCAGATGCCCAGGACATCGATGCGGCCCTGGACGCGGCCCATGCCGCCAAGGATGCCTGGGGACGGACCAGCGTGGCCGAGCGGTCGCTTATCCTCAACCGCATCGCCGACCGCATGGAGGAGAACCTCGATCTCCTCGCCTGTGCAGAAACCTGGGACAATGGCAAGCCGATCCGGGAAACGACCGCGGCCGACCTGCCTCTGGCCATCGACCATTTCCGCTATTTCGCCGGCGCCGTGCGCGGCCAGGAAGGCAGCCTTTCGCAGATCGACGACGACACCGTCGCCTATCACTTCCATGAGCCGCTCGGCGTGGTCGGTCAGATCATCCCGTGGAACTTCCCGTTGCTGATGGCATGCTGGAAACTTGCTCCCGCGCTTGCGGCCGGCAACTGCGTGGTGCTGAAGCCAGCCGAGCAGACCCCGGCCGCTATCCTGCTCTGGGCCGATCTTATCGGCGATCTGCTGCCGGCAGGCGTGCTCAATATCGTCAACGGTTTCGGCCTCGAGGCCGGCAAGCCGCTCGCTTCGTCACCGCGCATCGCCAAAATCGCCTTTACCGGCGAGACCACGACGGGTCGGCTGATCATGCAATATGCCAGCCAGAACCTCATTCCCGTCACGCTGGAACTGGGAGGCAAGTCACCCAACATCTTCTTCAAGGATGTCGTCGCCGAAGACGACGATTTCTTCGACAAGGCTATCGAAGGCTTCGTCATGTTCGCGCTGAACCAGGGCGAGGTCTGCACCTGCCCCAGCCGGGCGCTCATCCATGAATCAATCTACGACAGGTTCATGGAACGCGCCCTCAAGCGCGTCGAGGCGATCGTGCAGGGCGACCCGCTCGATCCGGCGACGATGATCGGTGCTCAGGCCTCGTCTGAGCAGATGGAAAAGATCCTGTCCTACATCGACATCGGCCGCCAGGAAGGAGCGGAGTTGCTGACCGGTGGGGCGCGCAATCTTCTGCCGGGCGACCTCGCCGGCGGCTACTACGTCCAGCCCACGGTGTTCAAGGGTCACAACAAGATGCGCATCTTCCAGGAGGAAATATTTGGGCCGGTGGTATCGGTCACGACCTTCAAGGACGACGACGAAGCCCTCAGCATTGCCAACGATACGCTCTACGGTCTGGGCGCAGGCGTCTGGACACGCGATGCCAACCGCGCCTACCGCTTCGGCCGGGCAATCCAGGCTGGCCGCGTCTGGACCAATTGCTACCATGCCTACCCCGCGCATGCGGCCTTCGGCGGCTACAAGCAGTCCGGCATTGGCCGGGAGACCCACAAGATGATGCTCGACCACTACCAGCAGACCAAGAACATGCTGGTCAGCTACAGCCCGAAGAAGCTCGGCTTCTTCTGATCGCTGCGCCCATGCGCGCGGCCCCAAGGGACCGCGCGCATGACTGGAAACCGGATAAGACCATGCATGCAAAAGTCACAGCGACGCCGGCAGCCCTTGAACTGATCACGGAGATCGTCACCGATCATGGCCCGGTGCTGTTCCATCAGTCCGGTGGCTGCTGCGACGGCTCTTCGCCAATGTGCTATCCGGTGGCTGGCTTCATCATCGGTGACCAGGATGTGTTACTCGGCCACATCGGTGAGGCGCCATTCTACATCGGGGCCTCGCAATTCGAAGCCTGGAAGCACACCGATCTCATTATCGACGTAGTGGCTGGTCGCGGCGGCATGTTCTCGCTCGACAATGGACGCGAGAAGCGATTCCTGACGCGGTCGACGATTTGCGCTGTCAGATGAGGATGTGGGTCATCCATCGGGTCATGGACACGGCCGTCATAGGCTTGGCGGCCCTGACACAACGTTCGGTCCCATCGCATTCGGTTCGCGACCAAGCCGCCGCTCAGACCGCTACCGAATGTCTCGCCTTGCCGGTTTCGAAATACTTGTCGAACTTCGCGGCGACGCTTCTGACAAAGGGCCGGCTTTCCACCGGCACGACGAAGTGGTCACCGTTCAATTCAAGCATCGGCGCTGGATCAAGCAGGGCGGTCGAGCTTGCCTTGCTGAGAAGCTTTTGGCCGGCTTCGCCGAAGCGCTCAACCAAGTCGATCGCGGAAAAGGCGAAATCGCACATCAGCCGTTCGATGATCCAGCCGCGAACGCGATCATCCACGGAGAACGCGATGCCTCTGACGGTCGCCAGCCCGCCGTCAGCCACCATGCGGCCATACTCTGTGGTCGAAGGCATGTTCTGTGCATAGCCTTGCCGATACTGGCTGATGGATGACGGACCGAGGCCGATCAAGGTTTCGCAGCGATCCTCGGTATAGCCCTGGAAGTTGCGGTGCAACGTCCCTGAGCGCGCGGCCAGCGCCAGCGCATCGCCTGGTTTTGCGAAATGGTCGAGCCCAATTGCTTCATATCCTTGGTCGAGGATGGCGCGCGCTGCCAGTTGCGATTGGGCGAACCGCTCCTCCGGGCCTGGCAACCAGGCGTCGTCGATCATTGTCTGATGTTTCTTGAACCATGGCACATGAGCATAGCCAAAAAGCGCGATCCGGTCCGGCTCCAGCGACAGCGCCTGTTGGACCGTGGATAGGACACTCTCCCTGGTCTGGTGCGGCAAACCGTAGAGCAGGTCCAGGTTGACCGATTCGACACCGCGCGAGCGAACGCCGTCGACGACGGCTTTGGTCTGCAAAAAGGTCTGCTCGCGATTGATGGCCTTCTGGACCTTGGGGTCGAAATCCTGGACGCCGAGGCTCGCTCTCGTCATGCCTATTTCGGCAAGCGCGTCGAGGCGGGCTTCGTCCATGTCGTTGGGTTCGATTTCGACGCTGATCTTGGCGCCGGGGAGGAATGCAAAGCTGTTGCGCAGCACTGTTGCCAGCGCCACTATGTCCTGCGGTTTGAGCATCGTCGGCGAACCGCCGCCGAAATGGACGGCATGCACGCGGCCCTTGCCTCCGACAAGACTGGCAACGGTAGAGATCTCGGCATGCAGTGAGCGAAGATAGGCCGTCACGGGCTCGTAGTGGCGCGTCTGCTTGGTATGGCAGGCACAGAACCAGCAAAGCTTGTCGCAATAGGGGATGTGCAAATAGAGCGAGATCTCGTCGCCCTCGTTGAGCGCCTGCAGCCAGCCACGACAAGCGGCAGCATCGACGCCCGGATGAAAATGCGGCGCCGTTGGGTAGCTGGTATAGCGCGGCACGTTCTCACCAAGTCTGGCAACTAGATCTGGCCGCATGTCGCAATCAACTCCGGGCTGTGTCGCGCGATACTGCTCACCAGGGGCGACAACCGCCTTGATCTCGGTCAATGCCCATCGGCTGCGGACAAACTGCCGCAAGGCTTTTTGCTGGGCCGATGCTATATCCTGACGGGACCTTTGGTTCCGCGGACGACCACGATGACAGTGCGCCAGGATGTACACAGCGCCGGCATTCCCGTGCTTTGCCAATCATGCGAAGCGCGGCACCACGGTGTTTGCGGAGCGCTCGATCCCGAACAATTGGTCGGCCTCGCCAAGACCTCGTCGAAGCATACCGTTGAACCGGGCGTGGAATTGATTGGCGACGCCGAAACCGTCGACAGTTACTCGAACGTGCTTTCCGGCGTGGTCAAGCTTACAAAGAGCCTTTCGGACGGGCGCCAGCAGATTGTCGGGCTTCAATTTGCTCCCGATTTTCTGGGCCGGCCCTTCAAGGTGGAAAGCGCGATCAACGCCGAAGCCGCAACGGCAGTCTCCCTGTGCTCGTTTCCGAAGGCCGCCATCGAACGGATGATGAAGGAATCGCCGGAACTGGAGCACCGTCTCTTCAAGCAGACGCTGAATGAACTCGATGACGCCCGCGATTGGATGGTGACGCTGGGCCGCAAGAGTGCTTCGGAAAAGGTGGCGAGCTTTCTTCTCATGATCGCCAGAAACATCGACCCCACGCTTGACCCGGCCGCCCAGTCGACAAGTTTCGACCTGCCTTTGACCCGCGCCGACATCGCCGATTTCCTTGGTCTGACCATCGAGACCGTCAGCCGCCAGCTGACCAGGCTGCGATCAGATAGCGTAATCCGGATAGAGAACAATCGGCATGTTGTCGTGGATAGCTTGGACCGGCTGCAGCGACGCTCCGGCGCCTAGGATCAATCGACGATCCCGATCATAGGGAGGACGTGCTCGCGTTCAAACGCTATGTGCCGGCGCAAGTTCTCGAACAGGCCGCGTAACATGAAGCCGATGGCCTCGGGGTTCTCGACTGTCTCGCCATGACCGATGGCCAGCAGAATTTCGGTCACCTCACCGGCAAAGCACTCATCTTCCACATGTTCAGCCCGCAGTCGCCGGGTTGAAGCAAGGTTCGCATTACTGCCGACCACGGCCTCCTCGTAGGCGGGGAAGATGACTGTCTCTTCATATCGATGGATGTCGCGCAGCAGCGGGACGATGGCGTTGGCCGTGCCGAGGCACTTCAGACGATCGACGCTGGGCAATGCATCCGCGATTCTCTCCAAGGCATCGCAGAGTTGCAACTTTTCCCTGTGCGCGCGCTTCATCACCGCGGCCGGGACCACTTCTGTGGATCGGTCAACTGGTGCGGCATCTCCATCGCGTACTTCGAACAGCGACGATCCTGGCCCTTTCTTCCGGCTCAACGGCGACCCTCCAGTCATTTGCAGACCAACGCTGCCCAATCCGAAAGCACTGAGCTTTGACATGGATCAAGGCGGCGACAACGCAACTGCTGAATTGGTGTCCACGCGGATTGGCGTCCGCGCATCGGTATACAAGGTCGGGGGCATCTCATGAAGTTCGGCACACCAATCTTCGCTTTGGGCCTGTTCACATTTGCGGCTCTGGTAGCCGCCGGCTTCGGTGCAGATGAGCCTTTCCGACAGCATATGTGGGTGCTTTTTTTCGTGCTGCTCGGTTTTGTCGCCATCCTCCTCCGCAACACGAAATTCGACGTGGCCGCGCCGGTCGACCCCTCCGCTTACATGGACGGACCCATCCGCTACGGCGCCATCGCTACAATGTTCTGGGGGGTGGTCGGCATGCTGGTCGGCGTCGTCATCGCGCTGCAGCTTGCCTACCCTGATCTCAATATCCAGCCCTGGTTCAATTTCGGCCGCCTGCGGCCGCTGCATACGTCGGGCGTCGTCTTCGCCTTCGGCGGCAATGCGCTGCTGTGCACATCATTATACGTCGTGCAACGCACCTGTCGCGCCCGGCTCTTCGGTGGCGATCTCGCTTGGTTCGTGTTCTGGGGTTACCAGCTCTTCATCGTGATGGCCGCGACCGGCTACTTGCTCGGTATCACCGAAAGCCGCGAATACGCCGAACCCGAATGGTATGTCGACATCTGGCTGACAATCGTCTGGGTTGCCTACCTCATCCTGTTCCTTGGCACGATCCTGAAGCGCAAGGAACCGCATATCTATGTCGCCAACTGGTTCTATCTGTCCTTCATCGTCACCATCGCGATGCTGCACGTCGTCAACAATCTGTCGATGCCGGCTTCTTTCCTTGGATCGAAGAGCTACTCGGCGTTCTCGGGTGTCCAGGACGCCCTGACGCAATGGTGGTACGGCCACAATGCCGTCGGCTTCTTCCTCACGGCCGGCTTCCTCGGCATGATGTATTATTTCGTTCCCAAGCAGGCGAACCGGCCGATTTATTCCTACCGGCTGTCGATCATTCACTTCTGGGCGCTGATCTTCCTCTACATCTGGGCCGGTCCGCACCACCTCCACTACACGGCCCTGCCCGACTGGGCGCAGACATTGGGCATGGTGTTTTCGATCATGCTTTGGATGCCGTCATGGGGCGGCATGATCAACGGCCTGATGACGCTCTCGGGCGCCTGGGACAAGATCCGCACCGATCCAATCATCCGCATGATGGTGATGGCCATCGCCTTCTACGGCATGTCCACCTTCGAGGGACCGATGATGTCGATCAAGACGGTCAACTCACTGTCGCACTATACCGACTGGACCGTCGGCCACGTCCATTCCGGTGCGCTCGGCTGGGTCGGCATGATCTCGTTCGGCGCGATCTACTACATGGTGCCGAAGCTCTGGAACCGTGAACGTCTTTATTCGCTGCGGCTGGTCACCTGGCACTTCTGGCTGGCGACGCTCGGCATCGTTGTCTACGCGGCGGTGATGTGGGTATCCGGCATCATGCAGGGTCTGATGTGGCGTGAATACGACGAGCAGGGTTTCCTGGTCTACTCCTTTGCTGAAACCGTCGCCGCCATGCACCCATACTATGTCATGCGTGCCATCGGCGGGGCCATGTACCTCTCCGGCGCCCTGATCATGGCCTGGAACATCACCATGACCATCCTTGGATACAAGCGCGCGGAAGAGCCGATGCCGGGCTCCGCACCCTCCCTGCAGCCTGCCGAATAAGGAGCCAGAGAATGAGCCTGATGGACAGACACGCACTCATCGAGAAGAACGCCACGCTTCTTCTCGTTGGCTCGCTTCTTGTGGTGACCGTCGGCGGCATCGTCGAGATCGCGCCGCTCTTCTACCTCGACAACACGATCGAGAAGGTGGAAGGCATGCGCCCCTATTCGCCGCTCGAACTTGTCGGGCGCAACATCTACGTGCGCGAAGGTTGCTACCTCTGCCACAGCCAGATGATCAGGCCGTTTCGCGACGAGGTCGAGCGTTACGGCCACTACAGCCTGGCTGCGGAGTCGATGTACGACCACCCCTTCCAGTGGGGATCCAAACGCACCGGGCCAGATCTCGCCCGGGTTGGTGACCGTTATTCGAATGCCTGGCACGTCGCGCACCTTGCCGACCCACGCTCGGTGGTGCCGGAATCGGTCATGCCGAGCTATGCCTTCCTGAAGGACGCGCAGATCGAGGTGAAGGATTTCTCTACGCACCTGATCGCCAACAGGCGTGTCGGTGTCCCCTATAGCGATGACATGATCGCCAACGCCAACGCCGATCTGATGGCGCAGGCCGACCCGAATGCCGACACCTCCGGCCTTCAGAAAAGATATCCCAAAGCCAAGGTCGGCGACTTCGACGGCAGTCCGCAAAAGGTGACCGAAATGGATGCCCTCGTTGCGTATCTGCAGATGCTCGGCACATTGGTCGATTTCAAGAATTACGACGAAGCCGCCGGCTACCGCTGAGGAGAGTTATCCATGCAATACAATTTGATGCGGGAGTTTGCTGACAGTTGGGGCCTGGTCGCCATGGCGCTTTTCTTTGTCGGGGCAATTGTCTTCTCCCTCCGCCCTGGCAGTCGCAAGCTGGCCGACGAGGCTGCCCGGATCCCCCTTGAGGACGAGTAATCATGAGCGACGAGCACATCGACGAAATCTCTGGCGTCTCAACCACGGGCCACGAATGGGACGGCATCAGGGAGCTGAACAATCCGCTTCCGCGCTGGTGGGTCATGACTTTCTACCTCACCATCGTCTGGGCGATCGGCTACACGATCGCCTATCCGGCATGGCCACTGCTGCACTCGGCGACGAAGGGTGTGCTCGGCTATTCCAGCCGCGGCGAGGTCAAGAACGAGCTGACCACGGCTGAAGCCGCCAAAGGCAAATATGTCGCGGCGGTGCAATCCAAGACCGTCTCGGAGATAGCCGCGGACGATGCCTTGCGCGAATTCGCAGTCGCTGCAGGTGGCGCCGCATTCAAGGTCAATTGCGTGCAATGTCACGGCTCCGGTGCCCAGGGCTCCAAGGGCTTTCCCAATCTCAACGACGACGACTGGCTTTGGGGCGGCAAGGCTGAGCAGATCCAGCAGACGATCACGCACGGTATCCGCTTCGCGTCCGATCCGGACACGCGCTTGTCGGAAATGCCGGCCTTTGCCGACATCATTACCGCCGACCAGATCGCACAGGTCAGCGCCTACGTCGCCAGCCTGTCCGGCAAGGTCCACGATGCTAGTCTGATCCAGCCCGGGGCCAAGGTCTTCGCAGAAAACTGCGTTGCCTGTCATGGTGACAACGCGAAAGGCAACAAGGAGCTCGGCGCCCCCGACCTGACCGACGCGATCTGGCTCTATGGCTCGGGCGAGACGGCAATCGCCGATCAGGTTCGCGCACCCAAGCAGGGCGTCATGCCAGCCTGGGGAGCGCGTCTTGGCGAAACCAAGGTCAAGGAACTGGCCGTCTACATCCATTCGCTTGGCGGTGGAGAATAGGAAGCGGGGACCTGTTCTCGACCCTTCACCTTCCAGGCGACGAGGCCCGGCCCAGCCGGGCCTCGACTCTTTTCCGCAACGCCAAGATTGACCTGCATCAACGCGGGCAGGTCCACCGGGCGGCATTGTTGCCCGGCGCATTCAAATCGCCGTCTGCGTGTAGAGCGGAGAAAAGTCGTTGCTGGACAATACGCAGGTAGAGCGGTTGGAAGCCGAGGCGGTCAATTCCGCCAAGATCCGTCAGCCTCTTTATGCGCCGCGCAAGAAGATCTTTCCAAAGCGCGCCTCAGGCAGCTTTCGCCGCTTCAAATGGCTGGTGATGGCGATCACGCTTGGCATCTACTATCTGACGCCGTGGCTGCGTTGGGACCGTGGTCCGTTTGCACCCGACCAGGCGGTGCTGCTCGATGTCGCCAATCGGCGCTTCTACTTGTTCTTCATCGAGATATGGCCGCAGGAATTCTTCTATGTGGCGGGCCTCCTGGTCATGGCCGGCGTCGGTCTTTTCCTGATCACCTCGACTGTCGGCCGTGCCTGGTGTGGCTATGCGTGCCCTCAGACGGTGTGGGTCGATCTGTTCCTCGTCGTCGAACGCGCGATAGAAGGCGACCGCAATGCCCGCATGAAGCTCGATACGGGTCCCTGGACCGCCCGCAAACTGGTGCTGCGCGTATCAAAGCACGCGATCTGGCTGGTCATCGGCGCGGCGACTGGAGGCGCCTGGATTTTTTACTTTGCTGACGCACCGACACTGCTCGGCCAGCTCTGGACCGGCAGCGCCGCACCCGTGGCCTACATCACCATCGCCGTGCTGACGGCAACCACCTACACGTTCGGCGGCCTGATGCGTGAACAGGTCTGCACCTATATGTGCCCATGGCCGCGCATTCAGGCGGCCATGCTTGACGAAAATTCTCTCACCGTCACCTACAACGACTGGCGCGGCGAACCGCGTTCGCGTCACGCCAAGAAAGTGCTGGCGGTTGGCCAGCCCGCAGGTGACTGTGTCGACTGCAACGCCTGTGTCGCGGTCTGCCCGATGGGGATCGACATTCGCGATGGCCAGCAGCTCGAATGCATCACCTGCGCGCTTTGCATCGACGCCTGCGACGGTGTCATGGACAAGCTCGGCAGGGAGCATGGGCTGATCGCTTATGCGACGCTGTCCGACTACAACGCCAATATGATGCTGGCGACAGCAGGCGGCTCCAGCCCAGTCAATCCATCGCTCGTCAGGACCGCTGGCGGCGCTTTCTCCGACAAAGTAGCGCATTTTCACATTCGCAAGATCTTTCGGCCGCGCACCTATGTCTACATGGGCTTGTGGTCGCTGATCGGCCTTGGCCTGCTCTATTCCCTGCTGACGCGCGATCGGCTCGAACTAAACGTGCTGCATGATCGCAATCCTCAGTTCGTCACGCTTTCCGACGGGTCTATCCGCAATGGCTATACCGTCAAACTGCTCAACATGATCCCCGAGCCGAGGACGATCGTCGTCACGATTCAAGGCTTGTATGGAGCTGACATGAGCGTGGTCGGCGAAGACATCCCGGCAGGCCGCTCCTTTGCCATTCCGGTCGAACCCGACCGCCTGAAAATGCTGAAGGTCTTCGTCCGCCAGCCGGCGGACCAGATCCGCGCCCCGGCGCAGACCTTCAAATTCCGCGTCGAGGACAAGGCCAGCTTCGAGTCCAACGAATACACCGCCACTTTCAACGCTCCAGAGGCCGCCAGATGACCGCCAATGCCCAGAAGCCTCGGGAATTCACGGGCCGGCACATGCTGGTCATTGTCCTCGCCTTTTTCGGGGTGGTGATCGCGGTCAACCTGACCATGGCAACGCTTGCCAACACCAGTTGGACCGGCCTCGTCGTCGAAAATACCTATGTTGCGAGCCAGCAATTCAACAAGCAGGCGCAGGAGGGCCGCGCGCAAGCGGCACTCGGCTGGACAGGCAAGCTAACCATCGCATGGGGCGAAGTCCGCTACAGCATCGCCGACGCAGCCGGCAAGCCGGTTCCTCTGCACGGCGTGAAGATGCTGTTTCGTCATCCCGCATACGAGAAGGAGGACAAGTCGGTCACGCTGGCCCTTGCTTCAGGCCAGGAATTCGCGGCGCAGCATATGCCAAAGGACGGCGTCTGGATCGTCGAGGTCGACGCCGATGCCGGCCTGGACAGGCCGTACCGCGACGTCCGTCGAATCATGATTTCCCATGGAGGGCTGCAATGAGTTGTTGTGCACCGGGCGCCGAAATGGCGCTGGACCTGGGCAGCTCCGCATCGACGCTGCCATCCAGCCAGGAGATCCGGCTCGCCAGCCGCTCGCTTGGCGACAATCTTCGGCAGACCGATCTTTCAGTGCCGACGGTTCATTGCGCCGCCTGCATCCAGACGATCGAGACGGCGCTGGGAAAGCTCGGCAATGTCGAAGGCTCGCGTGTCAACCTTTCGACGAAACGCGTCGCGATCCGGTGGCGTGGGGACGAGGTGCCACCCTTCGTCGCCGCGCTTGGCAGACTAGGCTACGAGGCGCACCTGTTCGAAGCCGACGCTGATAGGAGAGACAGAACGCTTGCCGAACTGATCCGCGCCGTCGCCGTTGCCGGCTTCGCGGCCGGAAACATCATGCTGTTGTCGGTCTCGGTCTGGTCAGGCGCCGAAGGGGCCACCCGCGACCTGTTTCACTGGGTCTCCGCGCTGATCGCCATCCCGGCGCTCGCCTTCGCCGGCGGTATCTTTTTCCGATCGGCCTGGAATGCGCTGCGCCATGGCCGCATGAACATGGACGTTCCGATCGCGGTCGGTGTTTCACTTGCCTACGCGATGAGCCTCTATGAGACGATCAACCATGGCGAGCACGCCTATTTCGATGCTTCGGTATCGCTGCTGTTTTTCCTGTTGATCGGCCGCACGCTGGATCACGTAATGCGGGAACGTGCCCGCACCGCGGTGAAAGGCCTGTCGCAGCTGGCCTCGCGTGGCGCCATGGTGGTTCGCGGCGATGGTGCGCGCGACTATCTACCAGTCGGCGAGATCGAACCGGGCATGCGGTTGTTGATCGCAGCTGGCGAAAGAATCCCCGTCGACGGCAAGATCATCCAGGGAGCGTCGGATCTCGACTGCTCGCTGGCTTCAGGCGAAAGCACGCCAAAAAACGTAGGGCCCGGTGAAGCCGTGCAGGCCGGCGTGCTCAATATCACCGGCCCGCTGACCATCGAAGCCACTGCCGCCGCAAGGGATTCGTTCCTGGCGGAGATGGTGCGGCTGATGGAGGCCGCGGAGGGCGGCCGCGCGCACTATCGCCGCATCGCCGACCGCGTCTCGGCGCTCTACGCCCCCGTGGTGCATCTCACCGCCTTCTTGACATTCCTTGGCTGGGTGGCGGCGACCGGCGACTGGCACCGGGCCATGACGATCGCTATCGCTGTTCTCATCATCACGTGCCCCTGCGCGCTTGGCCTGGCAGTGCCGATCGTTCAGGTGGTCGCCGCGCGGCGCCTGTTCGAGAACGGCATCATGGTCAGGGACGGCTCGGCCATGGAGCGCCTGGCAACAATCGACACGGCTGTGTTCGACAAGACCGGCACGCTGACGCTCGGCCAGCCCCGACTCGTCAACGCGCCATCGGTCAGCCCAGATATGCTGGCCCTGGCAGCCGACCTGGCCACGCATTCGCGCCATCCGTTCTCAAAGGCCATAGCCGGCTTTGCCACTCTGGGCGGCCGGTTCAAATTCGAGGCCGTCACCGAGCATCCTGGGTTCGGAATCGAGGCCACTGCAGCCGGGAACACATGGCGCCTGGGCCGACGCGGATGGGCCGGCTGGAAGGCTCGAACTGGCGGCGAAGGCAAACACGGATACGGTGGAACGGTCCTGACAAAGAATGGGATGATTGTCGCATCCTTCATTTTCGACGATGTGCTTCGCGCCGATGCCACACCAGCCATCGATCGGTTACACGACGCCGGGGTATCTGTCGAAATGCTGTCAGGGGATACAGCGGCAGCCTGCGCCGACGTTGCGAAGGTGCTTGGTGTCGAAGACTTTGTCCCCTGCCTGCTGCCATCCGGCAAGGTCGAACGCATCGAGACCTTGGCGAAAGACGGACACAGGGTTCTGATGGTTGGCGACGGTCTCAACGACACGCCGGCCCTAAGCGCTGCGCATGTATCGATTGCACCGGCGACCGCCGCTGATATTGGCCGCAACGCTGCGGACTTCGTCTTCCTGCGCGAGAGCCTTATGGCCGTCCCGCTGGCGTTGGACGTCTCGCGCCAGGCAGGACGCCTGATCCGGCAGAACATCGTCATCGCGATCGTCTACAATGCGGTCGCAGTACCGATAGCGATCCTCGGGCACGTTACGCCCCTGATCGCGGCGATCGCCATGTCCGCCTCATCGCTGCTTGTCATTGGCAATGCTCTACGCCTGCGATCGTCGCAACCGTTCTCAACGGCCAAGGATGTTCGCCGCAACAGGGTGTCCAACTTCAACAACCTGGTCCGATCGTCATGACCACTCTCACCTACCTCATACCCGTCGCTCTCTTTCTTGGTGCGCTTGGCTTGGGGGGATTCCTGTGGGCATTGAAGAGTGGCCAATACGAAGATCTCGACGGAGCCGCCGAGCGAATCCTGATTGATCTGGAAGACAAAAGCGGCGACTGATATTCAGAAAGACGCTGGTGGAAGCGCACCGTTACTGAAAACCGCGACACCGAACTTTTACATGTCAAATCGTGACCCACAAGACCTCTGCATCCCGAGCTGTTGTTCCTGCGATTAACAACACAGTTTGAGCCAGCGCAAAGAGGGCTAGCGTCAGGTCATGTACCTTCTGCTCATCCGCAACGGTCGAGAGACAGGAGATTGACATGATTACGCGACGCGAAGCCCTCTTTGGAGCCGCGCTTGGCGCTGTTGCTGTTGCAGCACTGCCCGCATTGTCGGCCACGGTTACAAAGGCAGAGATTCGCGGGCTGCCCCGCGAGAAGATCACGCTCGTAGCACCACCGTTCGTGCATCCGCATGATCAGATCGCCAAGGGCGGTCCGAAGATCGTCGAATTTGCCATGACGATCGAAGAAAAGCCTGTCGTCATCGATGCCGAAGGCACGAAGCTCAATGCGATGACGTACAACGGCTCGATCCCTGGCCCACTGATGGTCGTGCATCAGGACGACTATATCGAGCTGACGCTCATCAATCCCGATACCAACTCGCTAGCCCACAATATCGATTTCCACGCGGCTACCGGCGCGCTGGGTGGCGGCGGCTTGACCTTGATCAATCCCGGTGAACAGGTGACCCTTCGCTTCAAGGCGACGCGGACGGGAACGTTTGTCTATCACTGCGCACCTGGGGGCGCGATGATCCCATGGCATGTCGTTTCCGGCATGAACGGCGCCATCATGGTGCTGCCGCGTGACGGGCTCAGGAACGACAAGGGCGAACCGGTCAAGTACGACAAGATCTTCTACATCGGCGAGAGTGATTTCTATATTCCGCGCGACGAGAAGGGCAATTTCAAGAGCTACGAATCCGCCGGCGACGGCTACGACGACACCGTCAAGGTCATGCGCGGTCTCGTTCCGACGCATGTGGTGTTCAACGGCAAGGTCGGATCCCTGACCGGCGACAACGCCATGAAGTCGAAGGTCGGCGAAACGGTGCTTATCGTCCATTCACAGGCCAACCGCGATACGCGGCCGCACCTGATCGGCGGCCACGGCGATTACGTCTGGGAACAGGGCAAATTCGCCAACCCGCCGTCCAAGGATCTCGAGACATGGTTCATCCGTGGCGGTTCTGCCGGCTCGGCGCTCTACACCTTCCTGCAACCGGGCGTCTACGCCTACGTCAACCACAATCTGATCGAGGCCGTCGAACTTGGAGCCACCGCTCATTTCAAGGTCGAGGGCGAGTGGGATGACGACCTGATGACGCAGGTCGAAGCGCCCAAACCCATCGCCACCAATTGAATGGCACTCCGATATGCCCGGACAGAGACACTCTCCGGGCATGGAGAAAACACATGCCGCCTCTCATAATGAAGCTCGTTCCGATCGCTGTGGCAGCCTTAGCCTTGCCGGTTTGGCTCTCGATGCAGGCAGCCGGCGGTCATCGGCCGCCCGACGCCGTTGCCAGGACGATCAGCATTGATCCCCATTCGATCGTCTATCCGATGCCGGGCGAGTATCTTAAGGACGGACGCCCTCAGGCCAATCCCAAGGTTGAGCGGCACCTGGAAGGCCCCCTGGAGATCATGGCGTACCAAGTCAGCGCGGCCGATTACGCAGCTTGTGTGTCGGCCGGCGCCTGTCGGCCGGCGGAGGAAACCCGCTCAGTCCCGCGTGACGCACCCGCAACCGGCGTGAGTTACCTCGACGCCGTTGCCTACGCCCGGTGGTATACTGAGGCAACCGGCAGTCAGTGGCGGTTGCCATCCGACGAAGAATGGGCCCTTGCGGCAGCCGAGCGGTTCGCTGGCGAATTCGAGGGTGTCGAAAACGATGCCAACAACCCCGCCAGGCGTTGGCTGACCAGCTATCAGGCGGAGGTCGAACTCAATCGCAAACCGGACCCGTTGCCCAGGAGCCGCGGCTCTTTCGGACTGAATTCGCGCGGTCTTGCCGACTTTTCCGGCAACGTCTGGGAGTGGACTTCAACCTGCTATGTCCGCACGACGCTCGCCGAAGACGGCAGCGATGTTGCGAGCTCGGTCAACAATTGCGGGGTTCACGTCCTGGAAGGCCTGCACAGAGCCTATATGTCGAATTTCGTCAGCGACGGGAAAAGCGGAGGTTGCGCCGTTGGTTTGCCTCCCGACAATCTGGGGTTCAGGTTGGTCTTGGACCATCGGGGGTGGGTGGGCCGTATCCTCGCCCACCTCAGCTTCGGCTGACAAAATCAGGAATAGCTCCGCTCCGTTCTCGTCTTGGGGGTCGCCTGCTCTGCCGCCTCACCGCGCCTTGGGCGTCATCAATGCCATCCCGTAGACCAGGATGAAGCCGGCAAATGCCGCGACCCATGCGACGCCCGCCATGTCGATTACCGCGCCATAGGGGACGAAGGCGGCCAGAATTCTCAATAATCCCGCGAGAAGGATGGCTACGAAGATAAACAAGGCGCCCTTTCCAGCCTTCAGCTCTCGGCCGGTGTGCCCGAGCGTCGCGCGGGTCATGACAGCAAGCGTCATGGCGCCGACCGCACCAGTTCCAAGCGCGTGGAGCCCTGCAGCGGCCGGCACGATAACAGGAAAGAAAATCGCCGCCGAAACCAAGGCGAGACCGATCGGCACAAAGGCGTATGCAAGATGGAGCATGAGCACCAGCGGATCCGGCAAGGTGCGCTCGCCAGCCCAGCGCGACAAACGCCACGCCTGGCAGGTTGCGGCAATGGCCATGAGCGTTCCTGAGGTGGCGCTGTCGGGGGCGAACGTCCATGTTGCCAATGCGATGGCCGAGATGGCTATCGAAGCGATGTCGAATCGGTCAAATGGCGCCGGCAGCCTGCCGGGATTTTCGCGCACGAGCCAGTTGCGTGTGAAGCTCGGAATAATTCGCCCGCCGATCAGCGAGATGAGCAGGATCGCCGCAGCCATGCCGAGTCTTCGGCTGATGTCCGACACGCCCTCAACATGGGCCTCGATGTGGAACGCGCCGTTCGCGGACGCCAGCACGACGAGCGGCAGCAGCACCTTGAGGTTTCGCCAGTTGCGTCCCGCGACGATTTCGCGGGCTGCCGCGGCAGCCACCGCAAGCAGAAATGAGCCATCGACCATAGCTGCTGCTTCCCAGCCAATGTCTGCCGAGAAGAAGACAGCGGCGCGGCCGGCAAGCCATAGGACGACCAGCGCCAGCAGCGGCAGTCCTTGCACGGGAAGCCGGCCGGTCCAGTTGGGGATGGCTGTCAGCAGAAACCCGGTCACGATCGCCGGCAGATAGCCGAACAGCATCTCGTGGACATGCCAGTCGACCGGAACAAACACACTATGGGCTTCGAGGCCGCCCGCATACATCGGCAGCCAGAGCAGAATGGAGAGCCCCGCATAAAGCGACCCGAGAAAGAAGAAGGGTCTGAACCCATAGGAGAGAAAAGCCGGACCGGAATAGTCCCGCAGACGTGGAATTGCCATGACCTACATCCTGAAATGAACAGGGCCGGATGAACCGCCGCCCTCGGTCCGTCCGGCCCATGCCTGCCCGTTTGTGGCAGGCAGGCTATCTCATGCCGATCAGTTGGCGGGAATCTGGGTGAACAGATCCGCGAACACCGTCTTTGCCTTGCCAGGATGCTTGACCGCTTTCGCGGTATCGAGATTGACCGGCTTGCCGACGACGATCATCGCGACCATGCCCATGCCGTAGTGGGGCGCGCATTTGACGCCATAGACACCCTCCTTGGTCAGCGTGACGGTGATTTCCTCACTGGGCTTGCCCTTGAAAGGCTCGGCGCCATCCGGGATCATGCCCTTGATCGACTCGGCGTCGTGGCTCTTGTCGGTCGGCACGAACTTGACGGTGTCGCCGGGTGCGGCCTTGACGAAAGCCGGCTGGAAAACCATTGCGCCCTTTTCGCCCTTGTTGAGCATCTGCACGACGTGCTCTTCGGCGCTTGCGCCGCCAGCGAGCGCGAGAAGGGAGATTGCGGCGGCGAAGATAGTGCGTTTCATCGAATTGTCCTTTGTCTCATGTTCGCGGCGTTGCGCCGTTCCCTCTCATTTAGCCTGATGCCCCCGCGAACAATTTGCGCTGGCGCAAACTCGCGATAAGAATGGTTGGCGCGTCCTGGCGCGGTGTCTTGGGGTCGTGAGGAGATACGTTTGGCTGCTCTGGACCGATCTCTGATATCGCAGCTGCCGCTCTTCCAGGGGATGACTGCGGAAGAACAAAGCGAAATCCTGCGAAGCGCACGGTCGTCACGCTATGCCAAGGAATCCGCGATCTTCGAGCAGGAGACAGAGGCTCATTCGTTTTTTGTGCTGATTTCTGGCCATATCCGCGTCGTTCGCACTACGCCGGACGGACAACAGGTCATTGCCAGATACATCAGTGAAGGCGAAATCTTTGGTGTCGCCGCGGCGCTCGGCCGAACGACCTATCCCGCCAGCGCCCTCGCGGCCGTCGACTGCGTGGTACTGACGTGGCCCAACGCTCTGTGGGCGGAGATGGCGCGACGATTCCCGGCATTTGGGGCAACCACCTACAGAACCGTCGGTACCCGGCTGCAGGAGACCCAGACGCGGGTGGTGGAGATGTCGACCGAACAGGTCGAGCAAAGGATCGCGCATGCCTTGTTGCGGCTGGCAAACCAGACCGGCCGAAAGACCGAAAGCGGTATCGAAATCGACTTCCCGATTTCGAGACAGGACATCGCCGAGATGACAGGCACGACGCTGCACACCGTCAGCCGGGTGCTCAGCAGGTGGGAAGACATCGGAATAATCGCCAGCGGCCGCCAGAAAGTCACGGTCAAGGATGCCCATCGCCTTGTGGTTCTCGCCGAGAACCCGGGCAAACACTGACGATCACCGTTCGCCCCGGATAGTCGCGTCCAGATCGGCCAGGAAACGCGCCTCATCCACGCAGTGCTCATGGCACGCCTCGGCCACGGTGTGGAACGTGCCGATCGGACAGCCGACACAAAGCATCCTGTAGCTGAGCAGCACGGCCACGCTTGCCGGCCATTTCCTCATCATCTCGTCAACCACCGTATTGGGAGTGATAGACTTGGGTTTCTTCACGACGCAGTCCTCCGCGATTTGCGAAGCCCTCGTCATAGTTCGCTCAGGGGACGGCTTCGTTGCGCTTTCGCAACTTCATGGAACCAGCGCTGAAACGTCTTGAGGCAATACTATCTTGCGTGACGAAAAAGTACTCGCAGCCATCGGAGCGGATATGGCTGCCGCGCCGTCATATGGCAGTGCCGACGAGCGCGCCGATACCGGCGGTCAGCGCCATTGCCGCCGCGCCCCAAAAGGTGACGCGAATCGTTGCTTTCAGCACATTGGCTCCGCCGGCTTTGGCTCCGATGGCGCCCAGGACCGCCAGGAACAGGAGTGAGGCAACAGACACCGTTGCGGCAAGCCAGGCGGCCGGCGAAACAAGCACCATCGCCAAAGGCATGGCCGCGCCAACCGAAAATGCTGCCGCCGAGGTCAGCGCGGCCTGGATTGGTCTGGCCGTGGTGACTTCGGAGATGCCGAGTTCGTCGCGAGCGTGGGCGCCGAGCCCATCCTTCGCCATCAATTGGTCGGCGACCTGCGAGGCAAGGGTCGGCTCGACGCCTCGTCTGACATAGATCTCTGCAAGTTCCTGCCGCTCGAAATCTGGTTGTGTCGCCAATTCCTCTCTCTCACGCGCAAGGTCGGCTCGTTCGGTGTCGGACTGCGAACTGACCGAGACATACTCGCCTGCCGCCATCGACATCGCACCGGCGACCAGTCCGGCGACGCCGGCCACCAGAACATTGGAGGCCGCGGCATCGGCTGCCGCCACGCCAACGATCAGGCTTGCCGTCGACACGATGCCGTCATTGGCGCCGAGCACGGCAGCGCGCAACCAGCCGACGCGGGATACAAGATGGTTTTCATTGTGCAGCCGGCTCATGATATCACGGCGCCCCGCCGTTCAGGTCGCAGCATCCTGACCAGCGCCGCAATTGTCCAATGCAGCAATATCTGGGTTCCGGTGTATCCGGCTGGCTTGTTGGCAACAATCATAGGCAGTTTACCTGGTTTGAGAGAACCTTCCTACATCGCCGCTCATGCGGCAATCTTGATCTAGGACAAGCCAATCTACCGTCCCCCTAGAGCTTTCACTGTCCCCTCGCAGTTCGACCTCGGCTGACAGCCAGTTGTCAGCTTGGTGGTGGGATATTGCCTCCGAAGCGGACCAGACGGGTCGCGTTTGCAAGGTTCAATGTGGAAGCACAATTCCGATGAAAGAGATTGCCCTGTCACTTTTGGTGATCGCCGCCTCGGGCGTTTATGTCTGGGATCAGGCCGGCAAGGATTCGGCAAACGATATGCTCGGCGAGGCGCTGCCGGCCGACGCAGCCGAAGCGCCTTCCGTGCAGCCAAAAGAACCCGCATCCGCTGCGGCTTTGCAGCTGCTTCGCACCTCGCCGGCGCCCCTCGATCTCCGGTTTAGAACAAGGTTCCCGATTTCCGGGGAAACGACAGCTGGCATAGGAACGCCTGCCGAACGCCCCAATGATCCAGTCAAGCCGACAGTGGTTCCGGTGGCGCCACAACCGTCCCCAACGCCAGTGGCGCCGTCTGTCGCCGATCCTGCCTCGTCAGCGCCTTCCTTCGCCGTTACGCCCGCCGTCTACATACCAGTCCCGCAGCCGAGGCCGGCATATCCGGATGCACCAGCACGGGTCGTCCGGGTGGGCATGAAGCTCGCCGCAAAGAGCTATGCCGACGGCGTCTACACCGGCCCGACGGCCGATGCCTATTACGGCATCATCCAGATTCAGGCCCTCGTACAGGGCGGGCAACTGACGGCGCTGAAAGTGCTGAAATATCCCTCCGACCGCCGCACCTCCGTCAACATCAACAGGCAGGCGCTCCCCATGCTGCGCGACGAAGCGATCAGCGCCCAGAGCGCCGATGTCGATATTATTTCGGGCGCGACGCTAACCAGCAGGGCTTTCATCCAGTCGCTGCGCGGCGCGCTGAAGAAAGCGTCGTCGTAGGTCCATGCGCGACACGCGAATTTTGATGGGCATGCCCATTGCCGTCGACCTCGGCGGCGCGTCGAATGCTGAACTGATCGAAGCCGTCTTCGGCTATTTCGAGCACATCGACCGGCGCTTCAGCACCTACCGGGCCGACAGTGAAATCACGGCCATCAACCGAGGCGACGTTCCGGTCGTCGACTGGAGCGGCGAGATGATGGAAGTGTTCGCTCTCGCCCGACAGACGAAAGACGAGACGGACGGATACTTCGATATTCGCAAGCCCGACGGGTCGCTCGATCCTTCCGGCATCGTGAAGGGCTGGGCCATTCGCAATGCAGCGGAGATTGTTCAGCGAGCCGGCATCAGCGATTTCTTCATCGAGGCGGGAGGCGATATCCAGTCCTGCGGCAAGAATGCATCGGGCCATGACTGGAGCGTCGGCATCCGCAATCCCTTCAATGCGGACGAGATCATAAAGATCGTCTATCCCCGCGGTCGCGGCGTCGCAACCTCCGGCACCTATGTCCGCGGTCAACACATCTACAATCCGCATGGAATTGGCAGTCAGATACAGGACATCGTCAGCCTGACCGTGATCGGCGCCGATGTGCTCGAAGCCGATCGTTTCGCCACCGCGGCCTTCGCCATGGGACGTGACGGCATTCTCTTCATCGAGCAGACGCCTGGCCTGGAAGGCTATCTCGTCGACGCCAATGGCCGCGCCACGCCGACAACCGGGTTCGGAGCCCTTTGCCTGCCATGATCAAGACCATCGACCGATTTCTCGATCACCTGACCATGTACAGGCTGGTCCTCTACTATCTGATGACGCTGGTCGGCGCAGCGTTCGTGCTCGGCTTCGTCAAGCTGGTGCCACACGATCCGATTGCGCTTGCCTTCACCACAACGCTTGCGCTGGCCGCCTGCTGGATCACCAACAAGGTTTTTGCGCATGTCTTCGCAGTTCCGGCCAACAACGAGTCCGTCTACATCACCGCGCTCATCCTGACGCTTATCCTCGATCCGGTTGCGGTCACGGACATCATGGGGATTGCGGCAGTGGTATTCACATCCGTCTGGGCGATTTCATCCAAATTCATTCTCGCCATCGGCCGGAAGCACCTTTTCAACCCGGCTGCGCTGGGCGTGGCGCTGTCCGCGCTGCTGCTCGACCAGCCAGCCACCTGGTGGGTGGGCGGCAATCTGCCATTGCTTCCGATCGTGCTCGTCGGCGGCATGCTCATTGTCCGGAAACTGCGCCGGCTTGACCTTGTCTCGACCTTCGTTGTCGTGGCGCTGGCGACCATTCTGGCAACCACGGACCCATCGCAATACTGGACCGCGCTTGCAGAGACACTGGGTTCATCGCCGTTGCTGTTCTTTGCCTTCGTGATGCTGACCGAGCCGCTGACCGCGCCGACGATGCGTTGGCCGCGTATCGCCTTTGCCGCCATTGTCGGCTTTCTGTTTGCTCCCAACATCCATATCGGCTCGTTCTATTTCACGCCGGAACTGGCGCTGCTTGCCGGCAACGTGTTTGCCTATGCGGCTGGCCCCAAGGCACGCTTCGTGCTGACCTTGGAACGCATTGAGCAATCGGCCGTCGACAGTTTTGACTTCGTCTTCCGGTCGCCACGCAAGCTCGCATTCGAGGCCGGCCAGTACCTCGAATGGACGCTTGGCCTCGATCGTGCCGACAATCGCGGCAACCGCCGCTATTTCACAGTCGCCTCGGCGCCGACGGAGGAAACAGTCCGCCTCGGCGTCAAGTTCTATCCGCAATCAAGTGCCTTCAAGCGCGAGCTGATGACCATGAAGCCAGGCAGCACGATCCATGCCGCGCAACTGGCCGGCAATTTCACGCTGCCCGCCCGGCGTGAAACCAAGATCGCGTTCCTGGCCGGAGGCATCGGCATCACGCCGTTCCGCTCGATGCTGCAATATCTCATCGACCGCAAGGAGTGGCGACCGATCGTCATCCTCTACGCAACAGAGAGACAGCAGGACATCGCTTATCGCGACGTGCTTGGCGCGGCCAGGCAGGAGCTTGGCATCAAGACGATCCACGCTGTGGCGCACGGTGGCGAGCGCGGGCAATATCCCGGATATATCGACGAGCGCCTGATCCGTCTGGCCATACCCGACTACCTCGAGCGCACTTTCTACATTTCCGGCCCGCAAGCGATGGTCAAGGCGCTGCGCCAGAAACTGCTGGCCATGGGCGTTCGCCGCTCGAAGATAAAGGTCGACTATTTCCCGGGTTTTGCCTGAAGCAGGCTCAACTGTGTCGCGGCAAGGAAATGGTCACCACAAGGCCCGGATCGGCGTTAGCCATGGCAAGGCGTCCGCCATAGGCTTCGACGATGTCGGAAACGATGGCCAGGCCAAGACCGCTGCTGCCTCCCTTGCTGTCGAGCTGGACACCACGTGACATCGCGGACTCCCGATCGGCATCCGGTATACCTGGGCCATCATCAGCAACACTGACGGTCACCTCGTCCCAGGCAGTGGATGCACCGACACGGACTGACGATTTTGCATAGCGCGCGGCATTCTCGACCAGATTGCCGAGAACTTCTGACAAGTCGCCTTCGTCGATTGGGGCCGTCAAATCTTCGGCGATATCCAGCTTGAAAGAAAGCTGCTTGCCGCTTGGTGTCCGTTTGACGACGGCAATGACGCCAGCCGCGACGTCCGACACAAGGCAGGATGCCTTGCCGGAAACGCCGGGGGCGAGGCGCGCTCGCGCGAGCTCCCGCTCGACATGGCGCCGGATCGCTCCGGCGCTCTTTTCAATCTCGTCAGCCAGAACCGTCTCGCCTTTCTTGCGCAAGGCCCGGATGTCGGCCGACAGCACTTGCAGCGGTGTCTTGAGGCCATGCGCCAAATCGGTGGCGCGCGAGCGGGCTCGCGCAAGCGCCTTCTCCTGGGCATCGAGAAGACGATTGATTTCGTCCGCGAGCGGCTGCACCTCGCTCGGCGCCACCACATCGAGCCGTGCTGATCGCTGCGCAATCACGTTTCTGACCGAAACCCGCAAGGTCTCCAGAGGCGCAAGACCGACGGTGATCTGGATGAAGAAGGCGGCCATGAGGGCAATGGCGAGCAGAACAAGGGCTGGCGCAAGGTCGCGGACATACCCATCGATGGATTCCTTCACCGTTTGATGGTCTTCCGCCACGACGGCGCGAAACGATCGCCCACTGGCGTCGATGATCGTGCGCTCGACGGCGATGGTGAGCTCCCCTTGTGGCCCCTTGAATTCCTTGATCTCCCTGAATTCGCCGTTGGTTGCGCGATCAGGCAAGGCAAGCGTCGCGTCCCATAGTGAACGCGAGCGGACAAGGTTGCCGGATCCGGTATCCTGCACCTGCCAGTAGTGGCCGGAAAAGGGAATGGAGAAACGTGGGTCGGCCAAGGTCGCCTGGACCGAAAGACGGCCATCGGCGGCAAAATTGGTCGCGCCAATAAGATCGTTCAGGTCGACTGTCAGCTCGCTGACAACGCGCCGCTCGACGTTAAGTTCGAACAGATAGCGCAATCCAACGCCGGCGATGGCAAGAGCAACCAGGATCGAGATCGTTGCCGCCAACCAGAGCCTGAACCGGATCGAGTTGCCCATCAGCGGGAATCGTCGGGCATCAGATACCCGAATCCGCGCCTCGTTTCGATGACGTCGCTCCCGAGCTTGCGACGCAGGCGCGCGACGATCACCTCGATCGTGTTCGGATCGCGGTCGTTGCCTGAATCGTACAAATGCTCGGCAAGTTCGGTCGGCGCCACCACCCGGCCGGCGTGGTGCATCAGAAACGCCAGGAGCCGGTATTCCAGCGGCGAAAGCGCAACGGGAATGCCGCGAAGCGAAATGCGCATCTGGCGTGTGTCCAAGAGCAACGGCCCGGACCTCAACACGGGTGCCGCCTGCCCGGCCGAGCGACGCAGGATTGCCCGTAACCGGGCGAGCAGTTCTTCCATTTCAAAAGGTTTGGGAAGATAGTCGTCGGCACCGGAATTGATGCCGTCGACGCGTTCGGTCCACATGCCTCTTGCGGTCAGGATGAGAACCGGGAACCTGCGCGCATTCGCCCGCCAACGTTTCAAGACCGTAAGACCATCGAGCTTGGGCAAGCCGAGATCCAGAATCGCGGCGTCATAATTCTCGACATCGCCTGCGAACCAGGCAGCTTCACCATCCTTTACGATATCGACCGCCATTCCCGATGCTTTGAGGGCGGTCGCGATATCGGCAGCGATACGGGGCTCGTCTTCGGCCAGGAGGATCTTCATCAGTCACCCTCCCCATCGCGCATGATGACACCGGCACCGGCGTCGACGTCGACGGTCTTTCGCCGGCCATCGGCACCCACGACCTGAAAACGGTAGACCCATCTGTCGGCCTTGCGGATGAGATCGACCGCAACAACATCGCCGGGAGCTTTGGTGCGGACAACGTCCAGTATATTGGCAAGGCCCTTGATTTCGCCGCGTTCGTACAAATCCCGCGCCCGGTCATGGTCGCCGTCATCGTCCTCGTCGGCACGGGCAGCGAGAGGCATGGCCAAGACAAGTCCCGCGAGAACCAGCACCGCCAAACGCTTCCATTGTCTTTTCATCGGCAAGGCATGTCGCACGTTGCAGCTTTCAATTTGCTGTCAGTTATCCTCAGCCCACAGCAAGCAAGGGGACCATATCAGGGCATCATCGCGTCCAATCATGGCCGCGCCAAGAAGGATACGAGACCATGCGCAATTCCATGCTTGTCCTTGCAGCACTTGCAAGCCTCACGATCTTCGCGCTGCCGGCGGCCGCTGAATCGGACGAAGGATCATGTGGGGCGTCATCGTCTGTTGTCCCATCCGGTCCGATCGATCTGCAGGCCATCCCGATGCAGGACGCCTCCACCCCGAAAGCCATCAAGGGTGGCGACGATGCGTGTGACGACCAACAAGGCGATGAGGCCGACGAAAACGACTAGGTCTCCCACGGCGCGTGGCCGCCACCGCATATGACGGTTGCCAATGTCGTGGGCCAAGGCTCGCTGCAAAGTCGGCAAATTATCCAAGCTCCTTGCCAATTTCTGGAGAGTTTTCGTGATCCCTATTCAACATATCCACCCAATTCTTGTTCATTTCCCTATTGTTCTGATCTACATGCTTGTGGCTATCGACCTTGTGGCGCTGGTTGGCGGCAGCGCCGTTACCAAGAGATCTGGCGCCGGTACGATCTCTACTTTCGTAGCCCTGTCTGCCGGAGTGTTCGCCATTGGGACCTGGTTCTTTGGAGGTCTTGCCCTGGATCATGCCGAAGCGGCCGGCTTCAGCAGCGATATCGCGGAGATCCACGAAAGCCTGGGAGGTATCACTGCCTTTGCCTTCCTGGTCTGGGGACTTGTGCGGTTCGCGCTTTGGATGCGGAACCGTGACATGCGGGCTGTAACGATCGCCATTCCTTTGATTGAAATTTGCGGTGCATTCCTGGTCACTGCGACAGCCTACTATGGTGGGCTGCTTGTCTACGAACTTGGTGTCAACGTCGCCAAGACCGCGGTCGCTGGTTGACCGGTTCGCGCCCAGTCATTCAAGGTTGCAATTTTGGATGACCATTTGCCTCGACCGAAAAATGATTCAGATCAAGGCGCTTCGTGCATGTGCAATCTAAGAAGCCGGAGGTTGGAAAAACTCCGGAGAACGACCATGCAAGCCGAAGCCATAATGAGCAGGCCAGTCGTCGGCATAGACCCGTCCGCATCGATCGCCGAGGCTGCCGGGTTGATGCTCTCCAAAAAGGTCAGCGGCCTCCCCGTCATTCGCAACGACGGCAGGCTGGTGGGGATCGTCAGCGAGGGCGATTTCCTGCGACGCGGGGAACTGGGCACGGAGCGCAAGCGCTCGCGCTGGCTGGAGTTTCTCGTCAGCCCCGGAAAGGCCGCCGACGAATATGTCCGCGCCAATGGTCGACGGGTTGAAGAGGTGATGTCGCAAGATGTCGTGACGGCATCCCCTGCAGCATCACTCGCGAAAGTCGTCGAGCTCATGACGCGTCACCATGTCAAACGCATTCCGGTCGTCGAAGCTGGGAAAGTCGTTGGCATCATCACCCGCTCTGATCTTCTGCGGGCATTGCTCGGCGTCCTTCCGGATGGAGCCGCTACGGTCATCGATGACGAACAGATTCGGCAGAACATCGCTACCGAGCTTGCGAGGCAGAGATGGGCCGGCAACGATTTGATCAACGTGACGGTGGACAAGGGTGTGGTGACACTGAGCGGCGCCATCTTCGACGAACGCGAGCGCCAGGCAGCGACAGTCGCCGCCGAAAACGTCGCCGGCGTCAATGCTGTCAAGGACAATCTCTTCTGCGCCGATCCCGTGTCGGTCATCCTTGTTTCGTAGCGGAGTAGACATTGATCCGCAGCGAGGCACCACTGCCTCTCTGCGTTGCTGGTCCTTGCCCAAGGCTTCGCCATGCTTAGGGCGCGACCAGGGGTATCAATGGTCGAAGGAGTAACAGGGCAAAGCCAATAAGCGCCGCGCCCGCAACTTTTTCTGCCAGTGTTTTGCCTCCGCAGAAGCGCCGCCCCAGCAAAAGCCACACCGATCCGCTGGCAGCTGTCATCACCAGAAGCGCAATCCAGAAGATCCCCAGTTCGCGCGGTTCGATGTTCATCGGCACGATAGACAGGCAATAGATGAAGGCCTTCGGATTGAGAGCACTGGTCACCGCAACAGAAATGGCGTCGCCGCTTTTGGCAGCGTTGATCCGGGCGCTTGCCGTCAGACGCAGGCCAAGAATGACGAGCCACCCGGCCGCTACCAGCCTGAGTATTTGAATGGCGTCAGGCGACATGAAGGGACGCAGTGAAAACCAGCACGCGGATGCGATCCCGTATCCGCATGCCTGAGCGGCCAAGAGCTTGACCGCTTTCTCCCGCTTGACCGACCCTGTCAGCAAAAGAGCGTTGGTTGGCCCTGGTGCGACAAAGAGCAGGAATGCTTCCAGAAAAAATAGGGTGTCCAACTGCCTGGTCCCGTGGAATGCAAACCTGTCAACTGCAAGACTCGGTTTGCGTTGACTCTGTCAAAACACGGACAGCACGACATCGTCCAGGCTGAGTACTCGAATGACTAGCGTTGGCCGGCCGCATGCTGCAGTCGAGCGATCAGGTCGCCGTTGCGGCAATAGTCTGGCGGGTTATTGGCTTGCTGATGTTCGTCGAGCCAGACCGAGCATTCATCCTGATGTCCGCAGGAACGGCAGCGATCCACTGCCCTGCTGGTGACGGCGGCATGGTCGGCTACGACTTTCAACTGTCTGTCGACGCCGAGCTTCCGCATCATGCGATCCATCAAGGTGGTTCTGGCATCAACTGAAATCAGGTAATCGAGAAAGGTCATGGTAATCACTCCTGCCTGCTGGCCATCATGGCATGTTGGCGGCAAGCGGCGTTGATCTCGATCAACAGGCGGTATCGTTGCCGATCCCTGAGCCTCAAACAGGGAGCATGGCGCTAAACCTTGGCCACAAGGCGATCGAGAAAGGACCGCTGACCGGCAAGCAACTTCTTGCGGGCCCGGCTCTCTTGTCCGAAGAACCAGCGCTTGGTCGCCTCCGAGGCGCATAGGTAGAGTGCGGTAATCGCGACAAGCGCGACAAGTACGGGCAGAGGCAAGGGCACGAAGCCGAACCAGGCTGCAAACGGCAGATAGGGGATCATGATCGCCATAATCCCGACGGCCAATGTAAGCCAGGCAAGCAACGGGCTTGGACGGCTCGCCCAGAAAGCCCTGTGCGTGCGCACGATGAGCACGATGGCAAGCTCCGTCAGCAACGACTCGACAAACCAGGCGGTCTGGAATGCGGCCTCCGTGGCGTGCGCAAAAACCAGAAGGAAAACGAAGGTCGCGAAGTCGAACAGCGAACTGACCAGGCCAAAGCTGATCATGAACCGCCGCACAAAACGGATATCCCAGTGGCGAGGCCGGCGCAGTCGGTCGGGATCGACGTTGTCGCTTGCAATGGCGAGTGAAGGAACGTCAGAGAGGAAATTGTTGAGCAGGATCTGCTTGGCAAGAAGCGGAAGGAAAGGCAGGAACAGCGAGGCGACAGCCATGCTGATCATGTTGCCGAAATTGGCGCTGGTGGTGATTGAAATGTACTTCATCGTATTCGCGAAGGTCTTGCGGCCATCGTCGACGCCGCGCACCAATACGCCGAGGTCCTGCTTGAGAAGGATGATATCGGCCGCCTCGCGCGCGACATCGACAGCGGTGTCGACCGAGATGCCTATGTCTGCCTCATGAAGGGCAGGCGCATCATTGATGCCGTCGCCAAGGTAACCAACGACATGGCTCCTGCTCCGCAAGGCCTGAACGATGCGCTCCTTCTGGTTGGGGTCGATCTCGACGAAGAGGTCGGTGTGCTGCACGCCCGCGAAGAGCGCGCTCTTCGTCAATTTCGAAAGCTCCTCGCCGGTCATGATCCTGTCGGCGCGCAAGCCGATCGCCTGGGCGAGATGCGCGGCAACGTAACGGTTGTCGCCAGAAATGACCTTTACCGCGATGCCGCGGTGGGCGAGTTCGGCAAGCGTCTCCTTGACGCCCTTCTTTGGAGGGTCGAGGAAAAGCAGGAAGCCAGCGAAGGCGAGATCGATCTCGTCTTTCCTGCTGAACGTTTTCTGGCTCTCGAACTGACGGATTGCCAGGCCCAGAACGCGGTAGCCGTCCGCGCTCCAGCGCCGGAATTTTTCGTCGATTGCCGCACGGTGCGTTTCATCGAGGGGTTCCAGCCCGGTGGCTGCTCGGGCGAAGCTGCAGGTTTCGAGGACATTTTGTACGGCACCTTTGGTAATCAGAAGGTTCTGGGCGTCCTTGGTCCGGACCACAACGGATAGCCGCTTGCGAATGAAATCATAGGGGATTTCGTCGACTTTCGTGAAGGCCGCCAATAATGCGCCTTCGCCCGGCGCACCGGCGATTGCTTCGTCCAGCGGGTTCTTCAGTCCGGTCTGCAGGGTCGCGTTGAGACGTGCCCAGAGCAGGATATCGGTTGACGGATTGCCGTCGACATCGAGCCATCCATCCAGGTGGATAACGCCTTCCGTCAGCGTCCCCGTCTTGTCGGTGCACAGCAAATCCATGCTGCCCAGATTCTCGATGGCATCGAGACGGCGCACGATGACGCCATTGGCTGCCATCGCGCGAGCCCCTCGAGCCAGCGTCACGCTGATGATGGCCGGGAGAAGTTCGGGCGTAAGGCCAACCGCCAGTGCCAGCGAAAACAGCAGCGATTCAATCAGCGGTCGATGCAGCAGCAGATTGGCGAAGAACACCAGGATGACGATTGCCAGCATGATCTCGGTCATCAGATAGCCAAACAGCCTGATACCCCGGGCAAACCCTGTTTCGGGGATTTGTCGCTCCAGGGCGGCGGCGATCGATGCGAATTCAGTGCTGGCGCCGGTCGCTGCCGCAAGCACGGTTGCAGTGCCGCTGCGGACCGACGTGCCCGTGAAAACGGCATTGCTGCGCTGTGCTATGGAGGCCTCGGGCGCCGACCGCCCCGGTGCCTTCACGACGGGAAAGGTTTCGCCGGTCAGTACAGCCTCGCTGACATTGAAATCGCGCGCGTCCAGAATGATACCGTCCGCGGGAATGAGGTTTCCGGCCGAAAGCCGGATCACGTCGCCCGGCACGATATCTTCGGCGGCGACCGAGCACTCGGCGCCGTCGCGCAACACAATAGCCTTGCGCGAAATGCGCTGTTTCAGTGCTTCGGTCGCCAGCGACGCACCGTACTCTTGGGTGAAGCTCAGGACGCAGCTTGCCAGCACGATCGCGCCGATGATCGCAGCCTCCTGGCCCTCCCCGACGAAGGCTGATACGCAGGCCGCGAAAATGAGGATCAGGACCAGCGGGCTGCGGAACTGGCGGGCAAACACTGCCAGGGCCGACGCGCCTGACGTCGACGCGGGTGTGTTTCGGCCGAATTTTGCGAGCCTCGATGCCGCTTCGGACGAAGCAAGCCCCGAGACTGAGGTCTCAAGACCTAACAAGAGGTCATTGGTCTCGATCGACCAATAGGCACCGTCCTCTGGCGAGACGGATTGCTGGCCAGCTTCGCCTATCATCAATACGACATGAAGCGGTTGATGCCGCTCTCTTCGATCAGCGTGCGGGTGACGCCGCCGAACGCCCATTCCCGCAAGCGGCTATGGCCATAGGCGCCCGAGACGATGAGATCCGCATGGATCGAGCGTGCGAATGTCAGCAACCGGTCGCCATCAGCCTTACCGGCGATCAGCTCGGTTCGCGCCTTGATGCCATGGTGCTCGAGAAAGACCGCGACATCGGCGAGGCTGTCGCGAATGCTTTCGTCGCGCTCGGTGTCGATCGTGGCAATCACGACTTCGCTGGCTTTGGCCAGGAAAGGCAATGCGTCAGTCATCGCTCGCCGAGCCTCCCTAGTGTCCTTCCACGCTACGAGAACAGTTTTTGCAAGGACGTGCTCGACGTTGGTTGCGGCGACCAGAACCGGACGCCCGGCGCCCAGTGTCAGACTGCCGACATCCACGGCGCGAAACACATTGTCTCCTGCCTGGCCGGTAACGATAAGGTCGGCTGCTCTGGCCGAAACGCTGAGGAACCGGGTCGGGCTGCAAACGGCTTGGCCCCATTCGCTAAAGATCGAAGCAGGAACCAGCCTCTCGAACTCGGCACGCAGTTCGGCAAGCCGCTTTTCGATTTCTGTTCGCTGGATCTGCATGATCTCGCCTTCGTAGACCATGCCTTGGCCGGTCGCGACCAAGGGCGGAACATCGGCTGCCGCCAAGCCGATAAGACGGGCTCCGAACCGTTCCGCGAGTTCGACCCCCACCTTTACAATAGGTGCAGGAGGCGCATCGATGGCGAGGTTGACGATGATTGACTTGTAAGACATTGCGGACGCCTTTCGCTGAACTATGGAATGCGTGATGAATTGCATTCGCCAGCGTCCAATGCCTTGACGCGCGTCAAAGATCGCCAACTGCGCCTGCGCACGAAAACGTCGGCTCGATCCGTTTTGCGTGAGCGGCGAGAAGTGATAATTAGCCCCGGTAGCACCGTCTCGAACTCAGGAACCTCAGGTGATCAAAGACGAAGCGCTCAGTTTGTCGCCCGGCGGGACGACACTCAAATCACTGCTGTCGCGAATGTTCGATCAGGCTCCGGGATTTATAGCGCTCATGCGCGAGCCAGGTCACGTTTTCGAACTGACCAATGCCGCCTACCAGCAATTGATCGGCAACAGGCAAGTGATCGGAAAGTCCGTGCAGGATGCCTTTCCCGAGCTCGAAGGATATGAGTTTTTCGACCATCTGGACCAAGTCTACACGACCGGCGAGCCCTATAGGGGCTACGGGGTGAAGGTTGGCCTTCGCAACACAGCCGACGGCCCGGTCGAAGAGCGCATCCTTGATTTTGTCTATCAGCCGATCAAGGCTGACGATGGCCGTATCACCGCGATCTTCATTGAAGGCACGGATGTCAGCGAACTCTCCTTTGCAAACGCCGCACTTCGGCTGCGCGAGGACCATTTGCGATCCATCCTGGCAACAGTTCCGGACGCAATGGTCGTCATTGACGAACAGGGCCGGATCCAGTCCTTCAGCACCGCTGCCGAAACGCTGTTCGGCTATCAGTCAAGCGACGTCATTGGTCAAAACGTGAGAATGCTGATGCCCTCGCCCTACCGCGACGAGCATGATGCCTATCTGCTTCGCTATCTGACGACGGGAGAGCACCGGATCATCGGACTCGGCCGCACCGTTACCGGCGCGCGCAAGGATGGCACGACATTCCCAATGGAGCTTTCCGTCGGCGAGATGCATCCGGGAACCGGACGTTTCTTTACCGGCTTCTGCCGCGACCTCACCGAACGCCACCGGGCAGAAGCAAGAATCCAGGAGCAGCAGCAGGAACTGCTGCACATGGCGCGGTTTACAGCACTCGGCGAAATGGCTTCGACGCTTGCTCATGAGATCAACCAGCCACTGACGGCGATCACGAACTACCTCAAAGGCAGTCGTCGACTGCTCGAGAAAAGCCAGGACGAGAATGCGCCTATGCTTCGGGATGCTGTCGAAAAGGCAGCTGAGCAGGCATTGCGAGCAGGCGACGTCATCCGTCATCTGAGGGATTTTGTGGCCAGGGGCGAAAGCGAGCGCCAGGTCGAACGACTGCCGGTTCTCATCGAGGAAGCCGCGTCCCTGGCCCTGGTCGGCGCAAGGGAGATAAATCTCCTTGTCAGCTACAAGCTTGACCCTGCCGCCGAACTGGTCTTGACCGATCGCATCCAGATTCAGCAGGTTCTGCTCAACCTGATGCGCAACGCGGTGGAGGCTATGCAGGACGCGACGCGACGCGAATTGAAAGTCACAACCGTTGCCCGGGATGATGGGATGGCCGAGGTAAGCGTAATCGATACAGGTCCGGGTCTCGCGCCGGAGGTCTCGGCCCAGCTCTTCCAGCCGTTCGTAACGACCAAGAAGCAAGGCATGGGTGTTGGCCTTTCCATTTGCCGTACCATCGTTGAATCGCACGGTGGCCATATATGGGCCGAGGTAACGCCGGCCGGCGGAACCGCTTTCCGGTTCACCTTGCGCATCGTAGAGAAGGAAGAGGTCACAAATGGCCGACAGTGATCTGGTGCACGTGGTCGACGACGATGTCGACGTCCGCAAGTCGCTCGGTTTTCTTCTGGCCACAGCGGACTTCGCCGTACGCCTGCACGAATCGGCCACGGCATTTCTTTCGACGGCAAAAGGCAACCTCGAGGGCTGCATTGTCACCGACGTACGCATGCCGGGCATAGACGGTATTGAGTTCCTGCGGCAACTCAGGGCGGGCGGGCATACAATTCCCGTCATTGTCATGACGGGCCATGCCGATGTGGCGCTTGCCGTTCAGGCAATGAAGGAAGGCGCTGCCGATTTCATCGAGAAGCCGTTCGACGACGAAATGCTGATCGAAGCGATTCGCTCCGCGCTGGCCAATCGGAACCAAGCAAACGCGGCGCATCCCCAGTCTGCGGATATCCGCACGCGTCTGTCGGCCTTGTCAGAGCGCGAGCGGCAGGTGCTGGATGGACTTGTTTCGGGTCTGCCTAACAAGACGATCGCCTACGATCTGGGCATCAGCCCGCGCACGGTCGAGATCCATCGCGCCAATGTCATGAGCAAAATGGGCGCAAGCAGCTTGTCACATCTTGTGCGCATGGCGCTGATCGTGGAATCCCGACCCTAGGAAGAGTTTTCAAGAGGTTTGCGAATTCCGACCTGGGCCCGCTCCAAGTCCCAATCGCGCCAGTGGGTCGGCCGGATGTCGACACGGGCACCGCTGGCAGCATTCTTCCAACCCTCCGTCACCCTTCTGCAGGCAAACACAAGCGCGTGCTCGCCGTCTTCGTCGAAGACGGCGAGTTCGAGATCGCGACCAAACGGAGCGCTTAGGATTGGTTTCCACATCGCATCAAAATCTTCGCAAACGGTGCGTTGCGCATTGATCTGCATCATTTTCTGGAATCGCCGAATAGGCATGCGCGTTGCCGGGCGTCGAGCTGATCTGGCTAATAGCTGCTGCGGCAGACGCCATATCGTCATCGGTGCCAATCACATGCATGGCGCGGGCAGCCCAATTGATTGCCAACGCAGCGCTGATACCTGATCCGGCGCCCATCGCGACGCTGGACGCCGATTGATCGGGATCAAGGACCGTGCTGCGCAAGCGCATATCATCAGACGGTATAGGGAGAATTGGGATGCACTATATCAAGGCCGATGAAGCCCTGTGGGCCTCCAGCATGTTGCCGGAAGGCATCCTGGAGCGCTGGTTCATTACGAGCGGCGACACAATCAAGGCCGGCGAGCGAATAGCCGAAGTTCGCGTTGAAGACGCGCTGCACGAGATTGTAGCGCCGGTAGGTGGCCGCGCGACGATTGTCGCCACCGCGAATACCGTCATCGAACCAGGCTCGATTCTGGCAACGCTGGAGTCTTAGCCCTGTGAGGACGCCTCACCGGGCTGATTGCGCTCATTCCTCACTTGTAGTCTCAAGGAGAGTATCAGGCTTGGTCGCCAGCTGCGTCCGCAGCTCCGATCACGGTTTCTGCAAGGTGTTGATGTAAGCGATTATTGCATCGATCTGGTCGGGGCTGGCGATCCACTCAGGCATGTCCGGATGGCCCGTCGAAATCCCCTCGGCGAGGGCTTCCTCGAGATCGGTGATCGGATAGCGCTTTGACAAGGTGCGAAACGCCGGGGCGTCGGGATGACTGCTCTTGTCGGTTTTTCCAATGGCGTGGCAGCGGGCGCAATTGACTTCCACCAACGCCTTCCCGTGATCCGTTAGGCTATCGGCACGGGCTGGGTGCACATATCCGAGCAGCATCAGTGCAAGGACGGAAGCCGGCAGACGACGATGCCCACAAAAGCTGTTCATGTCTGACGACCTCTGCATTGCCGATCTACGCGACTGTCTTCGCCGCTGCGTCCTCGATCGCGGTTCTGGCTTCCTCGCGGACCCGTTTGGCCGTTTCCGAAGCAAGCCTGGAGGTCAGTGCGGCGACCTTGCCGGCTTCGCTGACGTATTGCGATGTCGCATTCTGCAGAAAAGCAGAGAAGATGTCGAAAGCGTCATTGAACTCCGGACAGGTGATGAGATCGTCGGCCAGCTTGATGTCCTGTTCGCAACGATGCTTCAGAAATGCCAGCGTTTCGACGTTATAGCGCATCATCACCTTGAAGGCGTGGACTTGAAGAGACGCGGCAGCAAGGAAGAACGTCTGGCCATTTCCCGCAATCGGCAACAATTGTGTGCCGAATGAGGATGGCTCGGGCTGAGTGTGCATTATCGACTACTCCATCCTGAGGCATGCGAACATAATCTCCACAGCGCAACGTTGACGCCATTCGTCGCCGTGTCCTTGATCAGGATCAACCCTCTGACCTTGCGGACTGTACGAGCGCCCCGGCACCAACCGGTCTCGTTGCGTTTGACCCGCATCAAGGTGCTTGCCTCTATTTGATGGCCAAGTCGCGTCAACCGCAGATGGAATGACGCGATGGCTTTCAAGACGATCATGGTTCAACTGGACGTGGACGCAATCGCAGCGCCACGCATCGCGATGGCGTGGGATCTTGCTCAACGGATCGAGGCCGACCTGATCGGCTTCTGCGCCGCCGAGCCGCATTTTGTCCTCCCAACCAGCACTGATGACCAGGCCGCGACCAAGGCGTTGTGGCGCCAGGTAGAGGAGATAGAAGGTCGCCTCGACTGCCTGAGGGAGGAATTCCTGAGCATCGTCAACGGCAGCAATCGTGCCTCGTGGCGCGGAGAGGTAGGCAATCCCACGCGCCAACTTGCACTCAATGCGCGTGCCGCCGACTTGATCCTCGCTGGCCCGCCGACGGCCGATCTGGTGGTCGACCGTCATCGTGTGCTTGATCCGGCAAGTCTCATCCTTGCGGCGGGCCGTCCGATACTCGTGGCATCGGAACCCCTTGCGCCGATAAGAGCCGAAAGCATCCTGATTGCGTGGAATGACACGCGGGAAGCGCGACGTGCCGTCGTCGACGCTATGCCTTTCCTGATCACCGCCAGGGATGTCGTGATCGCCACCGTGGACAATGGGAATACTGGACCCAGGGAAAATGCAGCGGATGTCGAACTCTTTCTGACGCGCCACGGTGTGAAGGCGCGATCCGAAATCTTGGATGCGTGCCGCTCCGAACCGGCGGAAATCCTCCTCCAGATCGGACAGGATATTGCGGCCGATCTCATCGTTCTCGGTGGCTACGGTCATAGCCGGGTACTGGAGAGGACCTTTGGCGGCGTGACGCGTTCTGTGCTGCGCAGCGGATCATTGCATCGGTTCATATCGAACTGAGGAGGTGACACCTCCAAATCGTGGTTTTGACATAAATCAAGGTCTTCCGCTCCCGCAAACGGTTACGTCTAACCTTGCCAAGTTCGGTGTAGCTGATGCCCGCAGCGCAACCGCGAGCAAATAAGGAAATTCGGACATGAATTACCAGCGGTTCTTCGAGGACGCGATCGACCAGCTCCATGCCGAGCGTCGCTACCGCGTCTTCGCCGATCTAGAGCGCATCGCGGGCAAGTTTCCGCGCGCCATCTGGCGTTCCAACGG
>NZ_SRTH01000296.1:0-201 GCF_004792065.1 Mesorhizobium sp. M8A.F.Ca.ET.165.01.1.1 | reverse complement strand
TCACCGGATTGGGATCGGCCAGCGTGTTGGTGTCTTCCTTCACCGCCGCCGCATCGGCCACCGCCACCGGCGCGTCATTGGTGCCGGTGATGGTGATGGTCAGGTTGGCGGACGAAGAGCCGCCGTGGTTGTCCGAGTTGGTGTAGCTGAAGACGTCGGTGACGGTGGCGCCTTCGGCAAGCTGCTGCACCGAGGCCAGGC
>NZ_SRTH01000295.1:0-209 GCF_004792065.1 Mesorhizobium sp. M8A.F.Ca.ET.165.01.1.1 | reverse complement strand
GGTTGTCGGCGTTGGTGTAGGTGAAGACGTCGGTGACGCTGGCACCTTCGGCCAACGCCTGGACCGAGGCCAGGCCATTGTTGAGCGTGTAGGTGTAGGTGCCGTCGCTGTTGAGATGCAGCGTGCCGTACGTGCCGACGAGGTTGGCACCGACATTGCCGGCCGAGCCATTGACGGCGGTGACGCTGTGGGTGTCGCCAGTGTCGACA
>NZ_SRTH01000002.1:847304-913243 GCF_004792065.1 Mesorhizobium sp. M8A.F.Ca.ET.165.01.1.1 | reverse complement strand
AGGCAGGCGCCTCACCCTTGTCGGTCTTCTTCACCGGTGCCGCCGCATTGAGCTGCGTGCGCAGCGAAAGCAGCGCGTCGAGCTCGCAGTCGAGCGTCAGGTAGAAATGCGGGATGGTGGTCTTGGCTTCGACCAGGCGCCGCGCGATGGTCTTGCGCATATTGTCGTGCGGGACGAGTTCGTAAGAGCCTTGCTCGAACAGCTTCAGCACCTGATCGTCCGACATTGCCTTTACTGCCGGCGCAGCGGAAGGCGCACCAGCCGGAGCCTGGGCTGCCGGTGCTGCCTTGGCGCCGCCACCGGCGATCGCGGCGTCGACATCGGCCTTCACCACCCGGCCATGCGGACCGGTGCCGGTCACGGCCGACACATCGACCCCCGCCTCCTTGGCGATGCGGCGCGCGAGCGGCGACGCAAAGGTGCGCTCGGCCGATTGGCTGATCTCCCCCCTTGTGGGGGAGATGGCCGGCAGGCCAGAGGGGGGCGCCTCGCTCTTGGCTGCTGGAGGAACAGCGCCCCCCTCTGTCGACTTCGTCGACATCTCCCCCACGGGTGGGGAGATTGGCGCCCTGTCCTGCTTGGCCTCGGCTTTCGCCGGTGCGCCACCGCTTTTCGCGGCAGCGCCCGCATCTTCGCCTTCGGCGGCAAGCACGGCGATCAGCGCGTTGACCTTGACCCCTTCGGTTCCGGCCGGCACGACCAGCTTGGCGACAGTGCCCTCATCGACGGCTTCAACTTCCATCGTCGCCTTGTCGGTCTCGATCTCGGCAATGACATCGCCCGGCGAAACCTTGTCACCTTCCTTGACCAGCCATTTTGACAGATTGCCTTCTTCCATCGTGGGCGACAGGGCCGGCATGGTGATGTTGATAGGCATCGCTCACTCCTGGATGAATTTGAAAAGGCCGCGCATGACGGTCAGCGTGGCGACGATGAACACAGGTGGCAAGACACCGAAATGGTAGCTACCCTTGCCCATCTCGAGCGTCATCATGCTGCCGGTCTGGTCGACCTTTCCGGAAGCAGTTGCCACAATAGCAAGAACCAGCGACGCGGCACCGCTGAGCATCAACAGAACCGCATCGAACTTCCCCGTCATCGATCGCACGAGAAAGGCGACCACGACAGTGGGAACAATGATGGCTGCCAACATCCAGAAAGACAGCATCCGCATTGCTCCCTAGCGATATGCGACGGCTTTGACGGCCTCGATGACCTCGCCGACATTCGGCAATGCCAGCCTTTCGAGGTTGGCCGCATAGGGCATCGGCACGTCCTTGCCGGCAATGGTGATGACCGGCGCGTCGAGGAAATCGAAGGCGCGTTGCGACACCTGGTTGGCGATATGGTCGCCGACCGAATTCTGCGGGTAGCCTTCTTCGACCACGACCAGCCGGTTGGTCTTCTTGACCGAGGCGATGACGGTGTCGAGATCGAGCGGACGGATGGTCCTGAGGTCGATGATCTCGGCGTCGATGCCCATGCCGCGCAGCTCGGCTTCCGCCTTGACCGCATAGGTCATGCCGATGCCGAAGGAGACGATGGTGACATCCTTGCCCGTCTTGTGGATGCGCGCCTTGCCGATCGGCAGCACGAAGTCGTCCAGCTTCGGCACGTCGAAGGACTGGCCGTAGAGGATTTCGTTCTCGAGGAAGATGATCGGGTTCGGATCGCGGATCGCCGCCTTGAGCAAGCCCTTGGCGTCGGCGGCCGTATACGGCATCACGACTTTCAGGCCTGGAATGTGGCTGTACCAGGCGGCATAGCACTGCGAGTGCTGTGCGGCGACACGGGCGGCCGCGCCGTTCGGCCCACGGAACACGATTGGCGCGCCCATCTGGCCGCCGGACATATAGAGCGTCTTGGCGGCCGAGTTGATGATCTGGTCGATCGCCTGCATGGCGAAGTTGAAGGTCATGAACTCGACGATCGGCTTGAGGCCCGCCATCGCAGCACCGACGCCGACGCCGGCAAAACCATGTTCGGTGATCGGCGTGTCGACGACGCGACGCGGCCCGAATTCCTGCAGCAGGCCTTGCGTGATCTTGTAGGCGCCCTGGTATTCGGCAACTTCCTCGCCCATGACGAAGACATCGCCGTCGCGGCGCATTTCCTCGGCCATGGCGTCGCGTAACGCTTCGCGCACCGTGGTTGAGACCATTTCGGTACCGGCGGGAATATCCGGATCGGCGGCGATTTCCGTTTTCGGTGCGGCCGCGACTGGTGCAGAGGCCGGCTTTGCCACCTCCGCCTTGTCCTCGGCCGGCGCTTCCGCCTTTGCCGGTACTTCCGCCTTGGCGGGAGCCGCCGCGGACTTGCCGACGTCGGCGGCGCTCTCGCCGTCCTGGAGCAGAACGGCGATCGGCGTGTTGACCTTGACGCCTTCGGTGCCGGCGGCGATCAGGATCTTGCCCAGCGTACCTTCGTCGACGGCTTCGACTTCCATCGTCGCCTTGTCGGTCTCGATCTCGGCGATGACGTCACCGGCGACGACCTTGTCGCCCTCGTTCTTCAACCACTTGGAAAGATTGCCCTCTTCCATGGTCGGCGAGAGAGCGGGCATGAGAATTTCGATCGGCATGTCCTGGCCCTCCCTTACAATACGATATCGGTCCAGAGCTCGGACGGATCCGGCTCGGCATCGTTCTGGGCAAATTCGGCGGCGTCGGCGACGATGTCGCGAACCTCCTTGTCGATGGTCTTGAGCTCGTCCTCGGTCGCCCACTTCTTCTCGATCAGCCGCGCCTTGACCTGCTCGATCGGGTCATGCTCGGAGCGCATCTTCTGCACTTCTTCCTTCGACCGGTATTTCGCAGGATCGGACATCGAGTGGCCGCGATAGCGGTAGGTCTGCATTTCGAGGATCAGCGGGCCATTGCCGGCGCGGCACCATTCGGTGGCGAGATCGCCGGCGGCCTTAACCGCGCGCACATCCATGCCGTCGACCTGGATGCCTGGAATCTTGAAGGAAGCGCCACGGTGCGAGAAGTCAGTCTCCGCTGAAGAGCGCGACACCGAGGTGCCCATGGCGTAGCGGTTGTTCTCGATGATGTAGATCACCGGCAGCTTCCACAGCGAGGCCATGTTGAAGCTCTCATAGACCTGGCCCTGGTTAGCTGCGCCGTCGCCGAAATAGGTCAGCGAGACATTGTTGTTGTCGCGGTAGCGGTTGGCGAAGGCCAGACCGGTGCCGAGCGACACCTGCGCGCCGACGATGCCGTGACCGCCATAGAAATGCTTCTCCTTGGAGAACATGTGCATGGAGCCGCCCTTGCCCCTGGACAAGCCGCCGCGGCGTCCGGTCAGCTCAGCCATCACGCCACGCGGCGAAAGCTCCATCGCCAGCATGTGGCCGTGATCGCGATAGGCCGTGATCATCTGGTCGCCGTCGATCAGCGCCATCTTCATGCCGGTGACCACGGCTTCCTGGCCAATGTAGAGGTGGCAGAAGCCGCCGATGAAGCCCATGCCATAGAGCTGGCCGGCCTTTTCCTCAAACCGGCGGATGAGCAGCATGTGCCGGTATGCGGCAAGCTCTTCGTCCTTGGTGAAGTCAGCAGGCTTGGGTGCTGACAGGCCGGATTTGCCGTCGGATTTCGATTTGGCAGGCGCTTTTCTGGCTGCGGTGGCCATGCATCACTCCCTGTTGGCGTCTCTTTGCGGACACTGGAGCAAGATCAACCTGCTCCGGGGAGATCGCCCTCCCCTTCGATTTATGGGAGGCTAACACGTAGAAAGGCGTTCCGCCATGTCGAAATTGCATAGCTGGCATGCGCCTAAGCGATTAAAATCATTGAAAATATTGCTGATTAACCGAAAACCGGTTACTTCTCCGAAACCGGCAGCATGATGGTGATCTCGTCGGCCTGGGACAGATTAAGCGCTTTACGCGCCTGCTCATCGAGCATGTCCCTCTCCAGCGTGCCATCATGCATGAGCTTGACCCGCCGTTCGAGTTCCATCCTGCGCGCCCTGATCGCCTCGAGCTGACCCTGCAGCGCGACCGTTTCGGCCTCCAGCTTGTATTTGGAATTGATACCGAATTCGCCGTGATATGCGTGAAAGCCGAAATAGGCCAGGAACACCACGCACAGCGAAGGAATGATCAGCCGCCCGGTATTTCTCTGCTTGTGCTGACGCGTCCACATGACCGATTCCCCGTGGCCGCGAACTCAAACGGCTCGACGCCTTTTTCGCCTGATTGTGCTTAACGGACGGTTACGGGCGGCGGCCCAGCCCGGCCTGAAATGAAAAAGGGCGGGATGTCCCGCCCTTTCGATACCAAAGATGCGCGGCCGGATCAGCTCTTGATCACCGACTTGCCGGCGTAGCGCGCCTGCTTGCCGAGTTCTTCCTCGATGCGGATCAGCTGGTTGTATTTAGCCATGCGGTCGGAGCGCGACAGCGACCCGGTCTTGATCTGCCCGCAATTGGTGGCGACGGCGAGATCGGCGATGGTCGAATCCTCGGTCTCGCCCGAACGGTGCGACATGACCGCGGTGTAGGCTGCCTTGTGCGCGGTCTCGACCGCGTCGAGCGTCTCGGTCAGCGAGCCGATCTGGTTGACCTTGACCAGGATCGAATTGGCGACGCCCATGCGGATGCCGTCGCGCAGCCGCGCCGTGTTGGTGACGAAAAGATCGTCGCCGACAAGCTGCGTCTTCTTGCCGATCAGGTCGGTCAGGTATTTCCAGCCTTCCCAGTCATCCTCGGCAAGGCCGTCCTCGATCGAGATGATCGGGTAATCGGCGGCGAGCTTGGCGAGGTACTTGGCCTGCGCCTTGGGGTCGCGCGTCTTCTTCTCGCCCTCATAGACGTAGTTGCCGTCCTTGAAGAATTCGGTCGCGGCGCAATCGAGGCCGAGCGCGATCTCGTCGCCCGGCTTGAAACCGGCCTTCTCGATCGATTCCATGATGAAATCGAGCGCCACCGGCGCGCTCTTCAGGTTCGGCGCGAAGCCGCCCTCGTCGCCGACATTGGTGTTGTGGCCGGCATCCTTCAGCTTCTTGCGCAGCGTGTGGAAGATTTCCGAACCCCAGCGCACGCCTTCGCGCAGCGTCGGCGCGCCGACCGGCAGGATCATGAATTCCTGGAAGTCGATCGGATTGTCGGCATGCGCGCCGCCATTGATGATGTTCATCATCGGCACGGGCAGGACATGCGCCTTGGTGCCGCCGACATAGCGATAGAGCGGCAGGCCGGCGGCATCGGCCGCGGCTTTCGCCACCGCCAGCGAAACACCCAGAATGGCGTTGGCGCCGAGGCGGCTCTTGTTGGGCGTGCCGTCAAGTTCGATCATGGTCTGATCGATATGAATCTGGTTTTCGGCTTCCATGCCGCCGATCGCCTCGAACAGTTCGCCGTTGACCGCTTCGACGGCCTTGAGCACGCCCTTACCGAGGTAGCGGGCGCCGCCGTCGCGCAGTTCGACGGCCTCATGGGCGCCGGTCGAGGCGCCCGACGGCACCGCGGCGCGGCCCATTGAACCGTCTTCGAGAACGACATCGACCTCGACGGTCGGGTTTCCGCGGCTGTCCAGGATTTCACGCCCGACAATATCGATGATGGCGGTCATTGCGATGTCCTCGATTTGATCTGGAGAAAACGTCGCGCCCGTCTTAGCCAAAGCGACGCAAAAGGCAATCGGGCCCTGGCCGAATATTGCCGCCCGCGCGATTCACGAAGCGCAAGTTTCTGTCATCATAAGTCATGCCACAAGGGGCGCATTCCGGGTTAAGGCTGTTGTCGCGCGGGGCGAAAAAGGAGGAGTTTCGCCATGTCCGAGTTGAGCGGTATCGTCAGTCTGTTCCTGATCGCGGCGGCGTTCCTGACGTCGTGCGACAATCAGCAGCCACCGCCAAAGGCCATTGCGCCTTTGCCGGCCTTGCACATTAGCGAGTAGCGTTGCCTCGAATCGAAAAGGGGGCCGTCGAAACGGCCCCCTTTTCGGTTATGCGTCAGTGCCAGTAGGGCGTCACCTTGTAATATTCGTATGACTCGTCGCGCACGCTCTCGCCATCGGCGCCGGCCAACTCGTTGATCGAATGGGCGGGCGCCGCCTTCAGCTGTTCCTTGGTAAAGGGCACGACATAGCCGCCCTTGTCCTCGTCGTAGTCGAGGCTCGCCCAGGGAATGGCATGGTACTTCTCGGCAATACCGAGAAAACCGCCAAATCCAATCACCGCGAACATGATGCCGTTCGACGTCTTGTCGAGCATGACGTCCTCGATGCTGCCGATGCCGTCGCCTTGGGTATTGTATACGGTAGTGCCGATCACTCGCGAAGCGGCAATGGCTTCGGTGTGGCCTGTTTGCGTTGTCATTGTTTGCTCCTCGTTGTCGTTAATCTGCACTTTGACAATGAGGCGCGCGGGCGAAAGTTCCCGACTTTTTGGCGGCTGCCCGATCACTCCGCGAGGATGAAAGTCACCTTCATGTTGACGCGATAGGCCGCGATCTTGCCGTCCACGACAACGATCTTCTGATCCTGGATCCAGGCCCCTTCGACATTCTTCAGGGTTTTGGCGGCGCGGGCGATTCCTTTCTCGATGGCGTCCTGAAAGCTCTCCTTCGACGATGAGGTGATTTCGGTGACGCGGGCGACGGACATGGCTTCCTCCTGCCAAAACGCTCATTTGCCTGCCGAGCGTACAACTGGCCCTGGCAACCACAAGCACGGGCAGAAAGCCTAGGATTAGTGGCCCTTCGCTACCCGGTCCAACGCCATCAGCTTTTCGAGCAGCGCCGGCATATCTTTCAGCGGCACCATGTTCGGACCGTCGGAGGAGGTCGAATTGTCGGGGTCCTGATGAGTCTCGATAAAGACGCCGGCAACGCCGACGGCAACGGCCGCGCGGGCCAGCGTCTCGACAAAGCGGCGCTCCCCGCCAGACGACCCGCCCTGCCCGCCCGGCTGCTGCACCGAATGGGTGGCGTCGAAGATCACCGGCGCGCCGATCTCGGCCATGATAGGCAGAGCGCGCATATCCGACACCAGTGTGTTGTAGCCGAAAGAAGCGCCGCGCTCGGTGGTCAGCACATTGGCATTGCCGGAACCGGTGATCTTGGCGACCACGTTCTTCATGTCCCAGGGGGCGAGGAACTGTCCCTTCTTCACATTGATGACCTTGCCCGTCCTCGCGGCGGCGACCAGCATGTCGGTCTGGCGCGACAGGAAGGCCGGTATCTGCAGCACATCGACATGCGGTGCAACGATGGCGCACTGCTCCTCCGTGTGAACGTCGGTCAGCACCGGCAGCGAGAATTCCTTTCGCAACTCGTCGAACACGGGAAGTGCGGCGTCCATGCCGGCACCGCGCGTCGCCGACAGCGAGGTGCGGTTGGCCTTGTCGTAGCTGGTCTTGTAGACGAGGCCGATGCCGAGCCTGCCGGTCAGCTCCTTCAGCGCACCGGCCATGTCGAAGGCGTGTTGGCGCGATTCGAACTGGCACGGGCCAGCGATCAGCGCCAAGGGTGCCGCATTGTCGAAGATGACATTGCCGACCGTTACCGAAGAATTGGGCGCCGTCGAATTTGGTGCTTGGGACTTGCTCATTTGGTCTCCCGGAAGATGAAAGCCGCGCCTTGGCCGGCTGCCGGCGGCACGACAATGTCGGTGCCCGCTATATCGTGCTGGATTGAGTTGGCTGCAAGCAGCCTCGCAGCGGCATCGGCGCTTCGGATCGCAAATACCACGGCGGCGAAACGAAGCTCCGTCGCCGGGCCGGTCGGGATGCCAAAGCGCGCGGCGTAAGACGCGGGATCGAGCACACGCAATGTTGCGTTCGGCAAGGCGAACGCGCCGTCCGGACCGCCGGCGGACGGTTCATTGACCGCCACCGCGATCAGCCTGTGCTGTTCGGAGGGCGCACTGCTGATTGCAATCACCTCGACGACCCCATCGACGCCGTTGGGATGAGCCTGCAAGGCCGCGCGGTCCACTTTCGGCGCGTTGATGCGCTGGCAGGCAAAAAGAAAAGCGTCCCTGGCATGATTGGCCGAAGCAAAAGCGAGCTTGAACGAGGCGGTATCGCTTTTGCCAGCCGTGTCGGTGAAGGCTCGCGAGAAGCTCAGCGTGTCTCCCGCCGACAGGCCGGCTTCGACATAGCGTTCATGGTCGCCATCGGCATTGTCAGTGCCAAGAACCACCGCGGAAAATCCCTCGTTACCAAGGCTTTCGCGATAGAGGCGATCGCGCGCAACGAAGACGTTGCCCTCGGCGGCAGCCTCCGTCGCAGCCTGTTCGCTGCCAATCGCGAGCGGCTCCAGATAGGTGCCGTCGGCAAGGAACACGCAGCAGTTTTCCGTGCCAAAGGGATGGATGCCGGTCGGAGCGACGACGAAGCCCAGCGCGGTGAGCCGGATCCGCGCGGTGTCGAGGGTCTGCGTCGGCAGAACCAGATGATCGAGCGGATGAATGGCTGATGTGGTTGGGGTCATGCAGGCGCGATGTGCATCATTCCGAAGGCCGGTTCAAGACTTGATCGCAATGCCGCCGGCGGCGGCGCATGGTTCGCGCAGCACGATCTATCGGCAAACGCGCCGCTGCAAACGGCGCCTTCTGGAGGCGCCGGATCAGCGTCCGGCCACGACATCGGCCGAATAACGCAGCTCGCGCAATGGTTTGACCTTGCTGGTGGTCCGCGCATAGAGCGGGTGCGCCTTGTAGGCTGCCAGCGCCGCGTCATCGGCGAATTCCGCGTAAACGACGACATCGACTTCATCCGACAGCGGGTCGACCTTGGTGTTCAACGTGACCTCGAAGAGGCTGCAATGAGGAATGTCGCCGAGCGCCAGCAGCCCGGTACGAACAGCTTCCACATCTTCCTTGCGCCGCGCGCTGAAGAAAACGATATGCCGGATCAATCCCGCCTCCTCGATCTGAATGTCGGGGTCTTTTGTGACGGCGGTCCCTTTGCGTCAACCGGTCATGGCGCCACGCGTCCTTGCGACGCGCCTCGATCGGTGCTGGACCTCGGTTCGCGCGGATCAGGGATGAAGCGCCGGCCTGCCCAGGGACGTCTAGGCCTTGCCGGTGACGTAGCGCACCGCATGGGAAACTTCCCTGACCGCGACGTCGAGATACCGGCCTTGATTGTAGAGACCGTCCCAGATCAGGAAGAACGCGATGGCGGCAATCACGATTACATAACGCATGGCTAAAGCTATCGCACAAGCGATGCGGCTGCCATAGGCGTTTTTGATTTCGGGCCGCAGCGGCCTGACGCAGGGCGGCAGATGCCGGGCGCCGCGTGGCACAGTCCAGCTCTCGGCATGCCTCTTGAAGTTCCCCCTCATGGCGTGGAAGATTGTGGCAGGCATTCACTGGGAAGCGCTGAAGCTCTGCTAAGGGGCGCGCGCTTTCGTTCGAGCCCGCCTGCCGTCGAACCCGCAAGCTGCCGGGACCAGGCAACGGTGTTTGAACCCGGCGGATGATCCAAGAGAACCGTGGCTTGGCAATTGCGCCGACAGCACGGAGATCCAGGGGCATGGAATGGCACACGGGGAACATCATGGCATAGCGCCGGGCGACGCGGTCAGGCTCGACGAATTCAATTTCGCCGAGATCGTCAAGGGCCTGCCGGCCAAGGCGCGCATGGTGCTGTCGGCGGCCATGAACCTGCCGCGTGGTTCGCTGAAAGTCAGGATGCCGGACGGCCGTGCCGTCCTCGTCGGCGGCAAGGCGCCAGGCCCCGACGCCGAACTTGTGCTCAAGAACTGGCGTCTGCCGGGCCGCGCCTTTTCCGGCGGCACGATCGGCGTTGCCGAATCCTATATGGACGGCGATTGGGAAAGCCCTGACGTCACCAGCTTCCTCGAACTGTTCGTGGTCAATTCGGCGATCGGCGAACGCGTCGCGGGCGGCGCCAGTTGGCTCATCAACACGGCCCAGCGCATCCGCCACTGGTTCAACGAGAACACACGCAAAGGGTCAAAGCGCAATATCTCGGCGCATTACGATCTCGGCAACGCCTTCTACAAGGAATGGCTCGACCCGAGCATGACCTATTCCTCGGCGCTTTACGCCAATGGCGCCAATGATCTCGAGAGCGCCCAGGCCGCCAAATACCGGGCGCTGGCCAGGGATACGGGCATCGGCGGAAAGGATCACGTGCTGGAGATAGGTTGCGGCTGGGGCGGCTTTGCCGAGTTCGCGGCACGCGAAATCGGCTGCCGGGTTACCGGATTGACCATCAGCCGCGAGCAGCACGATTTCGCCAAGGCTCGCATCGCCAAGGCCGGGCTTGCCGACAAGGTCGACATCAAGTTGCAGGATTACCGTGATGAAACCGGGACCTACGATCGCATCGCCTCGATCGAGATGTTCGAGGCGGTCGGCGAGAAATACTGGCCGGTATTCTTCTCCAAGATGAAGGCCTGCCTGAAGCCCGGCGGCACCGCGGGCCTGCAGATCATCACCATCAACGAAGCCGCCTACGACACCTATCGCGCCAGGCCGGATTTCATCCAGCGCTACGTCTTCCCGGGCGGCATGCTGCCGACGCCGTCCATCCTGAAGTCGCTTGGCGCCGCGCACGGCCTTGCCCATTTACGCGAACACGTTTTCCCCGAGGACTATGCCCGCACGCTTGCCGAATGGCGCCAGCGTTTCCGGGGGTCGTGGGAGAAGATCGTGCCGCTCGGCTTCGACGACCGTTTCAAGAAGCTCTGGGAATTCTACCTGCATTATTGCGAGGCCGGTTTCCGCACCAGCTATATCGACGTGCGCCAGGTGGTCTACAAGGCGTAGGCTGGGGACAGCGATCTCATCGACAACACCCGGACATCGACCATCCACGAGGTCCATGCACCCGCGGGGATGAGGCTCTTGACCGTGCCGAGCGATCCGACTGCTCCTCCCTCGCTATGGCGAGGTCATCTCCCGCACGGGGATGCGGCCAAGACCGGCCGCATCCAGCCCTGATAGTCGATCAGAGAAGGATGCGGTATCGGGCAAAACCAGCTTCGCCCTCGCCCACCGGCTCGATCTTGAGCGACTTCACATCGGCGATGAAGTCCTTTGCCTTGACGCCTGTCTCGAAGACGACGCTGCTTCCCGGCAGCGGCGCGAACGACCAGTTGCCATCCGCCGACGGGTTGATGGTGCCTTGGCTGACGACGTAGCGGACGATGACGTCGCGGTTGGTGTCCGGCGCTTCGTAGATGATCTTCGAGGCATTGATGTCGGGAAAGTTGCCACCGCCGCCGGCACGGTAGTTGTTGGTCGCAACGACGAATTTCGCTGCTGGATCAATCGGTTTGCCGTCGAATTTCAGGTCGACAATGCGATTGGAACCGGCATTGGCGACGGCGCCCTTGGCATCGTATTTCGGTGGCTGCGACAAATCTATTTTGTAGGTTACGCCATCTATGACGTCGAAATTATAGGATGGGAATTCGGTGTCGATCAGCGGCTGGTCGGCTTTTCCTGCCTCGATTTTCTTGAAGATGCCGGCCGACATCTCCAGCCATTCCTTGACCTGGGCACCCGTGATCTCAACCGCGCGAACCGTGTTCGGATAGAGATAGAGGTCGGCGACGTTCTTGATTGCGACATCGCCCACCGGCACGTCGGTGTAGTAGTCGGCGCCGTTGCGCCCGCCGGCCTTGAAGGGCGCCGCCGCCGATAACATCGGCACGTCCTTCCACTGGGTGCTCTTCAGGATATCCTTGAGATACCAGCTCTGCGCCTGGTTGACGATTTGCACCGAAGGATCATCGGCCACCAGCGCGAAATAGGAATAGAGCGGCGCCGAGGTCTTGCCGACAGGGCGGCGCAGATAGGCGAGCGTCGCCTGGTGGTCCTGCTCGAGAGCAGCGATGATGCGCTTGTCGTCGGCAACAGTCGGCTTGTTCTTGTTGTCGACACGCTCGAAGATCGGCCGCGCCTCCGAGGTCGCCGAGACCACTTTCCACTTCGACCCATCGCGTTCCAGCATCAGGTCGATCAGGCCCATATGCGAGCCCCAGAAACCGCCCATGACGGCGGGCTTGCCCTGCAGCGTGCCTTTCTGTGCGTCAACGCCCTCGAGCCCCTGGAAATCCTTCTTGCCGGGGAAGACCAGGTGCTGGTGGCCGGTGAAGACCGCGTCGATGCCTTCGACGCCGGCAACGAAGAACGAGGCGTTCTCCATCATGTCACCCTGCTTGACGTCGATGCCGGAATGCGAGAGCGCGATGACGATGTCGGCGCCCTCCTCCTTCATCTGCGGCACCCAGGCCTTCGCCGCTTCGACGATGTCGCGCGTCTTGACGTTGCCTTCGAGATTCTTGAGATCCCAGACCATGACCTGCGGCGGTACGAAGCCGATGATGCCGATTTTGATCGGTTGCTCGGTGCCTGAACCGTCCTTGATCTTCTTGTCCAGGATTATGTAGGGCTTGAGGTAGAGCTTGTCGTCGCGCGGATTGGCGGCAAGCTCGGTGCCCCGGATCAGATTGGCGCAGACGAACGGGAAATTGGCGCCGGCCAGTACCTTGTCCAGGAAGGACAGGCCGTAGTTGAACTCGTGGTTGCCAAGTGTCGAACACTCGTAACCGAGCAGGTTCATGCCTTTCATGATCGGATGGAGATCGCCCTCCTTCAGGCCCTTCTCATAGGCAATGTAGTCGCCCATCGGGTTGCCCTGCAAAAGGTCGCCATTGTCGATCAGCATCGAATTGGCGGCTTCCTTGCGCACCGCGTCGATGAGGGACGCCGTGCGCGACAGGCCCATCGTGTCATTGGCTTTGTCGGCGTAATAATCATAGGGCAGCACGTTCACATGGATATCGGTGGTCTCCATGATCCTCAGATGCGCCTGGTTGGCCTGCGCACGGGCGGAGAAGGGATGAAGCATGATCAGCGCCCCTGTGGCGGCGACCCCCGCAAGGAGACCACGGCGAGAGACGGGATGGAGCAGTTGCGACATGTTTTCTCCTTCTTCGACGACCTGACATGCCCCTGCCCCGAAGCGAACTTCGCGCTGAAATCGGCTCAAGTCCACTCAAGAAGTCGCGCGCATCGGCACGCCAATCCATCAGCAACAGATGACGGCCGGATGAAAGGCTCGGTGAAGAAAGTCAGGTCTTGTCGTCGTCGCCCTGGGTAATCAGCCGGGCGCTGCGCTGGCCCGTGACATAGATCCATAGCCAGCTCAGCGAAACGGCAAGCCGGTTGCGGAAACCGATCAGGAAATAGATATGCGCAATGCCCCACAGCCACCAGGCGAGCCAGCCGGTCAGCTTGATCCAGCCGAAATCGATCGCGGCGGCGCGCTTGCCGATCGTCGCCAGATCACCGGCATGCTTGTAGTGGAAAGGCCGCGGCCCCGTGTCGCCGGCAAGCCTGGCCCTGACGGTCGCGGCAACATGGCGGCCCTCCTGCTTGGCGGAAGGCGCCACGCCGGGCACCGGCCGCCCGTCGGGCCGCAGCACAAGGGCGGCGTCGCCGATGACAAAAATCTCCGGGCTGCCGGGCACGCTGAGATCAGGCTCGACCAATACCCTGCCGGCCCGGTCCGCGTTCGCGCCCAGCCATTCAGCGGCGGGCGAAGCGGCAACGCCGGCTGCCCACAGGATCGTGCGGGCCGGCAGAACGGTATCGCCAAAAACCACGCCTTCGGCATCGCAGCGCGTAACGGCCCGGCCAAGCTCGACCACAACACCAAGCCGCTCCAGCGCCTTCCCGGCATAATTGGAGAGCTTCGGCGCGAAATTGGCCAGGATGCTGTCGCCGGCCTCGATCAGCACCACGCGCGTCTGGCGCGTGTCGATGTTGCGGAATTCGCCGCGCAGCGTGTCATGCGCCAGTTCGGCAATGGTTCCGGCAAGTTCGACGCCGGTCGGCCCGCCGCCGACGATGGCAATGGTCAGCAGCGCCTGGCGCCTGGCAGGGTCGGGTTCCCGTTCCGCCTGCTCGAAGGCCAGAAGGATGCGGCGCCGAATGGTGGTGGCGTCCTCCAGCGTCTTCAGGCCCGGCGCGAAAAGCTCCCATTCGTCATGGCCGAAATAGGCGTGCCGCGCGCCGGTGGCGAGCACCAGCGTGTCGTAGGCGACGGCGCTGCCATCATCGAGCACAACACGTTTGCCGGTCCGGTCTACTCCTGTGACATTGGCCAGCAGCGTGGTCACATCCTTGCGCTTGCGCAGGAGATGGCGGATCGGCCAGGCCACCTCCGAGGTCGCCAGCGCCGTGGTTGCCACCTGATAGAGCAGCGGCTGGAACAGATGATGGTTGCGCTTGTCGATCATGGTGATGCGCACCGGCGCGCCAGCCAGCGCGCGGGTGAATTCGAGGCCGCCGAACCCGGCGCCGACGACGACGAGATGATGTCTGGCATCGCTCATTTCATCACCCCTGATGGGCAAGATTGCCTGCCCTGGATGTAGGTGTTTTTGTGCAATGCAACAATGGCAGGACAGTGCCCGAGACTCGTCGTTCCATGTCGTGAACGCACATGTTGTATCGTATCGCGAGGTATAGCGTCATCGAACACGAGATGAGGTGAGGCATGACCAACGATCATGAGGACGAAGGACCGGCGCAGTATTCTTCGCCGCCCTGCTTCATGCATGAACTCGATCCCGCGTTCCAGGCACCACTCAGCGACTGGACCGACGTGAGACGCTGGCGAAAGGCCGAGCGTGAACGCCTGATCGCGGCGCGCCTTGCCGTTTCCGCCGATGCCCGAACCGCAATGTCGCGGCGCATCGCGGAAGGCCTCGACACGATCATCGGTGACATAGCGGGCCGGATGGTCAGCCTTTACTGGCCGTTTCGGGGCGAGCCGGATTTACGGCCATGGATGGCGTCTATCAACGAACGCGATGGCCGCACCGCGCTGCCCATCGTCGTCGAAAAGGGTCAACCGTTGATCTTCCGCGCCTACAAACCGGGCGACCGGTTGGAAAAAGGCGTCTGGAACATCCCGATCCCGGCCGAAGGCGATCCGGTACTGCCGGACATCGTCATCTCGCCCATTGTCGGCATCGATCCGGCAAGCTATCGGCTGGGCTATGGCGGCGGCTTCTTCGACCGCACGCTGGCCGCCATGCCGTTCAAGCCGCTGGTCATCGGCGTTGGCTACGAATTGCAGCGCATCGCGACCATCTATCCGCAACCTCACGACATCCCGATGGATCGGATCGTGACGGAGGCGTAAGAGCCTGTTTGGTCCAATGAGACCGGTCGGATTTCTGGTTACCCCGCGCGGAAGCAGCGCAAATGTCACGTGACAAAAATCCGACTTGGTCGATAAATAATCTGATTTTCAAAGCACGGTGCCGCGGAGGATTGCCTAGACATGCGCCCTGGGGAACCAACACTGTCCGGTCGCTCCTCACAGTGGCTGCTTCACGATGGGTGACAAGATGATCGGGCGTACCATGGCGGCTGCCGTTGCAATCGCTGTTTCCTTTTCGCCCGCGCTCGCGCAACGACATCGTTTGCCGAGCGGTTACAAATGGGGCCGTTGCCTGCTTGTTGTTGACGGTCAGACCCGCATATCCGGAAAATGCTCCTATCAAATCGAGAAGGGCGGCGATTTCAATATCCAGGGACCCCGGCAAGTTTTCGCGGGTATCGACTATCCTGACACGCATAGTGGGGCTGGTGAAATGTCCGAGGATTACTGGGCAGCCGTCTACAAGGACGGCGATATTTGGGACGGCTATGGTAACTCGGATATTCGCGCGACTCACGGTGATGAACGTTGGGAAGACCTTCACCGCGAAGGCGCATGCTATATTGGGAAGGACGTCCGGGTGTGCCTTTGGCGTTAAGCCATTTCCGGCTTTAGCCCCATGGCCGTCCGGTCGACGATTTCACGTAAGGCGAAGGACGAATTGATCTTCGTTACATGCGGCATCGCCGACAGCCATTCCTTGTGGATGCGCTCGTAGTCGACGAGATCCTTGGCCGCGATCCGCAGGATATAGTCGTACTCGCCCGACATCAGGTGGCACGACAGCACGTTCGGACAGCGTTTGATCGCCGCCTCGAAATCCGACAGCGTCTTCTCGAACTGGCCGGAGAGGGATATGTGGACGATCGCCGTCATCTGATGGCCAAGGGCCGCATTGGACAACCGGGCGTGGTAGCCGCGGATGGTTCCGGATTTTTCCAGATTATCAAGCCGGCGCGAACAGGCCGATTGCGACAGGCCGACCTTTTCGGCAAGGGCCGCATTCGGCATCCGGCCATCCTTCTGCAATGTCTCCAGAATGGCGATATCAATCCTGTCGAGCGGCATTCTTCGTGAATCCTGCGAATATACTGCTATTTCACGCAATGATTATCGAAACCCTCCTGTTCGCGCAAGCGCATTCGCAAACACTTGCGAGCCGATTCATGGTTCACTCCGACAATCAGGGAGTGAGCCCAAAAGGGCCCGGATCAGGAGAAGAAAATGCGCGTCGGCTGCCCCAAGGAAATCAAGAACCACGAATACCGTGTCGGCCTTACGCCGGGTTCGGTCCGCGAATATGTGGCCCACGGCCACGAAGTGCTGGTCGAGGCTGGTGCCGGTGCCGGTATCGGCGCCGACGACAACGCCTATCGCGCTGCAGGCGCCACCATCGCCAAGACCGCCGCCGACGTGTTCGCCAAGTCGGACATGATCGTCAAGGTCAAGGAGCCGCAGCCCAATGAGTGGGTGCAATTGCGCGAAGGCCAGATCCTGTACACCTATCTCCACCTGGCCCCGGATCCGGAGCAGACCAAGGGCCTGCTCGCTTCGGGCGTCACGGCGATCGCCTATGAAACCGTGACCGACGATCGTGGCGGGCTGCCGCTGCTGGCGCCGATGTCGGAAGTCGCGGGTCGCCTGTCGATCCAGGCCGGCGCCACGGCGCTGCAGAAGGCCAATGGCGGCCGCGGCGTGCTGCTCGGCGGCGTGCCCGGCGTGCTGCCAGGCAAGGTCACCGTGCTCGGCGGCGGCGTCGTAGGCCTGCACGCGGCCCGCATGGCCGCCGGCCTTGGCGCCGATGTCACCATCATCGACCGCTCGATCCCGCGTCTGCGCCAGCTCGACGACCTCTTCGCCGGCCGGGTCCACACCCGTTACTCGACCGTCGAGGCGCTCGAGGAAGAATGCTTCTCGGCCGACATCGTCGTCGGCGCCGTGCTCATCCCGGGCGCGGCCGCGCCTAAGCTGGTCACCCGTGAAATGCTGTCCGGCATGAAGAAGGGCTCGGTGCTGGTCGATGTCGCCATCGACCAGGGCGGCTGCTTCGAGACCTCTCATGCGACCACCCACGCCGAGCCGACTTACGAAGTCGACGGCGTTATCCACTACTGCGTCGCCAACATGCCAGGCGCTGTGCCGGTCACTTCGGCCCATGCGCTGAACAACGCAACGCTGCATTACGGCCTGCAGCTCGCCGACAAGGGCCTGAAGGCGCTGGTCGACGACCATCATTTGCGCAACGGCCTCAACGTCCACAAAGGCAAGATCACCAACCGCGCGGTCGCCGAAGCGCTCGGCTACGAACTGGTCGAGCCGAAAGCCGTGCTCGCGGCCTGATACACCCAGAAAAAGTCAACTTACACTTTTGCCCGCCGGTTCGCTCCGGCGGGCTTTTTCTTTTGGCAATGATGCTCCAAACCTGCTTCCCAGGGGATCCATCGAAGCGTGTGCCGTAAGGGCACTTAGCCTCCCGCTGTTGCATTTTTGTCATACCTGTATTGGCCGACTCCCTGCTAGGAACACCCCGGGTTTATTCATTAGGGGTACGGGCTATGTTTGTTCGCATTACTGCGAAATCTATTCTTCTCGGCGCGGTTTCTGTCGTGGCTTTGATGTCGGCGGCTCATGCGGCCGACGTCGTGCAGCCGGTAGAGGCATCCGGTTTTAACTGGAGCGGCGTTTATGTCGGCTTCGGCGTAGGCGCCGGAGCCAACGTCCATAAGTTGAGCAGCGATTTTGCTCCCTTGTCATTGAATGGCATTGGCGGTGAAGGCGTTTACGGCGAACTTACCGCTGGCTACGACTACATGGTCTCGCCCCGCTTCCTGCTCGGCGGATTGCTGGACGTCCATGCCGGCGACATCAAAACCAAGCTCGACGCCGGTGGTTTCAACGCCTCGATCCAGGAGACATACGGTTTCGACGCTGGTCTGCGCGTAGGGTATCTGCTTACCCCGAACACGCTGGGCTACGTGCTGGGCGGCTATTCCTGGCAGAAGTACAAGCTTGATTCCAACGCCGGCTTTGGTTTCGATTGGGACCAGAGCGGATATTTCGTCGGTGGTGGTCTCGAAACGGCCATTAACAGCAATTGGACGATCAAGACCGAGTATCGCTATACACGCTTCGGCACCAAGGACGATCTCCTTTCCGAGGCCGGCCTTATCGGGGCTCCGGATGGCCTTCTCAATCTCGATACGTCGCGGCACACATTCCAGGTTGCCGCCAGCTATCGCTTCGGGGCGCAGAACGGTGCCGCCACTTCGTTTGAAACGCCCGCCTATAACTGGTCCGGCTTCTATATCGGTGGCGGTTTGGGCGCGGGTGCGTCGGTGCACCAGATCGAAATCCCACCGCTTGGCGGCGCGAAGTTCAACGGCCTCGGCGGTGAAGGCGTGCTTGGCGAGCTGAATGTCGGCTATGACCACGACTTCGGCAGCTGGGTCGCTGGCATCATGGTGGACGCCCGCTATTCCGGCATGACCTCGAAGCTGGACCTCGGCGGCGGATCGATCAATGTCGATACCGACTACGGTTTCGATGTGCTTGGCCGCGCCGGCATGAAAATGAATGAATCGACCCTCGCCTACGCGCTGGCTGGCTACAGTTGGCAGCATTTCGACTTGAACGCTTCGGACCCGGTCGGCGACATCCTCGATTGGGGCTCCAGCGGTTTCTCTGTTGGTGGTGGTCTGGAAACGGCAATATCCAGCAATGTTACCTTGGGTGTTGAGTATCGCTACTCGCAATTCGCCAAGAAAGATTTCTCATCCGAGGTGGGGCTGCCTGACGACTCCATTACCTCTACGTCGTCCTTCCATACCGTGCGTATCGGCGCGAAGTACAAGTTCAACTAAGCCCTCCAGGCAAACCTACAAAAAGCCCGCCGGCGTTGCCGGCGGGCTTTTTCGTTGCTTGAGATATGGCGCGGTGAAATCTGGGCAACAAAAAAGCGGAGCCAAAGCCCCGCTTCCTCGATATCGAGATTGCCGCCGGTTCATCCGCGGTCGGCCAATCGATCGACAATGGCTTTCTAGCGCGTTCGTGCGACAGCAGTGCGACAGAAGCTTTCTATCGCCAATCCCTGGCCCTCACGCGCGCTCGATCCGGCATTGGTAGCAATTGTTGCGCGCCGAGCGGACATGCACATAGGCAATGTCTTCACGCTCAAACAGGGTTTCCGCCCGCGCTACTATAGCGTCGGTTGGGATGACGCCGCCGCTGCCATAGACAATGCGGTCGTCCTTGCCGTAGCCGCGCACGATATAGTCGGCGCTTTCCAGTATCTCGGGAATGATCTCCGCCTCAACAGCGCGTTCGCATTCCTGCGCGTGCAGGAAGATGGGGCCCGTCTCGGCATAAGGCTGAAGCTGCGGGAACGGCCGGTAGGCCAGGACGAGGTAGTCATCGCCGGCGGCGATGTTCTTCAAACAATGCCGGCAAGGCATGCCGTCACCGTCGGAAACCTGGCGCTCGGGCGTGTTGCCATAGGCGTCTGGCCCACCCCCCTGCAGCGCTTGCACATCTTCGGTCGGCAGAGCTTTGAACTGGATGGTCATCGCATGATCTCCGGTGTGGTTGAGCGGAAATTATGCTTCCCCTTCGATGCTTCCCACCCGATTCCTGCCAAGAGTCGAGGGCCGACCTGCGGTCGGCAAATCGGGCCCGAGACCAAATGGGATAAGCGCCGATATTGCCAGCCGGGACAATATAAGCCGGCTAATCAGTTTGAATCGGCGCCTGCGTTCAGCGGATGAAATCGTCGAAGCGGCGCAATGTCACCCGGCGATTCTGCCAGTTCTCGCTCTGAGTCGGCACCAGCAGGAATTCCTCGCCGTAACCGACAGTCTCCAATGCATAACCGGGCACGCCGAATTCACGCACCAGCGTGCGCTTCAGCGAAGCGGCGCGCTGTTCGGAAAGAACCTGATTCGACTGAAACGATCCGACAGCGTCGGTATGACCCTCGATGAGCACACGCGCGCCGGGGTCGCGACGCAGGATGCGGCGCAGCGCATCGGCGATGTTATCGATCTTGTTATACTGCGAACTGGAAATCGCCGCGGAGCCAAAGGCGAAATTGATCGACTGGATATCGATCGAGCGCGCCATGCGGCGCAGGTCCGGCCGGCGCTTGAATTCACGGGTGGTGACGCGCTCGTTCGGCCGCAGCTTGACCCGGGGTGCCGCCTCGAGCTTTCGCTCGATCGTCGCGGCCGAGGGCGTCGTCGCCTGGGCAGCGGCAAGGCTCGGCATGGCAATCGCCGCAATCAGCGCGGCGGCAAGAGTACGTCGGGTCAGCATGTCTTTCTCCTTCGGCCTCGGCCGCATTGGCAATGCGGGCAACATGCCAAAGACAGGCTGAAGCGCCGATGAACGGAAGGTTCAGATTCCGGCTGGAGTTACGGCCGCATGACGCTTGCCGAGCGCTCGGCGAAAGGCAGGGGATGCACGATTTCCTTCTTCTGCGCGACCGGCTTGAAACCAAGCTTCTGGTAGAGCGGCAGGGCTGCGGGGTGGTCGAGCGTGCAGGTCTGCACCGTCACCCTTTTCGGCCCATGCGACCATGCCGCGGCAATCGCCGAGCCAAGGAACCAGCGGCCGATGCCTTGCCCGGTGGCGTGTTCCATCATGCCGAAATAGGCGAGCTCGACTTCCTCAGGCAGATGCGGCTTGAGGTCGAAGAAGCCTGCCGGCGAGCCGTCGAGATAGAGCACCCTGATGTCGCGATCCTCGCGGTGGATTCCGGCCGACAGCTCATCGTCATTCAGCCTCAGAACATTGACCCAGTGCCATTTGCGCCCCACCCGGTCCATCAGGTAGCGGTAGAAATGCAAGGGGATGTCCCTGGTCTTCAGCAGTGCGACCTGGCGGTTGTAGGGCACCGGTGGCGAGGCGGCCGGAGGTGCATGCATTTCGAGAAAAGTCACCGTGACTTCAATGTCCTGCAGCACTCCGTTTTCCATCAATTCATTCCTTGCCGGTAGTGGCTGGGCCGGTCACGACTGGCGTATCGGGCAATCCGCCCCACTCGGTCCATGAGCCGTCATAAAGCCTGTTGTCGGTGTGGCCAACCGTCTCCAGTGCCAGCGTGACCACCGCGGCCGTGACACCGGAGCCGCAGGATGTGACAACGGGCTTCGACAGGTCGATGCCGGCGTCCTCAATCGCCTTGCGCAAACGGTCCTTCGGCAGCAGCCTGCCGTTTTCGGAAAGCGCCGAATAGGGGATATTGCGTGCCCCAGGCATGTGGCCGGAGCGGATGCCAACGCGGGGCTCGGGCTCTGAACCGGTAAAGCGCCCTGCCCCACGCGCGTCGGCAATCTGGCTTGCCCCCGTATCGACGATCCGGCGCATGTCGGCTAGGCCGACGACGCGACCAGCGTCGAAATCGGCATGAAAGACGCTTGGCGCGATCTTGGTCGGTTCGGCCGTTATCGGCCGGCCGGACGCCTTCCAGCCATCGAAACCGCCGTCCAGAATATAGGTCTGGAAGACGCCCATGACGCGGAACATCCACCATGCCCGGGGCGCGGAGAAAAAGCCTGGGCCATCATAGACGACGATGGTGTCATCGGCAGAAACGCCCATCGCGCCGACATACTGAGCAAAATGCTGCGGCGATGCGAGCGTATGCGGCAAGGCGGCGTCGGGGTCCGAAACGGCATCCTGGTCCAGGAAACGGGCGCCTGGAATATGGGCTGCATCATACTCGGCGCGCGCGTCGCGTTTTTGCGCCGGCAGATACCAGGAGGCGTCTACGATCGTCAGGCCCGGCTGGCCCAACCGCTCCTGCAGCCAGTCCGCATCGACGGTGAAAGCGCTGTCTTCGGCCATCTTTTCTCCTGCCGCTCTTTGACGGTGTCTGTCTGTTCAATTTACCGGCATCGGGCCGAAGCGGATGCGGAAGCGCCTGTTTTCCCGGCCCTTCTTCTCGATCTTGCCGATGTGGATTTCGCCGATCTCGCCGGTGCTCTTCACATGGGTACCGCCGCAGGGCTGGCTGTCCACCGAGGCGTTCTCACCGATGCAGACGAGACGGATCTTGCCCGTGCCAACAGGCGGTCGGACATTCTTGGATTTTACCAGGCCGGGATTGGCGCCCAATTCCTCGTCGCTGATCAGCCTGGTGAAGATGGGATGATCAGCCCGCACTAGGTCCATCATGCCCGCAGTCACCTCTTCCTTGGTGAAGCTGGCGTCCGGAATGTCGAAATCGACACGGCTGTCGTCCTCGGAGACCGCCGCCCCGGTGATCGGGAATGGGCAGACGACTGTCAGCAGGTGGCAGGCAGCGTGCATGCGCATCAGCAGGTGCCGGCGCTCCCAGTCAATCGCCAGCTTCACGCGCTCACCGACCTGCAGCGTGGCCAGCTCCGGCGCCGGCACATGGATGATCTCGTCCTTGGTCTCGCCGGTGATCGTGGCGGCGATCGCGATGCGGCTGCCATCGGCACGTTCGATATGACCAGTGTCGCCCGGCTGCCCGCCCGAGGTTGCGTAGAAGATCGTCCGGTCGAGAATGATACCGCCGCGCTCATTGATGGCGACGACCGTGGCGTCAGCCGTCCTGAGATAGGCATCGTCGCGAAACAGCGCTTCCGTCTTGTGCGCCATCACGCAACCTTTTCGAACGGCACCGAGATCTTGCTCTGCAGTTCCATCCAGCCCGGCACCGGCAGCTTCTTGTCGCGCAGGAAGTCAGGGTTGAACAATTTCGACTGATAGCGCGTGCCGTAGTCGCAAAGGATGGTCACGATGGTGTGGCCCGGGCCCAATTCCCTGGCCAGCCGCATCGCGCCGGCAATGTTGATGCCGGTCGAGCCGCCGACGCACAGGCCTTCCTCCTGGATCAGGTCGAAGACGATCGGCAGCGCGTCCTCGTCCTTGATCTGGTAGGAGAAGTCAGGCGTGAAGCCTTCGAGATTGGCGGTGATGCGCCCCTGCCCGATGCCCTCGGTGATCGAACTGCCTTCGGACTTCAGCTCACCGCTGGTGTAGAAACTGTAGAGCGCGGCGCCAAGAGGGTCGGCGAGCGCAATCTTGACGTTCTTGCTCTTGGCCTTCAATCCGAGCCCGACACCGGCCAGCGTTCCACCCGAACCCACCGCCGAGACAAAACCGTCGACCTTGCCGCCGGTCTGGGTCCAGATTTCCTCGGCCGTGGTGCGGATATGGCCATCGCGGTTGGCGACATTGTCGAACTGGTTGGCCCAGATGGCGCCGTTCGGCTCGCTCCTCGCCATCTGCTCGGCCAGCCGTCCCGACAGTTTCACGTAATTGTTGGGGTTCTTGTAGGGCACGGCCGGCACTTCGATCAGCTCGGCGCCGAGCAGCCGGATCGTATCCTTCTTTTCCTGGCTTTGCGTATCCGGGATGACGATGACGGTGCGGTAGCCGAGCGCCTTGGCGACGAGCGTCAGCCCGATGCCGGTGTTGCCGGCTGTCCCCTCGACGATGACACCGCCCGGCTTCAACAGGCCACGTTGTTCGGCGTCGCGGATGATGAACAGGCCGGCGCGATCCTTGACCGACTGTCCCGGATTCATGAACTCGGCCTTGCCCAGGATCTCGCAGCCGGTTTCCTCGGAAGCTTTGTTGAGGCGGATCAGAGGCGTGTTGCCGATCGCGTCGATCACAGAACGGGGCATTCAGGATTCCTTGTGTACATGCGCCGAAACCCTAGAAACCCAACGCTGCGGTTTCAAGGCAAGAATTCGTCTGGTCCAGTCGCATTTCCGGCCCTGCGGGTGCCGACCTTGCCGCGACCGGGCTCGATATCACACAGTTCATTTGCACCTGTGGTGGAAAAGCACTCTTTTCATTCGATTTCTTCACCGCTAGAGCAAAGCACCAACAACTCGGCAGGGCGCAGCATGACACTCTATCGGGCCGATCCGAAACACGGCGTCGCCTGGGTCACGGGCGGCAGCAGCGGCATTGGCCGTTCGCTGGCCAGGGACCTGGCGTCACAAGGCTATGCGGTGGCGGTGACAGCGCTGGACGACGATCCGATCGACACGCTCATCGTCGAGACCGCGCAGATGCCGGGCAAGGTCGTGTCCTTTCCCTGCGACGTCACCGACGAGCCGCGCATGGCAAGAACGGTCGCCGCGATCGAGAAGGACCTCGGACCGATCGTGCTCGCCATATTCAATGCTGGAAATTACATCTCGACACCCGGCGAATCCCTCGTCGTCAAGGACTTCCGCCGCTCCTTCGAGGTCAACTATTTCGGCATCATCAATGGGCTGGTGCCTGTCGTCGAGCATATGCGGGTGCGCGCGCGCGGCCATGTCGTTCTGGTCGGCTCGGTGACCGCCTATTTTGGCTGGCCGACCACGGCCGCCTATGGCGGCACCAAGGCCGCCATCAACATCCTGGCCGAGTCGCTGAAGTATGATTTCGACAAGATGAACATCCGCGTTCAGGTGATAAATCCCGGTTTTGTCGATACGCCATTGACCGAAAAGAACATGCTGCCGATGCCGGGCCTGATGCCGGTCGGCCGCGCGACCCGCCGCATGGTGCGGGGCATCAAGTCCGGTGGCTTCGAAGTGACCTTCCCTTACCGGACGAGCTGGCCGCTGAAAATTCTTGGCATGCTGCCAAGGCCTTTATGCCGATGGGTGATCATCCTGACGACCAGCTGGAAGGCACGGCCGCTGCATTACGAGCGCAAACCGCCCAACGAATAGATGCCCACAGGATTGCTGGCATGGCTGCCTGAACGGCCGTTGCCTGTCCATGGCCACCGCCATAGGTTGAATATTGTTGCGTGGAGTCTGCGATGGGGCGACGGATCGTGCTTGCTGTGCTGGGCCTGGTCGCCATCCTTGCACTGACCTTCGTACTGGGTCCACGCGTAGCGATCGACACCACGATCCGCTTCGATCCTTCCGTCATCGGCGACGACCCACAAGCCTATGTGGCAAAAGTGGAGGCCACCGTACCCAATATCCGAGACGGGTTGGAAAAGGAGATCGTCTGGGCCAACCCGATGGTGCATGCCAAGACCCCGCTGTCGATCGTCTACATCCACGGCTTTTCCGCCTCGAAGGGCGAGGTGCGCCCGCTACCTGACGACGTGGCCGACCAGCTCGACGCCAACCTGTTCTACACCCGCCTCACCGGTCATGGCCAAGACGGCGAAGCGATGACGCAAGGCAGCGTCAATGCCTGGATCAACGACTATGAGGAGGCGATCGCCATCGGCCGGGCAATCGGCGACAAGGTGATCGTCATCTCGACGTCGACCGGCGGCTCGCTGGCGGCCTGGGCGGCGACGCAGCCCGGGGCATCCGAGGGTGTGGCGGCCATTGCATTCATCTCGCCCAATTTCGGCGTGACGGCATCCGGCGCCGAGATCCTGACCATGCCCTGGGGCAAGCAGATCGCCGAACTCGTCGCCGGCAAGGAGCGCAGCTTCGTGCCACGCAATGCGCTGCATGAGAAATTGTGGACCACCAGATATCCGATCGCCGCGACGATGCCGATGCAGGCCCTGACCGAGCTTGCCTATGGCGCGCCTATGGAGAAGGCGACCATCCCCGCCCTGTTCATCTTCTCGGATATCGACAAGGTAGTACGGCCCGACCGCACCCGCGAAATCGCCGCGCGCTGGGGCGGCGCGCATGAGCTGGTGCCCATGGAAAGCACCGGCGATCCCGACAATCATGTCATTGCCGGCGACGCGCTGTCGCCATCCACCACGGCGTTCCTGGCGCAACGGATTGCCGTCTGGATCGAAGCGGTGGCGAAATAGGCTTCAAGAAGAAGAGGGCGCCCGAAGCATTGCCTCGGCCGCCCTCTTCTTTGCTATCCGGTCAACCAGCCAACCCCAGGGATTGGAGGCGTCCGTGAGGCCTATCAAGCAGCCCGCGCTGCCGGACGCTTGCCGCCGAAGCGGCGCTTGTTGTTGCCCTTGAAGGGCTTGGCGCCTTCGGGCTTGCGCTCGCCGGCAAAGGCCGGCTTGTCGCCGAAGCGCTTCTTGCCGAAGCCGTTGTTCTGCTTCTTCTCGCCGCCCGGCCGCCGGCCGTCGCGACGGCCGTTACGGTCGCTGCGATCGTTGGCGGGTTCGAAGCGCTCGTTCTTCTCAGCCGGATTGCGTGCCGGATCGGGGCTGCCGAGATGGTCGGCAACAACAGGCAGCTTGGTGCGGATGATCCGCTCGACCTGGCGCAGCTTGCTGTTCTCCGAAGGATCGCAAAGCGTGATCGCGATGCCATCCATACCGTTGCGGCCGGTGCGGCCGATGCGGTGGACGTAGCTTTCCGCCTCATCCGGAAGGTCGAAATTCACGACATGGCTGATGCCGGGCACGTCGATGCCACGCGCCGCGATGTCGGTCGCGACCAGAATGCGCACCGAGCCGTCACGGAAGTCATTCAGCGCCTTCTGACGGGCATTCTGCGACTTGTTGCCATGGATGACGGCGGCCTTGAAGCCGTCGCGCTCGAGGTCCTTGGTCACCCGGTCCGCACCATGCTTGGTGCGCGAAAAGATGATGACGGACTTCATCGCCGCGTCAGCGAGCATCGTCGACAGAACCTGGCGCTTCTGCTTGGTGCGGGCGAAGACGACGCCCTGCACGATCTCGGCCGCCGCGGTGCTTTGCGGCGAAACTTCAATGCGGACCGGGTTCTTCAAGAGGCCCTTGGCGAGCTCCGCGATCTCGTCCGGCATGGTGGCCGAGAACAGGGCCGTCTGGCGGTCGGGCGCGGTCGCCTTGGCGATGCGTTTGACGTCATTGATGAAGCCCATGTCGAGCATGCGATCGCCCTCATCCAGCACCAGCCATTTGGTGTCCGAGAGGATGAGGTCGCCCTCGCGCACGAGGTCGGTCAAGCGGCCGGGCGTGGCGATGAGGATATCGACGCCGGGAGCAACCTTCTTCACCTGGCTGAAGCGCGAGACGCCACCCAGTACGAGTGCCGTCGAGACATGCGCGCCCTTGGCGAGGATCTTGATCGTGTCCTCGATCTGCACGGCGAGTTCACGGGTCGGCGCCAGGATCAGCGCACGGGTCGTCTTGGCGCGCCGCTTGGTGCCGAGCGCGATGATCTTCGACAGGATCGGCAGCGCGAAGGCCGCGGTCTTGCCGGAGCCGGTCTGCGCGATGCCGAAAATGTCACGGCCCTGCAGCTGCGGCGGGATCGCCTGCATCTGGATCGGCTTCGGTTCGGCGAAGCCGGCATTGTGGGTTGCCTTGAGCAGCGCACCCGTAATTCCCAGCGCCGCGAAACCGGAGAGTTCCGCGGTTTCATTGCCGGGCAAAGTGTTTTCGTTGGTCAAAATAATCTTCTTTCACGCGGCCTCTGGCCGCAAACATCAATGGCGGCAGGGCGCAACCTGCCGTCGGATAAACTGTCATGGAACGACAAGGCGGCGGACAGGATTGTCCGCGCGGCTGCGCTGTCGTGCCCGCAGGCATCATGCCACGGGGCTTTTTCGCCACTTTGTGATGTACCGGAAAGAGGGGCCGATATACCGGAAAGAGGGAAAACAGACGCAACCAGTCTCATTCGTCGAGAAGGCCGGTGAGTCCGGCCCAAGCGCCTATGCCGCTGCATATGGCTGAGTTCGCCCCGAAATGCAAGGGCTCTATGTTGCAGCGCAACAAAAACGGACCAAAAAGCCGACGCTTGCGCTCCCCGTCGGGCATCATTACCACAAACGCAGCTTCCGTTTTCTGGGGACCGAGCGATGAAGGACGTGCTGAAGGAACTCGAGCGGCGGCGCGACATCGCCCGCATGGGTGGCGGCCAGGCCCGCATCGACGCCCAGCACAAGAAGGGCAAGCTCACCGCGCGCGAACGAATCGAGGTGTTCCTCGACGAAGGCTCGTTCGAGGAGTTCGACATGTATGTCGAGCATCGCTCGACCGATTTTGGCATGGAGAAGACCAAGATCGCAGGTGATGGCGTCGTCACGGGCTGGGGTACGGTCAATGGCCGCCCGGTCTATCTCTTCGCCAAGGATTTCACAGTGTTCGGCGGCTCGCTGTCGGAAGCCCATGCCGAAAAGGTCATCAAGGTGCAGGAGATGGCGCTGCGCAACCGTGCGCCGATCATCGGCCTCTACGATGCCGGCGGGGCGCGCATCCAGGAAGGCGTGGCGGCACTCGGCGGCTATGCCGAAATCTTCCAGCGCAACGTGCTCGCTTCGGGCGTCATACCGCAGATCTCCGTCATCATGGGCCCTTGTGCCGGCGGTGACGTCTATTCGCCGGCCATGACCGATTTCATCTTCATGGTGCGCGACACTTCCTACATGTTCGTCACCGGGCCGGACGTGGTGAAGACCGTGACCAACGAGACGGTGACAGCCGAGAGCCTCGGCGGTGCTTCCGTTCACACGACGAAATCCTCGATCGCCGATGGCGCCTATGACAATGACGTCGAAGCACTCCTGCAGATGCGCCGGCTGATCGACCTGCTACCGGCTTCCAACACATCAGAGATTCCCGAGATCGAATGCTACCAGTCGGTCACCGATCATGACATGTCGCTCGACCGGCTGATTCCCGACAATGCCAACAAGCCCTATGACATCAGGGAATTGATCCTGAAGGTCGCCGACGAGGGCGATTTCTTCGAGATCCAGCAGAGCTTTGCGAAGAACATCGTCACCGGTTTCGGCCGGGTCGAGGGCCGCACGGTCGGCTTTGTCGCCAACCAGCCAATGGTGCTGGCGGGCGTGCTCGATTCCGACGCCAGCCGCAAGGCGGCACGCTTCGTGCGCTTCTGCGACTGTTTTTCAATCCCGATCGTCACCTTCGTCGATGTTCCCGGTTTTCTGCCGGGTACCGCGCAGGAGTATGGCGGCCTGATCAAGCATGGCGCCAAGCTGCTCTTCGCCTATGCCGAGGCGACCGTGCCGAAGATCACCGTCATCACCCGCAAAGCCTATGGCGGCGCCTATGACGTGATGGCGTCAAAACATCTGCGCGGCGACATGAACTATGCCTGGCCGACGGCGCAGATCGCCGTCATGGGAGCGAGAGGCGCGGTCGAGATCATCTACCGCAAGGACATCGGCGATGGCGAAAAAATCGCTGCCCATACAAAGGCCTACGAGGACCGCTTCCTGTCGCCTTTCGTGGCCGCCGAGCGCGGCTATGTCGACGAGGTGATCATGCCGCACTCGACCCGCCGCCGTATCGCCCGGGCGCTTCGCATGCTGCGCAACAAGGACATGCAGAACCCGTGGAAGAAGCACGACAACATTCCGCTGTGAACTGGTGTCGCGAGCATCGCGGTTGATCAGCGCCCGCCTCCGGCAGCCACCAGGTCGCACAGCACCGGCACCATAGCCAGCGGCAAATCCTCGGCGATCAGTCCCGGCCCGAACCGGCTGCCGGCCTCGGCATGGATCCAGACCGCCGCGCAGGCCGCTTCGAACGCCGGCATGCCCTGGGCAAGCAGTCCGGCCGCGATGCCCGACAACACATCGCCCGACCCCGCTGTGGCAAGCCAGGCCGCGCCGTTGGAATTGATCGCCGCCCTGTCATCCGGAGCGGCGATCACCGTATCGGCGCCCTTGTAGACGATGACGGCATTGGCATTCGCGGCGGCCGCGCGTGCCTTGTCCAGCTTCGAGGAGGCATTGTCACCGGCGATACCGGGAAACAGCCTGGCGAACTCCCCTTCATGCGGCGTCATCACCAGCGCGGGCGCGTCCGGCTCGCGGGCTGCCTCGAACAAGACATCCGGCGCCTCGCGAAACGACGTGATCGCGTCGGCGTCGAAGACCAGGCCGTCAATTCCGGTGGAGGCGCCCGCCGGCTGACCCGAAGCGAGCAGCGCGAGCGCGAACGCCTTGGTTTTTTCACCGACGCCAAAGCCAGGTCCGAGAACAAGGGCCGATGGCCGGCGCTCCCCGACAAATGCTTCAATGTCGGCAATATCGTCGGTCCTGCGCAGCATGATCGAAGTCAGGTGCGCGGCGTTGACCTGCATGGCGTTGCCCGGCGACAGAACCGTCACCGCCCCTGCTCCGCTTCGGGCAGCGGCAAGCGCCGAGAGCCGCGCCGCGCCGGTGGCGTTGGGTCCACCGGAACAGACGCCGACATGGCCGCGCCTGTATTTGTGCGCGTCGACGGCCGGCACCGGCAAACCGCGTAACCAAAGCGCTGGTCCATTCTCGAATGTCCGGGGCTGGAGCCTTGCAATGATGTCATCGCCGATGCCGATATCGGCAAGCACGATCTCGCCGCATCGTTCCCGCCCCGGCAGGAGCAGATGGCCGGGCTTCTTGCGCGCGAAGGTCACGGTAAGGTCGGCTGAAAACGATGTGCCGAGCACCTTGCCGCTGTCACCGGAGACGCCGGAAGGCAGGTCGACCGCGACGACCGGCAGATGCAGGTCGCTCACGAGATCGACCGCCCTGGCGGCCTCGCCGGACAACGGCTTGGACAGCCCTGCCCCGTAAAGCGCATCGACCACGATCGAGCCGGGTCCGGCATCAAAGTCCGAGAGCGGCCTGGGCTTGATTGGGCATTCCGCAGCGGCGAGTGCCGCGTCGCTATCCGGCCTTGGCGGACCATGCGCCCAGACCGTGGTGGCGACGCCGCTGCTGGCAAGCACCTGGGCAATGACATAACCGTCGCCGCCATTGTTGCCCGGGCCGCACAACACATGGACGTGCGCCGCCGCGGGATAGCGTCTGAGCACTTGCGCCGCGACGGCTTGCCCGGCACGGCGCATCAAGCCAATGCCGTCGGTTGGACCTGCTGCAATAGTCAGCCGATCCGCTTCGCCCATCTCGGCGGAAGTAAGAAGTTCGTGGCTCATGGATTGCCGATCCGCATTCGATCAAGCATTGTCCAGTTTTCGGCTCGACGCAAACGGGGAGGAGTAGCGCTGTCATGGTCACGTCGATCGGCGCAAGGATCGCAGGCACCAAACTGCCCACAAGATGAGCGCTTTGCCCAGATATTGGGCAGACACGCACAGTGGCGCCGGATAGGCTGTTGCCATTCATGCCGCTTCCAATGCAGCGAATGACGCGAATTTACATCTGGGGGTGACATGGCTTTGAAATCGTATGACACCGCTTCTGTTCCCTCCGACTGGCACAGTTCGTGCTTGATGGAGGCGCAAGCGGGGGCTCACAACCCGTTTTTTTGGCAGTGGAGGCCACTTTTTACATGAAAAAGATCGAAGCGATCATCAAGCCATTCAAGCTGGACGAAGTGAAGGAAGCGCTTCAGGAGGCCGGACTGCAAGGCATTACCGTGACCGAGGCCAAGGGTTTCGGACGCCAGAAGGGTCACACAGAACTCTACCGCGGCGCCGAATATGTCGTCGACTTCCTGCCCAAGGTGAAGATCGAGGTCGTGCTCGGCGACGATGCCGTGGAAGGCGCGATCGAGGCCATCCGCAAGGCGGCCCAGACCGGCCGTATCGGCGACGGCAAGATCTTCGTCTCCAATATCGAGGAAGTCGTGCGCATCCGCACCGGCGAAACCGGCATGGACGCGGTTTGATCCGACCCGGCCATCCTCTAAGAAACGTCATCCATCAAAAAACGTCAGCACACAGGGATACATGACATGACGACAGCCAAAGACATCATGAAGCAGATCAAGGACAACGACGTGAAATTCGTCGACCTGCGCTTCACCGACCCGAAGGGCAAGCTGCAGCACGTGACGATGGATGTCGTCGAGGTCGAGGAAGACATGTTCGCCGACGGTGTCATGTTCGACGGCTCCTCGATCGCCGGCTGGAAGGCCATCAACGAGTCCGACATGGTGTTGATGCCCGATCCGGACACGGTCCACATGGACCCGTTCTTCGCGCAGTCGACCATGGTTATCCTGTGCGACATCCTCGACCCGGTCTCGGGCGAATCCTACAACCGCGATCCGCGCGGCACGGCCAAGAAGGCCGAGGCCTACATGAAGGCGGAAGGCATCGGCGACACCATCTATGTCGGCCCGGAAGCCGAGTTCTTCGTGTTCGACGACGTCAAGTACAAGGCCGATCCCTACAACACCGGCTTCAAGCTCGATTCGACCGAACTGCCGTCGAACGACGACACCGACTACGAAACCGGCAACCTCGGTCACCGGCCGCGCATCAAGGGCGGCTATTTCCCGGTGCCGCCGATCGATTCGGCGCAGGACATGCGTTCCGAAATGCTGACGGTGCTGGCCGAAATGGGCGTGCGCGTCGAAAAGCATCACCACGAGGTGGCCGCCGCCCAGCACGAGCTCGGCATCAAGTTCGACACGCTGGTCCGCAACGCCGACAAGATGCTGATCTACAAGTATGTCGTGCACCAGGTCGCCAACGCCTATGGCAAGACGGCCACCTTCATGCCGAAGCCGATCTTCGGCGACAACGGGTCGGGCATGCACGTCCACCAGTCGATTTGGAAGGGCGGCAAGCCGACCTTCGCCGGCAATGAATATGCCGGTCTGTCGGAGAGCTGCCTGTTCTATATCGGCGGCATCATCAAGCATGCCAAGGCGATCAATGCCTTCACCAACCCGCTGACCAACTCCTACAAGCGTCTGGTGCCTGGCTACGAAGCGCCGGTGCTGCTCGCCTATTCGGCGCGCAACCGCTCGGCGTCCTGCCGCATCCCATTCGGCTCGTCGCCAAAGGCCAAGCGCGTCGAGGTCCGCTTCCCGGATCCGGGCGCGAACCCCTATCTCGCTTTCGCCGCCATGCTGATGGCCGGCCTCGACGGCATCAAGAACAAGATCCATCCGGGACAGCCAATGGACAAGGATCTCTACGACCTGCCACCGAAGGAGCTGAAGAAGATCCCGACCGTCTGCGGCTCGCTGCGTGAAGCGCTGCAAAGCCTCGACAAGGATCGCGGCTTCCTGAAAGCCGGCGGCGTCTTCGACGACGACCAGATCGATAGCTACATCGAACTGAAAATGGCGGAAGTGATGCGCTTCGAAATGACCCCGCATCCGGTCGAATACGACATGTACTATTCGGTCTAGGATTCCGTTCGGATAATGTTTCAAAGCCCTTGAAGGATTTCCCCCTTCAAGGGCTTTTTGCTGATCCAAAGGGCTCTGTCGATGGATTGTTTGCAGACAGCCACGCACGATGGTCAACTTGCTTAGGTTTTGAAGGACGGATCGCAGCTGGAGCTGCCGGGCCTCGCGGCGGCCGCCGGCGAAAGACCTCAGGTCACGGGCGGCAGGACCCAGCCAGTGCCCATTCGAGCAAGTAGCCGTAGCCTTTCGAGCGCAATCGAACGCCAGGAGCGAGCGGCGCACTGCCTCAGGCTGCAATGCCCGCTCGTCCGGCGCCCCCGCCAATGCAGTCGTTCACGAAACCCCCGCCCCGTTCGAACAGCATCGCTTGGCGTAACCCGTAGCCGTGAATACGCATGCCGCGGCGTCATATGTCAACGCCACGGAGGTATGGCACCAACTGGCGATTTCCTTGCATGAACAGTGGCTTATACAGGGGTTCGTTGGTGTACGGACGAGCCGGAAACAGGCAGTTTTCCGGGCTTTTTCACCAAATACAGAAACGCAAGCCATCGATGAAGGGTATGGCATGCCGGCCAAAAGCCTCCTCATTCGCTGAAGCTGACCCGACCTTTTCAGCCTGACTTTTTTTGGGTGTATTCAAGTCGCAGCCGTTCGATCGGTTTTGATGGACGTTCAGCGCCTGTTCCGCCCACTCGCTGCTAACGTGGCATCCCGGAGCGAGTCTCTCCGGAATGGACGGGCCGCCACAAAAGAGAACCCCGGCGACGGCCGGGGTTCTCGCAAGGACAGAGCGTCGGAGGGTAACGCCTATCCAGCAAGCTCGTCAGGACCGTGCAGGTTCCAGTCCGTTCGCCTGGCCAGGATCAGCAGATAGTAGATTGCCGCCACTGCCATGATCAGCAGCGTCGCGATCAGGCTCGGGCGCCCGAAAGCGGCATCGAGCAGGTTCTGGTAGGCGACATAGACCAGCGCCACAAAGGCAAGGACGGCCGGCACCGGGAACAGCGGCATGCGGTAGTGTCCGCCAGCCGTGGTGCCATTGCGGCGGCCGGCAAACACCGCCACGCACAAAAGCGCGTAGATCACCACCAGCGACGTGCCGCTGACCACCAGCAGCAGATTGAGATCGATGAAGCAGGCGAGCGCAGCCAGCACCGCCACGACGATGGTGGCGATCCAGGGCGATGCGTAGCTGCCATGGACCGAGGCGACGGCGGCGTTGATTGGGCCGAACCAGGTCTTGTCGCGGCCGGAGCTGAACAGCAGCCTGGCGGCCTGCAGGATGATGGCGATGACGGCGTTGAAGATGGCAACGACGATGGCAAGGCTGATCAGAACCGTCAGCGCATGGCCGCCGCGCGCTTCCAGAAAATACTCGATCTTCTGGGGTGCCGCGAGCAGGCCGGGAAGATCCGGAGACCCCAGCAACACCGCCGTCAGCGGAATGAGTTCGGCCGCGACGGTAATCACCAATGCCCAGAGCACCACCTTGCCGATGTTGCGCCTGGCATCCTGTGTCTCCTCGCCGAAATAAGCGGCCGCGCCATAGCCGTTATAGGCAAACAGCGAAACAGCGGTTGATGCCAGGATGATGCCGGCCGAGGCCGGAACAAGCGTGTTCGTGGTGGCGTCGAGCAATTGCGGCGAGGTGAACAGGCTGGAGAGCGGTCGTTCGACATGAGCAAAGCCGAGACCGGTCAGGATCAGCAGCGCCAGCATCTCAATGCCGAGGAAAATTCCGGTGACGAAGGCATTGAGCTTGATGCGCATCGCCGCGACCGTGCCGGCCAGCCCGATCGTCACCACGCCGACCCATTGCGGACTGAGGTTGGGGATGAGCACGCCGAGATAGGTGCCGACACCAAGCGCGATGACGGCGACGATCAGCACGATCGAGACAAACACCAGCACCAGCGTGACGAAGCCCCAGAAGCGGCCGAGCGTGCGGCCGATCATGGTGTATTCGCCGCCGGCCATCGGATAGGCCGATGAGAGTTCGGCATACACGAAGGCCATGAACAGCCCGATGACCGCGGCAATGACAAAACTGAGGAATGAACCGGTGCCGGCCAGCGCGATGACGCCCGGCACGATGATGAACACCGAGGATGCCGGCGTCACTGCCGATAGCACGATCATCAGCGTGCCGAGCGCATTCAACGCCCGATCCAGTCCCTTGGCGGCGGGCGCGGCCTTGGCAGTTGACCCTGTCGTTGCTTCGTTTGTAGACATCTTCCTCCCCTTTTTTTAATAGGATAAAAATTTTCCTCCGAGGGGAGCCTAGCGATGGAGTCAGATATCGTCAATTAATATGGTGCATTGGTGCTTGCGAAATTTCATGAGACTGTTTTAAACTGAATCAAATTCAGGAAACGAAGATGGGACGACCCAAAACCCAGGCCGATCGTCGCCTCACGCTCGTCGCGGCAGCGGAATCGATGATCGCCAAGCGCGGCCTTGCCGGCGTCACGTTGCGCGACGTCGCCAATGAGGCAGGGATGAGTTCGAGCGCCCTGCTCTATTATTATCCTGGCCTGAAGGACCTGCTGGACGATGTGCAACGCAAGGCCGTCGAGCGGTTCTGCACCATACGCGCGGCGTCGGTTGCCGAGATCGCCGATCCGCGGCTGCGGCTGAAAACGATGATCGAAAGCGGACTGCCGACGGACGCGGACGACCAGCTCTGCCGGCTGCTGCTCGAACTTGGCGCCTATTCGCGCTCGGATGCGAGCTACGCGGCCCGCCACATCACTTTGTTCGAGCGGCAGGTGTCGATCTATGTCGGCATACTGGAGGCGGGCGCCGCCACCGGCATCTTTAAACTACGGGCGACCAGCGAGACGATCGCGCGCAGCCTGGTCGTGCTCGAGGATGGCCTGGGGCTGCATCTCGTCAATATCGTGCCCGCGGTCGATCAACCTTCGGCGATGGCGATCCTGACCAGCTATGCCGAGCTTGCGACGGGCTGCAGCCTTCGCTGAGCCAGAATATCAATCAACGGAGCGGAACCCCAGCATGGACCAACTGCCGACCCATACCACCACGCCAGCCGGCAAGGCCCGCGCCCGGGCGCTCGCCATTCCCTTGCAGGGCACGCCCGGCCCCGCCAATGCCATCACCGATGTCGGAGGCGTCCTGGTCGGCTACTCCACGATCATCAAGGGCGAAGGCAAGCTCGCGCTCGGACAGGGACCGGTGCGCACCGGCGTGACGGCGATACTGCCGTTCGGCCACGACGGTGTCGGCGTGGCCTGCGCCGCCGGCTATCACTCCTTCAACGGCAATGGCGAAATGACCGGCGCCTCGTGGATAGAGGAAGCCGGTAGCATCAGCCTGCCGATCCTGATCACCAACACCCATGCGGTCGGCCCCTGTCATCGCGGCATCATCGACTGGGTCGCGCGCCACAAGCCCGACGTCGCCGATCAGTGGCTGCTGCCGGTGGTGGCCGAAACCTGGGATGGCTATCTCAACGATATCAACGGCTCGCATGTCACGGTCGACCATGCGATCGCGGCGATCGACAATGCGACAAGCGGGCACATCGAGGAAGGCTCGGTCGGCGGCGGCACGGGCATGAACTGCTACGCTTTCAAGGGCGGCTCGGGCACGGCTTCAAGGGTCGTCGACTACGGTCATCGCTCCTACACGGTCGGCGTCTTCCTGCAAGCCAATTTCGGCTCGCGCCGGGAACTCACCATTGCCGGCGCGCCGCTCGGCAACGAACTGGCCGACGACAACCCGATGGAGGCCTATTTCAGCGGCGGCCCGACGGGCGCCGGCTCCTGCATCGGCATCGTCGCCACAGATGCGCCGCTGCTGCCTGGCCAGTGCAAGGCGCTGGCCAGGCGCGTGCCGCTCGGTCTCGCACGGACAGGCACCACCGGCTCGCATTTCTCCGGCGATATCTTTCTCGCTTTCTCGACCGCCAACCGCGACGCCCTCAACGGCCGCTTCCCGCGGGGACCGGCGACCGAACACAGCTATGGGCACATGGATTTCATCCCGTGGGGTCGCATGGATGATTTCTACGCAGCCGTCGTGCAAGCAGCCGAAGAGGCGGTGCTCAACGCGCTTGTCGCCAACAGCGACATGATCGGCCGCGACGGCAATAGGACCCCGGCCCTGCCGCATGCCAAGGTGGTGACGGCGCTGAACGCGCGTGGGGTCATGGCTGATCGACAATAACGAAGGCCAATCCGGCAAACTGCTTGACAAAAAAAAGCCCGGGCGTTTTCAGCCCGGGCCTTTTCCATAATGAGCATCCGTTCGCGGCGCCGAGTTGCATGCGCCGCAAAGAGGATCAGGCGGCGGCCGAAACCTCTGCGCTGGCCGGCACCGAAGCGATCGTCTTCAGGATCTGCGAGGCGATCTGGTAGGGGTCGCCCTGCGAGTTCGGACGGCGGTCTTCCAGATAGCCCTTGTAGTCGTTCTTGACGAACGAATGCGGGACGCGGATCGACGCGCCGCGATCGGCGATGCCATAGCTGAACCTGTTCCACGGCGCGGTCTCATGCTTGCCGGTCAAACGCTTGTCGTTGTCCGGGCCGTAGACGGCGATGTGGTCCATCAGATTCTTGTCGAAAGCCGCCATCAGCGCTTCGAAATAGGCCTTGCCGCCGACTTCACGCATATAGGCGGTCGAGAAATTGGCATGCATGCCCGAGCCGTTCCAGTCGGTGTCGCCGAGCGGCTTGCAATGGTATTCGATGTCGATGCCGTACTTCTCGGTCAGGCGCTGCATCAGATAGCGGGCCATCCACATCTGGTCGGCGGCCTTTTTGGAACCCTTGCCGAAAATCTGGAATTCCCACTGGCCCTTGGCCACTTCGGCGTTGATGCCTTCGTGGTTGATGCCGGCCGCGAGGCAGAGATCAAGATGTTCCTCGACGATCTGGCGCGCAACGGAGCCGACATTCGAATAGCCGACGCCGGTATAGTACGGACCCTGCGGTGCGGGATAGCCACTCTCGGGGAAGCCGAGCGGACGGCCGTCCTTGTAGAAGAAATACTCCTGCTCGAAGCCGAACCAGGCGCCTTCGTCGTCGAGGATGGTGGCGCGCTTGTTGGAAGCGTGCGGCGTAACGCCATCGGGCATCATGACTTCGCACATGACGAGCGCGCCGTTGGTGCGGGCCGGATCCGGGTAGACCGCGACCGGCTTCAGCACGCAGTCGGAGCTATGCCCTTCGGCCTGCTGCGTCGATGACCCGTCGAAGCCCCACAGCGGCAGCTGCTCGAGCGTCGGGAACTCGGCGAATTCCTTGATCTGCGTCTTGCCGCGAAGATTGGGGACCGGGGTGTATCCATCGAGCCAGATATACTCGAGCTTGTATTTGGTCATTCTAGAGCCTCTCGTTGCTTGGACACCGCAAGCAGGCGATGTCGATGCATGGCCGAAACAGGCCGGCCTGCCGATGATTAAAAAGCAATTCGTATGCCACTCGGCCTCCGACGGGTGCGGCAAAATGGTCATGCCAAGGCTTTGATTTTGCTGAGCCGTCCCAGCAATGCGTGCAGATCGCCCAAGCCGCAATACTGCTTAAATCATAGGCAAACCATGATCTTTTCGTAGGCATATTGCCTAAATGACTCGCAGAACCTATTTTGATGAGAACTGAATCGACGAGCTTCTGAAAAACAAGGGAGACCGGCAATGCAAGTCACGCAATCGCGTCCGTCGGCGAAAATCCTGATGTTCCCGCTGGCAGCGCGCAGGCCTGCCTTAAATTTAGGCGCCAAGGCCAAATTCGCGGCAGAGCTTGCCGCGCTTCGCGGCGAGCACGCCGATTTCGATGGCTGGTACCACGAGGCCGCCGTCGAGGAAGAAAACCCGCAACGGAAAAGCTGAAGCCGCTCCACGTCGATCTCGCATGAAAAAGCCCGGCGCGATCGCTCGCGCCGGGCTTTTCGTTCGTAAGAGCCTATCGACTACTCCTTGGCGTGCAGGTCGGTTCCCAGCGTATCCTTGACGAAGATCATGCCGATGATCAGCGTCATCGCCGCGATGACCACCGGGTACCAAAGGCCATAGTAGATGTCGCCCTTGTAGGCGCTGAGCGCGAACACCGTCGCCGGCAGCAGGCCGCCGAACCAGCCATTGCCGATGTGGTAAGGCAATGACATGCCGGTGTAGCGGATGCGAGTCGGGAACATCTCGACAAGGATCGCCGCGATCGGCCCATAAACCATGGTCACGAACAGCACCAGGATGAACAGGATACCGATTGTCATCGGCCAGTTCACCGCCGCCGGGTCGGCGAACATGGCAAAGGCACCGCCGTCCGGTATGTTGTAGACGGTGACCTCGGGTGCGCCCGCGGCCTCATCGGCGGTCAAGAGCTTGTCCTTGACCGCCTGATCGGTCGGCACCGCTGCCTTCTCGCCGCCGCGGATCGCGGCTGCGTCGAGCTTGAGTTCAGGATTGGCTGCGATGAAGGCATCGAGTTTCTGGTCCGCAACCTTAATTGCCGCACGCTTCAGCGGATAACCGCTGTCCCGCAGGGACATGTTGACGGCCTTGACGAAGACCGCGTCCTTGGCCTTGGCCTGATCGCCGGCCGCGACCGCATCGTAGGACGGCACCGTCTCTGTACCAATCTTGACTGACGCAGCCGTCCCGGCCGCCGCCGTCGACACCACATCGTACGGAACCGAGTTCTTGGTCAGGAACGAAGTCGCGATGTCGCAGGATGTCGTGAACTTAGCCGTGCCGACCGGATTGAACTGGAACCTGCAGTCGCCGGGTGCCGCCGTCACCGTTGCCCGGGTGCTCTGCTGTGCCTTGGCGAGCGCCGGATTGGCGGCCCAGGTCAACGCCTTGAACAGCGGGAAGGTGCAGACGATGGCCAGCGCAAGGCCAGCCATGATGATCGGCTTGCGGCCGATCTTGTCGGACAGCCAGCCGAACACGACAAAGAAGATCGAGCCGAGCGCCAGCGCGATGGCGATCATGATGTTGACCGACTGCGCGTCGACTTTCAGCACGTTCTGCAGGAAGAACAGCGCGTAGAACTGGCCGTTGTACCAGACGACGGCCTGACCGGCGGTGAGGCCGAGCAGCGCCAGGAGCGCGATCTTGGCGTTCTTCCACTGACCAAAGGCTTCCGAGAGCGGCGCCTTGGAGCCCTTGCCTTCCTCCTTCATCTTCTGGAAGGTCGGGGACTCCGACAGAGACAACCGGATCCAGATAGAAACGGCGAGCAGCAGGAAAGAGACGATGAAAGGAATGCGCCAGCCCCAGGCGGCGTAGGTCTCCTTGCTCAGCGATCCCTGCACGATCAGGATGATGATCAGCGACAGGAACAGGCCTAGTGTCGCGGTCGTCTGGATCCATGAGGTGTAGAAGCCGCGGCGGTCATCGGGCGCGTGCTCGGCGACGTAGGTGGCCGCACCACCATATTCGCCGCCCAGCGCCAAGCCCTGCAGCATGCGCAGGGCGATCAGGATCACCGGAGCCGCGATGCCCAAGGTCGCATAGCCGGGCAGCAGGCCGACCAGGAAGGTCGAGAGACCCATGATCGTCATGGTGACCAGGAATGTGTATTTGCGGCCGACGAGGTCGCCGATGCGACCGAACAGCAGCGCGCCGAACGGGCGCACCAGGAAGCCCGCGGCAAAGGCAAGCAGCGCGAAGATGTTGCGCGTTGCCTCGGGAATGGTCGGGCTGAAAAAGGTCGAGCCGATGAAAGCCGCCAGCGAGCCGTAGAGATAGAAATCGTACCATTCGAAAACGGTGCCGAGAGACGAAGCGAAGATGACTTTCTTCTCCTCTCGCGTCATGCCGCGGCTCGTTCCGCCGGCGGTCGATGCCATTGCCATTGAGTTATCCTCCCGTGAGACCCAGTCCTCGATGCCGTGCGCCAACGTCCGCGTTCTCCTCGGAACGCGGACTCACAAGACGCAGCCAACACAGGAAAAATGGCAGAAAGCGCCGGGGAAAGGCACCGCGACGATGGGATTATGACTTTCGTATTAGGTGCAGTGCGAAGGCGGAGCGAAGCGCTCAGGCCTGCAGCGCTTCGAGCAGGCTGACGGCGGCCATCATATCTCGTTTGCGCGCGGTGCGGCGCGCGACGGCTTCGGCGTCCTGTCCCCACTGCGCGATCTGCCAGTCTTCGTCGACATGGCCGGCGGCCCAGGCTTCCTCGCCGTCGAGCTCGCCGAAATCGACCGCCAGCGCCAGCAGTGCCGAGCCGGTCAGCGACGTCATGACATGAATGGCGGCAAGGCGCAGCGGTTGGGCGCGCTGCGCCAGATGGCTGCCCAGCACGGCAATGGTCTCGCGCGGCTGCTCGACATGGATGATGCCCTCGGCAAGGTTGAAGCGAACCCCGAGCGAAGCGCGCGCCCAGTCGATGACGGGATCCCACTGCTCGTTCTGCCGCTCGACCAGCCCTTGTGGGGCGTCGGCGCGATAGCAGAGCAGGTCCGACGAGGCGAAACGCAGAATGTCTTCCAGCACCGCCTGCGGATCGCTGGCCACGCCATCGATGGCGGTGTTGACCAGCCGCATCACCGGCATCATCACCGGATTGATCGTCTCGCCCTGTTCCGCGAACTCGTCGGCAACCAGCGCCGCGGCCGCCTCGGTCGGCAGCGCCAGCAACGCCTTGCCCGGGGTGCGCACCGGCCTGCCGTCGAGTTGCACGGCAAAGCCAGCTTCCACCGGCACGACCGAAACCTCCTTGTAGAAGCGCTTGGGCAGCGGCGTCTTCATCTGGATCTGGGCGCGACGCACCGGATCCGGATCGGAAAGATACTTGCCCGCTTCGAGGTCGTTGAGGATATCGCGCATGAAAATCTCTTTCACACCGGCGTCAGCTTGCGCGCCGGCCGGTTGACGATGATCAGGCCCGCCGCGATGAGACCAAGTGCCAGGAAGATGCGAATGGTCAGCGGCTCATTCAAGAACATCGAGCCGCATAAAACACCGAAAACCGGCGAGAGGAAGGTGAAGCTCGACAGGCCGGAGGCCGGATAGCGGCGCAGCAGCCAGAACCACAGCACGTAGGTGAAGGCGACGATATAGATCGCCTGGAAAAGCAGCGCCAATGTCGGCAGCAAGGCTGGATCGCGAACCGGCGGGCCTGCGAGAGGCATCACCAACACGCCAACGACCGCCGCGCCGGCGAGTTGATAGAGCAGCAGCTTCTCCGCGGTTGCCTCGACCAGTTTCGATCGCTTGATGAGGATGTTGGTCAGAGCCCAGAAAAACCCGGAACCAAGGCTCAGGAGATCGCCGAACAGCATGTCTCCGCTACCGCCAAGCTTGTCGGAAAAAACGGTGGCGAGACCCGCAAAGGCCAACAGCAGGCCAAGGAACTTGCGCGTGCTGATCCGTTCGCCGAGCAGGAAGTGGCCGCCGATCAGCATCCAGAACGGCATCGAGTTGACCAGCAGCGTATTTCGGGCAACGGTCGTATGCTCCAGGCCGACATAGAGGCAAAGGAACTCGACGCCGAAAAGCACGCCGACCGCGATGCCGGCCAGCAATGTCCCATCCCTGGCGAACAGCGCAATGCCGCGCCATCGGCACCAGAGGAAAACGCAGAAACCACCAATGACCGAACGCGCGATCGACAGGAAGACCGGGTCGTAGCCGGCATAGGAGATTTTGGCGGCGACGTAGTTCAGCCCCCAGGAAAAGGTCAGGCCGACCATGATGGCGGCGGCGGCCATATCGACAGCGTCGCGCCGATCAAGCGCGTCGGTGGCGCCGCTCACGGTCAATCCTCCGCGCTGGCGTCGTCGAAGCCGATCAGGTTCCAGCTTTGGCGCATGTGCGGCGGCATCGGCGCGGTGACATCGATGACGCCCTTGTCCGGGTGCGGAATAATGATGCGGCGCGCGTGCAGGTGCAGGCGGTTTTGAATGCCGCCGGGAAAATCCCAGTTGGTGTCGGCTTCGAAGTATTTCGGGTCGCCGATGATCGGACAGCCGATATAGGCGGCGTGGACGCGGAGCTGGTGCGTGCGGCCCGTATAAGGCTCCATCTCCAGCCAGGTCATGGTCTGCGCCGCCTGCTCGATGATGCGGTAATAGGACACGGCGTGGTCGGCGCCCTTTTCGCCATGCGCGGCGATGCGCACGCGGTCGCCGTCCGGCGTCGCCTCCTTGATCAGCCAAGTCGAGATCTTGTCCTCGCGCTTGGGCGGCACGCCCTTGACCAGCGCCCAGTAGGTCTTCTTGGTTTCCCGTGCCCGGAACGCCTCGGAGAGCTTCATGGCGGCCAGCCTGGTACGGGCGACGACCAGCACGCCCGACGTATCGCGGTCGAGCCGATGCACCAGCCGCGGCTTCTCGCCCTTCTGGTTGCGCCAGGCTTCCAGCATGTCGTCGACATTGCGCGTGACGCCGGAGCCGCCCTGAACGGCGAGGCCCGCCGGCTTGTTGAAGACGAAGACCTTCGGATCCTCATGGATCAGCATCTTGGCGAGCACATCGGCGTCACCCTGGTTGCGGATCGAGTGGCCTGTGAGCGCGCTCTCGCCCTTCTTGTCCACCTCGAGCGGCGGCACACGCACCATCTGGCCCGGCTCCACACGGGTGTCGGCCTTGACCCGACCGCCATCGACGCGGATCTGGCCGGAGCGCAGCAGCTTCTGCAGATGGCCGAAGCCAAGACCCGGGAAATGGGTCTTGAACCAGCGATCGAGTCGCATGCCCGCCTCGCCGGCCTCCACCGTGATCTGTTCAACGCCTGCCATGTCTTTTTCGCTTATCCGTTTCCCGAGCAGGGCTCTTGGCCTGCGTTTGGCGCGGCAATAGCACTAATGCACGCCGCCCAAAACCACAAAGCACGCCATCGCGTGCTTTATGGCAGGCTTCTTGCGAGCCAAAGTCCCAGAAACAGCGCAGTGATCGCACCAATGACGCTTGCAAGCGCGTAACCAAGCGCAGGTAGCGTGGCTCCCCGCTCCCACAGCGTCGCGAAATCGAGGGAAAAGGCGGAAAAGGTGGTGAAGCCGCCAAGGATGCCGGTGGCGACGAATAGCCTGAGCTCGTTCGATCCGCCGCGGCGCGCCAGAATGGCGATGAACAGCCCCATAGCAAAGGAGCCGATGATGTTGATCGCCATCGTGCCCCAGGGATAGTTGGGGCCGACGAGGCGCAGCGCGCCCATACTGGTCAAATGGCGGATGCCGGCACCGATGCCACCGCCGACAGCAACAAGAAGCAGATTGAACATAGCCGTTACTGCCCCTGAGAGGGCGCCGGCGTCAATCCCTTGGGCTCGGTCAGCGCCAGATCCGCCTGTCGTGGTTCACCAGACAGGCGTTGTCCAGTCCGGATATTTCTTCCTGAATTCGCCGTACAGCGCATTGAGTTCCTGCTGCGTGACCGGGCGCATCTGCTCATAGAGATAGCCGGTAACGCCGCCGGACAATTGGTACTGCGCAATGCGCTTGTACGCGGCACCGATGCCTTGCCCGTCAAGAATATATTGGTTCGGAAGCGTGACGCAAATCTGCGCGCTCGGTTGCAGATGAGTAACCGGCGGGTCGGTCACGATCACAAATCTGGATTTCAATGCGTCCGGCCGAAACCGATCACGACTATCCACCTGGCAAATCCAGCCGATATGGGGAACGAGGTCCCGATCCATCCCGAACAACAGCGCGTCGCTCATGACTGCCCCCGAGGCAAAAACCGAAAAGCGATCCTGTGGCCCCATTCTGCCGGCCAGATCATCGATCATGCGCCTGTATTCGGGGAGATTATCGAGATGGAGCGGGAGCGTGGCCTCCCGCGCAAAAAAGAAATCGACCGGAGACAGGAGCTGACGACCTGTCGGGAAAAATGTGCCCAGGAAAGCGAGCCCAGCGGCAACCGCCATGCCTGCGGTCCACCATCGCGATTTCAGCGCCGGCACGGAAACGATCGCGACAATGGCTTGGGCGTATGCAGGGAAAAGCCAAAGGAACATCGGCAGTGAATGATGGGGTTCCGGATCCTGCGTCCGGGTGAAAATCAAAAATGTCAGCAGCGAGGCGATGGCGCAGAACAGGGAGAACCTGTTGCGGCGGGCAATGGAGATGTAAAGCCCGGCAATGATCAGCAGCCAATTCACATAGCTGAGCCGGCTCCCCATTTCACCGAGTTCAGTGCCAAAGGTCGTCTTGTATCCGCTGTAGAGGTCGCCGTAGCTCGTTCCCAGAATTCTGGCGATCAGCGGCAGCTGGAAGTTCAATGCGGTTGCGGTGACAACGAAGATCGCACACAGGCCACCCCCAGCCGTAGCGCGGAATGCCGGAAGATCCCGATCCCTTGCGATCTGCAGCAGGCCCAGGAACGCCGCGGAAAGGGTGACCCCGATAGCAGCGTAGGCGTACCAGCGCCGCAGCATGAAGGCCAACCATAGGCTGGCGCCGACCGATATTCCGCTCGCCACCGGTTCGCGGGTCAGGAATTTTGACTTCCACAGGACATAGGTTGCCGCGGTGAGAGCGAGACAACCGGCAACATCAGGCATTCCACGCAGTGTCGGCGCCCAGAACGGCGTGTAGAGCAAGGCCGCGATCCAAACGGCTGGCCAGCCGCGAGAAGGTGCCTCGGAGACCGCCTCGAGATAACTTATCCTGCCTATGAAAAAAACCGCTGGAACCAGGTAGACCGAGACTATTCCAGCGACGAAGGAAAGCCTCGAACCACCGAAGACGATGTGAAAGGGCATCAACGGCACCAGGATAGCCACACCATAATCCTGCGTGGCAATAGAAGTACCCACCTGGTTCAGCCAGTTGAAGGGATCCTCGACCAGGAGCGCGCCCTGCTGGTTGAACACATTGAAATAAGCAGCGTAGTCCCAATAGTAGACCGGTTCTTCAAGATTTATGTACGCGGCGCTGATGGCAATGCCTAGCATCACGGTGCATATGTAGGTTCCCGCCCAGACTCCGAAGGCTTTGTGCTTTGACACTTGGATCCGCCAAGGAAGGAAGAGACAGAACTGCCGAGGGCAGAATCGAGATACCCTGACGCAGCCGGAGCCGTGCGGGCAAATGCGAATCCTGCGACATAGGTCATATAATGAATTGGCGACGGCCCAAAGAGGCCGAGGTCTGAACCGACGTAACGCTAAAGCTGCCCGTCTTGTCAGAGCATGGCTTGTCAGAGCATTGCCTGGCGGTGCTCAAACCAATGCAGGAGCGCCGGCAGCGGCTCTTGGTTTGACGCAATTCGCGACGGAAAGCCGTCTGCGTTTCCTGGAACTGCCCTAACGCATTCAGGATGCTGCCGGCAGAGCCGGCAGCATCGATGGATCTTCAACTCAGGTGGTTTCGACCTTCTTCGGCTTTGTGGAGCCAATCATCTTCCAGTTCTTGTAGAACATCGAATTGATGCGCTCGACGCTCACCGAGACGATGGCGAGAAGCCCCGCGATGAGGCCCGGGAATGGCGACGGCCTGACAATGTCCATGAACACGCAGTAGCGGCGGCCGTCATATTCGTTGACCGAACGATGCAGCAGCGTGTCGTCGAAAATGTAGAGCGGATTGTCATGCCAGTAGTTCCTGGCGTTGTTGCACTCGACGAAAACCTCCGCCTTTACCGGCAGCAGATTGTAGAGAATGCGCAGGCTGAGCCGCAGCGGCCCGAAATGCCAGGAGGTCGATTCCTTGCCCCTGAAGACCGAAACGGCAATGGTCTTGATGTATTTGAAATCCTTGTTGAATTCAGCGACGTTGTCGATCCGGTGCTTGCCGTACCATTGATAGACATACATGCCACGCCGGCCGGTGCCGAAATTGGCGTCGATGTCGGCGATGATCTCGTCCTTGCGCGCCTTGAAGACATCAAGGACCTCGTTGACCTCACGCTGATAGTCGGCGGGAAACTGCTCCAGCTTCCACACGCCCGGATTTCTGTAGCACAGAAGATCGACCAGCAGGTTGAAGGGTGAGAGCAACCAGGTGAAGAGCCCGTTGCCAAGGAAGTAGCCGCTGAACAGCGCCAGATCCTTCCTGCTGTTGCGCAGTACGTCGATCAGGCCACAGACGATGAAGATCGTCGTCAGCATCGGGATGAAATAGAAGCCAAGGGCGAGAAGCGGGATGGCAATGGCGAATTTGCGAAGGGATTTGCGAAGGGTTTTTGTCATTTTTCCACGCGCGACGCGCGATCCTGTTGCGAATGAGGTGCCCAAATCATGGCAACGGCCACCGCCCGACCGTGCGCCTTGATAAGGTTTTTTGGGTCACCGCACAACGGCCATGGTATCCGGCCGGGCTGGCTGCCTGGTGGAGCATGCCGGGCTGTCAATGCACCGCCGGCAAGCCAAGCTCGTTCCATCTATCCCTGGCCACGGGATCGCCGACCAGAAACTCAAAGCCGATGACGCTTTCGCCGTCCTGCGCGAGTTGGCATTTGAACTTCAGGCCGTACCAGTTTTTACCGCTGCGAAAAGCCGCACCATCGGCGGCGATCGTCGTGCCGGTGATCTTTTCCTCGGCGGTTGCATAGGGCACCACCCGCTCCGGCTGGAAATCCGCGCGCCATTGGCGGATCTGATCCATGGCCTCCAGATTGCAAAGCTGCACCATGCGCTCGTCGGACGCGAAGGTCTCGAGATCGGCGCGGGCCTGCTTGCTGCGCGGATCGGCGAGCGTCTTGGCCGACAGCATCCGCGTCGGGTGAATCATGGCCGGCGCGACGGGAGACCGGGGAGCGCTTGGCGTCGGCGCAGGGGCCGCGGGTATGGGCGCGCCGGGCGCCTCGGCGGGCGGTGAAGGGGGTCTTGTCGAAGCCTCGAACTGCTGTGGCGTCAGGATGGCGACCGACACGCGCTCCTCCTCCTCACGCCGGTTCGGGGGGTTCTGCAGTGGTATCAACATAACCGTGGCGGCGAGCAGCGCGTGCAGGAGAACCGAAGTGGAAATCCCCCAGGGCGAGGCCTCGTTTCGCACCGCCAAGGCCACCGGACTCCGCAAACCGGCTATTCCCGCTCTTTGCGCAGCTTTGCCCAGTAGTCGAGCCGCTTCCTGATATCGCGCTCGAAACCACGTTCGGGCGGATCGTAGAAGGTCTGTCGACCCATTTTTTCGGGAAAATAGTCCTGGCCTGAAAAGGCGTCCGGCTCATCATGGTCGTAACGGTAGCCGGCGCCGTAATCCTCCTCTTTCATCAGCTTGGTCGGCGCGTTGAGGATATGCTTGGGCGGCAGCAGCGAGCCATGTTCCTTCGCGGCCCGCGTGGCTGCCTTGAAGGCCGTATAGACGGCGTTGGATTTCGGCGCGGTGGCGAGATAGACGGTGGCCTCGGCGAAAGCGAGCTCGCCCTCGGGAGAGCCGAGATAGTCATAGGCATCCTTGGCGGCGTTGGCGACGACCAGTGCCTGCGGATCGGCCAGCCCGATGTCCTCCATCGCCATACGCACCAGCCGGCGGCCAAGATAGAGCGGATCCTCGCCGGCATCGAACATGCGCGCCAGATAGTAGAGCGCGGCATCCGGATCCGAGCCGCGCACCGACTTGTGCAGCGCCGAGATCAGATTGTAATGGCCATCCTGGCCCTTGTCGTAGATTGGCGCACGGCGCTGGACGATGCGCTGCAGCCCTTCGGGATCGAATATCTCGCCAGGCTTGGCTGCACGCCAGACTTCCTCGGCCAATGTCAGCGATGCGCGTCCGTCGCCATCGCTCATGCGGATCAGCATCGCCCGCGCCTCGTCATCGAGCGGCAGCGCCCTACCCTCCGTCTCCTCCGCCCTTATCATCAGCTTGGCGATGCTGTCTTCGCCGAGCGAATGAAAGACCATGACCCGCGCGCGCGACAACAAGGCCGCGTTGAGTTCGAAGGATGGGTTTTCGGTGGTGGCGCCGACCAGGACCACCGTCCCGTCCTCCATGACGGGGAGGAAAGAGTCCTGCTGGGCACGGTTGAAGCGGTGAATCTCGTCGACGAAAAGCAGCGTCTGGCGCCCGTTGGCGCGGCGCAGCTTGGCCGCCTCGAACACTTTCTTCAGATCGGCGACGCCGGAAAACACGGCCGATATCTGCTCGAACGCAAGACTGGTTTCGCCGGCAAGCAGCCTTGCCACCGTGGTCTTGCCGGTGCCGGGCGGACCCCAGAAGATCATCGACCCCAGCGAACCGGAACCGATCAGCCGGGTCAGCGCGCCATCGGGACCCGTCAGATGCTCCTGGCCGACGACCTCGCCAAGGTTTTTCGGCCGCAGCCTGTCGGCCAGCGGCCGCCCGGGCGGCACCTTTTCCGGTTCATCGACACTGAACAGATCGGCCATGCACTTCTTTTAGTTTGGAGCGCGATCCTTCAGATCGAACTCAGTAACGCAACACCTGGCGCAGTATCTGCCCGCCGCGCTCGACGGTAAAGCGCCACCAGCGCGTATCCTGCTGGGCTACCTGCGCCAGCGTTGCGGCGGTGTCGATGCTGGTGCCGTTGACCTCGCGCACGATGTCGCCCGGCTGGAAACCGAAATCGGCGGCCGGCGAATCACGGTTGATGTCGATCACCGTCACGCCCTTGAGGTCCGTGCGCAGGCCGAGCTTCTGGGCAAGCCGCGGCGACAGTTCCGAGACCTTGGCGCCCGAGAACGGGCTGCGGCCATGCAGCGTCACCTCCGAGGCTTTCGCACCCTCCGGCGCCCGCTCCAGCGCGATATCCATCGCTGCCTGCTGGCCCTTGGTCAGGATCGCGAAATTCGCCTTGGTGCCGATCGACAGCGTCGCCATGCGATAGTCGAGCGCCTCGATGCTCTCGACCGGCTTGCCATTGATCTGCAGCACGACATCGCCCGGCTTCAGTCCTGCCTTGCCGGCGGGGCCTGCCGCGTCGACGGACGAGACCAGCGCCCCGGTCGGCTTTTCCATGCCGAGCGATTCCGCGATCTGCGGTGTCACTGCTTCGAACTCGGCGCCGATATAGGGCCGTTCGAAGAAATCGAGGCCGGCCTTGGCGGCGTCGGCGAAAGCCCGCACCATGTTGGCTGGGATCGCAAAGCCGATACCGATCGAGCCGCCGCTGCGGCTGTAGATGGCGGTGTTGATGCCGACCAGTTGGCCGCCCATGTTGATCAGCGCGCCGCCGGAATTACCGGGATTGATGGCGGCGTCGGTCTGGATGAAATAGCCCGAGTCCGAGACGCCTATATGGCTGCGCGCAAGGGCGGAAACGATGCCGCTGGTGGTGGTCTGGCCGACGCCGAAGGGATTGCCGATGGCCAGCACCAGGTCGCCGACTTCGAGCGCGTCGGAATCGCCGATGGCGATCACCGGGAACGGCTTGTCGGACTCAATCTTGAGCACGGCAAGGTCGAGCGTTTCGTCCTTCAGCATCACCTTGCTGGCGAATTCACGGCCATCGGCGGTCGCCACCTTGACCTCGTCGGCGTCCTTGATGACGTGGAAATTGGTGACGATGACACCGCTCGGATCAACGAGCACACCCGAGCCCAGGGAAGACTGAGCACGCGGCTGGGCGCGGCCGAAAAACTCCTCGAAGAACGGATCGCCTTCGAAAGGCGATGTCACCTTGGCTGTCTGCGAGGCATAGACATTGACCACGGCCGGCGCGGTCTGCTTGACCAGAGGCGCGAACGACAATTGCACTTCCTCACGACCGAACGGCACGCGCTTGTCCGGGCCTGAAGTGGCATTCTCGCCTTCAACGCCATGCAGCAGGTCGGTCAGCACATCGGAGAGCCCCGGATCGGCGGGCTTGGCGGCGTCCTCGGCCAGCGCCTGCCGGACTGCCGGTGCGGCTGCGAACACCATGAAGGCGCAAAGCAGAACAAGGGACAGTCTTTTGGCGAGCATTCGCGAATCCTCCAAGGCGAGTTCGGGCGCATTGTCCCGACGAATGTGCAAAATGAAAGGCTAAGCCGCTGAAATCCGATTATTTTCGCGCCAATCAATAGTTTTGGGCACGGCTTGGCGCGCACAGAATATGAAAAAGGGGCCCGCAGGCCCCTTTAATTCAATCTGGAAAGACGAAGCCTTATGCGGCCGCGGCTTCGTCCGTGCCTTCCGCCTCAAGGCGGGCGCGGTCGCCGGCGCCCTTGGCGTCGGTGTCGCGGTCGACGAACTCGATGACGGCCATCGCGGCATTGTCGCCGTGACGGAAGCCTGCCTTCATGATGCGCAGATAGCCGCCGTTGCGGGTGGCGTAGCGCGGGGCGATGGTGTCGAACAGGCGCTTGACGACGCCTTCATTGCCGATCTGCGCGATCACCTGGCGGCGGGCGTGCAGGTCGCCGCGCTTGCCGAGCGTGACCAGCTTCTCGACGATCGGACGCAAATCCTTCGCCTTCGGCAAGGTGGTGACGATCTGCTCGTGCTCGAGCAGCGACACCGCCAGGTTGGCGAACATCGACTTGCGGTGGCTTATGCTGCGGGCGAAGCGGCGGCCTTTGAAACCGTGGCGCATGGCTCTTTTCCTTCTTCAGTTGTTCAAGAGGCCACGGCCTCTGATGGTTTTCCGCATGACCGTCGGACCGAGCGGCTCACGCCGCCGATCCTTGGAGTTCATGCTCAATATTGGTCTTCGTAACGCTTGGCGAGGTCTTCGATGTTTTCCGGCGGCCAGTCCGGCACTTCCATACCGAGGTGCAGGCCCATAGCCGCCAGCACTTCCTTGATCTCGTTCAGTGACTTGCGGCCGAAGTTCGGGGTGCGCAGCATCTCGGCTTCGGTCTTCTGGATGAGATCGCCGATGTAGACGATGTTGTCGTTCTTCAGGCAGTTGGCCGAACGCACCGAAAGCTCGAGTTCGTCGACCTTCTTGAGCAGCGCCGGGTTGAAGGCGAGCTCGGTGACGGCTTCGGCGGCGACTTCCTTCTGCGGCTCGTCGAAGTTGACGAACAGGCCAAGCTGGTCCTGCAGGATGCGGGCGGCGAAAGCCACCGCGTCCTCGCCCGAGATCGAGCCATCGGTCTCGATGGTCATGGTCAGCTTGTCATAGTCGAGAACCTGCCCCTCACGGGTGTTCTCGACCTTGTAGGAGACCTTCTTGACCGGCGAATAGAGGCTGTCGACCGGGATCAGGCCAATCGGCGCGTCCTCGGCGCGATTGCGCTCGGCCGGCACGTAACCCTTGCCGGTGTCGACGGTGAATTCCATGCGGATTTCAGCGCCTTCGTCCAGCGTGCAGATGACGTGGTCGGGGTTGAGGATCTCGACATCGCCAACCGTCTGGATGTCGCCGGCGAGAACCGCACCCGGGCCCTGCTTGCGCACGACCATGCGCTTGGGGCCGTCGCCTTCCATGCGGATGGCGATTTCCTTGATGTTCAAGACGATATCGGTCACGTCCTCGCGCACACCGGCGATGGACGAGAATTCATGCAATACGCCGTCGATCTGCACGGCGGTGACAGCCGCACCGCGCAGCGAAGACAGAAGCACGCGGCGCAGCGCGTTGCCGAGGGTAAGACCAAAGCCACGCTCGAGCGGTTCGGCGACCAGCGTGGTCAGGGTCTTCTTCTTCGACGAGAACTCGATCTTGTTCGGCTTGATCAGTTCCTGCCAATTTTTCTGGATCATGATGCTTTCCTTCCGTTGACCCGCCACCATCCAATCGTGGCGGGCGACCTGGAATACCGTGGAGGAACGCTTTCGTAAGCGTTCGCGCGGCGTTCAATAATGTTAGACGCGGCGCTTCTTGCGCGGGCGGCAGCCATTGTGCGGGATCGGCGTCACATCACGGATCGAGGTGATGGTGAAACCGGCCGCCTGCAGGGCGCGCAGCGCCGATTCACGACCCGAGCCCGGTCCGCAGACCTCGACTTCGAGCATGCGCATGCCGTGTTCCTGGGCCTTCTTGGCAACGTCCTCGGCAGCCATCTGGGCGGCGAACGGGGTCGACTTGCGCGAACCCTTGAAGCCCTGGGCACCGGCCGACGACCAGGCGATCGAATTGCCCTGCGCGTCGGTGATGGTGATCATCGTGTTGTTGAAGGTCGAATTGACGTGGGCAACGCCCGACGAGATGTTCTTGCGTTCGCGGCGGCGAACACGTGCGGCTTCCTTGGCCATGGTAGTCCTTTCAGTTGATCTCTACACCGCCGTAATGCCAGCGGCTCCACCTTACTAAGGGAGTAGGGGAATAGGGCAGTAAGGGAGTAGGGAAAAATGCGACCCGATCGACGGGCATTCCCTACTGCCTTACTCCCCTACTCCCTTATTCCCCTAAAAATTACTTCTTCTTGCCGGCAATCGACTTGGCCGGGCCCTTGCGGGTACGTGCATTGGTATGGGTGCGCTGACCGCGAACCGGCAGCGAGCGGCGGTGACGCAGGCCGCGGTAGCAGCCGAGGTCCATCAGACGCTTGATGTTCATCGACACTTCGCGACGCAGGTCGCCTTCGACCTGGTAATCGCGGTCGATGGTCTCGCGGATCTGCAGCACTTCCGCGTCGGTCAGCTGGTTGACGCGGCGCTCGGCGGGGATGCCGACTTTGTCGACGATCTCCTGGGCGAACTTCTTGCCAATGCCGTGAATGTACTGAAGCGCGATGACGACGCGCTTGTTGGTCGGAATGTTGACGCCGGCTATACGAGCCATGTTCTTCTCTTCTCCATGTGGACCGGACGACCTTAAACAAGGCAGATCCCGGCGCTGTTCAAATTGCCCCGCGTCCGGTGGAGGCCGGCCCTTGCGGGAGTTTCCAGTTCAAAGCGACTGCCTTGCCCTTGCGGACAAGCAAAGTGCGCACCTGATAGGAAGACGGGCCGCCATACCGCAGCGAACCGTCTCCGTCAAGCTTAATCTTTAAATTCCCTTACCGCGCCTTTGCGGCCGCGGCGAGCACGGTCTCGATCTCGGCGGTCACCGCGTCGATACTGGCCATGCCGTCCACAGTCTTGAGCTTGCCCTTGGCATAGTAGTAGCCGGTCAGCGGAGCGGTCTTCTTGTAGTACTCCCGCAGGCGCTCTTCGAACACAGCGGGATTGTCGTCCTTGCGCACCGGCTGGCCGGCGGCCTTGGCATCATCGGCGCGCTTGACGATGCGGCCGACCAAAGCCCTGTCATCGACGACCAGTTCGATAACCGTATCGAGACCAATGCTGCGCTCCGAGAGCATCGATTCAACCGCATCGGCCTGCACAAGCGTACGCGGGTAGCCGTCGAGGATGAACCCCTTGGCGCAGTCGGCCTGATCGATACGTTCTGCGACGATGGCGTTGACGATGGCGTCGGATACCAGTTCTCCAGCATCCATCACCGCCTTGGCGCGCTTGCCGACCTCGGTACCCGCCTGGACGGCGGCACGCAGCATGTCACCCGTCGAGAGCTGGGGAATGCCGTGTTTTTCTACCAGTCTTTGTGCTTGTGTCCCCTTGCCCGCCCCCGGCGGCCCAAGCAAAATCAACCTCATCTGGCTTTCTTCCCCCCGCGCAGCTTCGACTTCTTGATCAGGCCTTCATACTGGTGCGCGATCAGGTGACCCTGAATCTGCGCAACCGTATCGAGCGTGACACTGACCACGATCAGAAGCGATGTGCCACCAAGGTAGAATGGTACGCCAGTCGCCGAGATCAGGAACTCCGGCAGCAGGCACACCAGCACCAGATAGATGGCGCCGACGACGGTGATGCGGGTGAGAACGTAATCGATGTAATCGGCGGTGCGCTCGCCCGGGCGATAGCCCGGGATGAAGCCCGAATGCTTCTTGAGCTGGTCGGCGGTGTCCTTCGGGTTGAAGACAATCGCAGTGTAGAAGAAGGCGAAGAACACGATCATCGCCGCGTAGAATGCCATGTAGAGCGGCTGGCCGTGGCCGAGCGAGGCCAGGATGGTGCTCGCCCAGGCCGGCATGTTGGTCGTCTGCGAAAAGCCGGCGACGGTGGCCGGCAGCAGCAGCAGCGACGACGCGAAGATCGGCGGGATGACGCCCGACGTGTTGAGCTTGAGCGGCAAATGCGAGGTATCGCCCTGGAACATGCGGTTGCCGACCTGGCGCTTCGGATACTGGATCAGCAGGCGGCGCTGGGCGCGCTCGAAAAAGACGATGAGCGCGATCACGACGATGGCCAGCACGATGATCGCCAGGATCAGGCCGGTCGACAGGGCGCCGGTGCGGCCGAGCTCCAGCGTGCCGGAAATGGCGTGCGGAAGACCAGCGACGATGCCGGAGAAAATGATGAGCGAGATACCGTTACCGATGCCGCGCGCGGTGATCTGCTCGCCGAGCCACATCAGGAACATGGTGCCGCCGACAAGCGTGACGACGGTGGAGATGCGGAAGAACATGCCGGGGTCGCTGACGATGCCGTTGCCGTTCTCCAGCCCCACCGAAATGCCGTAGGCCTGCACCAGCGCCAGCAGCACGGTGCCGTAGCGCGTGTACTGGTTGATGACCTTGCGGCCCTGCTCGCCTTCCTTCTTCAGCGCTTCCAGCGAGGGAATGACCGATGTCATCAACTGCATGATGATGGAGGCGGAGATGTAGGGCATGATGCCAAGCGCAAAGATCGCCATGCGCTGCACGGCGCCGCCGGCGAACATGTTGAACATGCCGAGCACGCCCTTGCTCTGCGAGGAGAAGGCCTGGGCGAAGGCATCGGGATTGATGCCGGGAAGCGGGATGTAGGTGCCGAGGCGATAGACGAGCAACGCGCCGATGGTGAACCAGATGCGTTTCTTCAGGTCCTCCGCCTTGGCGAAGGCCGAGAAATTCAGATTCGAGGCTAGTTGTTCAGCAGCCGAAGCCATGCCTGATTCTCCGCTTGGTAACGCTTGATGGCCCGTGAGGTCAGGCGGTGCGTTTCACCGAAGCTCACGAGATAAGCTCCGGGCTGTAAACATGCAAGCGGCCGCGTTGACGCGGCCGCTAAATTGAGCAGATCAAAGCGCGATCGAAAGCAAAAACGGATGCCACTCTTGCCGACCGCGCTTCAAATTGCCGTTACTCGGCAGCTGCCTTTTCCGGCAGCTTGACCGACCCACCGGCCTTTTCGATCTTCTCGATCGCGGCCTTGGAGGCGCCAGCGACGTCGAAGGCGAGCTTGGCCTTGAGTTCGCCATCGGACAGCACGCGCACGCCATCCTTGACGCGACGGATGACGCCGGCGGCGACAAGCGCCTCGGCCGTCACGGTCGCCTTGGCGTCGAGCTTCTTGGCATCGACGGCTTCCTGGATGCGGGCCAGCGAGACGACAACGAAGCTCTTGGCGAAGATGTTGTTGAAGCCACGCTTCGGCAGGCGCCTGTAAAGCGGCATCTGGCCACCCTCGAAGCCGTTGACGGCAACGCCGGAGCGCGCCTTCTGGCCCTTGACGCCGCGACCGGCGGTCTTGCCCGAACCGGAGCCGATACCGCGGCCGAGACGCTTCTTGGAGTGCGTCGCGCCGTCCTTGTCACGCAGATCGTTGAGTTTCATCTTGCTTCTCCTGCGCTTTGGCTCAGCCCTCGTCCACAACGCGGACGAGATGCTGGACGGCGGCGATCATGCCGCGCACGGAGGGCGTATCTTCCAGCGTGCGCTGCTTGTGCATCTTGTTGAGGCCGAGGCCGACCAGCGTCGCGCGCTGTTCCTTCGGGCGGCGGATCGGCGAACCGATCTGCTCAACGGTGATGGTCTTGGTTGCTTTCTTGGCCATGGTCAAAATCCCTGGTCAGATCGACTATTCTTCAGCCGCAACGGCGGTGCCGCGGCGGGCCTGAAGGGTCGAATACTTGATGCCGCGCGCGGCAGCCACATCCTTGGGATGCATCTGGCTCTTCAGCGCGTCGAAGGTGGCGCGAACCATGTTGTAGGGGTTCGACGACCCCATCGACTTGGCGACCACGTCATGCATGCCGAGCGTCTCGAAGACAGCGCGCATCGGGCCGCCGGCGATGATGCCGGTACCCTGCTTGGCGGCGCGCAGCAGCACGCGGCCCGCACCCCAGCGTCCTTCGACGTCGTGATGCAGCGTGCGGCCCGAGCGCAGCGGCACGAAGATCATGTCGCGCTTGGCCGATTCAGTCGCCTTGCGGATGGCTTCCGGCACTTCGCGCGCCTTGCCATGACCGAAGCCGACGCGGCCCTTCTGGTCGCCGACGACGACGAGCGCGGCGAAGCCGAAGCGGCGGCCACCCTTGACGACCTTGGCGACGCGATTGATGTGGACCAGCTTGTCCACCATGCCGTCATCGCGCTCTTCACGCTCGCGGCCGCGGCCGCCTTCCCTACGTTCCTGTGCCATATCCTGTTCCTTGTTCTTTTCCGGAAGCACGGGTTGCTGATTGCCGGCGCCACTTTGGGTCGCCGACGGTGAAAAATCAGAAGCTGAGACCGCCTTCGCGGGCAGTCTCGGCCAGCGCCTTGACGCGGCCGTGATAGATGTACGGGCCACGGTCGAAAACGACTTCCTTGATGCCGGCCTTGGTGGCGCGCTCGGCGATCAGCTTGCCGATTGCGGCGGCGGCGGCGGTATCGGCGCCGGTCTTGAGCGACCCCTTGAGGTCCTTCTCGAGCGTCGAGGCGGCAGCGATGGTGTGGCCCTTGGCGTCATCGATCACCTGAACGTAGATGTTCTTCGACGTGCGGTGCACCGAAAGACGCGGACGTTCGCCGGCGACTTTCTTGATCTGGCGGCGGACGCGTTGCGCACGGCGCTGGATGGCTTCCTTGGTACCCATGATGTCTTCCTTGCCTTCAAAAAACGGGGGCCGCCATATGCGGTAGGCGAAGCGCCTCCCGCGACCGCTCCCCGCGGCGTTACACTTCCGTGGCTTGGTCCTGTCCGAAAAGTCCGCGACTTTTCCAAGCCAAACCGATTACTTCTTCTTGCCTTCCTTGCGGACGATCTTCTCGCCAGCATAACGGACGCCCTTGCCCTTGTAAGGCTCGGGACCACGGTATTCGCGGATCTCCGCGGCAACCTGGCCGACCTGCTGCTTGTCGATGCCGGCCACGGTGATTTCGGTCGGCTTCGGCACGGTGATCGTGATGCCGGCCGGCGTCTCGTAGACGACATCATGGCTGAAGCCAAGAGCCAGCTGCAGGTTCTTACCCTGCAAAGCGGCGCGATAGCCGACGCCGGTGATCTCGAGCTTCTTCTCGAAGCCGTCCTTCACACCCTGCAGGATGTTGACGATCTGCGTGCGCGACATGCCCCACTTGGACCGGGCGGTCTTGGTCTGGTCGCGCGGCTGGACAGCGATCTCGCTGCCTTCCATCTTGACCAGCACTTCGTCGTTCACCACGAACTTCAGCTCGCCCTTGGGGCCCTTCGCCGTCACGGTCTGGCCGTTGACGGTCGCGGTCACGCCCTGCGGCAGCGAAACGGGTTTCTTTCCAATACGAGACATTTTGTTGTCCTCGTCACTTCTCTTGTTTCAGGTCTCTGTCTTCGGAACGATCCGAAGACCGGATTCCAATTTGCGGTGAGCTGCCAGATCAGAAGATCTGGCAGAGGATCTCGCCGCCGACGTTCTGCTCGCGTGCTTCGTGGTCGGCCATCACGCCCTTCGGTGTCGAAAGGATGGCGATGCCGAGGCCGTTGGCGACGTGCGGGATCGACTTGGCCGAAACGTAAACGCGGCGGCCGGGCTTCGAAACGCGGGCGATTTCACGCACGACCGGAGCACCGTCGAAATACTTCAGCTCGATTTCGATCTCGGACTTGCCGTTGTCGAAGTCGGTCTGGCTGTAATCGCGGATATAGCCTTCAGCCTTCAGCACGTCGAGGACGCGGGTGCGCAGACGCGAGGCCGGCGTCGAGACACTCGACTTCTTGCGGCCATAGGCGTTGCGGATGCGGGTCAGCATATCGCCGAGAGGATCGCTCAATGACATGTTATGTCCTCCTTACCAGCTCGACTTGACCAGGCCCGGGATCTGGCCGTTGTTGCCGAGATCCCGAAGCGCGATGCGCGATACTTTGAGCTTGCGATAATAGGCCCGCGGACGGCCGGTGACTTCGCAGCGGTTGCGGATGCGGATCTTGGCCGAGTTGCGCGGCAGGGCAGCAAGCTTCAGCTGAGCGCGGAAGCGCTCTTCCATCGGCTTGGACTGATCCATGATGATCGCCTTCAGCGCAGCGCGCTTGGGACCGTACTGGTCGGCAAGCTTGCGGCGCCTGTTGTTCTTCTCGACTGAGCTGGTCTTTGCCATTTCAGATTTTTCCTTTTCTCGCTGCCGTTACTGGCGGAAGGGGAAGTTGAAAGCCTTGAGCAAAGCCCTGGCTTCGTCGTCCGTCTTCGCAGTCGTACAAACGATGACGTCCATGCCCCAGATCTGATCAACCTTGTCGTAGTTGATCTCCGGGAACACGATGTGCTCCTTGATGCCCATGGCGTAGTTGCCACGGCCATCGAAGCTCTTGGGGTTCAGTCCGCGGAAGTCGCGGACGCGCGGCAGCGCGATGTTCACGAGGCGGTCGAGGAACTCGTACATACGTTCCTTGCGCAGCGTGACCTTGGCGCCGATCGGCATGTTCTCGCGGACCTTGAAGCCAGCGATCGAATTGCGGGCGCGGGTGACGACGGCCTTCTGGCCGGCGATCATCGCCAGATCTTCGGCCGCGACCGAAGGCTTCTTCGAATCTGCGGTCGCTTCGCCGACACCCATGTTCAGCACGATCTTGTCGAGGCGCGGAACCTGCATGTCGTTGTCGTAGCCGAACTGCTCCTGCAGCGCCTTGCGAATGGTCTCGTTGTAGACCTGCTTGAGGCGCGGCGTGTTGTTGGCGGTCGCCTGCTTGGTTTGAGCCTTAGCCATTGATGACTTCTCCCGAGCGCTTGGCGACGCGCACCTTCTTGCCGTCCTTCTGGAAGATGAAACCGACGCGGGTCGGCTTGCCATCCTTCGGGTCGGCCAGCGCGATGTTCGACAGCTGGATCGGCGCTTCCTTGGTAATGATCCCGCCCTCTTGGGACTGGGACTGCTTCTGGTGACGACGGATCATGTTGACGCCGCGCACCAGCGCGGTGTCATCCTTCGGCTGAACCGAAAGGACTTCGCCCGAACGGCCCTTGTCCTTGCCGGCCAGCACGACGACCTTGTCGCCTTTTCTAATCTTTTGCATTGGTCCGGCTCCTTACAGCACTTCAGGCGCGAGCGAGATGATCTTCATGTGGTTCTTGGCGCGAAGTTCGCGCGGAACCGGTCCGAAGATACGCGTGCCGATCGGCTCTTTCTTGTTGTCGACGAGAACGGCCGCGTTCTTGTCGAAACGGATCACGCTGCCGTCCGGGCGGCGGATGTCCTTGGCCGTGCGAACCACGACCGCCTTCATCACATCGCCCTTCTTAACGCGGCCGCGCGGAATGGCTTCCTTGATCGACACCACGATGATGTCGCCCACGGAAGCGTATTTCCGCTTCGAGCCGCCCAGCACCTTGATGCACATGACACGACGCGCGCCGGAATTATCCGCCACGTCGAGGTTTGTTTGCATCTGAATCATGACTGGCCGCCTTCTTCTTTCCTAACGGGACGGGCTCGAAGCCCCTCCCCGGTCTGTCCAAAATTCGTTTGTTTACGCCTGGTCCGAGGACACGACGATCCAGCGCTTATCCTTGGAAATCGGCTTCGATTCCTGGATGAACACCTGATCGCCGACCTTGTGGGCGTTGTTCTCGTCGTGCGCCTTGTACTTCTTGGTCATGCGCACGGTCTTCTTCATCACGGGATGCGTGAAGCGCCGTTCGACCTTGACGACAACCGTCTTCTCGTTCTTGTCGCTGACGACGGTGCCCTGCAGAATGCGCTTTGGCATGGTTTTCGTCCTTAAGCCTTCTTGGCCGCGGACTTTTCCGCAGCGATGGTCTTGATACGCGCAATGTCCTTACGAACCTGCCTCACGCGCGCGGTCTTCTCGAGCTGGCCGGTGGCCTTCTGGAAGCGCAGGTTGAACTGCTCCTTCTTCAGGCTGGCCAGGTCGTCGGTCAGCTGGTCCTGGGTCTTGGTCCGGATATCTTCGGCTTTCATGATCAGCCCGTCCTTATTCTGCGATGCGCTGTACGAAGCGCGTCCTGACCGAGAGCTTGGCCGCGCCGAGACGCAGCGCCTCACGGGCGGTTTCTTCATTGACGCCGTCGATCTCGAACATGATGCGGCCCGGCTTGACGCGCGCCGCCCAGTAGTCGACCGCGCCCTTGCCCTTGCCCATGCGGACTTCGGTCGGCTTCGACGTGACCGGCACGTCCGGGAAAATACGGATCCAGACGCGGCCAGCGCGCTTCATTTCGCGAGTGATCGCGCGGCGGGCCGCCTCGATCTCACGCGCGGTGACGCGGTTCGGCTCAAGCGCCTTCAGCCCGAAACCACCGAAATCCAGGTTGGTGCCGCCCTTTGCGGTACCATGGATACGGCCCTTGAACTGCTTGCGGAACTTTGTGCGCTTTGGCTGCAGCATCGTTCTAACTCCAAATTCCTAAATGTCTCAGGCGTTTTCGCGACGACGACCGCGTTCGCGATCACCACCACCGCCATGCGCGGCATCGCCCTCGGTCGCACGACGCTCCGAAGCCATCGGATCGTGCTCGAGGATCTCGCCCTTGAATACCCAGACCTTGACGCCACAAATGCCGTAAGCCGTATTCGCCTCGGCCGTGCCGTAGTCGACATCGGCGCGCAGCGTATGCAGCGGCACGCGACCTTCACGGTACCATTCCATGCGCGCGATCTCGGCGCCGCCAAGACGGCCGGCGCAGTTGATGCGGATGCCTTCGGCACCGAGGCGCATGGCCGACTGCACGGCACGCTTCATGGCGCGGCGGAACGCGATGCGGCGCTCGAGCTGCTGGGCGATCGACTGGGCGACCAGGGTCGCGTCGATTTCCGGCTTGCGCACTTCGACGATGTTGAGGTGCGTCTCGGACTTCGTCATCTCCATCAGCTTCTTGCGAAGCTTCTCGATGTCGGCGCCCTTCTTGCCAATGATCAGACCCGGGCGCGCGGCATGGATGGTGACGCGGCACTTCTTGTGCGGACGCTCGATCACGACCTTGGAGATCGCGGCCTGCTTGAGCTCCTTCTCAAGATACTTGCGGATCTTGATGTCCTCATGCAGCAGCTTGCCGTACTCGCCGGTGTTCGCGAACCAGCGCGAATCCCAGGTGCGGTTGATGCCGAGGCGAAGACCGATCGGATTGACTTTCTGGCCCATTATGCGGCCTCCCCTTTTTCTTCGACTTCACGAACGACGATCGTGAGGTGCGAGAACGGCTTCTCGATACGGCTGGCGCGACCGCGGCCACGAGCGTGGAACCGCTTCATGACGATCGACTTGCCGACATAGGCTTCCGCCACGATCAGCGCATCGACGTCGAGGTCGTGGTTGTTTTCCGCGTTGGCGATTGCCGATTCCAGCGTCTTCTTGACCGTGCCGGAAATCCGCTTGGCCGAGAATTCGAGATCGGAAAGCGCTGTCGCGACCTTCTTGCCGCGGATCAGCGCGGCAACCAGGTTCAGCTTCTGCGGGCTGATACGGATCGTGCGCAACACGGCGCGCGCTTCGTTGTCAGCAAGCCTGCGCGGAGCTTTGGCCTTGCCCATGATTATTTCCTCTTCGCCTTCTTATCCGCGCCGTGACCGTAATAGGTCCGCGTCGGAGCGAATTCACCGAACTTGTGACCGACCATGTCCTCGTTCACCGCGACGGGAACGTGCTTCTGGCCGTTGTAGACACCGAAGGTGAAGCCGACGAACTGCGGCAGGATGGTGGAGCGACGGCTCCACATCTTGATCACCTCATTGCGACCACCTTCACGAACCTTATCCACCTTCTTGAGAAGGTAGCCGTCGATGAAGGGGCCTTTCCAAATAGAACGAGTCACTTGGCGTTACCTCTTCTTAGCTCTTGCGCTGATGGCGCGAGCGCAGGATGAACTTGTCGGTCGCCTTGTTGGACCGCGTCTTCTTGCCTTTGGTCGGCTTGCCCCACGGGCTGACCGGATGACGGCCACCGGAGGTGCGGCCTTCGCCGCCGCCGTGCGGATGGTCGACCGGGTTCATGGTCACGCCGCGATTGTGCGGACGCTTGCCGCGCCAAACCGTGCGGCCGGCCTTGCCGTCATTGATGTTGCCGTGGTCCGGATTGGACACGGCACCGACGGTGGCCATGCAGGAGCCGTGAACGACACGCTGCTCACCCGAGTTGAGGCGCAGGATCGCCATGCCCTGGTCACGGCCGACCAGCTGGCCGTAACCACCCGCGGAGCGGGCAACCTGGGCGCCCTTGCCCGGCTTCAGCTCGATGTTGTGGACGATGGTGCCAACCGGCATCGAGGCCAGCGGCATCGCGTTGCCCGGCTTCACGTCGACGGCTTCGCCCGCCACGATCTTGTCGCCGGGAGCCAGGCGCTGCGGAGCAATGATGTAGGACAGCTCACCATCATCATACTTGATCAGCGCGATGAAGGCGGTGCGGTTCGGATCGTATTCGATGCGCTCGACCGTGCCGACGACGTCGAACTTGCGGCGCTTGAAGTCGATGATGCGGTACGAACGCTTGTGACCGCCGCCGATGAAGCGGGCCGTGATGCGGCCGTAATTGTTGCGGCCGCCCGACTTGGTCAGGCCTTCGGTCAGGCCCTTGACGGGCTTGCCCTTGTAGAGGCCCGAGCGGTCGACGATGACCAGCTGGCGGGTGCTCGGCGTTATCGGGTTGAATTTCTTAAGTGCCATTGTCCTGTCCTCGCGGCCTTGCTCAGAGACCCGTCGCGACGTCGATCGACTGGCCGTCGGCCAGCGTCACGATCGCCTTCTTGACGTCGCTCTGGCGGCCGATCGTGCCGCGGAAGCGCTTGATCTTGCCCTTGCGGACAAGCGTGTTCACGGCCATCACCTTGACGCCGAACAGCGCTTCGACGGCGGCCTTGATTTCCGGCTTCGACGCCTTCTTGGCGACGTTGAAGACGACCTGGTTCTGCTCGGAGGCCATGGTCGACTTTTCGGTGATCGCCGGCGAGACGATCACGTCGTAGTGACGAAGGTCGGTCATTTAAAGCGCTCCTCGAGAGCCTCGACGGCGGCCTTCGAAAGGACCAGCGTGCCGCGGCGCAGAATGTCGTAGACGTTGATGCCCTGGATGGGCAGCACGTCGATGTTGGGGATGTTGGTGGCTGCCAGCTTGAAGTTCTTGTCAAGCTCGGCGCCGCCAATCACCAGGGCGTTGGTCAGACCCAGCGTCGCGAAATTCGCGATCAGCGCCTTCGTCTTGGCCTCGGTCAGCTTCAGCTCGTCGATGATGATGATCGACGCGCTCTTGGCCTTGGCCGAGAGAGCATGCTTGAGGCCAAGCGCACGAACCTTCTTGGGCAGTTCATGCTCATGGCTGCGAACGACCGGGCCGTGGGCCTTGCCGCCGCCGCGGAACTGCGGAGCGCGTGCCGAGTGGTGACGGGCGCGGCCCGTACCCTTCTGCTTGTACATCTTGGCGCCGGTGCGCGCGATTTCGGCGCGGCCCTTGGCCTTGTGCGTGCCCTGCTGCTTCTTGGCAAGCTGCCAGCGCACGACGCGCTGCAGGATGTCCTCGCGCGGATCAAGGCCGAAAATTCCGTCGGAAAGTTCCACCTTGCCGGCGTCTTTACCGCCGAGCGTTGTGATCTTGAGATCCATTATTCCGCTCCCTCTGTGGCCGGAGCCTCGTTCTTCGCAGCTGCCGCAACAGCACGGATCGCGGCGGGCTTCGGCGCATTGGCCGGCAGCGCCACCTTGGCCGCGTCGCGGACCAGGATCCAGGCGCCCTTCGATCCGGGAACCGCACCGCGGATCAGGATCAGGCCGCGGTCGGCGTCGGTCGAGACGATCTCGACATTCTGCGTGGTGACCCTGGTGTCGCCCATGTGGCCAGCCATGTGCTTGCCCTTGAACACCTTGCCCGGGTCCTGACGCTGGCCGGTCGAACCGTGTGTACGGTGCGATACCGAGTTACCGTGCGTCGCGCGACCACCACCCATGTGGTGACGCTTGATGACGCCCTGGAAACCCTTGCCGATCGTCGTGCCCGTCACATCGACCTTCTGGCCGGCGACAAAGTGCTCGACGGTGATCTCGGCGCCAACATCGATCATGTTGTCGGCGGAGACGCGGAACTCGGCGACCTTCGCCTTAGGCTCGACGGAAGCGGTCGCGAAATGGCCGCGCATCGCCTTCGACGTGTTCTTCACCTTGGCGAGGCCAACGCCGAGCTGAACGGCGGTGTAGCCATTCTTCTCCTGCGTGCGCTGTGCCACGACCTGGCAGTTCTCCATCTGGAGAACGGTGACGGGAACATGTTCCCCCGCATCATTATAGATGCGGGTCATTCCCACCTTCTTTGCAATCACACCTGAACGCATCGGTTCAATTCCTTTAGAGTTCCGGGCCAGGGACACCGCCCCTTACCGCGCTCTCATTCCCTTAGAGCTTGATCTCGACGTCGACGCCGGCGGCCAGATCGAGCTTCATCAAAGCATCGACGGTCTGCGGGGTCGGATCGACGATGTCGAGCAGACGCTTGTGCGTGCGCATCTCGAACTGCTCGCGGCTCTTCTTGTCGACGTGAGGCGACCGGTTGACCGTGAACTTTTCGATCCGCGTCGGCAGCGGAATGGGGCCGCGGACGTTTGCACCGGTGCGCTTGGCCGTCGACACGATTTCCTTCGTCGAGGCGTCGAGCACGCGGTGATCAAACGCCTTCAGGCGGATGCGGATATTCTGTCCGTTCATGCGTCACTTCCTTGTTCTGGCGCGGCGCGGGCAACTCCGGCGCCCGCGACAGATCGGTTTAAGTCCAAATTACTCTTTGATGGTGACGACGATGCCGGCACCGACGGTGCGGCCGCCTTCACGGATGGCGAAGCGCAGCTTCTCTTCCATGGCGATCGGCACGATCAGCTCGACATCGACCGTGATGTTGTCGCCG
>NZ_SRTH01000002.1:0-847208 GCF_004792065.1 Mesorhizobium sp. M8A.F.Ca.ET.165.01.1.1 | reverse complement strand
CAAATTACTCTTTGATGGTGACGACGATGCCGGCACCGACGGTGCGGCCGCCTTCACGGATGGCGAAGCGCAGCTTCTCTTCCATGGCGATCGGCACGATCAGCTCGACATCGACCGTGATGTTGTCGCCGGGCATCACCATCTCGGTGCCTTCCGGCAGCGACACGATGCCGGTCACGTCGGTCGTGCGGAAGTAGAACTGCGGACGGTAGTTGGTGAAGAACGGCGTGTGACGGCCACCTTCGTCCTTGGTCAGGATGTAGGCTTCGGCCACGAACTTCTTGTGCGGCTTCACCGTGCCCGGCTTGGCCAGAACCTGGCCGCGCTCGACACCTTCACGATCAACGCCGCGCAGCAGCGCGCCGATGTTGTCGCCAGCCTGGCCCTGATCGAGCAGCTTGCGGAACATTTCCACGCCCGTGCAGGTCGTCTTGGTCGTCGGACGGATGCCGATGATTTCCAGTTCCTCGCCGACCTTGACCACGCCGCGCTCGACGCGGCCGGTCACGACCGTGCCACGGCCCGAGATCGAGAACACGTCTTCGATCGGCATCAGGAACGGCTTGTCGAGCGGACGAACCGGCGTCGGGATGTAGGCGTCGACCTGAGCCATCAGCTCGCGGATCGCGTCCTCGCCGATCGTCTTGTTCGAATCTTCGAGTGCGGCAAGCGCCGAACCCTTGACGATCGGAATGTCGTCGCCGGGGAATTCGTTCTTCGACAGCAACTCGCGAACCTCGAGCTCGACCAGTTCGAGCAGCTCGGCGTCGTCGACCTGGTCGACCTTGTTCAGGAATACCACGATCGACGGCACGCCGACCTGACGGGCAAGCAGGATGTGCTCGCGGGTCTGCGGCATCGGGCCGTCGGCGGCAGACACGACCAGGATCGCGCCGTCCATCTGCGCGGCGCCGGTGATCATGTTCTTCACATAATCGGCGTGGCCGGGGCAGTCGACATGCGCGTAGTGGCGGTTCTCGGTCTCGTATTCGACGTGAGCCGTCGAGATCGTGATGCCGCGCGCCTTCTCTTCCGGCGCCGCGTCGATCTGGTCATAGCGCTTGTATTCGCCAAAATACTTGGTGATCGCAGCCGTCAGCGACGTCTTGCCGTGATCGACGTGACCAATCGTGCCGATGTTCACATGAGGCTTAGTGCGCTCGAATTTACCTTTTGCCATGTGATGTCTCCATTTCCTGCTCGCCCATGCGGGCTTTGAATTGCGTTACCGCGGCAGCTCTTTCGAGTTACGCGTATTTCTTCTGGACTTCCTGAGCGACCGCGGTCGGGACCGGCTCATAGTGATCGAACTGCATCGTGTAAGCCGCGCGGCCCTGGCTCATCGAGCGCAGGTTGTCGACGTACTTGAACATGTTGGCGAGCGGCACCATCGCGTTGATGACGACGGCCACGCCGCGCGCTTCCTGGCCCTGGATCTGGCCGCGACGGCCGTTCAGGTCACCGATGACGCTGCCGACGTAGTCTTCCGGCGTCACCACCTCGACCTTCATGATCGGCTCGAGCAACTGCACGCCAAGCTTGGGAGCAGCTTCACGGAAGCACGCACGGGACGCGATTTCGAAGGCCAGGACCGAGGAGTCGACATCATGGTAGGCACCGTCGATGAGCGTCGCCCTGACGCCGATCATCGGGAAGCCGGCGAACGGACCAGCGCCCATGACGCTCTGGATGCCCTTTTCGACGCCCGGAATGTATTCCTTCGGCACCGCGCCGCCGACGATCTTGGACTCGAACACGAAGTCCTCGCTCTCGGAATTCGGCTCGAACACAACCTTGACGCGCGCGAACTGGCCGGTACCGCCGGTCTGCTTCTTGTGCGTGTAGTCCTGCTCGTGCTTGCGGGTGATCGTCTCGCGATAAGCCACCTGCGGCGCGCCGACATTGGCTTCGACCTTGAACTCGCGACGCATGCGGTCGACGATGATGTCGAGGTGCAGTTCGCCCATGCCGGAGATGATGGTCTGGCCGCTTTCCTCGTCGGTCTTGACGCGGAAGGACGGATCCTCGGCAGCCAGGCGGTGAAGCGCGAGGCCCATCTTTTCCTGGTCGTTCTTGGTCTTCGGCTCGATGGCGATCTGGATGACCGGATCGGGGAATTCCATGCGCTCGAGGATGACCGGGTGCAGCGGATCGCACAGCGTGTCGCCGGTGGTGGTGTCCTTGAGGCCGGCCAAGGCGACAATGTCGCCCGCAAAAGCTTCTTCGACGTCGGCGCGCGAATTCGCATGCATCTGCAGCATGCGGCCGATGCGCTCCTTCTTGCCCTTCACGGTGTTGTCGACAGAGACGCCCTTGGTGAGCTTGCCCGAATAGATGCGGGCAAAGGTCAGCGAACCGACGAACGGGTCGTTCATGATCTTGAAGGCGAGCATCGACAGCGGCTCGTTGTCGTCCGCATGACGCTCGATCTCGGCGTCGGTCTTGGCATCGACACCCTTGATGGCCGGAACATCGGCCGGCGACGGCAGGTATTCGACAACGGCGTCGAGCAACGGCTGCACGCCCTTGTTCTTGAAGGCCGAGCCGCAGAACATCGGGTAGAACTTGACCGCGATCGTACCCTTGCGGATCAACGAACGGATCTCGTCATTCGACGGCATCTTGCCTTCGAGGTAGTTTTCCAGCGCCGTCTCGTCCATTTCGACGGCGGCTTCGATCATCTTCTCGCGGTATTCCTCGGCACGCGCCTTGAGGTCGGCCGGGATCTCGACGACGTCCCAGGCAGCGCCCAGCGTCTCGTCGCGCCAGACCAGCGCATTCATCTCGACGAGGTCGACGACACCCTTGAATTCGGTCTCGGCGCCGATCGGCAGCTGCATGACGACAGCCTGCGCACCGAGGCGCGAGCCGATCATCTCGACCGAGCGGTAGAAGTCGGCGCCGATCTTGTCCATCTTGTTGCAGAAGATCATGCGCGGCACGCGATACTTGTCGGCCTGGCGCCAGACGGTTTCCGTCTGCGGCTCGACACCGGCATTGGCATCGAGCAGCGCGATGGCGCCGTCGAGCACGCGCAGCGAACGCTCGACCTCGATGGTGAAGTCGACGTGTCCGGGGGTGTCGATGATGTTGAAGCGGTGCATCTTGCCGTCACGGCCCTTCCAGAAGGTCGTGGTCGCGGCGGACGTGATGGTGATGCCGCGTTCCTGCTCCTGCTCCATCCAGTCCATGGTGGCAGCGCCGTCGTGCACTTCGCCGATCTTGTGCGACTTGCCCGTATAATAGAGGACGCGCTCGGTGGTCGTCGTCTTGCCGGCGTCGATATGCGCCATGATACCGAAATTGCGGTAGTCTTCGATTTTGTATTCGCGGGCCATCGTAGCTGCCTCTCAGTCCTGTTCGCGCTTTACCAGCGATAGTGCGCGAAAGCGCGGTTGGCTTCAGCCATCTTGTGGGTGTCTTCCCGCTTCTTCACGGCGGTGCCGCGGTTGTTGGCCGCGTCCATCAGCTCGCCGGAGAGGCGGTCGACCATGGTGGTCTCGTTGCGGTTGCGGGCCGCGGCGATCAGCCAGCGGATCGCCAATGCCTGGCGACGCTCGGGACGAACGTCGACCGGAACCTGGTAGGTGGCGCCGCCGACGCGGCGCGAACGCACTTCCACATGCGGCGCGACATTGTCGAGCGCCTGGTGGAAGACGGTGACCGGCTCCTGCTTGGTCTTCGACTGGACCTGGTCCAGCGCGCCGTAGACGATGGTCTCGGCAACCGACTTCTTGCCGTCATACATGACGGCGTTCATGAACTTGGTGACGATCAGATCGCCGAACTTGGGATCCGGGTTGATCTCACGCTTTTCTGCACTGTGACGACGCGACATGGCTTTTGTCTCTCAATCTCGTAGCCCGGCGCGTTCAAGCAGCGCCAAGGCCGGAAAATCTTACTTCGGACGCTTGGCGCCGTACTTCGAACGGCGCTGCTTGCGGTTCTTCACGCCCTGCGTGTCGAGCACGCCGCGGATGATGTGGTAGCGCACGCCCGGAAGATCCTTGACGCGGCCGCCGCGGATCATGACCACGGAGTGTTCCTGAAGGTTGTGACCTTCGCCGGGAATGTAACCGATCACTTCAAAACCATTGGTCAGGCGGACCTTGGCCACCTTGCGCAGCGCCGAGTTCGGCTTCTTCGGCGTCGTCGTATAGACGCGCGTGCAGACGCCCCGCTTCTGCGGGTTCTGCTGCATGGCCGGGACCTTGTTGCGCTTCACCGGCGCAATGCGCGGCTTGCGGATCAGCTGGTTGACGGTAGGCATTAAACCCTCTTGTCTCTCAATTCCGTGTCTCGTGCCGGTCAAGGCTCGCTCAAAGCGTCATTTCCATACGCAAATTCGGGCCACAAACCGCGCCTCGCGGTCTTGCCCGAACAAATCGCAGAGGAAGCGGAAGCCGCTTCGTGCACGCCGGAAATGTCTTTTCGCTCGTAAAACGAACCCTGTTTGAGGCAAACTCCAAAGCGTGTCGCTTCGGAAGGGAGAGCCTCACATCGGTTCTGACTGGGCGGCTTCTACTCGTAAGCCCGCGAACCGTCAACCCCGCAGCGGCAAATATTGCATTGAAGCCGGGGCTTGGCAGCCATGCGAAAACCGCATGTAATTTTCTTTCGCCGTTTGGCAAGGGCGAGGAAGAAAGTGACCGAGTTTTGGCTGTTGCGGGGCCTTGCTTCATGCGAAAAGGCCGCATGAACACTGACAATCCCTCGCCGCGAAGGAATCGGCCCGTGAACGACAATGAAGAACGCCCGGTCACCATCATCACCGGCCGGGTGTGGAAGAAGAAAGGCGGCAAGCCGGAAGGCGTGCATGTCATGCTGGTGGCGCCCGATGACGATTCGGCGGTGCGCCGTGCGCTCGAATCGCTGGCTGCCGAAGGCTACGCCGAGGCCGAACTCGACCAGATCGGCGACATGGAGGGCGAGCCCGACGATGAGCCGCATCTTTCGGCCTTCCAGGGCGCGCTTGAAGGCGAAGTGTCGATCGTGACCTTCGACGTGCCGATCTGATCGCAGCGTGGCGCCCCTCGCCTGCCCAGCGTCATGATGCCGATTCGTTCGAATAGCTGGCATGGCCGACGCTTGCCCGTCATGGCCGATCTGCTAAGAGACGCGCAGACGTCCCAACCCGGCGGAGCCTCATGTCCTCATCCATCTCGCCCATAAGAATCGGCATTGTCGGTGTCGGCAAGATCGTCCGCGACCAGCACCTTCCGGCACTGGCCAAGGATCGAGACTACCAGCTGATCGCAGCGGCCAGCCGGCACGGCAAGGTCGACGGCATCGCGAATTTCCCCGATATAGAGACGATGCTTGGCGCGGTTGCCGAACTCGACGCGGTGTCGCTGTGCATGCCGCCGCAGTTCCGCTATGACGCCGCGCGCAAGGCGCTCGAGGCCGGGAAGCACGTCTTCCTGGAAAAACCGCCGGGTGCCACGGTCAGCGAAGTCGAGGACCTGAAGGCGTTCGCGGCGAAACAAGGCGTCTCCTTGTTCGCAAGCTGGCACTCGCGCTACGCGCCGGCTGTCGAAGCGGCACGGACATTCCTGGCTTCGACCAAAATCAAATCGGCGGCGATCGTCTGGAAGGAAGATGTGCGCCGCTGGCATCCGAACCAGGACTGGATCTGGCAGCCTGGCGGCTTCGGCGTCTTCGATCCCGGCATCAACGCGCTGTCGATTGCAACCTATATCCTGCCGGCCATGTACATCACTTCGGCCGTACTCGATTTTCCGGAGAATCGCGACGCACCGATCGCGGCCCAGGTCGCGTTCCACGCGGCGAACGGATCCGATGTGACCATGGATCTCGACTGGTTGCAGACCGGACCGCAGAGCTGGGACATTTTGGCCGACACGGATGCCGGGCAGATGGTGCTCTCGGGTGGCGGCTCGAAGCTCGCCGTCGACGGCCGTGTCGTCCATGAGGAACCGGAAGCGGAATATCCGATGCTCTACCGGCGATTTGCCGAGATTGTGCATGCCGGCGTATCCGATGTGGACCTTGCACCGCTGCAGCACGTCGCCGACGCCTTCATGCTCGGCAAGCGCAATGTGGTCGAGGCGTTTTTCGACTGAAGATCGCCAGGTGCGCCCTGACGTCAGTCGACAATCGCGATGGCAAAGCCGTCATAGCCCTTGGCGCCCCCGGTCTGGATGGCTGTGCCGTCCAGCCGTTTTTCGCCGCCGATGAAGGAAAACGCCGCGCGGGCGCCTTCGACATTGGCATCGCGGCCATCCTCATCCAGCACGGCGCCGTCACGGATGACGTTGTCGCAGACGATGACCGTCCCGGAGCGTGACAGCCGCAAGGCCCAGGACAGATAGTTCGGGTTGTTCGGCTTGTCGGCATCAATGAAGATCAGATCGAACGGGCCGGCATTCTCATTGCCGAGTGCGGCAAGCGACTGGAGCGCCGGACCGACGCGCAGTTCCACCCGGTCCGCTACCCCTGCCCGCTCGAAATTCGAGCGTGCGACCTTGGCATGATGCGGATCGAGTTCGAGCGTCACGACTTTGCCGTCGGCGGGCAGTCCCCGCGCCATCCAGATGGTCGAATAGCCGCCCAGCGTGCCGATCTCGAGCGCCTTTTTCGCGCCGCCGATGCGCGCCAGCAGCGAGAGCAGTTTTCCTTGCGCCGCCGAGACATCGATCGCCGGCAGGCCATTGTCGCGGTTGGCCGCCAGAACCGCGTCGAGAACGGGATCCGCCTCGAAGAGCGAGGAGACGATGTAGTCGTCGACAGCCGTCCAGGTCTTCGTGCTCATCTGCTTTCCTCCGATCGTTGAAACGAAAAAGCCGCCGGGTTGCCCCGACGGCTTCTGTTGCCTGAGATTTCTTGCCGTCGCGCTTACTGCGCGGCGGTTGTCATGTCGGCGAGCATCGGCTCGGCCACTTCAACACCGGAGGCCTTGCGGCGCTCGTCGATGATGAGTTCGTCGCGCGAGGTGGCAATGCGCCGGATCTGGCTCATCGTGCCGCCGGTACCGGCCGGGATCAACCGGCCGACGATGACGTTTTCCTTCAAGCCCTGCAGCATGTCGGTCTTGCCGGCAACCGCGGCCTCCGTCAGCACCCTGGTCGTCTCCTGGAAGGAGGCGGCCGAGATGAAGGACGGCGTCTGCAGCGAAGCCTTGGTTATGCCCAAGAGCACCGGCTGGCCTTCAGCCGGCTTCTTGCCGTCCTCGACCAGGCGCTCGTTGACCTCTTCCAGTTCGATCACGTCGACGTGGTCGCCCGGGATGTAGGTCGAGTCGCCCTGCGTGGTGATCTCGACCTTCTGCAGCATCTGGCGAACGATCACCTCGATGTGCTTGTCGTTGATCGACACGCCCTGCAGACGGTAGACTTCCTGGATCTCGTTGACGAGGTAGGACGCAAGCGCCTCCACGCCCTTGATCGCCAGGATGTCGTGCGGCGCCGGATTGCCGTCGAGGATGTAGTCGCCCTTCTCGATGACGTCGCCGTCCTGGAGATGGAACGGCTTGCCCTTCGGGATCAGGTATTCGACCGGCTCGAGCGTCGAGTCATGCGGCTCGATAATGATGCGACGCTTGTTCTTGTAGTCGCGGCCGAAGCGGATCGTGCCGTCGATCTCGGCGATGATGGCGTGATCCTTCGGACGACGTGCCTCGAACAGTTCGGCAACACGCGGCAGACCGCCGGTGATGTCCTTGGTCTTGGCGCTTTCCATCGGGATACGCGCCAGCACGTCGCCGGGGCGAACCTGGGCACCCGGCTCGACCGAGAGAATGGCCTCGACCGAGAGCAGGAAGCGGGCATCGCCGCCCTTCGATAGCTTGCCGACCTTGCCCTTGGTGTCCAGGATGGCAATCGCAGGCTTGAGGTCGTTGCCGCGCGGCGTCGAACGCCAGTCGATGACCTCACGCTTGGTGATGCCGGTCGACTCGTCGGCCGTTTCCTGGACGGAAATACCGTCGACCAGATCCTCATACGACACCTTGCCCTCGATTTCAGTGAGGACAGGACGGGTATAGGGATCCCACTCGGCGATACGCTGGCCACGCTTCACCTTGTCGCCATCGTCCACGAAGATGCGCGAACCATAGGTGACACGGTGCGTTGCACGCTCCTTGCCGGCCTCGTCGAGGATCAGCACCGCCATGTTGCGGCCCATGACCATCTGCTGGCCGTCCGAGTTGCGCACCACGTTGCGGTTGCGGATCTCGACCTTGCCCTCATACGAGGCTTCAAGGAACGAAGAGTCCACCACCTGCGCGGTACCGCCCATGTGGAAGGTACGCATGGTGAGCTGCGTACCCGGCTCGCCGATCGACTGCGCCGCGATGACGCCGACGGCTTCGCCCTGGTTGACCGGGGTGCCACGGGCCAGATCGCGTCCGTAGCAGACCGCGCAGACGCCGATCCTGACTTCGCAGGTCAGGGCCGAGCGGATGCGGACCGACTGCACGCCGGCCTTTTCGATCTGTTCCACGTCCCGCTCGTCCATCAGCGTTCCGGCCTTGACCAGGACTTCGCCCGACACCGGATGGGTGATGTCGTCGAGCGATGTACGGCCCAGCACGCGCTGGCCAACCGAAGCGACGACCTGACCGGCATCGACGATCGGCTGCATGGTGAGGCCCTTGTCGGTGCCGCAATCCACGGAGTTGACGATGCAGTCCTGCGCCACGTCGACCAGACGACGGGTGAGGTAACCCGAGTTCGCCGTCTTCAAGGCGGTGTCGGCCAGACCCTTGCGGGCACCGTGGGTCGAGTTGAAGTACTCGAGCACGGTCAGGCCTTCCTTGAAGTTCGAGATGATCGGCGTCTCGATGATTTCACCCGAGGGCTTGGCCATCAGGCCGCGCATGCCGGCAAGCTGGCGCATCTGGGTGGGCGAGCCGCGCGCACCGGAGTGCGACATCATGTAGATCGAGTTCATGGGCTTCTGACGGCCATTGTCCTCGAACTCGACCGCCTTGATGCGGGCCATCATTTCGTCGGCGACCTTTTCCGAGCACTTGGCCCAGGCGTCGACGACCTTGTTGTACTTCTCGCCCTGCGTGATCAGACCGTCATTGTATTGCTGCTCGTACTCCTTGGCCAAAGCCTCGGTGTCCGACACCAGCTTGATCTTGGTGTCCGGGATCAGCATGTCGTCCTTGCCGAACGAGATGCCGGCACGGCACGCATGAGCAAAGCCGAGCGCCATGATGCGATCGCAGAAAATGACCGTCTCCTTCTGACCGCAATGGCGGTAGACGGTGTCGATCATCTTGGAGATGTTCTTCTTGGTCATCTCCTGGTTGGCGGTCTCGTAGGGCACGTTGACGTTCTTCGGCAGAAGTTCGCCGATGATCATGCGGCCAGGCGTGGTGTCATGGATCTTCGACACGACCTTGCCTTCGGCGTCGACCGTGCGGAAGCGACCCTTGATCTTGGCGTGCAAGGTCACGGCCTTGGTCTCGAGCGCGTGCTGGAGCTCGCCCATATCGGCAAACACCATGCCCTCGCCCGGCTCGTTCTGGTTGACGATCGAGAGGTAGTAGAGACCCAGGACCATGTCCTGGGACGGCACGATGATCGGCGCGCCGGAGGCCGGGTGCAGGATGTTGTTGGTCGACATCATCAGCACGCGGGCTTCCAACTGCGCTTCCAGCGACAGCGGCACGTGAACGGCCATCTGGTCGCCGTCGAAGTCGGCGTTGAAGGCCGTGCAGACCAGCGGGTGAAGCTGGATCGCCTTGCCTTCGATCAGGATCGGCTCGAACGCCTGGATGCCGAGGCGGTGCAGCGTCGGCGCGCGGTTCAACAGGACCGGATGCTCGCGGATGACCTCGTCGAGGATATCCCAGACTTCCGGACGCTCCTTCTCGACAAGCTTCTTCGCCTGCTTGACGGTCGAGGAGTAACCCTTGGCGTCGAGGCGGGCATAGATGAAGGGCTTGAACAGTTCGAGCGCCATCTTCTTCGGCAGGCCGCACTGATGCAGCTTGAGCTCCGGACCGGTGACGATGACCGAACGGCCGGAATAGTCGACGCGCTTGCCGAGCAGGTTCTGACGGAACCGGCCCTGCTTGCCCTTGAGCATGTCGGACAGCGACTTCAGCGGACGCTTGTTGGCACCGGTGATGACGCGGCCTCGACGGCCGTTGTCGAACAGCGCATCGACGGCTTCCTGCAGCATGCGCTTTTCATTGCGCACGATGATGCCGGGGGCGCGCAGTTCGATCAGCCGCTTCAGGCGGTTGTTGCGGTTGATCACGCGGCGATAGAGATCGTTCAGGTCGGACGTGGCGAAGCGGCCGCCGTCCAGGGGAACCAGCGGGCGCAGGTCCGGCGGGATCACCGGAACGACCTTCATGATCATCCATTCCGGACGATTGCCGGACTCCATGAAGTTCTCGACGACCTTGAGACGCTTCAGATACTTCTTCTGCTTCAGCTCGGACGTGGTCGAAGCCAGTTCCGAACGCAGGTCGCCTGCGATCTTCTCCAGATCCATGCCGGCCAGAAGGTCATGAATGGCCTCGGCGCCGATCATGGCGGTGAAGGAATCCTCGCCATATTCGTCGACGGCGATCATGTACTCTTCCTCGCTGAGCAGCTGGTGCTCCTTCAGCGCGGTGAGGCCAGGTTCGGTGACGATGTAGTTCTCGAAGTAGAGGACGCGCTCGATGTCCTTAAGGGTCATGTCGAGCAGCGTGCCGATGCGCGAGGGCAGCGACTTCAGGAACCAGATATGGGCGACCGGTGCCGCCAGCTCGATATGGCCCATGCGCTCGCGGCGGACGCGCGACAGCGTGACTTCGACGCCGCACTTCTCGCAGATGACGCCCTTGTACTTCATGCGCTTGTACTTGCCGCACAGGCACTCATAGTCCTTGATCGGGCCAAAAATGCGCGCGCAGAACAGACCGTCACGCTCCGGCTTGAAGGTGCGGTAGTTGATGGTCTCCGGCTTCTTGATCTCGCCGAACGACCAGGACAGAATCTTCTCAGGGCTGGCGAGCGATATCCGGATGGAATCGAACACCTGCGCCGGCGCCTGCGGATTGAAGAGATTCATGACCTCTTGGTTCATGCCGTTCTCCTTTTCGGGGTCCTCGAAAACCCCTTGCATCTAACGCGGGCCAAACGCCCGCTGAGTGGTCGGCCCACCGGCCGAAGAAATCGAAGCATCCGGTCGCGGGAGCCTCTCTCGCGACCGGATGTCTTGTTTACTCGGCCGCGTCGGGCAGCCGGACAGGGTTGTCGTCGAGCTTGGTGTTCTCCAATTCGACATTGAGGCCGAGAGACCGCATTTCCTTGACGAGCACGTTGAAGCTCTCGGGAATGCCTGCCTCGAACGTGTCGTCGCCACGCACGATCGCCTCGTAGACCTTGGTGCGGCCGGCGACGTCGTCCGACTTCACCGTCAGCATTTCCTGCAGCGTGTAGGCGGCGCCGTAGGCTTCCAGCGCCCAGACCTCCATCTCGCCGAAGCGCTGGCCGCCGAACTGCGCCTTGCCGCCCAGCGGCTGCTGGGTGACGAGCGAGTACGGACCGATCGAACGCGCGTGGATCTTGTCGTCCACCAGGTGGTGAAGCTTGAGCATGTAGATATAGCCCATCGTCACCTTGCGATCGAACGGCTCGCCGGTGCGGCCGTCATAGAGCTGCGACTGACCGCTGGTGTGCAGGCCCGCCTGCTCCAGCATGATGTTGATGTCAGCCTCATGCGCGCCGTCGAACACCGGGGTCGCGATGGAGACGCCGCGGCGCATCTGCTCGCTGAGGCGAACGATGCTCTCGTCGTCATACTCGCGGACCGGTTCGTTGCGGTCGTTGGCGGGCATGAAGCTTTCCAACGTCTTGCGCAGCGGCTTGATGTCGCCGGCAGCCTTATACGTGTCGATCAGCTCGCCGATCTTCCTGCCCATGCCGGCACAAGCCCAGCCCAGATGCGTTTCCAGGATCTGGCCGACATTCATGCGGCTCGGCACACCCAACGGGTTGAGCACGATATCGGCATGCGTGCCGTCCTCGAGGAAAGGCATGTCCTCGACCGGAACGATGCGCGACACGACACCCTTGTTGCCGTGACGGCCGGCCATCTTGTCGCCGGGCTGCATCTTGCGCTTCACCGCCACGAAGACCTTGACCATCTTCATGACGCCCGGAGGCATTTCGTCGCCGCGCTGCACCTTCTCGACCTTGTCCATGAAACGCTGTTCGAGCGCCTTCTTGGAATCGTCGTACTGGCCACGCAGGGCTTCCAGTTCGCTCTGGAGCTTTTCGTTCTCCACCGCAAACTGCCACCACTGCGAACGCGGGTACTCGTCGAGCGTGTCCTTGGACAGCGTCGAGCCCTTCTTGAAGCCTTTCGGTCCAGCAATCGCTTCCTTGCCGACGAGAACGTCGGAAAGACGCGCGTAGACGTTGCGGTCCAGGATCGCCTGTTCGTCGTCACGGTCCTTGGCGAGGCGTTCGATCTCCTCGCGCTCGATCGCCATGGCGCGCTCGTCCTTCTCCACACCGTGGCGATTGAACACGCGCACCTCGACGACGGTGCCGAAGGTGCCCGGAGGCATGCGCATGGAAGTGTCGCGCACGTCGGAAGCCTTTTCGCCGAAGATGGCGCGCAGAAGCTTCTCTTCCGGCGTCATCGGGCTTTCACCCTTCGGCGTGATCTTGCCGACCAGGATGTCGCCCGGCTGAACTTCGGCGCCGATATAGACGATGCCGGCTTCGTCGAGGTTCTTCAGCGCTTCTTCCGAGACGTTGGGAATGTCGCGCGTGATTTCCTCGGGACCGAGCTTGGTATCGCGCGCCATGACCTCGAACTCCTCGATGTGGATCGAGGTGAAGACGTCGTCGGCGACGATGCGCTCGGACAAGAGGATGGAGTCCTCGTAGTTGTAGCCGTTCCAAGGCATGAACGCGACCAGCACGTTGCGGCCGAGCGCCAGATCACCGAGTTCGGTCGACGGACCGTCGGCGATGATGTCGCCCTTGTTGACCCGATCACCCATGCGCACCAGCGGACGCTGATTGATGCAGGTGTTCTGGTTCGAACGCTGGAACTTCATCAGCCGGTAGATGTCGACGCCGGACTTGCCCGGGTCGAGATCCTCGGTGGCGCGGATAACGATACGCGTCGCGTCCACCTGGTCGACGATGCCGCCGCGGCGGGCGCCGATGGCGGCGCCCGAGTCACGGGCGACGATCGGCTCCATGCCGGTGCCGACGAACGGCGCTTCGGCGCGCACCAGCGGCACGGCCTGACGCTGCATGTTCGAGCCCATCAGAGCGCGGTTGGCGTCGTCGTTCTCGAGGAACGGGATGAGCGCCGCGGCAACAGACACCATCTGCTTGGGCGACACGTCCATCAGGTCGACGTTTTCGCGCGGCGCCATCATCACTTCGCCGGCGCTGCGGCAAATGACGAACTCGTCGACGAAGCCGCCGTTCTTGTCGAGCTCGGCATTGGCCTGCGCGACATGGTGCTTGGCCTCTTCCATCGCCGAGAGATAGACGACCTCATTGGTCAGCTTGCCGTCGACGATCTTGCGGTAGGGGCTTTCGATGAAGCCGTACTTGTTGACGCGCGCGAAAGTCGCCAGCGAGTTGATCAGACCGATATTCGGGCCTTCCGGCGTCTCGATCGGGCAGATGCGGCCGTAATGCGTCGGGTGCACGTCGCGCACTTCGAAGCCGGCACGCTCGCGGGTCAGACCGCCCGGTCCAAGCGCCGAGAGACGACGCTTGTGGGTGATCTCCGACAGCGGATTGGTCTGGTCCATGAACTGCGACAGCTGCGAGGAACCGAAGAACTCGCGCACGGCGGCGGCCGCCGGCTTGGCGTTGATCAGGTCCTGCGGCATGACGGTGTCGATCTCGATCGAGGACATGCGTTCCTTGATCGCGCGCTCCATGCGAAGCAGGCCGACGCGGTACTGGTTTTCCATCAGCTCGCCGACCGAACGCACGCGGCGGTTGCCGAGATTGTCGATGTCGTCGATCTCGCCCTTGCCGTCACGCAGTTCGACCAGCGTCCTGACCACGGCCAGGATGTCGTCCTTGCGCAGCACGCGCACGGTGTCCTCGGCCTTGAGCTCCAGGCGCATGTTCATCTTGACGCGGCCAACGGCGGACAGGTCGTAGCGCTCGCTGTCGAAGAACAGCGAGTTGAACATGGCTTCGGCGGTCTCAAGCGTCGGCGGCTCGCCCGGGCGCATGACACGGTAGATGTCGAACAGCGCGTCCTGGCGGCTCTCGTTCTTGTCGACGGCGAGCGTATTGCGGATATAGGCGCCGACATTGACATGGTCGATGTCGAGGACCTGGATCTCCTGCTCGCCGGTGCCGAGCAGCACCTTGAGCGTCTTGTCGTCGATCTCGTCGCCGGCCTCGAGGAAAATCTCACCGGTGGCATAATTGACGATGTCCTCGGCCAGGTAGTTGCCGAGCAGATCCTCGTCGGTCGCCTTGATCGCCTTGAGGCCCTTCTCGCCGAGCTGACGCGCCTGGCGGGCGGTGATCTTCTTGCCCGCCTCGACGACGATCTCGCCGGTGTCGGCATCGACCAGGTCGCCGACGGCCTTGAGGCCGCGGAAACGCTCGACGTTGAACGGAATGCGCCAATGGTCGCCGGCGCGCTTGTAGGTGATCTTGTTGTAGAAGGTCGACAGTATCTCCTCGCCGTCCATGCCGAGCGCCATCAGCAGCGACGTCACGGGGATCTTGCGGCGGCGGTCGATGCGGGCGTGGACGACGTCCTTGGAATCGAACTCGATGTCAAGCCACGAGCCACGATAGGGGATGACACGGGCGGCAAACAGAAGCTTGCCCGACGAGTGCGACTTGCCCTTGTCGTGATCGAAGAAGACGCCCGGCGAGCGATGCATCTGCGAGACGATGACGCGCTCGGTGCCATTGACGATGAAGGTGCCGTTCAAGGTCATGAGCGGCATGTCGCCCATGTAGACGTCCTGCTCCTTGATGTCCTTGATCGACTTGGCACCGGTATCCTCGTCGATATCGAACACGATGAGGCGCAGCGTCACCTTCAGCGGCGCGGCATAGGTCAGGTCGCGCTGACGGCATTCGTCAACGTCGAATTTCGGTCCTTCGAACTCGTACTTCACGAACTCCAGCATGGAGGAGCCGGAAAAATCGGAGATCGGGAAGACCGACTTGAAAACAGCCTGCAGCCCTTCGTCCGGACGTCCGCCCTTGGGCTCGTCCACCATCAGGAACTGGTCATAGGATGCCTTCTGAACCTCGATGAGGTTCGGCATCTCCGCAACTTCCGGGATCTTTCCGAAAAACTTGCGTACGCGTCTGCGGCCATTGAAAGTCTGGGTCTGGGCCATCGTCGCTCCTTAGCTCTAAACTCGGGACGAACCTCGCCGCGGTTCGTCTTGCATACTGAGCCACCTGGCCGGCGGCTCTCTGTCTGTTCTCCGGCCGCCTTTTCCAATTACTTGGCGGCTACCGGCTAAAACGGGAGAAAACCCGTTTCCTGAAGGCCGGTTTACGGCCCTCAGGAAAGAGGTTTTCGTACATCTCGCGTCACGCAGCCTCCCCTGGTCACCCAAGGGAGTGGCGGACGGCGCGAGGCCGCCCGCCGCTTTTACGCTTACTTCAGGTCGACCTTGGCGCCGGCTGCTTCCAGCTGGGCCTTGAACTTGTCGGCGTCGGCCTTGGAAACGCCTTCCTTGACCGGCTTCGGAGCCGCTTCGACCAGGTCCTTGGCTTCCTTGAGGCCAAGACCGGTGATGGCGCGGACTTCCTTGATGACGTTGATCTTCTGAGCGCCGGCGTCGGTGAGGACGACGTCGAATTCCGTCTTTTCCTCGACGGGGGCAGCAGCAGCGGCAGCGCCGCCAGCAGCGGCAACCGCGACCGGAGCAGCAGCCGAAACGCCCCACTTTTCTTCCAGAAGCTTCGACAGCTCAGCCGCCTCGAGGACGGTCAGCTTCGAAAGGTCGTCTACGATCTTTGCGAGATCAGCCATTGTTGTATTCCTTCGTTAGGTTCGAACGTGTGTTTTTGATAGCGAGGAACGGCCTCATGCCGCCTCGTCCTTCCGGGCGTAAGCGCCGATGACGCGCGCGACCGAGGCCGCTGGCGCATTGACGATCTGGGCGATCCGGGTTGCCGGCGTGGCGATCATGCCAACCAGCCTGGCGCGCAGCTCATCGAGCGACGGAAGTGTGGCGAGTGCCTTCACACCGTCGGCGTTGAGCGAGGTGGTGCCCATTGCGCCGCCGAGAATGACGAGCTTGTCATTCCCCTTGGCGAAATCGGACGCGACCTTCGGCGCCGCAATCGGATCCTCCGAATAGGCGATCAGCGTCTGCCCCTTGAACAGGTCGATGATCGATGCGGAGTCCGTGCCCTGAAGAGCGATTTTGGCGAGACGGTTCTTCGCGACTTTAACGGTGCCACCGGCGGCGCGCATTTTCGACCGAAGGTCGTTCATTTGCGCGACGGTGATACCGGCATAGTGGGCCACGACGACTGAACCTGCGCCCGAAAACGCATCATTCAGGCCCGTGACGAGTTCGCGTTTTTCCGCTCTGTCCACTGCCTATCTCCAGTTGACCCCTGCCCCGTCAATGGGAACATTCCCATTTGCGAGGACAGGCGTCGGGTTGCCTTTTTGCCGGCCGGGCCATCCAGTAACGGATCTCCCGAACGACGCTCGAGGATCCTGCCCCCTTTCGCCACATCGACGGTCAAGCCGGCGATGCGCAGACAAAAGGCAAACACGGTTCGAACCTTTCATTGGAGCTTGTCGCTCCGTTGTCCGGTTTTCACCCGTCTCATGCAGGCCCACATGAATTAAGGCCCTCCTCTTGAATCAAGACTCGGGCCGCCCGCAATCTCGGACAGGATGTCCGGAAGCCTTCCGGCTTCCGGTACCGGGCCCAGGATAAATCCAAGGCCCGGAATTCAGTCACGGATCAGCCTTCGCGAGGCCGATCCAAATGGTCTAATCAGGACGCGGCGAGCGTCGAGACGTCGAGCTTGAGGCCCGGGCCCATCGTCGAGGTGACAGACACCTTCTTGACGTAGTTGCCCTTGGCGCCAGCCGGCTTTGCCTTGGTCACCGCATCGGCGAAGGCACGGATGTTCTCTTCCAGCGCCTTGACGTCGAACGAGACCTTGCCGACGCCGGCATGAACGATGCCGGCCTTCTCGACGCGGAACTCGACCGCGCCACCCTTGGAGGCCTTGACGGCCGCGGCGACATCGGTGGTGACGGTGCCGACCTTCGGGTTCGGCATCATGCCGCGCGGGCCGAGCACCTTACCGAGGCGGCCGACGAGCGGCATCATGTCCGGCGTGGCGATGCAGCGATCGAAATCGATCGTGCCCTTCTGGACGATGTCGACCAGATCCTCGGCACCGACGATGTCGGCGCCGGCGGCCTTGGCCTCTTCAGCCTTGTCGCCACGGGCGAACACGGCGACACGGACCGAGCGGCCGGTGCCATTCGGCAGATTGACCACGCCGCGGACCATCTGGTCGGCATGACGCGGGTCGACGCCGAGGTTCATGGCGACTTCGACGGTCTCGTCGAACTTCACCGAGGAGCGATCCTTGAGCAGCTTCAGCGCGTCAGCGAGCGCGTAAGCCTTGTTGGGATCGATGCCTTCACGGGTCTTCGATACACGCTTTGCAATCTTTGCCATGATCTCAGCCCACCACTTCCAGACCCATCGAGCGGGCGGAGCCCTCGACCATACGCATGGCCGCTTCGACGTCGTTCGCGTTCAGATCCTTCATCTTGGCAGTCGCGATTTCGCGAACCTTGTCGCGCGAAACGGTGCCGGCCTTGACCTTGCCCGGCTCCTTCGAGCCCGACTTCAGGTTCGCGGCCTTCTTCAGGAAGTAGCTCACCGGCGGCGTCTTCATGACGAAGGTGAACGACTTGTCCTGGTAATAGGTGATGACGACCGGAACCGGCGATCCCTTTTCCATTTCCTGGGTCTGCGCGTTGAACGCCTTGCAGAACTCCATGATGTTGATGCCGCGCTGACCAAGCGCCGGGCCGATCGGGGGCGACGGCGTAGCCGATCCCGCGGAGACCTGGAGCTTGAGCTGGCCTGCAATTTTCTTAGCCATCTCTTTTCCTGCCTTTGTCTATGCCGGCCCCACTATGGGAAACACCGGCGGTTGCAGTCTGGTGGTGCGGTTCTTGCGGCCGGCTAAAGCCGCCTTCGCCTCCCACCGTTCTCAGGCCACGCGCTTCCGCGCCGCCTCCCCTGACCGCCGAACCGACGCCAGGGATTTCGGATCAGCCCTTTTCGACCTGTCCGAATTCCAGATCTACAGGCACGGCGCGCCCGAAGATCGAAACTTCCACCTTGAGCCGCGCCCGCTCCTCGTCCACTTCCTGGACGAAACCGTTGAACGACGCGAAGGGACCATCCGAAACGCGGATCGCCTCGCCGATCTCGAAGGTGACCGAGGGCTTCGGCCGCTCGACGCCTTCCTGCACCTGGTTCAGGATGCGCTGCGCTTCCGCCTCGGTGATCGGCACCGGCTTGGAGTCCCCGAGGAACCCGGTGACCTTCGGCGTGTTCTTGACCAGCGAGAACACGGCGTCGGTCAGGTTGGCCTTCAGGAGCACATAGCCCGGGAAGAACTTGCGCTCGGCGTCGACCTTGCGGCCGCGACGAACCTCGACGACCTTCTCGGTCGGCACCACGATCTGCTCGATATCGGCGGACAGGCCCTTCTGCTTGGCCTTGTTCTCGATGTCCTCGGCGACCTTCTTCTCGAAGTTCGAATAGGCGTGGACGATGTACCAGCGCGTAGCCATTTTTACGACTTCTCCGTAATCGCCGGACTTAGCGTCCAATGCCCAGAATCTGCTCGACCGCGAGGCCCATGAGCTGATCCGCGGTGAAGAAGAAGATCATCGCGATCACAGCAAAAGCCAGGACCATGACCGTCGAGATCATCGTCTCGCGGCGCGACGGCCAAGTCACCTTGGCTGTCTCCGCGCGCACCTGCTGGAGAAAGACGAAAGGATTTGTGGTTTTCGAAGCCATATGCCGCCTGTCTTCAAGACCCGTTGGCCGGGCCCCCTGGATGATCCCGCTGACCGGGACGTGCCGCCTGAGCCCAATCTCGCGCCGAATCAGCGCAATCATTTCGCCCATGCAAATCAGACGCGTAAAGCCGGCTTCCCAGCTTCACGCGTCGCGTGTCTGTTCCATCTACATAAAACCGATTCTTGATCCACGCAAGTGGCAAGTGTCCGCTTTATGACCAAACGCCGCCTCGGAACCATCCAGTCGTTCCGTCCCGGCTATGGCGCCCTTATGCCCCAATCGGGCTAATATGGCAAGCGGGTCGCCGATTTTCAAAGGCCGCCCGCAAAAATCGTTGTGATGCCATCTTGGAAAATGGCACGGGCAGCAGGGCTCGAACCTGCGGTTTTGGAGACCGAATAGCCTTCACTCATCCGATTGTTTTACCAGCAATTTACGACATATCGGCATTCGATGTGCAAAGATTTGTGTAAGAAATCGTCAATCCAAATGCCTGCTACGCGGCGCGTTCAGTAAATCCTGGCGGCACGATCGGTGGGGCGGGAGGTAGAAGGGACACGGCGGGCGCAAGCTTTCCCGACAGCTTGCCCTCAAAGTCCGGCAATGTCGTTGGCATGCCCGATGTGAGCGCCTTCACCACATCATCCAGCGTGGTGAAGATCGTTTGGTCAATGACAAGGGTTGCCTCGGTAACTATTTGAAGAACTTGGCGCACCGCGCCGGATGATGATGAGAGCTACGTCTACGCTATAGCCCTCCTGTAAGCCGATGCGAATTCCGCATGAACGGCTGGCCGGATAGGCCGGGATTGGAACGTGAACGAAAGCTATGTTCTGAAATCAGAGTGTTGCGTCTACAGGCGCGTTACTGCTCCCAAGTCGGCGGCGTCCCGATCTGTTCGCGCAATGCTGTCATGAACGCACCAAGTTTTGCGGATGGCTTGGCGAGTGCCCGCAGTAGATAAATGCCGGTGGGGCGCCTGTTCCAACTCTCGCCGCCAAGGCCAAGGCGGGTCAGCGCTCCGCTTCGCACGTCTGGACCAACAACCCAGTCCGCCAATAGGCCAATACCCATGCCTACGAGTGTGGCCAAGCGCATGGCCTCGAAATCGTCCGAGCGAAAAGCAACTCTGTCCAGCGCATCGCTACCCGCAGGGCGGCCCAGCACATCGCTCCAGCCGAGAAGGTCAGCGCCATGCAGTTTGTCGATGAGCGCATGTTTTGAGAGCGAGGCCACGTCCGCAGGCGTCCCTTTGCTGTCCAAATAAGAAGAACTAGCGACCAGAAGCCGCTTCTGGTCGGCGAGTTTGGTGGCGATCAAGCTGCTGTCGGATAATTCGCCGATGCGGATCACGGCATCGAAACGGTCCGCAACAGGATCGGCGAGTTTTTCAGTGAGATCAATTTCTGCCGTGATAGCGGAGTGCTCTGCCATCAACGATCCAAGGGCCGGAATTACATAGCGCCTCCCGAATGTAGGAAAGCAGGCTATCCGCACCACCCCTGCTATTGCGCCATCAAAGGCAGCGATTTCCGCCCGTGTATCGGCCAGCGCATCCAGAAGATGCTGCGCGCGCTCAAACAGCCTTTGACCGGCATCGGTCAGCGCCAAGGCGCGAGTGGAGCGGATGAGGAGCGGTACGCCCAGGCTCTCCTCCATGGCTCCGATCTGACGCATGATGGCGGATGGGGTCACCGCCCGGCGCCGCGCTGCACTGGAGAAGCTGCCGCCGCGGACGACATCGACAAAAATGGCCATCTGCTCGGCGAAACGAGGATCGGTCATTTGTGCGGCCAGCGCAAAACGGTTTGAAAGACAGCGGACATTATCATCGGCGCACCGGCAGCGCATATTTTCTCGCGTCGGGCGGGATGCTTCCGCCCCCAAAACCGAAGGAAAAACACATGGTTGCCGTTCTCGAAGACCGTATTCTGTCGCGGTCTGCCTATAGCGCCGAGATCGATGTGCCGCTAGAGGCTATCGACATCGCCGATTGGCTGTTCACCCTGCCGGAAGCCGAATACCAGCGCTGCTGCGTTCCTGACCATATCGCGGCCGGTGTTACCACGACGGATGATGGTCGCCGCATGTCCATCAATGTCGAGCAAATCGGCTCGGGCCTGGTCGTCCAGCATTATATCGCCGAGGTTGCCGAGAAGAACTATTGCCGGATGAATTCGATCTCCGATGTCTTCACCGCCAATGGCCGCACCCAGGTCAATGTGGTGTGGGAATTGATCGCTGAAGCCATGGACGACGGGCGCACCCGCTACACCAATCGCGTCACTGCGCATCCCACCGATGCGTTCATGGCTTTCCTCGCTGAACATGGCCTCTCCTATGAAGATGCCGCCAAGGCACGCCAAGACGCGGGTGGCGATCACAACAGCCGCGAAACCCCTATGTTTGCCGCCAGCATTGCCCGGCGCGCGCTTGCCAACCGCAAATAAGGTTCAGAGCCATGCGCGCTATCGTCTATGAAGAGTTCGGTGCGGCAGAGGTTCTGCATGTGGCCGAGGTTCCTGTACCCCACATCCGTCCCACCGATCTTTTGGTCAAGGTTGCTGCGGCGGGTGTCAATCGCGCCGATCTCCTGCAGCGCACCGGCTTTTACGGCGCGCAACACTTCGGCGAGAGTCCGCTTCTCGGGTTGGAAGTGGCGGGCGAGGTGATTGCAGTCGGCGATGCCGTAACAGACGTCGAGATTGGCGCGCGGGTGATGGCGATTGTCGGCGGCGGCGGTTACGGCGAGATTGCCCGCGTCGATCGCGCCATGGCGGCGCCCATTCCAGAGAGTATGCCCTTTCACGAAGCGGCGGCGGTGATGGAATCCTTTGTTACCGCCGTCGAGGCGGTTTCAAATCTGGCTCAAATCAACACCGGCCAAAAGGTGCTTGTCCATAGTGCGGCGGGCGGGATCGGCTCGGCTGCTGTACAGGTTGCCCATAGTTCGGGAGCGGTGGTGTATGCCACCGCATCCGCGTCCCGCCACGATGATGTGCTGAGCATTGGCGCAGATGTCGTCATCGATTACCGGACCGGCGATTTCGAAGCCGAGATTGCCGCGCGCACAGGCGGCACAGGAGTGGATGCGGTGATTGATTTTGTTGGCGGCGACTATCTCGCCAAGAATTTGCGCAGCCTGAGGCCGGGCGGGGTACTGGTGCAGGTAGGCATCTTGAGCGGCCAGAATGATGCTGTCATTCCGCTCAATCTTGTTCTGCACAATCATCTGCGTCTCGTCGGCACGGTCATGAAGTCACGCACAGCCGCAGAGAAGCGGGCCATGGTCCAACGCTTCGCGGCGCTCGCCTTGCCGCTATTCGCAGCGGGGAGACTGCGTCCCTTGATTGATCACGTATTCCCGCTCGCCGAAGCCGCAGACGCCCACCGCCGGGTGGAAGCGGGCGGCGGCTTCGGCAAGATTGTGCTGACGCTGTGAGCCCCCACAATCTCGCGGCGGAGACCGTGTTCGCTCAGTGACATGAATGCTTCTAACCAACTGAAAAGATTGGTGGGCGGTACAGGATTCGAACCTGTGACCCTACCGTGTGAACGTCGAGCAGTGCCAAATCGGGCTGTCGTTGCGCCGATAGACGTGAACTTTGCCTTCCAGAATCGAGTGTTTTTCCGCCCACCCGCAAGACACTCCCTGCGCGCGTCCAAGTTTGTGCAAGATGTGTACGGCTAGTTTCGGCTTCCTCGCCCAGCAAGGCGATTTGTAAGTGCCTGATTTCCCTTAGAAAATGGCACGGGCAGCAGGGCTCGAACCTACGACCTGCGGTTTTGGAGACCGAATAGCCTTCTCACATCCTCTTGTTTACACAGCAATATTTAGCAATCTTCGGATGGATGTGCAAGGATTTGTGTAACGATGAGAAGGCTTTTTGACATGAATTGCAGTCACGCGAGCAACATAGATCTCTGATGAGTGCCGTCCCTATCTCGTGCATAATGGCTCAATGAGCTCTGTCGAAATCTTCGTTGGCACCCCCATCGAGCACGCATCCGAACGGGCTGCCTTGGAGCGCACCGTCGAGACCCTGTCGGCCGGTGGCATCCCAGCGGTTATTATGGCCAACGTAAATTTTGGCGGCCGGCAAATTGATCTCATTGTTGGCCTCAACCAACGAGCTCTCGTTATTGAATCCAAGGGATTCAGCTCCGCCGTGCGCGGCGGCGAAAACGGCGCGTGGCATGTGCAACTGGCGTCCGGCCAGTGGAAAGAGATTCCCAACCTCTATGCGCAAACCCTTGGCGAGAAAAATGCGCTCCGTGACGCCATGGCGGCTTTTGCGGGCGCATCTGTCCCCTACCCTGACGCCGCCTTGGTCTTCGTTCCGGCTATCCCGGCTGGTTCGGCCATACCAAGCGGTGATTTTAAAGTCACGGTTGGTGGCCTTGGTAAGCTGCCAGACCTGATTACGTCAGGAGCGAACCGCGGCTGGTCGCTGGATCAGTGGCGCGCCTTTGCGGCCCATCATCGATTGATTGCTGTCCCTTCGCTCGACGCAGCCTTAAGCCCGGAACTGCTTCACGCGGAACGGCGGCTCTTGGCATATGGAGACGCATTCAGGCGAACCTACGGCCCGGCCGCGTCTGAGATGGTCCCTGTGCGATGCGTCAGTGATGACGATGCGCTGTCTTCTGAGGCGGTTGTCGAACGAGCTGTCATGGGCGGCAACATTCTGCTGGCAGGTGGTTCCGGCTGCGGCAAAAGCCTTCTTTCATATAACGCCGCTCTTTTTGCGCTCGGCCACGGCTCTGTGCCGATCGTCATTCCCGCAAAGGATTTCGAAGGGAGTTTGCGCGATGTGGCAAATCGTGAGGCAACACTGCTCGATGCACAGTCAGCGGCTGCGCTGATCTCTGCTGCCCGCCTCTCGGATCGACGCCTCGTGCTTGTCGTAGATGGCTACAACGAGTGCGCTCCGTCGGAGCGGCAACGCCTAACGCGAAGCATTGCAGCGGCCATTCGACGCTTTGACGCTATCGCGGTCGTATCGAGCAGGACCGCGCTTGAGCGCGAGGATCTCGTGCCCGCTGCCAGGTACACAATACAAGCGCCGGACCTCGAAGCCAAACTGACCATTGCCCGTAACGCGGCTGGTGGCGCACGACTGGAAGCGTTCTCGGAGCTTTTTGAGACCGTGGGAACCGGTCTCGAAGCCAGAATGGTTGGCCAACTCGGGCAAAACCTTCCGGCCGGAACCACCAGATATGGTCTCTTCGATGCTTATGTGCGCGAGCGGTTAGGCCCGGCTGCGTCGGATGGTATCCGTGCCCTTTCACGAATTGCGGGGGCTATGACCGAGCGGGTAAGCTTCAGCCTGTCCGTCCGGGAGCTTGACCGCATATCGGATCGTGAAGGTGTGGCGGGCACCCTGTTGCAAACCCTCCAAGCAGTGAACCTTCTTGTGAGGCGTGGCGACCGGATCAGTTTCAGCCATGAAATGTTCATGAACGTGTTTGCAGCCGAAGCGATTTTACGTCGTGCGGGCGATGACTCGGACGAGGTTGGCTTGGCATTGCGGCACCCACGGTATCTTGAGATGAGGCCGTTCGTGCTGGGCGCAATTGACGATGACCGATTTCGCAGGCGGGTGCTAGCAGACGTTTCCGATGCTGGGGTCATAGGCGAATGCCTCACTGGGCAATTCGGTCGAGACGCCGAGCGCTGGGCAAACACGCGTTGCGATGAGGTGCTTGCACGGGTCGGGCAAGAAATCGAGACGGTGCGGTTTGTCGTGTCGAAAGATTTTGCCTGGAATGTCGAGACAAGGCCGGAGACACTACAGGAGTGGACGCTGCAGGACCGCGCGGTGCTTACCGCCGTCGCGCACGAACTCGTAACCGGGCGGCGCCTTGATCAGGTGCTGGATCTAATTAAAAAGATGGACGCCAGGCTGGCCGTGGAACACGGTAGGCTGCTTGATGAGGCGAGAAAACACAAACTTGGCCTGCGAAGTGGCCTTTATGCGATGAGTTACACCGGGTTTGCGGGGCGCGATATTGGCCTTGCGCATATTTGCGGTCCTGTGCAAACCGGGCAGCTCTATGCTGGGCCGAGAGTGGCGGCAGAGGCAAATATCTTCGAGCGGTTGCGCTCAGAAACCTTGAGCCCCGGCCAAGTCGGTTTGCTCATCGAGCTGGATAAATATTCAAAGCGGGATGCTCCTTCTGTGGGCGTCCTTTTGCCGGCCATCTTAAACCGGCTCTGGACAAAGGCAGCCGGTCATTTGCGGATGGCGCTTATGCACGCAGCCGCCATGAGCGCGCATGCTCTGACAGATGATCAACGTCAGGCCCTGATTGATGCCATTAACGATCTGCTGCCCACCAACAACGGCTTCGATTCAACCGGCATGATCGATGCGCTCAAATTTCTTGGCGCGTTGGACAACGACCTGGAAGAACATGTCGCAAGCGTTAAAAGCGAAATCGACGCCGTGTTGACCAACCGGGACGACCCCTTGATGGCCGGTGTCGCAGCCGGCCTGTGGAGCGCGCAATTCGATCATCCCTATGATGGCGCCTATTGTGAAGTGTGGAGCACTTTGCGGAATGAGGACCGAAACGCCCTGCTTTTACTGGCGGCCCAGGATATCGACCGAAATTCCATGTTCTCCGCTCCATTGCTGGCGGAGGTGGCATCGTGTGGCGACCTGGCTGCCGGTCCCGCGATCGCACCTTGGACGGCCCTGCCTCCGAAAAAGGAGGTAATGATGCAGGACGCCGTTCGAACCTTCGAAATGGCGCATGCAGCGCTCGCACGTTTGCATTACCCCTGCCGGATCGGTCTGCGGAAGCTACCTGCCCAGCGGATCACGCGTTTTTAGCCTGCGGCGCAATCGTCTATTGGCTCAACCGCGATGACATTTCAAAGGCTGAACGCAGGCTTGCATGCGCCGGACCGCTCGCAACGCTGTCACGGCATGAGCACGCGGTAGCAGCTGCCGTGATCGGAGAGTTCTCGGGTGCTGGCCACATGTTTGAGGAAAGCGCCCAGCGGCTTCCGGGGTCAGAGCCCGTGGTCACATCCTGGGCCCAGGATTTCCCCAACGAAATCGCCGCGATCTACCGCGCTGCTTTGGAGCATCCTACACGTCAGGCGGGATATTTCGAGTTCTTTCGGGCCGACGATGTGATGCAAAAAGCGCTAGCGAACCTCGGGCAATTTGGTGATGCCGCCGATATTCCGCGGCTTCGTGCATGGTCAATTCACCCCACCTACGGGCATGTGGCGGTACGGGCGATCAAGAGAATTGAAGAGGCTGATCACAAGAAGCTGACAAATCCGGTCTTCTAGCGGATTGTTCTGGCCGAAACCTTGGAGAGCAGCTTCTTAAAAATACTCTAATTTTCTGACTATTATGTTGCCAAGCGCTGACAGCGTGCTTGAATATCAAGCTGGCGTCGTGCAACCTCACATTTGTTCTTCAGGGTGACGTATACGACCACTAGCTGCAACGTGTCATCGCCCGAAGAGGCAAGTATTGGGGGGAAAGTGGGGCTATACGAAACGTGGTTTGAAGCCACCAGAGAAAATGATAAGCGCAAGCGCTATTGGACCTATGTCGAAAAAGAAGACGGTCGCGAGGAAATTCGCGATGACCTCGCTGAGACCATTCGATCACACTATGACCGCCTGGAACGCATCGCCGATGATGTGAAGCGGCTTGGTTACAAGGTCGCCGCCAATATCCTCAGCGAGGCAATGCCGCAAACACCCCGAGGCCGCTCCGGCGATCTCGGCGAGATTCTTGCGACTGAGTTGGTTGAAGAAGAGATCGGCTTGCGCGTCCCTGTGCGCCGGCTCCGCTACAAGGACGGCCGCAATATGGCCATGCGCGGCGACGACTTTATCGGTGCCGGATACGGTGGGCCCGAAGAAAAGCTTTGGCTCCTGAAGGGCGAAGCCAAGAGCAACAAGGTGCTCGGCAAGGGCACCGTGACAAGCGCCCGCAAGGTACTCAACCGCGACAATGGCCGCTGCACTCCCGACTCGCTATTATTCGTCGCCAATCGCCTGTTGGAGAGCAGCGACCCGAAGGACAACGCTCTGGGCCGCAGTCTCCGCGACGAGGTGGGCCTGAAGTCTCTTCGCGCCGATCGCATCGATCACATGCTTTTCACAGTATCGGGCAACGGCCCGCACGCATCGCTGAAGGAGGATTTCGACGCCACGGGGACCAACCGGGACCACTACGTCGTGAACATCCACGTGGAAGACCACCAGGAGTTCATCGCCGAAATGTATAAAGAGGCTGAAGACCTTGGAAACGATTGACGAACTGACCGCGTTCCTCACCAACGCGACGGTTGACGGTATTCTCGGGCGCCTACTCTACCGCGGTGCCGCTTGGTCTCTCATGCGCGAGGAAGGCGTGCTACCTCCGAATGCGCCTCAGCTCGGCCTAACAATCGAAACGGACCTCGCCGAACATAGCTTCGCCCTGCTTCGCGGCGCGATGGCGCTGCGCGCCCAGGCAGGCTCGTCGGATCTTACCAGCAAAGCCTTTGAGCGTGCCGCCAATGCCTTCGAGGCTCTCGTGCGCAATGGCGATCCGGAATCGCCCCGCCGCGGTTTCCGCCGCACCATCGCCGCCGCAGCCTACCATCTGGCCGGTTTCTCCGCCGTTGCATACTCGCTCTTCAACGAAACAGCGGACGACCTGAACGCTTCGCCGGGCGAAACGGCGATCCGACACCTTATCCTGCGCGATCTTAACCAGTTGCGCGGCTTCGTTCGCGAGTGGTTGGACGACGAAGCACACGGCGACGAGCAGCTCGCCGAAGCGCTAACTGAAGAAGACCCCGACGACGAAGACCCCGACATAGACGAGGTGCTGTCGACCATCCTTAACACAACGATCTGCAGGGCTTTGGCTCACTTTGACTTCGCGTTGGAGACCGGCGAGCCCGAGCCAATCGAAACCGCACGGGAGTTGCTGGACACCGCGGTCAGCCTGGCGGACAACGCGGAGAATGTTCCGCTATGGTGGATCTCGAACCTATGCCGTCATCTCATCGACGACCTCTGGCAGCACTCGCTCCACCAGAACCTGCCGACTGAGCCGCCCGAGGGGGCGGAAGAGAAGTACCCGGACCTGCGTCGGCTGTTTATCGCGTCGCTCTACGCCAGCAAGACGTCCGAGGTGGAGCTGTGGCCATCGCAGCGCGAAGCGGCCCGGCGTTCCACAGACGTCACTGACGACCTTGTCGTTGCCCTGCCGACCAGCGCCGGCAAGACGCGGGTGGCCGAGATCGCCGCGCTGATGACCTTATCGTCGGCGCGTCGAGTGCTGATCGTCACGCCATTGCGTGCCTTGTCCGCCCAAACGGAGCGCTCCTTCAGAAAGACCTTCGCGCCGCTCGGATTCAGCGTCTCCTCGCTTTACGGCGCCAGCGGCCTCTCGGCTGGCGATGAAGACGCCTTGCGCTCCCGCGAGATCATAATCGCGACGCCAGAGAAGCTCGACTTCGCACTGCGAAGCGACCCGTCCCTGATCGATGATGTCGGCCTGATCGTCCTTGACGAAGGCCATATGATCGGCCCGAGCGAGCGCGAAATCCGCTACGAGACGCTTGTGCAACGCCTGCTCCGGCGCGCAGACGCGGGCGAACGCAGGATCGTATGTCTCTCCGCTATCCTGCCCAGCGGCGTCGAACTCGACGATCTCACCGCATGGATACGCTCCGACGAGCCGGGTGACCCGGTGCGTTCCAACTGGCGCCCGACGAGGCAGCGGTTCGGCGCGCTCACCTGGCGGGGCAAGGACGCGCTGCTCCGGCTCGACCTCGACGATGATGGTCCGTTCCTCGACAAATTCGTCGTGCAGAAACCGGCGCGGGGGAAAGAGAAGAAGCCCTATCCGCGCAAGAACTCACATCTTGCCCTGTTCGCGGCATGGGAGTTTGCAGGCCGGGGCAAGCGGACGCTGATCTTCTCGACCCAGGCGAATTGGGTCGAGAGCTACGGCAAGCAGGTCGTGGACCTCTGTAGACGTGGCTATCTGGACTCGCTGTTGGAGAACGAGACGTCGATCGCTCGGGCCTTGGAGGTTGGCAAGGAGTGGCTGGGCGAAGATCATCCCGCCGTCGCCTGCTTGAAGCAGGGCGTCGCCATCCACCATGGCCGGTTGCCGAGCCCGTTTTTGCGCGAGTTGGAAGCTCTTTTGTCCGAAGGGGTCCTGAAGGTCATTGTCGCGTCTCCGACGCTCTCGCAGGGCCTTAATCTCAACGCCGCTGTGCTTTTGGTACCCGCGTTGTATCGGGCGGCCGAGAAGATCAAAGGCGAGGAGTTCGCGAACGTCGCCGGCCGCGCAGGTCGCGCCTTCGTCGATGTCGAAGGCCTCATCGTCCACGTCATGTTCGACAACGTCGACTGGCGAAAGAAGGAATGGAGGAAGCTCGTTGCTTCTGCCAAGGCCCGCACGCTGAAAAGCGGCCTCATCCAAATCGTCGCCGAGATTCTTGAGCGCCTGTCGCGCGAGGGTGTCCTGGATCGCGATGATGCCTGGGAATACCTCGCCAATGCCCGCGAAGCCTGGAGATCACCTGAGGAGGAAGCCGCTGTGGCCGAGCGCCTGGCAGCCGGCGCTGAATACGATGAAGACGGCGACGACGATGAAGACGGCGGCGATGATGAAGAGGAGACCATCGACGAGGAGCCGCTGTCCCAAATCGTCGAACGCCTCGATGCCACCGTGTTCGGCCTGGTCGAAGCCCTTGATTCCGATCGCGCCGACCTGCCGAAACTCTTGGACGAGGCGCTCAAGGGATCGCTTTGGGCCCGCCAAATCGCCAGGGAAGACGATGACGTCGCCCCGCTCCACAAGAAAGTGTTCGAGGCGCGCGCCGATCTCATTTGGAAGACAACCACCGCGCAGACGAGGCGTGGGCACTTCGCCATGGGTGTTGGGCTTGAGGCTGGCCTCGCGATCGACGCCATGGCCGACGATTTGGCCGCACTCCTAGACCGGGCTGATCAGGCGGCACTGAGTGGCGACATTGATGAACTTGCCGATGCGCTCAGTGGTCTCGGCGAGCGTCTGCTGTTCATGCGACCCTTCATCTCTGACAAAGCCAATGCGCTCCCGGCAAACTGGAAAGCCATCTTGCGTAGCTGGGTATCCGGCGAGGAGGTTTCCAAGATCGGACCCCAGAACATGCGGGCCGTCGAGGAGGCTTTTACCTATCGTTTGGTCTGGGCGCTGGAAGCTGTCCGAACGCGGCGCATGTCCCACGGTTGGTCGCCGGAGACGGTGGCGGGCGGCGCCGCAGCGGCGGTCGAAACCGGCGTCCCGCAATTCATGATGGCGATGCTCATTCGCGCGGGCCTGCCCTCCCGACGCGCTGCGATGGCGGCAATCGAGGACGCCGAGCCTGTGTTCGTTACACCGGCCGAGATGCGGGTCTGGCTGGAATCCGACGAGATTACGGCCTACACCGACGCTGGCAACTGGCCAACGCCTGAGACCGCCGCGCTGTGGGCTCGCTTCCGCACCGAGGCCCTTAGCGGCGGCATCCAGAAATGGTCGGTCGAACACTACAAACGCCTGCTCGACATCCCGGCCGCTCCGCTTGCCGGCCTCTATCGGATCATCACAGATGAAGGCGATGGACGGACCTGGCTGGCAACGCCGGACTACCAGCGGATCGCTGCGTTCAAGAAGCCAGCCGTCGATCCCAAACCCAGTCTCTTCTCTGGTCGGTTGCCCGGCAACACCAGGCTCGTGGAAGCCTTGCGCGTTGGCCGTGGAAAATTGCGCTGGCCGCAGGCCGATGCGTAGATTAACCGAGCTGCCCCGACAAGAGAGCGCCCCCGTTAGCTACCACATCAAGCACTTGCAAAAATCTGTAGCGGGATACGCCAAGTCTCCATCAGATATGAAGCAGTCGCCGCAAAGAGCTCTAGGTGCGCCGGTACGACCTTTGCGCGAGAATAACCCGGCTGAACAAGCGTTACCGAAAACTCGGCGTGCAGCTCATGGCTCTGACTGATGAAAGTCATCAGACTGGCAAGGCTTCCCCGCTCGAAGCGAGTAGGTTTTCCAGCAGAATTGCGGTCTAGCTCGCGCCGACGCAGATGGTCCAATAGCTTCGCAAAACGCTCAGCCCAGCGCACTGACTTCTGAGCCTGTCCACAGACCTCATAAAGATCCTCGACCCGCGCACCCGGCAGCCTTCCTGAAGAATATTTGCAGTGAAAGAGGTCGATGATCAACGTTCGGCCGGAGCGCCGGATGGCGACAACGTCAGCCACTTCGCCAGCCCCATCATCGTCGAATATGATGTCATACGGAATATCGCTATTGCGCAACATTTCAACGACGCGCCCCTGCACAGTGTCGGTGCGTTTCGTGGGGCCTTGGGATTCCGCCCTGATGTCAACCCCCGACCAATCTTTTGGAAGGATTTGTTCCGGATCAAAGGCCTGAAATTCCGTATCTTTCGACAGTTCGAGAATATCCGGTGCCACGAGGGTATCACCGTCGGCAAAGTAAATATGTGGGGGATCCTCATGGAATAGTTCAACGAGCGGCTTCTCTTTGCGCGCCCGGCCCCTAACCACCTGAACATCCTGGCCTGCCTTCTGCCTAAACAAGGCGCCACTAGCTCCAATCTGAAGTTCGAAATGGGAGCTTAGTTCGCCGCTTGAGACCCTAAATTTGATCACGTCGGTTATCGCAAACTCGTCAAGTTCAATTTCGCAGTTATAGAGCGGGACCGGTTGCCCCTCGATGATAAGGTCAATCCGATCCTCGGCTGCATCGAGAAACGTCTCAGGCCAAGCAACACCTATGGCAATTTTGGCTGATGGAAGGGTGGCTAACCGCCTGGGACGAACGACGTTTCGAAGAATCGTTTCTGGCGTGATGTTATCATTCAGGACCTTGCGGCCGATGTCATGGCACCAATCAATCCATTCCGAAAAACTGTTGGAGGATTGATACGACCAAAACTTGCCCTTCTGCGAGCAGCCGATTGTTTCCTTGGCCGGATGGATACCGACAACGCTGCCATTTTCGTCGAGGTCCTGAACGTCGACATATCCAAGGCCGAATAGGTTGGTCTTGGTCCGCGACCGGTTCCCCGGCAACGTATCCAGTTGATCAGCGATATCCGATCCCATGAATTGAGAATAGCGCACTGGTTTTCTTTGAGTCTCGCTAAGCCCCAGACTCGTCAGCATTAGGCGACGGAACCCGTAAAGGACCCGGAAGACCTGCTCGCCCGTGATCCGCTGGACGCTGTCGCCGGCCAGCGCTTTCGCCAACTCCGCGTGCAGGTCGGCGAGATCCGACCCATGAATAAAAAGTAACGCGAGATCCGGGTCCCAATGGGCCATCACCAGGTTGTAGCTGACGTTGCGAGCGGCCTTGACTGAGGTCCAGCGCAGCCGTTCTTCATCTCGTCTTACGAAAAGGACAAGCCGGCTTTCCGCGTTGATTGCGGGGGGCTCCACTATTGTCGACCAAGGCCCGGAACTTTGTTCCACAGCTGTGGGATCCCACTCCGCACAGGTGGTCCGGTAAATCACGGTGCTGAAACGCGGCTCGATCGTCTCCAGCGGAAACGTTTCGATTGCTGCATCGGGGAAACCCCCAAATAGGTCTTCACGGCGTCGTTCGCGTTCGGTGCGATTATGCCCGATGACCGCCAGGATATGATTCCAGTCGGCATCCTCTGCAAAGAGCGCATTAAGGCTGCTTGCCGTGTTTCCAGCCTGAATATTGGCAATGACCGTAGCGGTGCCTAGATCCTGGCGCGCCCGCGTAAAACGCCCGATGAACTGAAGCGTGACAGACTCACTCTTGTGCTTGTCGTGAAGGCCGGCAATCTTGAGATCAGGTAAATCGAATCCCTCCCCCAGCATATCGACACAGACGATAATCCGTGAGCGGCCCGACCGAAGCTCCGTGAGGGCAGCGGCCCTCTGCAAGCTCGACATCTCGCTGTGGATCAGAGTGGGGGCCGCTTCCGGAGCGATGGTGCGATAAACCTCATGCAACGCTATGGCGTGATTGACTGAGCCCGTCCGGGCCATCGCCAAGTGCTTGTACCCTTTCGCCTCGTCTTCCAGCAGTTGTTTCTTCACGCGGGCGGCAATTTGCCGATCGGTATCGCTCTCTCCGTGTCCGTGCACCGGCACATAGGCGATTGATGTGAAGAGCTTGTCTTTCTGGGCGCGTCGCAGAGGATAAACGTAGATGAACTTTCCATCGAGGCGACGGCCGTCGTTACGGAACGGCGTCGCCGTAAACTGAAGGGTCGTTTTGCCGTGGAACAAGGCTTTGAAATCGCGCCAAGTGTTAGCACCGATATGATGGGCCTCATCAACAAAGAGATGACTCATGGACGCGGCTAGATAGGCTCGCAATTCCTCTGACATGCTGGTGAGCAGGCTCATTGTGGTCACCACCACATTGGCCTCGGCCACAAGCTCATCGATTTGCTGGATGCTCTTGAGCCCTCTAGACAGAATAGCCACTGCAGGGTGGCGTAGATCGCTCGGCACCAAGCCTGCCGCCTTCAAAACGTCGAGTTGGGCGAACTTCAAACCAATTTGCCGGCGGAGTGGATCGGAGGGGACGATTACCAAAAGCCGCGGGATCTGCTCAGAAACCAATAGCGCCGCCATGGTATCGGTCTTGCCAGCTCCAGTCGGCAAGACAAGCGTTGCAGGTTGGGTTGAAACACTCCAATGGGCCTTTACGGCATGAATGGCACCGACTTGAGGTGGCCGCAGGCCCAACCGCGTGCGTCGGTCCCCCTCATACTCCTCGCTGATCAGATCAAACCGGTCTTTCCAAGATGCGGTTACAGCGTCACGTTCAGACGGCCCCTGCCCTGGCTTCCGTGGCTTGGGGCCAATCCAGACACCCGTGCCCGCCTCTAACGCCTGTGTGACGGTCGCAGAGGAAGAAATGTCCGGTATTTTTAAGACCGCATCGCAGCCCAAAAGTGAGACTGTGTCGTAGTCGACGACCGCAATCGAGCCTAATTCTGGCGAGACGGCCCGCCAAAATGTCCGTCCACGTATCGCCTGTCCTTGGTGAAGCGTTACAACATCTTGTCGCGCTTGATGGGCAACTTGAAGGATTCGGTTTCCACCAATGTGCCCGAACACGGCCAAACGCTCCGGAACCTTACACACGCATTTTATAGCGAAGAGATCGTCCATACTTGCGAGCAACACTCCGTGATTTCTATACGTCGATGAGTATCCCGGTGGGCGTAGAAACCTTCAAGGCTTTTTATTACATATCAACCCAATAATATCTCTTTGATCGAACACTGCCATCGGTCGCTTCCGAACACCCCGGCATACAGCGGGGGATCCTACTACCGGGTCAGTTCGGAAAAGCCGGTTACATGAAAGTTACATAAGCCAAGCCAGCATAGTAATTGTCTGTCTAACCGTTTGAAAAAAATGGTGGGCGGTACAGGATTCGAACCTGTGACCCCTACCGTGTGAAGGCCAGTCTTACGATTGTACGAAATAGTCGAAATTAACAATCATTTGTTATTACATCATTTTATGGCAATATATCTAAATCATTACTTCACTTCTCATGTAACATTTGCTATAAATTCGTTACATGAAAGTTACATGAAATGCCTAAGCTTTTTTTAGACGATTCCATCGTTCTTGCTGCCGACTGTCCGACCGGAAAAGATCAGGAAATTTACTGGGACCACCCTGTCGGTCGAGACGGTCGAATCCGCAACGGTTCGGTGTCCGGTCTCGGCCTGCGGGTCACTGCCTTGGGGCATAAGTCCTTCGTCCATGCTTATCAGTTTAACGGCAAACGGTATCGCAAAGCGCTTGGTTCGAACGTCATCCTCAATGTCGCTTCTGCGCGCCTGGCCGTTGGCCGGCGCGAACGAAGGCTCGAAGCGGGTGAAAACCCTGACTTCGAGGATGGGGACACCCCGCGCGCGCATCTTCTGACGGTTCGCGAGGCGATCGACCGCTATTGGGAGACCCATATCCAAGCGTTGTCGCAGGGATATCAGGGGACTTTCGCGATGTTCGTTGCAACATGGCACAGAAGGTCACCCAAAAAGGCCACCCGCCGTGGGCATAACATCCGCAAGCCGTACTCTGACTTCGGCTCGATGTTTGCCAACAAGCCATTCTCCTCTGTGAAGCCACTGGACATCGAGCGTTTCCAACGACAGTTCTCGTCGCCGTACAGCCACAATGACGGGCTGCGCCACGTCTCGGCCCTCTTCAATTGGGCGATCCGCATGCAGCTCGTCGACATGCGCAACCCCTGCAGCCCAATCCGCGCGCGAAAAGTCATGCGCCGGCGCCGGGACTATTCAACAGAGCAGATAAGGCAAATCGCAGCCCACATCTTCTACCCGGTTATGGAGACCGAACCGGATATCGAAACCGTTGAGGGTTTGGCTAAACGGGACTTGGCTTTGGCCAAGGGCCGGGTCGTCACGGCGAACGACCAGATGCAGGAACTCTGCAATTTCATGGGCATCCTGTTCCTGACCATGGCTCGCCCCAGCGACCTGGCTAAAGCGGAGTTCGGTCACTTCGATTTGGAGAAACTCGTCTGGCGCAAGCACAACACCAAGGGCATTAAACTGTCGCGCTCGATCTATGAGCACGCCTACCGGTCCGTCCCGATCCATCCCAGAGTGGCTGGAATGGTCCAGGCGCAACGCCTGCGCTGGCCTGAGAGCAGCTTGCTGTTTCCTTCGCACGCGGACGCGACCAAGCCCCGCGACAATTTCCGCAAAGGGTTGGACCGGTTCAAGGCTTTGCCAGGAGTGCCGGAATATTTCCAGCTCTACGACCTCAAACGGATTGCCATCTCGCTGATGCTGACGGCCCAAGGGGTTTCGCATGAGGCCGTGTCACACTACGTCGATCACAAGGGCAATCTTGGAACGACGATGATCTACGACCTGCACCTCGTAGACCCCCTCCGCCCAGTAACCGAAAAGCTCGGCTCCCTGCTCGGGATATAGCGCTTGACGTCATTTTTTGGCTGTGTCGCAATAAACCTGCGCCGGTTTCTCGTCGCGACATCCCATCAAAGAAAGTCATATTCATGGAAGCTCTCCAGGCTATCGTGCTGTCGAGCACGCAATTGCGCGGAATGCTCACCGAGGCTGCTAAGCAAGGCGCTACGCTTGCCGTTCAGGAGCTCCGCGCGGATCTTCGCCAGTCGCCCGAAGAGGCCACCTTACAAAAGCTCCGCAGCTATCTGGCCGACTCTGCATCGGTCTCCAATCCGCATGAGCAGTGGGCTGATAGCGGGGTCATCCGCCGCGTTCAGACCACGGCCAACGGCAAGCCAAAATCGACGGCCTGGTTTATGAAATTTCAAAGGCAGACGGGCCTGAACGAATGCATGACCCGGCAGAGCCCCGCGTACGGCCGACGGCGAGAATGGACATTCGCTGACGTTCGACTGGCATGGGGCACCTACTATCGCATTAGCTAGCTTGTGACTGCTGCCACCCCTTACTCTGCATCCCCGCGCCGGGCTCAAACAGCAGTCCTCGCCAGGTGGTCATACTTGCGTATGAACGCGTTTTGAAGCGCGGCCACCGTTTCCAGGTCGTTGGTGTATTGGGTCAAGTAAGTCTCAATCGCCCCTTGCAAATCAGTCCAGTACAGGACTTTTGGCGGCCCTAAATCGACGATGAGGCCAGATTTACTCTTCTTCTTGATGAGATATCCCCCCTTGCTCTGGCCTTCATGCAAGAGGCCACAGCGAATGTCGCGATAGAAGTCGCCCGCGGTCGTCGCGAAGACCGCCGAGAAAGGTGCTTCCTTCGCCAGGAAATCGCGAAACAGTCTCCCGCTGTCGTTGTATTCGCCTTTCTTAGGATCAGGCTTGTCAAGCTTGTAGTTTTCGCCGGTGCGGAGTGCCGCCAGGAATTCGATCAACGCGCATTGGATCGTGACGACGGCAAAACCTTCGCCCCGCAACCGATTAAGCCGGTCGAGCTCCCGTATTGGCTCTAAATATCGCGGTTCAATACGGTCATGAAAATACTCCCGTGCGGTACGCCTCCAAAGATCCGTTGTTGGTTTGTTCAAGAGCTCCTTCGCACGAACGGCCCAATCCGTCGGCCCCAACCTGCCAGCAAGTTTTGCTTCTCCCGAAGTTGTCATAAACCGCCCTCCATGTAGTATCCATTCTAATGCGGTTCTGCCCTAACCGTCATCCTCGATAGAGGGGCGACCTCGAAAGCTTATGTGTAGGCGCCATATGATTGAAGAATGGGAACTTCTCGCCGAGGACGAGGCAATAGAAACCGCCGTGGAACTGCACGGCAAGGACGCAACCACCTCGGTTGCCTATTGCGCCCTGGGGACGTCCGGCAATCGTGAAGACCCCGAATACCGGTTCTGGATCACCCTGTTTTTAAGGCTCGTGAAAAGAGACCATGTCGGCTGGGCTTAACCGCCGCTTGGCTCTCCTCAGCCGCATCAAATTGACTCGCATGTGACTTTTTTTGGGGGTATTTTTCCTAGGTCGTCCGGAGCGAACTGAGGCAAGCGGACGCTTGAAAGCGGTCACCAGGCTTTCTTCGAGGGAGGCAACCGTGCTGGCATGTGGTGTGGCTGATTCCGCCGAATTGGCAATTCTCACCAAAGCCCTGAATGACTATTGCGCGAAGCATGGAATTAGGGGCGAGGAGGAACGCGAACACATTGCGCAGAGGATTATGAGCCTTTTTGGCAGGGGAATTGACCCGAACCGTATAACCGAAGAACTTGAAAGGGTAGGCTAGCGCTGGCCTGCTGGACGGCTCGGCCCGCAAATCCTGTGTCACCTCGATAAGCTGGCCGGGCCGGCCAAGTTCCGGTTCGGAGACGTCCATGTGCAACGATTACGAGCAGCACATCGCCTGGGCTGAGTACTGCCGGATGATGGAATCACTGGCCCTCAAGATCCCGGCCCATCAGACCGAACTCGACCTGCCGCATGCAGATGATGTCCGCATCAACGATCCGGCGCCCATCATGCGCACCGCCGGCGACACCGTCGAGCTTGCCTCGATGACATTCGGATTTCCGCCGTCGGGACCGAAAGGCGGCCCGGTGTTCAACTTCCGCTCTGAAGGGCGACAGTTCACCAACAGCAACCGCTGCCTGGTGCTGGCGTCCGCCTTCTTCGAATTCACCGGCACGAAATATCCCAAGGCCAAGCACCGCTTCACGCTCAACGGCGCGCCATTCATGGCGATCGCCGGCCTCTGGCGTGAAGGCACAGGGAACAAGCCACCCACGTTCACCATGCTCACCACCGAGCCGGGCCCCGACGTCGCGCCCATCCACAACCGACAGATCGTGGTCCTTCAGCCTGAAAATTGGGCGGCCTGGCTCAACCTGACTAAGTCCGAAGCCGAATTGCTGCGCCCGCTGCCGGCCGGCTCACTCGCGGTGGAGACGGTGCGTCCTGAAAAGTCATAGATCGAAAGGCGCCCTTCGCCCGCCGTCTCACCACGCCTGCGGCAAAAACCCCTGAAGGCGCATCGCCGCCAGCGTCAGCGCGATCGCCGTGTTGGCGTGGCCTTGACGAAACAGGAATATGTTCCTTATTCCTAATCCATCTGAAGGAGAGAGGACCGAGGGCGACGCGCTTCGATGGCGCTGGCCGGCGAAGCTATGCCCAAAACGGACGAAGACAATTTTCGCATCGAGGTCTGGGATCGCGACGAGAAGGCGCTGGTCGAGACGATCAGCCGTTCGCCTGATTTCTCGGTCAGCCAAGCCGCTTGGCAGACGGCAATCCGCCGTCGTCCCGGCATGCTGCTGATCCACTACAACAGCCGTCACGTCATGGAGAAAATTCTCACGCCCGGCGAACCTAAACTGCCGCCGCAAACCATCGTGGAAGGCAGCGTTCATGCCGGCATCGACGTGTCGCTCGGCGACCTGCGCGAATGGCACACGTTGCGCGCCTGGTGCAAGAACTGCTCACACCATGCGCCGGTCAAGCCCGCCGCCCTGATCCGCCGCTACGGCAAGGACGCCCTTTTCAGCTCGGTCGAGCGGGCCTTATTTTGCACCGGTTGCGATCGAGGCGGCCCGGTGCGGCTCGAGATCCACAAGCTGCCGCGGAATTAGCGCGGAATCCTCAGTCTTCTAACTGGGTCACATTCAATGAATCGTGCCGCTCTCCACAAAGCGACCAAGGGAGCGGAGATGTAAGACAATATCTCGGCGTAGGTGGTCGCGCTCGCCAAACCTGAGCGAAATCTGTCTCAGGATTGGTTGCACCTGTCTGCTCTTCGCCAGAGGCAGATCAGCGTCGCCCAGCACATACCCATCGTAATCCACGGCACAGATATCGCAGCCGGCCTCGATGACTGCTTGGACGAAAGCCGGGATGTCCTTCTCGCTCATCAGCTTCATCGGCACCTCTTTCATCTCAAAACATCGCCCGGGCCACCGCAACGCCCGCAATATTGCGGATTAGGGTGCAGCCGTCGAGTTCGCAGTCCGTCGCACCCGAGCAAGGGTACTTCTGCTCACCTTGTAGTCGGCAACCAACTGACGGATGTCGTCGCCTGCGGCGAACCTTGCCGCGATGTCCTGGCGCTGCTGCGCCGTGAGTTTCGGCTTCCGCCCGAACTTGACGCCCCTGGCCATCGCCCGCGCCCGTCCGCTTGCCGTATTCTCCAGGATCCGGCGCCGTTGCCATTTGGCCGCCCACCCCACCAGGAAGACGATCAAATCGGACATTTCCGACGTAGTGTCGACAAAGGGCTCGTCCAACAAGCGTAGTGAGGCGCCAGCGGATGAGACCGTTTTGACGATTTGCAGCATATCCAACGGATCCCGTGCCATCCGATCACTGACGACCGCTTGGACGACGTCACCAGGCGCCAGCACTTTCAGGAGCCGCTGCAGTTGACGTCGATCGGCATTCTTACCGCTCAGCTTCTCAAAGAAAATCTTCTGGCAGCCTGCCGCTTCCAGGCGTTCGATCTGAGACGCCAAGTCCTGGGACTCCGTGGAAACCCGCGCATATCCGTACTTCATCCAAATGCGCCTCCCGCTGTTTCAAAACTCACGAGATTTGCAACGTCCTCGCACAGCTATTTTTGTCGATTTTCGCGGTGTTGGTCACCGACCTTTGCCTAAAGTTTGCGCGAAAAACCCAATCCGGCGTTAGTTAGCAATCGCTTATACTACAGATCAAATCTCGTGATTTCTGGATAGGGGTGCGAGTCCTCAATCTCCAGAAAGGTGTCACTTGAAGCGCAACGTAGCATTCTCAATGCTGGCGGTAGCCGTGCTGTCAGCCTGCAACCCTATTTCGTCCAGCCAGGCCGAACCGAAAGACCAGATTGTCGGCCGGTGGGAAAGCCCGAACCTCAGCCGTCACGGTGAATCGCTCTATGCCCAGTTCAATGCAGACGGGAACATGAAGTACATGGGCGGCATGGGTGAAGCCATGAGCGCCGAATGGCTCTTCCTGGACAGCGGCGAGCTTCAGGTAACGACCAATGGCAATGCCCACCGCTGCAACGCCACGATCGACGGCAAGAACCTGACAATCGTGCCGCCCGCCTGCATGTCGGGGTGGGATGAGGTCGGCAATACGGTTACACTGGTCAAGCAGTGAACGAACCGGCGCGCGGCCGGGGAGCACCGGCCGCGCGATATCCTTGATGACCCGCAACGAAGCCCGAGCAGCCCTGCTGCGCCAGATCGATAGCCTGCCCAAACCGCAGGCCGATATCGCGCGCAAGATCCTGCCGACGATGGATGGGATCGAAGACGACGGCGCCTTCGTCCGGGACACCGCCACGCTGCGGGCTGCACTTCAATTCGTGGAATACATGGCGACGGGCGTGCGGCCGAAGACGGAAACCGTACAGTGACCGGCTGCTCCTGGGTGGGCGGGGAGCGCGAGGGGCGGGCCAGGGGCGCCCTCGCCTGTCCTCGGCCGGTTCGATACCGGCCCAAGGACACCTGACGACAGATGCGCGAAAGCCGGGGCATCGCTGCCCCGGCTCTGCGATAGGTTGCCAGCCTATTCGGCTGCCATTGCCAAGTCTTCGCGCTCGGGCCTGAGCGGCGGCCGCAGGGCTGCGGGAAGCCAGCCCTTACCGTCGAGTTCCTTTTCAGCCTCCAACACGCCTTCCGGTTTCGGGGCGCGTTCCACCGCTTTCGCGGCCTCCTCGGTGCAACCGGCCTCCCGCATCACACCGGCAATATCGGCTTTCGATAGCCGGGTCAGGAATGCCGCCTCGGGTGACCACCACAGGCGCATGTCGAGCCCCACCGCCTCCGCCAGCGTGTCGGCATTGGCAATCCGCTCCCGGCTGGTTTCGTGACGTGCCACCACCGCGTTGACGTTGGCAGCCGTGACCGCCGCCAGCAGGTCAAGCAGCACGTCCTGCGGCTGCGCCAGCAGCCAAGGCCACAGGTCGGCAGGGTCACCGGGAAGGCGGTCACCCCAGCCCTCCAAGACCTCTTTCCAGCCGCTCAGCGCACGACAGGCATCCGGCTCCTTGATGGACGGCACAAGATTGCGGCGCTGGCCCGTGACCTCCACGGCTGGCTCGATACGTCCGTGGTGGTAATCATAGAACACCCGGCTCGCCAGCGCATGCAGCATGGCTGCCAGCGCCACTTCGGGACGGTTCGCGAGCTCAACCCGCAGCGCGGCGGTGCGGATAGCCGTCAGTTCCTCGGTCAGCGCAGCCGACAGCCCGGTGGTGGTGTTGTCGACACCTTGCTCATCGCCATCTTCCCCGCCGCCAAGGTCGACCCCACGTGCCTGCCCGTCGCGCAAGACAGCGAGGGCGTTCCGGTCATCGGCCTTCACCAGTCCCGGCGTCACGTCCAGCGTGCCATTGTACGAAATCCCGACCACGCATCCCGCCAGCGCCATATCAGCGGGCTCGAACGCCTCCCTTGACTGCTGTATCGCGTCAATGCGGCTCTCCAGCGCCCGAAGCTGAGCCTCGTCAATCTCAATCTGCGGGTCTCCTTCGGCATACGCGTCAACCTTCTCGGCCAAGGCGTCATACTGCTCACCCAGCGCAGATACTTCCGCCTGCTCGGCTTCGGTCAGGTCGCGCCGCACCGCGTGGATGCGCCCGAACCCGCTCGTGTGGATGACACTGGTGTCGAGTGCGATTTCCACCCACTTCCAGCCCAGAGGACGCAACTCATCGGCCACCGCCTCAAGTCGTTCGCTGGCAAGCTTCACCAGCAGGGGCCGGTCGGTCAGGAAGGTCAACTGGTCTTCGGCAAACAGGTCGCGCAACACCCCGCCCCCGGCACCTTCATAAGCCTCGATGCCCACAAAACGTGCCAGCCGGTCATTGCCCCGCACATGGGCACTGGTCAGGAACGAACGCAGGTTGCCGGGATTACGGCTCCAACCGTCTTGCTCGAACCAAGCTGCTTCCTGCGCCGCGTGGTCGTCGCTGAGCGCCAGGGCCTTGGCCTGTTCAAGGGTCACCTCACCTGCCCGCATGGCATCAAGGATGCGCGGCGACAGGCTCGCCAGCTTGAGCCGCTGGCGCACCGTCATAACGGACTTGCCGAAACGGGAGGCAATGTCTTCCGCCGCCATGCCCTGTTCAACAAGGTCGCGGTACGCAATGACCTCGTCCACCGGATGCATCGGTTCCCGCTGGTCGTTCTCCGCCAATGAAATCTCGGTGTCGCTGCCTTCCTCCCGCAGGACGGCCCTGACTGGATAGTCCTTGGTCACGGCCACGCCTTGCACCGTACGGCCCTCGTCCAGCAGCAAGCGCAGAGCCCCCAGACGCCGACCTCCGGCCACGACCTCGAACTTGGCCCCTTTCGCTGCCTTGCGGGTCACTAGGTTATGGATGAGGCCGTGGGCCTCGATGCTGGCGGCCAGTTCAGCCCTGCCCGCCTCGGAATTGACACGGCGGACATTGGCCTTGCTCGGCACCAGCTTGCCAAGCGGGATGGTGATTTCAGCGGTATTCATGGACTTGCTCCTTTGATTGCGTTTCCGGCGTCCGTTCCCCTGCGGGTCAGGCCACCTGACCCCTGCCACGCGGCGAGCAGCGGGGAGCGAGGGGGCAAGTCCCGGGGGCGGAGGGGTCTCCCCGGTCTGCACGGAGCGAAGCGCAGGAAGATGGGGGAAACCGCCCGCGGCGGCTTGCTGGGAGAGAGGGCCGCGCGCCTCTTTCCCCATCACACAAGAAACGTGCCGCCAGGCACATCCATATCGGCGCAGCCGTGCCGCAAAGCGGCCCCGACAAAGAACGGCGTACAAGGCGGAAGCACCGAAATGCCCGCTAGCGGGACCAAGTCAGATCGGTGCTGGAGAAAGTTCGTGGCCCTGAGACCGGTTCAACAGGGCGGCCGTAGGAGCATCAGCATAGCGCCGCCGCAGGCGGGATGCGGGACCGACAGCCCCCGGCGAAGGGCGCCGGTTCGAATATCTTATGCCTCGTGAGGCTACAGCATGTCGGGGTTCCAAAAGAACGTCTCGATGTACTGGCCAAATGCACGCCGCAACTGCCGAATATGCTTGGGTCTATCGCGGTTGTAGATCAGCACGTAAATGTGCAGCATCCCGAGCCAAATCCGGCCCAGATGCTTTTCAAGTCGGTGGAAGGCTTGCATTACAAGAGACTCGGGCGGACCGTCGCCGTGAACGATTTGATTTCGAACAAGATAGGCGCCGCGAACGGCGTCATAGATGTCGTTCGCAATGTCCATTTCTCCCCAGCCACCCGCCCAAGCCGAATGAAGTGCCAGCCCGTGAGCTTTCTCTTCACGAGGTAATAGGGCCAGGGCTTCAAGAGCGGAGATGAGGCGCACCAGGCGGATCCGATCATGCGGCTCGCTATAGGCCTCCGCGATCAAAGCACTGGCATATCTCAGCCTTTCTAGAATCGGAGAACCTGCATCGGTGCCAGAGGCCATCCACCCGGCGAGGCTCGCCACAATAGCTTGATGGTGCCCCACCCTGTCATCGAGCAGTTCTTTCCAATTGTCCTCCAGGATCGAGCCCCACGGTCCGCTGGAATGAGCAAACTGCGGAGTACCATGCGTATCGAAATAAACCGACGCTCGCGACTTTTCCCAGATAAATCCATCACCAATCCGGATATCATCTGTATGGCCGAACCGGAATGCCAGCCGGATAAGATTCAGGAGCAGCTCGGCGACTTCCCTTGCCACGATCCGAGCCCGCTCATATTCGTGGTCATCAATCGCGACCAAGATGAAATGATCGTAGTCCTTCGAATAGGTCTGCCACCCCTCGACAAATCGGCTTTCGCCTTCGATTTTCCCCGCAGTCTCGACTACTTCGTCGTAGCGCTCTTTGAATACCTTGGCAGAGAGGAGCTGCATTGGGCCAAACTTCACATCGGTGTTCTTGGCCATCGGAGCAAAAACGACCGGCAAAACATAGATTCCGCTCGCTCGTTTGACTCTCTCGACCTGCACGATCGCGCGCTGAACGATGGCGTGCTCTGAGAACCTGTTTAACTTTAAGGCTTTTGGAATGTGCTCTTTGTGGGCCTCAAGCAGCGCCCGTCGCGCGCTGCGATGAGACACGCGACGTTGCTCACCGGTTCTCTCTAAAAGTAAATCTGCGGCCCGATTTAAAGCCCGATTGCCCGCGAGATTCACAAAGCTCGTCGGACCAATGGCAACCTCGAGAAAGACGCCCGGCCGTTCCGACTTCATGAAGTCGCGGTACCAGTCTACTCCAGCGTCCGGCGGCGGCAGTTCTGCCAGCCATTCGCCGAGATAAATATCAATTTGCTGCTCAAGCTCACCCATTCACTTCGTACCCCGGTTCTGGCAACCCGTGCCAGAGCTACCATGCGCCGTGAAGGCGGCAAGCCGAAGGCTTGGAAATGCCTGCCTGGGTCCAGCCGGATGGCCCCGTCGGCTCGGCAGCGACCCTAGTCAGTTAGAGCCTCAAACGGCATCCAGTTGGTCAACGATCCGATGTGATCAGCTCGCAAGTCAGCTCCCTATGAGCGACGGTACTGTTTTCGTTACGAATGCCATCAATGCCGGAAAAGCGGCGCTGAGAACCAGCTTGGTATCAAATACCGTAATTGCCAATTCATTCTTGTCCCCATCGGAGAGTTCTGAGTGGCGGACGTTCATATTGAAAAGAAGAACACTCAAAGTGAAGGCCGAAAATGCGATAAGCGAGAACGACACGGACATATATATTATAATTGAGGTGACGTATTCCGAGAAATCTTTTGGCTCAGGGATCTGTGTCGCAGGCAAGCCAACCCAAGCTGCAAGCTGAAAGACCCCGACTGTTAGTAGAATTGTGGATGCATACATGTTTCTGAAGAAACATTGCTTCATATATTCGATTCTTGCTTTATTTTGCGGAGCATTCTTCGCGCTCCTCCAGTCAGCGCACACTACAAAGTTTGTAATCAATGTTGAAGCAAATGTGGCCGCTGTAACATAAATTCCCATATGAATAAGCGAAACAACCTGTGCAGCCCCCATCCCATCTATGACTGTGCGGCCGGCCAGCGCTCGCTGAAGGGTTCCAATTCCAATGATGTCATTGCCGGCGAGTATTCCGGCCCAGATGCTTTTATCCATGATCAATAGGATTATAGCCAAGCCAGTAGCCGCGAGGTCAGCGACGTAGGTCAAGACCAGCTGAGTCTTAGTCAGAAATATTCTTCGGATGAAGCCTCCATATGCGACTGAATACCAGCCTGCAATTTGAAACAGGACGACAGTCAGCAGGAAGTAGTTCCAATTCGCAGCAAATAGCGCGTCTTTTTGGCTAACAATCGTAAAATTCCCCCCAGAAACACTAAACCTCTCAAGTGCAAACTTTGGTCCGACGAATAATGAAAGCGATAAAACCAATATTCCAGCGTAATACTTGAACCAATTGAAAGTTTTATCTGGAGTTATCGTTATTTTAGGTTCTTTTGTACTATAATAAGTATTGTACTGGCTCGAAAGATGCCGTAGAACTGACCTCATCATACTCTTCCCGATTCATGCAAGCCACCCTGCGGCTTGCAGGAGACTGGAGGACACTATGGACTTCCTTTTTTATAACCTTCCACTACCGTACGTTTTCGCTCTATTTGCGATCATGCTCATATGCGTTGGCGTTAATCATGCTGCTTACGACGAATACAGACGACTAGGTGGCATTTTCAGCTTCACTGCCCTCCTGCTGGAAATCGCGATCTTCATTGTTCTATTGATCCAAGCAAAGGGTATTTTAGTCAGCTTTATATAGAAATGGGCTCCCGATGGGAGCCCATTTCTATATAAATTTTCGCGTGCTGCGCTTAGAGTTGAGTGGGGTGATTTTCACAGGTGGCGAAATTGCCGGAAGCCAACTTCGATGAGATACCGCAAACCTCTTCACACGTCGGTTAAAGGGCACTGGGCGATCAGTGACCAATCTATAGCGTCTAAGACTGAGCCTGGGAAATCGAAGCATCCGGTCTGAACGTGCCCGGCGTCGAAGCCGAGCACGTATTAGAAGACGTTACGTCCTGATCACTCCGTGTCGGCGTGCGACGAGGACATAGTCGGAGAGAGCCTTGTTCGGCTTGAAGTGCCGGTCACGCTCGACCGGCAAGCCAAGGCGCCCACGTACCGACGCAAGTTCAGACAGGCTGACACTGCCAACCTCAGGACAACCCAGCCCAAGATCACAAAGCCCAAAGGCGATATCCGAGTCTTCCGGATCGATCTCGGTAAGCAGCCAGGTTGCACCGGCATCCGGCGTGAACAGTTTAACAACGGGAACGAAGTCGATTTCCCCGTCCGTGCCGCGGAGAGGAAGCTGCTGGCGACCGTTCGCCAGCAGCTTGTTCCGCAGGTCTTGGGTCAAGAGCTGCATGGCCGCCTCCTATTCTTCGTCTTTGGGAGCGCGGAGGACGATGCGTCCGTCGAGCGGCAGGGCGTCGAGGAGGAGCGTGCCACCTTCGCCGTCATCGTGGGGGAAGAAGGCGCCGATGCGGGTCCAGAAGCCCTTCTGGCCGTCCTTGCCGTCGCGCACGGTGTAGGCGTGGTAGATCGGTGACTTCGGCTCGGGCTTCGTCGGGGTGTTGCGTTTGAGGGTCATGGTGTTTTCCTTTGGTTGATGGGTTCTGTCCCGGAGGACGGTTCCAAAGGAGACGGCGCGCAGGGGTGGCTTGTCCCCAACACGGGAGCGCAGCGAAGGAGCGGGCAGGAACGGGACAAGGCGGCCGCGCCGGCTAAAACGAACCGACATTCCCTCCGGACAGTCCATCAACGGAAAACCAGTGACACGCGCGGCACCCGGCGAGGCGAGCCCCATCCGAATACACGACTTCACGGCGACGGCTGGGGCATCCGAGTGGAATGCAACCGGCCTCGCCTGCCCCCATGATGATGATGGCGGCCGCAACCGATCACACTTCGGCCCTGACGCAGGGCCACCGCGTGCCGGTCGACGGAGAGGAGGAGGCCGGGCCAACGAGTTGGCCCGGCCTGCGGGAAGAGCTTTGTCGGACATCCCATGTCCAACAAAGCGGGCGGCCGGCGGTCTGTCACTCGCCAACCTGTTGGGGAGTGACAGACCGCCATCGAACCCACGGTGGAAAACGGGTTTGCACAAACGCTGCCGCATGACCTGCAAATGACGCTGCGCCTCGCTTGGGCAGGCGAAAATCATTTCCGGCGCGATGCGCTGGCCATTGCCAACCGACACCGTCCACTATCCCGGCAGGCAAAGACTGCCTGACGCATCTCACCCGACAATTTCCCCAGCAAAAGGAGAGCACACATGCCTGCTCAAGCTATTCGTGCGCCGCCGACGCGGCCACACCTCCGGTTTCGACCTCTCGGTAACCGGACGCCCAACAGGGCAGACCACTTAGGCTAGCCGACCGGCTAGCTCGGGAGGCTCGTACCGTAAAGAAACTACGCATTCCGGCCATGTCGCGAATGATCTTCGCGGGGTGTCACGATCTACGGACGTGCATCGGCCATCAACACTCAGCCAAAAATAAGAAGCGAGCAAGATGGACGATTTAACCATGGACCTGGTGCGGCTGTGCCAACGCAACCGGGACGGCTCTTACGGCACCCAGAACAACCGCCGGCGCGGCCTGTCCGCAATGGCAAGCGAACTCGCGGACCTCGGCTACAAGCTGCCGGCCGCAGGATCGATCAAACCCAAACACGCCGAGGCTCTTGTCGAACGATGGCTCGACGCTGACACCTCCGACGCCAGTATCCGCAACCGCCTGACGTGGTTGCGCTGGTGGGCGGAGAAGGTCAACAAGCCGAACGTCGTCCACCGTGATAACGCCGTGTACGGCGTAGCCGAACGCGGCGAAATCACGCGCAACCGGGCGCAGACCCTCGATCACGCCAAGCTCGCCACCATCGAATGCCCGCATATCAAGGCCGCTGTCATGCTCCAGGTGGCGTTCGGCTTGCGACGCGAGGAAGCTATGAAATTCCAGCCGCAGGCGGCCGCCCGCGCCGACCATATCGCCTTGCAGGCGAGCTGGACGAAGGGCGGCCGCGCGAGGACAGTGCCGGTCACCACGCTGGAACAGCGTCACGTGCTGGAGCACGTGCTGCGCCTCGTTCCCGGCGCGGGATCCCTGATCCCTGCGGACATGAGCTATGTCGAGCACCTCAAGCGGTTCGAGTACCAGACCCTCAAGGCCGGGCTCCGGAACACCCACGGTTTCCGCCACGCCTATGCCCAGCAGCGCTATGCCGTGCTGACCGGGCAGCCTTGCCCCTTGGCCGCCGGCAAACGCTGGGCCGACATGAACGGCACGGAACGTGCCGCCGACCGTGCGGCCCGCCATCGGATCTCCGCCGAGCTCGGCCATGGCCGCCTGAAGATCACCGATACCTATCTTGGGAGTGCCTTCTGATGAAACGTTCCGAAGGCAACGTCCTGATGGCGACCATCATGAGGACCAAATACGCCGCCACCCTGTTCAAACCCGCCACCATCGCCACGGCCATTGACGATGCGGCCCTGCAAGGCCTGCGCCGCTATCGTATTGTGCAGGAGTTTCCGTTCGACCTTTCCGACACGGAGGAAGCCAAGGCGCTTGAGAAGTGGCTCGATTCCGAGCAGTTCGAATACGTCTGGCGCCCGACGCGCCTCGAACAGGATGCCTACCGCCCGTCGATCGTGGCGGAGTACCCGGAACTCGAAATCTCGTGGTGACTTGCTCGACAGAGTGAAGCCAGGAAGCTGGGGCGTTCGCCCCGGAAGGAAGGGGATGTTCATCCCGTTTCTGAAAGGGGCCCCCGCTTCCGGTGGCTAGGAAGAACAGCAGTTCTGCTGTTCAACAAAAGTCGTTCCGTTAAGCCAACAGAATAAATCGGAATTGTATTCGGCATTTCAGTTGCTACAGTGATGCTGTCGGGCTGGGGTGAAGACGTGTCCAACAAATTTGACCTGTTTGGCGATCTTGATCGCAGCATCGCGTTTGCGCGGAAGTGGGGCAAATGGGGTCTGCGGGGTACCCGATTCTTGGGCGGGCGCGCGGCAAGGCGGCGGGTCGAAGAGGTGTACGGCCCCGAAGTGGCCGACGAGGTCGAGGCGGCCATCCGCTCCGGGCGAGACCCTGGACCGATCATCGAACGCGCCAGACGCGAGCGTGAGGCCCGCCAGGAGCGGGACCAACTGCTGAAGAACCCGCCGACCCTTCATGGCTCGGCGCGCTGGGCGACACCGCAGGAGTTACGTTCGATCCCGAACGGCAAGCTGTATCTGGCCGGGCGCACCGAATTCGACAATCCCTCCTCGATCCTGCTTGGCGCCTATTCAGACGATGACAGCAATCCTGAAGCCGAATTCGTGCACTGGGATGATGACGGCCACCTGCTGACCATCGCCCCAACACGCTCGGGTAAGGCGGTCACCTCGATCGTTCCCAACCTGCTGCGTTACCAGGGCAGTTGCGTGGTGCTCGACCCCAAGGGCGAGCATTTCGAGAAGACCTCGCGCTGGCGCAAGGCGATGGGTCACGAAATCTACCGCATCGCGCCGTTCGACCGGACCTCCGGAAAGCCCCGGCATCGCTACAATCCCTTGGCGCGTGTTAATTCCGACTCGGACGCCCTGTCTCTCGCAAAGCAGATGTTTCCGCGCGATCCCAAGTCTCAGGACTTTTTCAGCGACGATGCCGTGGGTTTTATGACCGGCGCAATCCTCTACGTCAAACACGTCGCGCCACCCCATCGCCAGACGCTGGCCGCCGTCTGCCAGCTGGCCTCGCAAAAAGGCCAGGATCTGCTCAACGTCGCGAAGAAGATGATGGACTTCCCGCTCACGGCAGAAGCGGGGAAAGCCGTCCTCGAGAAACCACGCGAGCGCGGGGGTCTCAAAACCCTGGAGATCACGCTGGAAAGCAAGCTCGCGCTGTGGCGCGACCGCGACATCCAGGACAGCCTGAGCGGTTCGGATTTTGCGTTCGAGGATCTGAAGGACCGGCCAATCACGGTCTACATCGACATCCCGTTTGGCAAAATGGAGCCCTTCTCGCCTTGGTTGCGGATACTGCTCAAGGGCGCCCTCGATGCGATGGAGAGCAATCCCCGCACCCCCGAAATTCCGGTCCTGTTCATCCTCGACGAGTTTCTCAACCTCGGCCCGTTCCCGGAATTCCGGGCCGCCATTCGCACCCATGCCAGCGCCGGTGTCCGGCTGTGGTTTTTCCTGCAGGACGTCATGTCGCTGCAGGAGCATTACCCGGGCAACAGCTGGCAGCCGTTCCTGAACTGCGCGGTCAAACAATTTTACGGCATCGATGACCCGATCACCGGCGAACTCATCGGCAAATACCTGGGTCACGAAACGCTGGCGTACCTGAACCGGTCCACCGGCTCCAACGGGTCGTCACAGCTCGGGCACTGGTTCGGCGACGCTTCGGGCAATAGCGGAACATCCAGCAATGAAAGCGTCCAGTTCCTTGGGCGACCGCTGCTGACCCCCGACGAAATCATGGCGCTGCTGTCCGGCTGGCAGCGGGGCGACTGGCGTTGGGCGATCAACTATGCGCGCGGCGCGCGGCCGTTCAAGACGCGTCTCGTCGCCTACACCAAGAGTGCCACGTGCATGGAGCGTGTCGGCGCCATGGGGGAAAGCCAATGACCCTCGCCAAGTCATTCTTCGGCACGGAAACCCGCATCCGCGTGCTGGCCGCAACCCTGCTGGCCCTCACGGCCCTCCGCGCCGGCTGGATCGCGCTCAACATCTGGGACCCGGACCCATGGTCCGTCGCATGGGCCCTCGTGCCCTGGCCTTGGCCCATGGGGTCGTGGGCCGTGTGGGCGGCGGAGTTTGCCCTAGTGTTTTATCAGGCCCGCGCCGCCCTGCGGCTGAGCCGCGTGGTGGCGTTACGGTGTGCTCCTCGTGCCTGCGCTTTCCTGGGGCTATCCGCGCCTGACCCGGAAGACCAGGATCACCTCACACCCCGGAACCGGTCGTGGTTGCCGACCGCCTTCCAACTTTCCGGGATCCTGATCCTGACCTGCTGCGTGGTGTACTGGATCACCTTGCTGCTGTGGTTCTCCGAATGGTGCCCCTTCGACCCCTATATGCAGGGCTTCTACGGGCAGCGCGCCCTGGTCACCGGCATCATACTCTCCCTCCTCGGCCTGACCTTTGGGGGCCGCTATATTGCGCGCGCCTCGGGCGACGTCAGCACCAGTTTCCGGGTTGTAATGGTGGGAGCCGACCACTGGCTCGCGCAACGCGTGCATAAGCTCTCCGACCAGCTCAACCTCCCCCGCCCTGCGGTCGGCATCACCGACGTCTTCAATGCGTTCGCCATGGGCAAGGACCAGGAGTCATCCACGGTGGTGATCGGCAAGCCGCTGCTCGGCTACGAACACGACGAGTTGGACGCAGTCATCGGCCATGAGCTCGGTCACATCCTGCACCACGATATCGCCCGCATGACCTTCGCCGAAGGGTTCCAGCGCATGCTGGTTACCGTGGTGAACCTCATCACGGTGTTCGGCGCGATCATGGCCTCGCAGGGCGCGAGGTCACGGTCCGAGGGCAGGCGGAATGTGCTGCTCGTCAAGGGCAGTGGCCACCTCGCCCGGAAGACCGTCTTTATCGCCTCCGAGCTCGTCACCCAGGGCATATCCCGCAACCGGGAATACCATGCCGACGCCGTCGGCGCCCACGTCACGTCCCCCGATGCCATGGCACGTGCCCTCAAGCGCGTCCATGGCGTCGCCGACAAACCCACCCCGGAAGAGCGGCATTACGGCTACCTGATGTTCAGGGGCGCCGGGTTCGGTCACCTGTTTGCGACCCACCCGCCTCTGCAAGCGCGCCTGGCCGCCCTGGGCGCGCGACGGGCGTTCCGCAAGCCCGTCGTCAGACCGGTTGCCACTCCAGCACCCTCTGGGGGGCCCATAAGCGCCCAGCAGCGCCTTGGCCTGGCTCCGGTCATATCCCGCGCCGAAACCGCGTCCGTGGCGCGTACCAGCAAGGTCGTCCCGACGACCAAACTAGCCGGCACGTTCGGTCGCATGCGTGCGGCCGCGTGGAATAAGGCCAACGTCAAACGCCTGCTCATCCTCGGTGCGGCATGCGTCGTCGTCGCGGTGGCGACGCCCGCCGTCGTTAGCTTCTACGCGCTTGATCGTCGGCTTGATGACGCCACGGGCTCAGTGTCCGGCGCATGGTCGGCATCCAAGGATTGGATAATCGACCGGAAGGCTGCATGGTTTGGTGGCGTTGAGTACGCCGAACGTTCTTGGGAGCTTCAGTTACGCGAGCAGGCAATCCGAAACGCGGAAGCGCGGCTCGCAGCCGCCCAGAGCGCCGCGACTGCGGAACGAGACCAGGAAATACATGATCTGCAGCAGAAGCTCGATGCAGCCAACGCCGATCGCGCCGCGCTTACCGCGCGTCTCGCTGCTCTGAAGACTCCAGATACAGGCCAAGGCGCTCAATGACAGCTGTTTCGCCTTAGCAACGGTCTGAAAGCCAGTCCAAATGGTCCTCGGGCGCCTCCCGCTCCATGTCGTCCAGCATGCGCTGCTCAGGGATGTCGTTCTCGTCTCTCTGCGGCGGATGTTCGCCCAGGGACTCCTTGAACCAATCAAGATGGTCCTCAGGGGCAAGGTGTTCCTGCCACTTATCCGTAGCTAGGCGTTCGACGCCCCGTTCCTCGGCCTCCCTGACACGCTCTTCCATCGGCTCAATCCGCGCCGCCACCTTGCCCAGGTCGTACATAAGGCCGAGTTGGGCCTCGTGGCGCTCCCGCAGGTAGGCAATCATCTGCCCTGAACCCTGGTGGGTCTGGATGGCGCTTTCGACCTCATACTCGATGTCGTCGATGGACTTCTCAAGCAGGAGCGCCTGCTGCCGCAGTCGTTCCAGATCTTCGCGCGAACTCATCGGGATCTCCGAAAGGGTTAGTGCTCGTAGTGATAGGCTGGCAGGTGTTCGGGTTGGTCTTGCAGGTCAGCAATCAGATAGGCCCGGAGCTTCTCGCTGGACGTCACCAGCTTCAGGGCCCGTTCATGAAAATAGAAGGCGCTCTGGCGAAGCTCCTCCGGTATCCCGGGAATGGTTTCGGCCTGCGTCTTGCGTAGCGTCCAGTAGGCAAGCCGCTTGCGGCACCTGATGAGGTCTTTTTCCAGCCATTCTAGCTCTTCACGCGTCTGGGCGCGCTGCGCGTCCGCGAGTTCACGGATACCGAAGACGGAGCCGGTATGGACCTTGGTCATGAACTCATGATGGGGCGGCTTCCTGAATCCTGCAAGTGTTGCCCTCGGCCAACGATAAAAACGCCCGTCCAGTGGCCAGCGCCCTCCCACTGCCTAGGAGAAGCGACCGCGGCCCGGTAGCCAGGTCAACAGGTCGTCAGGCGACGGTCCCCGCTCCACTTCAGTCAGCGGTTCAGCGAGATCCGGTTCGTCAAGACCGGGCGGATTCTCCGCCAATTCCTCCCTGAACCAGTCCAGATGATCCTGGAACGACCCATCTTGCGAAGGCTCGACCAATTTCAGCCATCCCAGAGGGTTGTCCCGGTCGATGTCATCGCGCCCCACAGAACGCGCGGTGTGGGTGGCCCCGTGCCGCTCCAGCTCCTCGATTTCCCTTGCTACCGTACCGAGTTCGTAGATCAGCTCCCGTTGGGCGCTATAACGGTCCTGGAGGAATGTTATGATCCGCTTGGCATTGGCCTCCGCTTGCAAGCGGGGGAGCCAAGCTGTGATTGTCGTTTCGATATCGCCGATCGCCTGTTTCAACGACCGGGATTGGTCGTACAGTTCCATCAGCGCTTCCTGATCCTCCGCCATCATGCTCTCCGCGTCTTTCCGGTCAATGTACGCGTCTAAGGACACACGGCAACGACATCATGCCGAAAATGACGCCTGCTTTATCGCTCACCCCGCTCCGGCTCGGATGGTAACTCAGGGGAGCGGGCGGGAGGTTGGCTGGTCGTGTCCAGCCAGTCCAGGTGGTTTTCCCAGCGCTCCAGCGTTGGCACGTCCTCAGGCCGTGTTTTGTCGTCCAGCCAGTCTAGATGGTTCTCAGGCGCCAGCCGGTAGGCTGCGGCCGCATCCTCGCTCATCTCAAGGGCGTTCTGGCGGTCCACCACCGCCCGTGCGGCATCCAGGTCGCCGCGCAGCGGCGGCGCCTCCGCCAAAGCGGGCCGATGCAAGTCGTCCAGCATGCGCTCCTCGGCAGCCGCCAGTTCCTGCGGATGGATCGGCGAACCATCCGGGTCCGGCACCGGCAGGTCTTCATCAGGTTCTCTGGGTGCCATCTGCTGCCTCTCCCGTTGTGCATGGGCCCGCTTGGCCCTTCGTTCCTCAGGATCCGGGCCGCGATGCCGGCCCGGCACATGGTCTACCTTGCGCTTGGCGTAGCTGCGGCTGTCGATCGTCACGGCATGCCCCGCTTTACCCAAAGCTGCATTGGCAATGCCCTCCCAAAGCGCACGGGCCTCGGTCACGAACTGCTTCCCGTCCGCGCTGCGGATCTTCAGCCCGAAACCATCCTGCCCGACCCGTCGGGTCGACATCAACAGGTGGACGTGGGGATTGCGGCGGGCTCCGTCGTCATGGATGGCCAGGTCCACCACGAACCCCTGCGCGGTGTACGCATCGGCCATGGCTCGTGCGACGTCGAGCCACGCTGAACGTGGCAATTCGAGGGGCAGCGCGAACTCCACCTCCTTGGCCAACCGGGCGTCCTTGCGCTTCTCGGCGACCTCGACCGCATTCCACAGGCTTGCCCGGTTCAGCATCCACTCGGGTGCTCCCGCAGGCAGGCGGATTTCTGTCGCCACCACATCGCGACGCCCGCCGAAGTCCGACAGGCGCTCCTCGACTTCATTGGGCAGGACTTCCCCCGCGCGATACGCGGCGGCAGCCACGATGGACCGCCCGTCGCCCCGACTGATGTTTTTGACATTCAGGTGGTAAATGGCCACGGGCCTCTCCACGGCACGGACGGGGTTTCCAAAGGGGGTTTACCCCCTTGGCGCAGCTGCCGGTTTTCTCCGGTTTGCGCCCCGCAACCGGTCAGAAAACCGAGCAAGCGTCGCCCCCACGTTGTAATGCGTACACGTTGGGGCGATGCGTAGGTGCGCTGTACGCATTGCTACAAAATCCCATCGGCCTTGCAAGTCCGGTACCTGCCGCCACGGTGCGAAAACTGCTATCGTGGGGGTAATGAGGGAAACCCTACTGGCGATGCTTGAGCAACATGTGCTCTTGGGCGAGCGCCACATCGCGCGCCAGCGTGAGATCGTTGCGGACTTCCATCATAAGGGCTGCAGGGTCGACTTGGCTGAAGAGCTTTTAATCCTGTTCGAACAGATGCAGCTTCTGCATATCGCTCACCGGGACCGGGTCTTGAATTCAAAGTGAGCCACTCGATCCGGCCATTCTCACTGGTCGAATAGGTCGAGCGTCTCCGGCTTAGCCTTTTTGGTTGGCTTGGCCTTCCGCACATTAATGGCAGCGGCATCAAGCCGGTTCTTGAGATGCACCGCGTAATGCTTCTCGATCATCTCGACGCTAGTCCGGCAGTTTTTGGCGACCTGGTAAATATCGGCGCCTTCGAGCAGCCGAAAGCTGATGTAGCTGTGGCGCAGGGAGTACAGCGTGCGCCGATTGCCCTCCCGGTCGAGCTTCAGGCCGATCTTGTCGAGGATGGCATTGAACTGCTTCTTGTGGTCGACCGGGAACACCCGGTCCGTGGGTTTGGCCTTGTTCCGGGCCACCATGCGCTCGAACGGGAACACCGCACCCGAGGTGCTTTTGCAGTATCCTACCCCACGCTTCCCGCGCACCTGGATTTCGAGGATCTTCTGGCCCGTTGCCTTGTCCTTGACGACCTCCACGTCGCGGTACTCAAGCCAGTTGGCTTCATCGGGTCGCAGGCCTGTATTGGCCAGGAACAGGATCTTGTCGTGCAGCTGTTCGGCCAACCACACCCGGTGCGCCTGTTCCCCCTTCTGGGCTTTCAGGCTGACCGCACGTGCATCATGCGCGTGGCCCCGCGTCGCCTGGTACAGCTGTTTGTACTCCTCTGGTGTAAACCAGGCGCGGTGAACGACCTTCGCGGACTTCTTGTAGGGTTGGGAAATATCGGGCAGGTGGGCCACCCAGCGATGGCGCAAAGCCGTTTTCAGGACCAGCCGCAGCGTGACAGTCTCGTGGTGCAGGGTGCTGCGTGAGGGCAGCTTCTTGCCTTCCTCAGGGGTCATCCGGGAGATGCGATACTCCTGCACGGTGCCGGCATTAATGGTCGACAGGCCCATCTTGCCGAAGAACGGCACCAGATAGCTGCGGACGCGTCGGTAATGGTCTTTGACCCACCGAGCATTCCGCTCACCCTCTGTCAGCACCTCGTATTCCGAGATGAACTGGTCGGCCGCGTCTTTGAATGTCTTCTCTCCCACCAGCTCGCCGCGCCGGCCTTTATCCTTCAGGCCGAAGTACCAGTCCTCGGCCCAGTCCTTAGCCTTGGCCAGGCTGTCCTCCTTGGTGCTGACCCGCCAGTTCTTGCCTTTCAGGAACGTCGAACAGTGCCAGATCGGGCTGTCGTTGCGCCGATAGACGTGAACTTTGCCTTCCAGAATCGTGTGCTTTTCCGCCACCGCCAAACACTCCCTGCGCGTGTGCAAGTTTGTGCAAGAGATGTGTAAGGCTACTTTCGGCATCCTCGCCTAGCAAGGCGATTTATAAGTGCCTGTTTTTCCTGGGAAAATGGCACGGGCAGCAGGGCTCGAACCTACGACCTGCGGTTTTGGAGACCGCCGCTCTACCAACTGAGCTATGCCCGTACACGTGCGCCTCGGCGCAGGCGCTTCCTAAAAGCTTCCGCACGCTCTGTAAAGAGTGGTTTGCAAGCAAACATGCCTTAACCCCTGCGCCAGAAATCGGGATAGTCGACGACCAGCCCCTCGGCATCGATCTCCAGCTCCCGCCTGAAGTCGCTCGCGCGCGATTCATAGAGGTAGCGCCTGCCCTCTTCGAGGCACGTGTAACGCTGCGGGTTGCGCACGACAGTGAGTGCCGGGAAATCGATGAAGGCAGTGGCGATCTCGGCACTCTGCCCGGCCGAAAGCGCCAGGCGGCGGATCGGCAGCGTGTTGGTAAAGGGCGTGACGGTGAGGTCGGGTTCGAGCACGCCCGCCAGCTCGGGCATCGGCAGGCCGTCCCTGGTCCAATGACCATCGCCATCGGAGGCCAGGACAAGCGTCCGGCCATCGCCGATCATATCGACCGTGACACTCTTCGCGTGCCAGCCGGCATCGCAGGTAATGCGGTAGCGGACCGCAAATGGCGTCTCGCCCGAGCAGATGACGACTGAATCGGCCAGGAACCGGCCCGCTTGCTCCCCCAGCACAAGATGTTCGAAGCCCGGTCCATCCCACTCGCGCCAGCGCACGATCTTGGCATCTTGCGGCATCAATCATCGACCTCCCTGGCAAGCGGAAGCTATTTTGCGTCCGGCACCCGGTACGGCCCGCCAGGCACTCCCCAGCCCCAGGCGGGCATCGGTTCGGCCTCGGGATCGCAGGTCTCGCCGAGATTGGAATTCATCTTGGCCAGTCGAGACCCCCATTCGACGTAGCCCATGAAGGCGGAACGGAATTCTGGATCGTCCGGCAGGCCGACCTGATCCGCCGCGTCGGCGAGAAGATTGATCCAGCGGCGGCGCTGCTCCTCGGTCAAATGCTTGCCCAGATGATGCATGACCATTTCGCGGTGGCCGCCGAATTCCTCGCTGTAGGTTTTCGGTCCGCCGAAGACCTCGCCGATGAAGGCGGCGACATGGGCCGGGTGATCCGGCGACATGTGTTTGAACACCGGGCCAACGACCGGATCCTTTGCCACCTTGTCGTAGAAGGTTTGCGTCAGCCGGTTCAGCGCCTCGCTGCCGCCGGCCCACTCGTAGAGTGTCGGAACGTCCTGGCTCATTCTCGATCCTTCGCCGGCCCCGCAGCCGCGACGATAGCGGAAATCGAGCATGGCTCAACCTGCCTCGATGGGCAGTTTGCCGACGTCGCCGTGCTCTACAGCTTGGCAGGCGCATCAGCCTGTGCATTGGCGGCTGGCAGGCCTTGGCAATTGTCGGGCTTGGCAATGGCCTTGCAAACCGTGGAGCCGGTCAGCGCGTCGACCGATTGCGGTCCCGTTGTCAGTCCAGCCTTCAGCATCGTGTCCGGGTCAAGTTGCCCCTCGGACGAGCGTCGCTCGATCGCCGCGAACAGAGCTGGACCGATCGCCATCTCGTTGAGATACGCCTTGACCACCAGCTTCTGTCCCATCGGATACAGGCTGAGCCGCGCCCGGGGCCCGACAAGCCGTCTGGCACCGCCGGCGACCATGAGCGCACAGGCAGAATCACACTCCACCCCGGCATCGATGGTCAACCCCGCATAGGCTCCCTCCGTGGCCAGGCAATTCCACGCGCCGGGGTCGCAGTCGACGAAATCGGTCCGGGCAACGGCGATGTCGAGCTTTCTTTCATGGATAAGTCGTCCCATTGCGAGAGCGCTGGGCAGGTCGCCACCGCGTGAACTGATGACGACAGGCAGCCGCCGATGGCCAAGCGTGGCCAGCAACTGCCGCAGTTTCCGCGGCGTCTGGTTCGTTATCGCACCTTCCGCCGATATCCATTCCGGACAGTCGGGATTGCACAGCGGGTTGCTGCCGCGAACCACGATGAAGCGCATGTCCCCGCCGGCCTTCGCGGTGTCCGGTTGAACGGGTCCGGCAGTCATGGATTTTTCCGCGGCCGATGGCGTCGTCTTGTTTGCAGGTCCAGCTATCTCCCGGCAGTTCGTGGCCGGCCGGTTCAGCCTGCACAGGCTTGCCGTGGTCAACAAATCTACCGCGTCCCGGCTGGTGACCAGCTTCATCGTCAACATGGCGTCGAGCGGAATCTGACGAATCTCGCTCGCCGGCGTGGCCTTCATGATTTCCAGCACGCCATCGCCTATACCCATTTCCCTCAGGTACACCGAAAGCGTCTTCTCGACGGTCCTGCTCATCTCGTAGGTTTTGTAGCTGCCTGCGTTTTTACGGCTGACCACCTTGGTGCTGATGATCTTCTTCTTGCCGTTCACGATCCGGTACGTGGTCCGGTAGAGCAGCCTCTCGCGGTGGAACGTGGTGGTGATCTGGTGGACGCCGAGATAGCCGTAATCTCCAACCACGCGGCGGACACCGCCGGAAAACATCAATGGACAGGCCGAATTGCACATGGCTCCGTCGTCATAGGCCACCCCGAAATAGTCGGCACCCTTGCCCTTGTTGTCCTCGCAGTCGCCCATTGCCGGCTGGCAACCGGAAAAAACCGTCACGCCGACGGCGATATCGAGCTTGTTCTTGCGGATCATCCGGCCCAGGGCCAGCGCCGCATCGACATTACCGCCGGGCGAATTGACGACCACCGGCAATTGCCTTCCCTTGAGCGCCTTGAGCGTGCGCTTGAGGAGCGACGGCGTGTCCGCCGCGATGGTGCCGTCCGCCGATATCCATTCAGGACAGTTGGGTTCGCATCCCGGAGCGTTGCTGCGCACGACGACGAAGCGCATCGGCGGGATTTCGGGAGGCCCATCTTCCGCTTGCGCTGTCACAATAGGCAGCGCCATGGCGACGACGAGGCAAACCAGTGCCCACAACCGCCATGCCTTCCCATCGAAACGGCGCCTTGGAACCACTGTCGGCAAAGCTCCCTTGGTGCAACCTATACTAGTTGCAGCCATGACGCTTGCAACAGCTTTGAGAGGCCCTCGCAATACTTGCGCTGCCAAGCGCACGAAACGAAAAAAGGGCGGCCCCGAGGCCGCCCTTTCCTTGTCGAACCGGCAGCAGCCGGTCTCGATTACTCTTTGATGGTGACGACGATGCCGGCACCGACGGTGCGGCCGCCTTCACGGATGGCGAAGCGCAGCTTCTCTTCCATGGCGATCGGCACGATCAGCTCGACATCGACCGTGATGTTGTCGCCGGGCATCACCATCTCGGTGCCTTCCGGCAGCGACACGATGCCGGTCACGTCGGTCGTGCGGAAGTAGAACTGCGGACGGTAGTTGGTGAAGAACGGCGTGTGACGGCCACCTTCGTCCTTGGTCAGGATGTAGGCTTCGGCCACGAACTTCTTGTGCGGCTTCACCGTGCCCGGCTTGGCCAGAACCTGGCCGCGCTCGACACCTTCACGATCAACGCCGCGCAGCAGCGCGCCGATGTTGTCGCCAGCCTGGCCCTGATCGAGCAGCTTGCGGAACATTTCCACGCCCGTGCAGGTCGTCTTGGTCGTCGGACGGATGCCGATGATTTCCAGTTCCTCGCCGACCTTGACCACGCCGCGCTCGACGCGGCCGGTCACGACCGTGCCACGGCCCGAGATCGAGAACACGTCTTCGATCGGCATCAGGAACGGCTTGTCGAGCGGACGAACCGGCGTCGGGATGTAGGCGTCGACCTGAGCCATCAGCTCGCGGATCGCGTCCTCGCCGATCGTCTTGTTCGAATCTTCGAGTGCGGCAAGCGCCGAACCCTTGACGATCGGAATGTCGTCGCCGGGGAATTCGTTCTTCGACAGCAACTCGCGAACCTCGAGCTCGACCAGTTCGAGCAGCTCGGCGTCGTCGACCTGGTCGACCTTGTTCAGGAATACCACGATCGACGGCACGCCGACCTGACGGGCAAGCAGGATGTGCTCGCGGGTCTGCGGCATCGGGCCGTCGGCGGCAGACACGACCAGGATCGCGCCGTCCATCTGCGCGGCGCCGGTGATCATGTTCTTCACATAGTCGGCGTGGCCGGGGCAGTCGACATGCGCGTAGTGGCGGTTCTCGGTCTCGTATTCGACGTGAGCCGTCGAGATCGTGATGCCGCGCGCCTTCTCTTCCGGCGCCGCGTCGATCTGGTCATAGCGCTTGTATTCGCCAAAATACTTGGTGATCGCAGCCGTCAGCGACGTCTTGCCGTGATCGACGTGACCAATCGTGCCGATGTTCACATGAGGCTTAGTGCGCTCGAATTTACCTTTTGCCATAGTCTCTTTCCTTGGACGGCCTGGACCTTCAGTTCAGTCGAATGCGGGGCGATTAGCGAGAAAGGCCAAAAAACACAAGCGTCTTTTGCCCGGGCGCCATCTCACTCGGCCAGAACCCATGATCCGATTGCGGGGATATGGCACCGATATAGGGACGCGACATTGAAAATGGAATGGGCGAAGGCCGACGGAGCAATGCGGGGTTTCCTGCGGCTTTACATCCCTCACTGTTGGGTTTGTTGGCGGTCCATGGCCCATTGCGGCGACGATCCGCGTCTGATTTCCTGCGCAGATGCATTTCATCCCGACTGCCATTCGCGGCCCGCTGTTCATGATCGTCTCGACCGGGTCGTATCTGGTCAACGACACGATGATGAAGCTCGCCACTGCCGGCTTGCCGTCCTACGAAGTGCTCTTCCTGCGTGGTGCCGCGGCAACGCTGTGGGGCTTTCCGCTGTTGTTTGCGCTCGGCTACGGCAAGCAAGTCCCTCTGATCTTCGACAAGCGGGTGCTGGGAAGGAACCTGCTCGAGTTGGCGGCGATCCTCTGTTACGTCGTCGCGCTCGCCAACATGCAGATCGCCGATTCCACCGCGCTGGGGCAGATCACGCCGCTCCTGATGCTGGTCGGATCCTCGATCCTGTTTGGCGAGCGTATCGGCGGCCAACGCATGGCGCTGATCGGGCTCGGCTTCATCGGCGCGCTGATGGTGGCGCAGCCGACCATGCAAGGCATTTCGGTCTACGCCTTGCTGGCGCTCGGCAACGCGACATTCGCCGCCGCCCGCGATCTGGCCGGCCGCAAGATCACCGCCGAAGTGCCAGGAATGATCGTGGCGATCTCGGCGGTCGTCGTGGTCCTGATCGGCGCCGGCACCGCGCATCTGGTTTCCGAGCGCTGGGTGGCGCCGGAGGCGCATCACCTGCTGCTGATGGCGGGAGCCGGTTTCTTCCTGATCTTCGGCCACTTCTTCATCTTCATGGCCTACCGCGTCGGGCCGACCGGAGCGGTAGCGCCGTTCTACTACTGCTTCACGGTCTGGGCCGTCATTTCCGGCCTGCTGGTGTTTGGGCAATTCCCCAATGCACTGGCGGTCTGCGGCATCCTGCTGGTCGTCTGCAGCGGGCTGACCATCGTGTCGCTGGACCAGCGCAAGCGTCGGCTGGCCGTGGTCGCCTGATCCGCGGCGGCACGCCGGCATATGGCTTCCGATGCCGTGAGCGCAGGCAGCACCGACGGCGGATTATCGCAATTCGGGATTCGGCAGAGCTGGTAGTCTGCCGACGCCTAGATGGTCCGCTTGCCCGAGAACTGATGATAGGCCCACAACACCACGACGGCACCCACGACCGCGACGATCAAGCTGTAGATGTTGAGGCCGGTGACGCCCGAAGCACCGAAGGCACTGAAGATCAGGCCGCCGACAATGGCACCGACAATGCCGAGCACGATATCCATGATCATGCCCTGACCGGTCTTGTTGACGATCTTGCTGCCGATGAAGCCGGCGATGACGCCGAGAATGATCCAGCTGATGATACCCATTTTTTTCCTCTCCATCCCCCGCCAACCCGACATTTTCATATGAATGTCAAAACCACAAGCCAGCTTGAAATTCCGCCCGATTGCGCCATTGTTGACGATGGGCAGGGCTTGGCCAGATGGAGGATCCACTATGGGACTTTTTGACAACGCCGTTCCCGGCGGCAACATCACCAAACCGCTGATGATCGCGCTCGGTGCGCTGCTGGTCGGAAAGATGCTGAGCGGCAGAAGCGCCGAACAGCCGGACCAGCCTCAAGCACCCGTGCCGGCCGATCCCACTGCCGCCGGAACCGCATCTGGTGACGGCGGCCTGCTCGGCGGACTGGGCGGCCTGCTCGACAAGCTCAAGAATGCCGGCCATGGCAATGTCGCCGACTCGTGGGTCGGCACCGGGCAGAACCAATCGATCAACCCCAATGAGCTGGGCAACGCAATCGGACCGCAAGTCATTCGCGAGATCGCCCAACGGACGGGGCTCGACGAACAGGAGCTGCTCAAGCAACTATCGGCTGCCTTGCCCGGCATCGTCGACAAGCTGACGCCGAACGGCCAGGTGCCGCAGCAGCACCAGGTCGCGTCCGCGTTCAACGGCTAGCGCGGCGCACGCCAATGCCTGAAGCGCTGCGCGCCTGCCGCGCAGTGTTTCGGCTTGCCGACATGTAGCTGAAAATCTGGAGCGGGTAGCGGGAATCGAACCCGCACCAAGAGCTTGGAAGGCTCATGTGATACCATTTCACCATACCCGCGCACGCACGCCCTAGCTATTCGACAAGGTTGCGAAGGTCAAGAAGCTCTCGCCACCCAATAGACATTGCTGCAAGGCTCGATGGCTGAGGCAGGTCGCAGGCATTGAATGCCTGGCAGACGACCGGCAAGTCAGACCCAGTTCGAGAGAACCGTCTCCATCTCGACCGTCTCCACCTGCTGTGCGAACCGTTGGTGATAAACGGTCAACAGCGCGTCATGCGTGGCATCGGAAGAACTGCACAGCGCGTCCGTAACGAGAACCACGCGATAGCCGAAATCGATCGCTCCGAGCACCGTAGCCAGAACGCACACGTCGGTTTCGCCGCCGGTGATGACCAGCGTGTCGATGTCGCGTTCGTTCAGAAAGGCCCTGAGGTGACCTTCGAACCAGGGCGAGTATATGTGCTTGTCGATGACGGCCGCCGGCGGGCAGTAAGCGGCCAGTGCCGGCAACAAGTCGACCATTTCGGACCCGATATTTTCGATCGCCATCGAGGCCCAGCGCTCATAATAGCGCTTCCATGTGCCAACGCCCTGCCCGGGCTTTTGCGCGGGCAGGAAGCGCGTGAAGACGGTCTCTGGTGCTCGTCTTTCGACCAGCCTCTCGATTTGAGGAAGGACACGGGTGATCCAGGGGGTCGCCCATTGCGACAGCTCGGCAAACAGCCTTTGCATATCCACGCAGACATGCATGCATCGGCGCCCCAACGGACCATATGCCAAGCCCGGCATCGACATGGAAGATAATCCTATTCCATGACATGGGGGGTGTGCCGTTTGTCCTCCATCGGGTCGACATCGATGCGCGCCTTTCGCGGATCGAAAGCGCCATGACCTGCAATGGCCCGCGCTGCAGTATCGGGCGTCTCGTATGTCCACATGAAGTCGTCGGCCGAGCTACCGACAGCATGGACCCGCCAATAGCTCGCGGTTCCCTTGAGCGGTGAGCTGCTTGTGGTGTTGGTCTTTTCGAAAAGGTCGAAATAGATGTCCTCGAAAGGGACAAAGAATGTCGGCTCCTGTCCCTCTTCCCTGAGAACCTTCGCGTGCTCCGTGGCCGCGACCACGGCGTCGGAAAATCGCACCGTCACCGTTCCGGCAAACGGTTCTATGGTCAGTTGGCGAAAGTCGTGTCCTGAAGTTGCGGCTGAAGTTTGCATCCGAATTCTCCCTGGCTATCGTTTCGATCCACCAATGGAGACGAAATGCGCGGTGATGCATCAGGTTCCAGCTTGTGCGATTGAAGCCGAATGGACCGCTGAGCAGCGATTATCAGCTGCCGAAACTGTTGAGAAAGCACATCAACAGCCGCGAAACCTCTTGTGAGGCCTCACGTGTTGGAAGTGCCCGACAGCGTCCAGGACCAACCGTCTGTAGGACGCACAGTGCCCGTTTGCCGCCGCCGTCGCCGGCGGGACGCAGAAGGAGTAACGTGCAGCCGTTCGGCTATGCCACGAACACAGGGACTGATCGACAAGACGGATCAGGTGGGTCGCACCGTGCGGTCGCGAACAGATGACGGTCCTCACCTGAGCCGCTCGGCACGCATCAGAACATGATCCTTTGCCTCAACCAGGCAAGAAACCTGTTGCCGCCAATTGTCGCGCGGACCCGAGCGGCGGCCCACCCCGCTTTCATGGTGGCGCCTACGTGACAATCGCAAACGATGTCGTGCAGTTGCCAGTCATTCAGTTCGAAGAAGCGCTTGGCCTCGCCATAAGTGTCATCCCTTAGACCCGACGCGCGCAGCACCGGGTCTTCGAAGGCAACAGCGATCGCCGACCCTTCGCCGCGTGCCATGGCGCGTACCTCCGGATGCAGATGTTCGGTCCCTCTAAACGCGCCAAGGCATCGCTCGGGATTCTGATCGAGAAGTTCGGCCCATCGCGCGATCCGCTCTTGTCGGGTCATTTCCGAATGTGGCGCCGAGGATTCAATCCTGGCGACGGCCTGCAGTTGGTCGAGTGTCTGGTGTTTCATGGTCAACTCCTGTCGTGAAGGGAGAAGCGCCCACGCCTTCAAGGAAATTATCGCGCGGCTGTGCTTCGACAAGGCGCGAAACCGGAAGAATTCGGCGCCACCGAACGCGACTGACCGGATCCTAAATGCGCTGACAGCGGTCGCTGAAAGGCGCGCATTCTATGAACCTCTGCGGGCCTCTGCTGATAGAGGGCCGGTCTCCCATAGCGACCTAGCACCCCGGCGGGCAGTCCGGAGGTTGCGTTTATCGCATCCTACTTCTTGATAATGTTCCCGTCGCGCAGGTCGAATGCTTCGGTGCCGCGAGCCTGGCGGTAGAAATCGTCCTGCAATTCACCCCATTCGCCGAGGAAGGCACCGCAATTGCTGCAATAAATTGGCGTCGACTCCTTGGCATCGTCGGGAATGTCCATCTGGATCGTCCCGCAAGCCTTGCAATCGAGTTTGTCGTCCAATTGGCGTCCCATTTTCCAATGATCGCGCATTTGGAACCAATTGTCGATTTCGTAGGGAGGCACGATTCCAAACCAGCCGCTCCAGCGGCAAGCGGGCGACTGAAATTGCGCAGCGGCCGCCGTGGTACGGAACCATCGCCCGGCACAAGGGTTGTCCTCGACGTTTCGAAAAAAGCAGGGAACGACGATGCGGATGTTGATGATAGTTGCCGTGCTTTCCGGAGTGGGCGTCACGCAGCCCCTCCATGGGCAAGCCATCAGCCCGCAGGTTCCTCTGCTGACACCCGTTCCTCAGACGACACCCTTGGAGCCCGAGCCGGACCAGATACCGCTGCCCGAGCAAGGGGCTGCCGACCAGAATTTCACCGGTGTTGCCATTGTCGCCGTCGAGGATCTGCCCGCGGAAATCAAAGCGCAGGCGGAAGCCGTGATTACCCAGACAAGTGCGGAAGATCTGCTGCGGCTGCAGAACTCCATCGACGCATCGCCTCAGGCAACAACGGCGCTGAGGGCAAACGGGCTCAACTCTTCACAGGTCGTGGCCGCCAACATCGATGGTGATGGCACGCTGACATTGATCATCCAGACGACAACGTGATCGGCACCCCGGGGTGCCGGATTTACCCGAAAAGCGCGATGCACCTTTTCGATCCGATGTTTTTCACGTTTCAGGGCTTCCGGGCCGGCAGTGGTGGAGAGGGTTGGATTCGAACCAACGTAAGCTAAGCTAACGGATTTACAGTCCGTCCCCTTTAACCACTCGGGCACCTCTCCAGTCTGCCGCCGGAGCCATTCACGCCGATCCGGACCCGAGTTGTCTTCTCCGAAATCAGCGAAGCGCCTTATGGCGGCAAGGCCAGTGGGTGTCAACCGCGCAGGAAGGGTTTTTCGATGTTGTTCGCCGGCTGCGGCGACAGGGCATATCCTTGGCGGGAGGAGACGGCTATAGAAGCCGGCCATGAGCAACAATTCCAACACCCCGAAAGACACCCACTACGCCAAGCTGCGCCGCGCCTTTCGCGACGAGAAAAGCGGCGGCGCGCCGGCGTTCAGGCCTCGCCAACCCGTACCACCGGGCGAAAACGCCGGGGATGGCCAGGTGCGCCTTTATGGCCTGCACACTGTGCGAGCCGCGCTCGACAATCCGCGCCGCCGGATCAAAAAAATGCTGGTGACACGCAATGCCGCCGAACGGCTCGAGATCGGTGATCTTGCCGCCCTGCCCTTCAAGGCGGAACTGGTCGAACCCAGGGACATCGACAAGGTCACCGGGTCGGACGCCGTGCATCAGGGCGTGCTGATAGAGGCCGAGCCGCTGAAGCCCAAGCGCCTCGACGCGCTTGGCGACACCGGGCTGGTGCTGGTGCTCGACCAGGTTACCGATCCGCACAATGTCGGCGCCATCCTGCGTTCGGCGGTCGCCTTCGGCGCCGGCGCGCTGATCACCACGGCGCGCCATAGCCCGCAAGAATCGGGCGTGCTGGCGAAATCCGCCTCCGGCGCGCTGGAGCATATCGACCAGATCGAGGTGAAGAACCTCGCCGACGCGCTCGGCCAACTGCACGAGGCCGGCTTCCAGACCATCGGGCTCGATTCGGACGGGCCGGCTGAACTCGAAACCAGCTTTGCCGGCGACAGAATAGCCTTGGTGCTGGGTGCAGAAGGCAAGGGCCTGCGCCAGAAGACGCGCGAGACGGTGACGACACTGGCGCGGCTCGACATGCCCGGCGCCATCCGCTCGCTCAACGTGTCGAACGCCGCGGCGGTGAGCCTTTATGCGGCGCGGGCATTTCTGAAGCGCGGCTGACTGGAAGCGGCAAGACTGCCGCCAGGAATCAAAACGGGCCCCGGCGACGCTTGCCGGAACCCGTTTCTGGCCTAAGACAAAAGTTGACGGCTTGGGAACGTTACGCCGCCCTCTCCCGCCCTATGCCGCTTTGCCTTTGATTTCTTTTGCCTCCTTGCCGACCTCGAAATTGGCCATCCGCTCCAGCGCCCTGACCAGCGCAGAGTGATCCTCCTTCGCCCCGCCATTGGCGGCGCAGGAGTTGAACAACTGCTGGGTGGTCGATGTATTGGGCAGCGACATGCCGAGCGCCTTCGCGCCTTCCAGCGCCAGGTTGAGATCCTTCTGGTGCAGTTCGATGCGGAAGCCCGGCGCGAAAGTGCGCTTGACCATGCGCTCGCCATGCACTTCGAGAATGCGCGACGCTGCCAGCCCGCCCATCAGCGCTTGCCTGACCTTGGCCGGGTCGGCGCCGGCTTTCGATGCAAAAACAAGCGCTTCGGCGACGGCTTCAATGGTCAGCGCGACGACGATCTGGTTGGCGACCTTGGTCGTCTGGCCGACGCCATTCGGCCCGACCAGAGTGATGTTCTTGCCCATCTTCTCGAACACGGGTTTCGCGCGCTCGAAGCTCTTTTCGTCGCCGCCGACCATGATGGTCAGGGATGCGGCCTTGGCCCCGACTTCGCCGCCCGAAACCGGCGCGTCGAGATAGTCGCAGCCGAGCTCGTTGATCTTCTTTGCGAATTCCTTGGTCTCGATCGGCGAGATCGAGCTCATGTCGATGACGAGCTTGCCCTTCGACAGGCCTGAGGCGACGCCATTGTCGCCGAACAGAACGTCGGCCACCTGCGGTGTGTCGGGAACCATGGTGATGATGATGTCGGCCGCCTTGGCCACGGCGGCATGGCCGGTGACAGTCTTCAGCCCCTTGGCGGCAAGATCGGCTGGTGGCTTCGAGCGATGGTCACTGGCGATGACCCTATAGCCGGCATCGAGCAGGTGCCCCGCCATCGTCGCGCCCATGATGCCGAGGCCGATGAAGCCTATGGTTTCCATTGTGGTTCTCCTGAATATCTCGTTCGACTTCGTCGAAAGGCTGGCGCTGCCCCTCATCCGCCTGCCGGCACCTTCTCCCCGTATAGTGACGGGGAGAAGGCTCCGACGCTGGCGATCCCCTCTCCCCGTTCTTCACGGGGAGAGGGCAAGGGTGAGGGCAGCGCCGACGTTGGTAGTTCCCGACGGCTAAGCCGCCGCGCTGCCCTGCCCGGCTAATTCCCGAAACCAGCCCAGCCCGGCGTCCGTACCCGCCTTTGGCTTGTATTCCGCACCCACCCAGCCGGAATAACCAATCCGGTCGATGTGTTCGTAGAGGAAAGGAAAATTGATCTCGCCCGTCCCCGGCTCGTGACGGCCGGGATTGTCCGCAAGCTGGATATGCGCGATGCGGGGAAGGTTCGCTTCGATGGTACGGGCGAGATCCCCCTCCATGATCTGCATGTGGTAGATGTCGTATTGCAGGAACAGGTTCTTGGAGCCGATGCGGTCCATCAGCGCCAGGGCCTGATCGGAGTAATTCAGGAAGAAACCCTCGATATCGCGCGTGTTGATCGGTTCGATCAGCAGCTTGATGCCGGCCTGCTCCAGTTTCTCCGCCGCGAAGGCAAGGTTTTCGGCGAAGACATTTTCAAGCGTGTCCCGTGCAATGCCCTGCGGCGCGATGCCGGCCAGGCAGTTCACCTGCTGGCAATCCAGCGCCTGCGCATAGGCGATCGCCTTGGCGATGCCCTGGCGGAACTCCGGCACGCGGTCCGGCAGCACGGCGATGCCGCGCTCACCCTTGGCCCAGTCGCCCGCAGGCAGGTTGAACAGCACTTGCGTCAGGCCGTTCTTCTTCAGGCGGGCGGCAACCACCTCGGGCGCATGATCATAAGGACCGATATATTCGACACCCTTGAAGCCGGCGCGGGCGGCGGCATCGAAGCGGTCGAGGAAATCGTGCTCGCCAAAGAGCATCGACAGATTGGCTGAAAAACGCGGCATTCTTTTTCTCCTTTTCTTGCCCGGAACCAAAGCCGTGTTGAGATTCAGGTCAGGCCGAGCCGAAAATGGTGGTTTCCGAGAACCGGAGCGGAGCGTACTTTCCGTACGTGAGCACCGGAAGCGCAGGAAGCCGCCATTTGCAGGCCGGCCTCACCTGAATATCGGCATGGCTTAGTCGAGCATGACGATCGCGGTCGGTGCATCTTCCTGATGCTCGGCAAGGTCCTCGAATTCGGTGATCTTGTCGATCTCGGTGCCCATGGAGATGTTGGTGACGCGTTCGAGGATGAATTCGAGCACGACCGGAACCTGATGTTCCTTCATCAGCCGCTGCGCCTGCTTGAAGGCGCCGGCGAATTCTTCCGGTTTGCGCACCCTGACCGCCTTGCAGCCCATCGCCTCGGCAACCGCTACATGATCAACACCATAGCCTGCCTCGGGATCATCTGATCGGTTGATGTTTTCAAAGGCGAGGCTGACCTCGTAGTCCATCGAGAAACCGCGCTGCGCCTGGCGGATCAGGCCGAGATAGGCGTTGTTCACGACGACGTGGATGTAGGGCAGTCTATGCTGCGCGCCGACCGCCAGTTCCTCGATCATGAACTGGAAATCATAGTCGCCCGACAGCGCCACGATGGTGCGGTCGGGATCGGCGGCACGCACGCCAAGGGCGGCCGGCAAGGTCCAGCCGAGCGGACCGGCCTGGCCGCAATTGATCCAGTTACGCGGCTTGTAGACATGCAGGAACTGCGCGCCGGCAATCTGTGACAGCCCGATCGTGGTGACGTAGGTGACGTCGCGGCCGAATGCCTTGTTCATCTCCTCGTAGACACGCTGCGGCTTCAGCGGCACCTGGTCGAAATGCGTCTTGCGCTTCATCGTCTTCTTGCGGTCCTGGCATTCCTTGGCCCAGCCCGACCAGTCGCGCAGCTTGCCCGCCGTCTTCCACTCGGTGGCGACGTCGAGCAGCATCTTCAGTGCCGCACCAGCGTCGGAGACGACGCCGAGATCGGGCGCGAAGACACGGCCGATCTGCGTGGGCTCGATGTCGACATGGATGAATTTTTTCCCCTTCGTGTAGACGTCGACCGAACCGGTGTGGCGGTTGGCCCAACGGTTGCCGATGCCGAAGACGAAATCGGCTTCCAGCATCGTCGCATTGCCGTAGCGGTGCGAGGTCTGCAGCCCGCACATGCCGGCCATCAGCCGATGGTCGTCGGGGATCGCGCCCCATCCCATCAGCGTCGGGATGACCGGAACGCCCGCAATCTCGGCAAATTCTATCAACAGGTCGGACGCGTCGGCATTGATGATACCGCCGCCGGCGACGATCAGCGGCTTTTCTGCCGCGTTGAGCATCGCCAGCGCCTTTTCAGCCTGGGCGCGTGTCATCGCCGGCTTGAACGGCGCCAGCGGCTCATAGGCATCGATGTCGAACTCGATCTCGGCCAGCTGGACGTCGACCGGCAGGTCGATCAGCACCGGACCTGGCCGCGACGAGCGCATCAAGTGGAACGCCTTCTGCAGCGCCATCGGCACCAGATAGGGCTCCATCACCGTCACCGCCCATTTGGCGACGGGCGCAGCGATTGCGGCGATGTCGACAGCCTGGAAATCCTCCTTGTTGAGGCGTGCGCGCGGCGCCTGTCCGGTGATGCACAGGATCGGAATGGAATCGGCCGCGGCCGAATAGAGCCCGGTGATCATGTCGGTGCCGGCCGGCCCCGAAGTGCCGATACAAAGACCGATATTGCCCGCCTTGGCGCGGGTATAGCCTTCGGCCATATGCGAGGCGCCCTCAACGTGGCGGGCAAGGACATGGCGGATGGTGCCCCTCGCCTTCATCGCCGAGTACAGCGGATTGATCGCCGCGCCCGGCACGCCGAAGGCGCAGGAAATGCCTTCCTTTTCGAGAACGAGAACAGCGGCATCGACAGCGCGCATCCTGGCCATTTCCAGCCTCCACGAGATGATTGTTGGATGGCTAAGGATGTCACCGGGCGGGTGATTTTTCAATTTTTCCAGAATATTTTTTCATTTCTAGAAAACGGCTTTTACCACCTGATTTTGTTTCCTTTTCCCTTTTCCAGGATTTTCACCGAGAATTTCATGAAAAACTTTTTCATTGCATCCTTGGAGAAACGGCCGAGAATGCCGGCCATGGAAACCAGCGAAAAACGTCAGCGCGGGCGCCCGCGCTCCTTCAATGGTCCGGCCGAAGCTGCCTCGGTGCAATCGCTCGACCGAGCCTTGCGTATCCTGGCCATTGTGGCGGAAGGCAGCGGCCTGTCGCTGAGCGAGATATCGGCGCATAGCGGGCTCGCCGCCTCCACCGCCTACCGCATGCTGACGACACTCGAAAACCACGGCATGGTCGAGTTCGATACGTCAGACCAGCTCTGGTCGATCGGTGTCGAGACCTACCGCATGGGCGCGGCGTTCCTGCGCCGCCGCAAGCTGGTCGACCGCGCCCGCATCGTCATGCAGGAATTGATGGAGAATACCGGCGAGACCGCCAATCTCGGCGTCGCCGAAGATGACTGCGTGGTCTTCGTCAGCCAGGTCGAAACACACCAGGCGATCCGCGCCTTCTTCCGGCCGGGCACACGCAGCCCCTTCCATGCTTCCGGCATCGGCAAGGCGGTGCTGGCGCATCTCGAACCGGAGCGCGTCGGCACCATCCTGCGCAAGGCGGGCCTGCAGCGCTATACGGACAGGACCCTGTCGGACATCTCCGCCCTCGCCCACGATCTGGCTGCTATCAAGCATCGCGGTTGGTCGGTCGACGACGAGGAGCGTCACCCCGGCATGCGTTGCGTCGCCGCCGCCATCTTCAACGAATATGGCGAACCGATAGGCGGGGTTTCCGTGTCGGGGCCGACGGTGCGGGTGACGCCGGAGCGGCTGGCCGAGATCGGACCGTTGGTGCGCAATGCGGCAACCGAAGTGACGCGGATGATCGGCGGTGTGCAAGCCGGCTGATCAACCCGCCCCGGGCAGCGCGCTCTTGGTCGCAATATCGAAGAAATCGAGCAGAATTGCCATGCCGACACCACAGGCGGTGAAGACGAGGCCGGCCATGAAGACACGGTTGGCACGGTCATAGACCCGCCGCTGCAAGGACCTTGTGTCGAGCAGCAGCGACAGTGCCCGCATCTGCAAGGCGATGCCGACCAGGATCGGCAGAACGGCGACAAGGTGGTAGGTCTGCCACGGGATCGGGTTGGCGGCCCAATGGGTGATGAAGCCCAACGAAAATGCCAGCAGGATGCCGACAGTGGTGACTGTGCCATTGCGGAAAACCGTCTCGATCAGGTCTTCTTTCGGGTCCTGCTCGTCCAAGCCACCCTCCCTCAGTTGGCACCGGGATAGACTAGACGCTCCGAAAATCGCTGTATACCGCCGGCCGCATGGGATTTGACCGTCTTGCCGTGGCGCTTGAATGCATGCGAAAGGGCGCGAATGAGGAAACCGGTTCAGCTTTTGCTTGTGACTTCACTTTACGGGTGCGTGGCGGCGGCACCTCGACCCGATGCCGGCGACCAACGCGTCAATCCCATTCCGATCTCACTCGCGCTGGAGGAGATCATCACGTCCGGCGTCCGCCAACATCTGCCGGATCCGGCCTCCGCCAGGTTCGGGACGATGCTCGCCGGCGAGCGAACGCTGGACGGCCGCCAGGAAATCGTGGTCTGCGGCACCGTCAGCGCCAAGGTCTCGTCCGGCGTCCATGGCGGCGACAAGCCATTCATCGCCAAGGTCTATCCGGAAGCCGCAAGCAGCTTTGAACTGGTGGCGATGGGCGACGAGACGGAGGCTGCCCGGCTTCAAATTGGCGGCTCCTGCCGCGCGGCCGGTTTGCCGACCCTCGACACCGACACGAAGACGCACCTCTAGAAAGACGGCATTCAAACGACGAAGAGGGGCTGCCCCGCAACCCCTCTTTCCTGTCGTTGGTCACTTTCCTGTCGTTGGCTGCCTCCGCTCAGAGCCGGCAGTAGTGGCTGTAGCCGTCGTGGCCGATATAGGTGTCCGAGTCAGGATCGTAGCTCGCGTAACGCTCGAAGCAGCGGCGGACGTGCCATGAACCGCCATCTTCGTCGACATAGACAGTGCGGGGCTGCTGCTGGGCAAGCAGGCTGCCGAGGACGAAACCGCCGACGCCGGCGGCGATGCCGATGCCGAGGTCGTGGTGATGCGAGTGAGCCGCCGAGGGCTGGACGGTGCCGACCAAAGCGGTGGCGGCGACGGTGGTGGCGATGAGGCCGGAAACGAGTGTGCGCTTGAACATGACGATCTCCTTGCTTCGTTGACCGAGGCGATCCATCCGCCTCTTGATCATCTGTCGCCGCGGCATTGAAAAAGGTTCGACGGGGTTTTGATTTTTTCGAAGAAGCAGGAATCCGCTGCCTGAAAAGGCGCGGCGGCCCTCGCCGGCGTTGATCATCGAGACCCGTGCGCTTCGGCACATTGCGCCAATCGCGTCATCGCCCGTGGCGGCGACAGGAAGCGCCGTATCCATGCAAAAGGGCGGCCGAAGCCGCCCTTTCCTGCACTGGTGTCTTCAATCACGCCGCGAGACTGCGCTCAGTAGATGATGATGTGGTGGCGATGGTGATGGTGATGGTGATGGTGGCCATAGACCCACCAGTAATCCGGGTAGTCCGGGTAATCCTGGTAGTAGAGGTAGTCGTCGTAATGATGATGGCGATGCATGCCATGAGCCGACGAAGACTGAACGGTGCTGGCGAGCGCGCCGGTTGCAACGACGATGGCGAGGAGGCCGGAAACGAAACTGCGCTTGAACATGATGATCTCCTGGATCTCTGATCGAGGCGACCATTCGCCTCTGAGGATCAGTCGGCGTTGGGCAGCGAAAGGTTCGACAGGATCAGGAGATTTTTTGTGGCAGTAGGCAGTAGGCAGTGGTGAAACGGCACCATGCGCATCCGAACGATGCAACCCCTATTCCTATTCCCTATTTTCTCACCCCATGCCGGTGATATGGCGCAGCCAGAAAGCGAGCGCGATGAAGCCGATGATCGTGGTGACGCCGGTCCAGTCGACATTGGCCTTCTTCACGTCACTGATGAGCTTCACCAGCAGCATCCATGCCACGACAACGATAGGGAGAATGATGACAAGCCGTATCATGCGACACTCCGTTCAGCGCATTTGCACCTGCCCCGTTATGTAGGAAGCGCCTTCGCGGATTTCAGCACGCAGGCTCGGAGCATCATCCACCACGGCTGAGGTCCAAAAACGGAGTTTTGTCTTTACTGGCGCAACAAATATGCTAACCGGAGCGCCGTGCCCTTGTAGCTCAGCTGGTAGAGCAGCGGTTTTGTAAACCGAAGGTCGGCGGTTCGATTCCGTCCGGGGGCACCAGTTCTGACCAACGATTACCCCGAGAGCCAAAGACTTGCGAGCGCGATTGCGGGCACCCTTAAGAGGCGCTCGCGATTTGGGCCGACACGTTCGTCCTGGTGAACGTATTCCTCACCCTCATAGACTTATAGAGATAAGCAACCCAGAGTCCGGTTCCCGCAAACGAGGCCACGGGTGCCGCCAGTGCATCGCCTGCGAGCACCTGGTTCACCGGGACCCCCAGAATTGATGCGATCCAGATCGTGTCCAGGATAAAAACGACGGGGATCGCAAGCCACTGAAGCAGAAACAATTGCGGGAACCGTCGGCTTCGCCGCAGCATTGCCACCAGCACAACCAGCTGAAGCGCCAGGAATGCCAGATTAAGAGCAACCTCGCCATACACGGCCAGGGAGCCATTCGGGAGGATCATGAGTTGCTGGTAGCCGTCGGCCGAGCTGGCGAAGTCGGCGAGTGTGCGCAGCGGTGACAATGTCTGACCGATAGCCAGCAGCATCAGCCAGCCGCCGAAGCCCACAAGAGCCTCAGGATTCTGTGACGGCTTCGCGGCTGATCGAACAGCAAAGAAAACAGGCACGCCGATCAACAGCAGCACGATCACCCAATGCCAGATGGAAAACGCCCCCATTTACCCCTCCCTTTATGCCCCTATAAGTTGTATCAGATTTCAAACTCAACTCAAGCACCGAGCTTTGCATAAGACGACGTGTGACGTCGAAGCGACGACTTCTCCTGCCTGCTCCTGACTCCCTCACACCCCGATCGCGGCCACCAATATCCTGTTCTGCCTCCGTATCGCCGCCCTCAGCTCCGGTATCCTCGCCTCTTCGCGTTTCACGAATTCGATGAACATCATGTTCATGTTGTTGAAGATCAGTTCGCCAAGCGCCGTGCCGTCGATGTCCCGCCGCACCAGGCCAATCTCCTGCAGCCGGGCGATCAGCGCGCGGATCTGTTCGGTGAGCGAGCGGTCGAGGCCGGTGTAAGCCTGGCCGAACGGGCTGTCGGGCAATTGCGTCGAGATCGCCATTGCCTGCCGCCACATCTCCTTGCTGAGATAGTGCAGCGAGTGTTCGATATAGATGCCGATCAGTGTGTCCAGCGCGTCGCCGACATTGGCCGGCGGCCGGGCGACCACGCCGCGCCCGGCATTGAGCACCTCGTTGACCTCCAGCGAGACGATGGCGCCGAGGATGTCGCCCTTGTTTTGGTAGTAATTGTAGATGGTGCCGATCGACACTTCGGCCTGCGCGGCGATCGCCTCGATCTTGGCGCCCTCATAGCCGGCCTCGCGGAAAAGTGCCGCCGCAGCCTCGATGATGCGCCTGTGACGGTCCGCCTTTTGCCGTGCCCGCAATCCGCTCATATCAGCCTCTTGCCACAAAAATCGAATTGACTCAATTTTAGAATTGGTTCAATTTTTTGCAAGAAGCCACAAAGGCAAGGGAGAACACTCGATGTCCGTCAAATCCGGGAATCCGCTTTCCGTCCTGAAACGCCAGCTGCACGCAGCGTGCGCCGCCACGGCATTGCTGCTTGCGGCGGGCAGCCTTGCCGAGGCCGCCGATCTCAACGCGCTGATCTGGTGCGATCATTCCGATCCGGCGCTGCTGCAGCCGTTCGAAGACGCCAACAACGTCAAGGTCAACGTCAAGGAATTCGAAGGCACCGGCGCCGGCCTCGCCATCGTCGAGCAGTCGCAGCCGGGCGATTGGGACGTGATGGTGATCGACAGCATCGACGTGCCGCGCGGCGTCGAAAAGGGCCTGTTCGAGCCGCTGCCGGAAGACAAGCTGCCCTTCGCCGACCTCTTCCCGCAGGTGAAGATGGACGGATCGACCGTCGTCGGCGGCAAGCGCTACGGCATCACCGAAAAATTCGGCTACAATACGATCGGCTTCAACAAGACCAAGGTCGACCCGGCCGACATGCAGTCCTTGGCGTCGCTGAGCAGTGACAAATACAAGGGCAAGGTCGCCATCTACGACTACTATCTTCCCGTGATCGGCATGGCCGCTCTCGCCATCGGCAAGAAGACGGCCGACCTCGGCGAAGCCGATCTGCCCGCCCTCAAGGCAGAGCTTCTCAAGATGAAGGCCAATGCGAAGCTGGTCGGTGAAGTCACCGCCAGCCAGACGGCGCTGGCGACCGGCGAGGTCGACATATTGGTCGGCGGCGGCGAATGGGTGACGGCAGGCCTTGCGAAGGAAAACCCGGCGCTGGACTTCTCCATTCCGAAAGAGGGTGCGGTGCTGTGGTCGCAGTCGCTCGCCATGTTCAAGGATTCCAAGAACAAGGACATGGCGCTGAAATTCATCCAGTACATCATGAGCCCGGAAGGCCAGGCGCGGCTTGCCACCTCTTCCTGCTATTGGGGCATGCCGTCCAACACCAAGGCCACACTGACCGACGACCAGAAGAAGGTCTTGCGCTTCGACGAGCAGCCTGGCTTCCTCGCCCGTGCGCAGGCCTATCCGGCGCCCAATGCCGACCTCGACAAGAAGATGCAGGACATGTGGACCGAAATGCTGCAGGCGAAATGAGCGACCGCGGCTCATGAACTCTGCGGGAAACAGCGGGCGTACCCTGCACCGGGCGGGCCGCGCCCTGCCCTGGGCGCTGGTCACGCCGGCACTTGGCTGGACGCTGCTGTTCTTCGTGCTCCCGTTCGTGGCCATGGGGTTTTCGAGCCTCACGTCGCATGAGAACGGCGGCTTCACGCTTGCCAACTACAGCCAGTTCTTCAGCAATCCCTCCTACTGGCAGGCGATGGTGAACTCGCTGCAGGTCACGGCAACCGTCACCGTGGTCTCCGTGCTGCTCGCCTATCCCTTCGCCTGGATCCTGGCCGAACAGGTGCCGGAGCGCTGGCAGCGGCTGGCGCTGATGCTGGCCGTGCTGCCGTTCTGGACCTCCTATGTCGTGCGCTCCTATTCGTGGCTGCTGGTGCTGGCGCAGAACGGCGTCATCAACCGCGCGTTGACCGGTTCCGGCCTGATCAGCGAGCCGCTGCAGCTCGCCAATACGCGCTTGGCCACCGTCACCGGCTTCGTGCATTTCTTCGTCATGCTTTTGACGCTGACCATCTTCGCCAATCTGAAGCAGCTCAGCCCGAGCTACCGCAAGGCCGCCGCCGATCTCGGCGCCGGGCCGGTGCGCACCTTCCTGCATGTCATCCTGCCGCTGACCTTGCCGGGCATCATGGTGGGCGCGTTCCTCACCTTCGTGCTGTGCATCGGCGACTACATCACACCGCAAATCCTCGGCGGCAACAACGAGCTTCTGATGCCGCAGTTGGTGATGATGCAGATCGGCCGTCGCGGCGACTTTCCGCTGGCCTCGGCGCTGTCGATCATCCTGATGGCGGTCGTCACCATTGCCTACCTCGCCTGCGCCCGCTGGCTGAAGATCGAGCGGGCCTGAGCATGCACAGGATTGTCCGCATCGCTTCGTGGATTTACGCGCTTGCCGTCTATGGCTTCATCTTCCTGCCGGTCGTCGTGCTGGTGCTGTTCTCGCTGCAATCGACCTCCTTTCCGATTCCGCCATTCACCGGCCCGTCGCTGCGCTGGTACGAGGCTGTTCTCTCAGATACGCGGCTGACGTCGGCACTCGTCAATTCGCTGTCGGTCGCGGTGCTTTCCTCGGCCACCGCCGTCACGCTCGGCTTCCTTTCGGCCTGGGGTTTCGCGCGTTTTGTGCTGCCCGGCTCGGGTCTGCTGCGCGGGCTGATCACACTGCCGTTGACGGTGAGCTACCTCATCATCGGCATGGGGCTTTTGGTGCTGTTCAACTGGGCCGGCGTGCCGAAGTCGCTGCTTGCCGCCGGCATCGGCCATGTCGTGATCAACCTGCCGCTGTGCTTTGCCATCATCTACAGCCAGATGGGCGACCACCAGATCAACATCGAGCGCGCCGCACGCGATCTTGGCGCGCCTGAATGGAAGGTGCTGCTGCTGATCAGCGTGCCGGTGATGGCGCCGGCCATTTTCGCCGGCTTCTTCCTGTCGATGACCTTCTCCTGGGATGAGTTCGTTATCTCCTTCCTGCTCACCCGCTTCGACACCACGCTGCCGGTGGAAATCTGGAACCTGCTGCGCTCCGGCCTCAACCCCAAGACCAACGCCGTCGGGTCGCTGGTCTTTGCCGTCTCGATCGTGCTGGTGGTGTTGTTCGAACTGACCTTGCTGCGGCGGAGAAAGCCGGCATGAACGCGCCCCTGGTCGATATCCGCGACGTCTCGCACCGCTTCGGCCAGCATCCCGTGCTGAAAAACGTCTCGCTGACGATCGATTCCGGCAGCTATACGATCCTGCTCGGACCATCCGGTTCCGGCAAGACGACGCTGCTCTCCATTCTCGGCGGGTTCGTCAACCCCAGCGAAGGCAAGGTTCTCATCCGCGGCCAGGACTGTACCTACGTGCCGCCGGCCAAGCGCCCGACGACGACGGTCTTCCAGGATTATGCGCTGTTCCCGCATATGAGCGTCGGCGGCAATGTCGGCTTCGGCCTGCGCATGCAGGGTGTCGACGGCGCGACGCGGGCGGCAAAAGCACGCGAAGCCCTGGCACTGGTGGGGCTGGCCGCCGCCTTCGACAAGAAGCCGCACCATCTTTCCGGCGGCCAGCGCCAGCGCGTCGCATTGGCGCGCGCGCTGGTCATCGAGCCGGCAGTGCTCCTGCTCGATGAGCCGCTCGGCGCGCTCGACCTCAAACTGCGCCGCCAGATGCAGGATGAATTGAAGGCGATCCAGAAGCGCGTCGGCACCGCCTTCATTCACGTCACCCACGACCAGGAAGAAGCGATGGCGCTGGCCGACCATTGCGTGGTGATGAATGACGGCCGCATCGAGGACGAAGGGCCGCCCGAGCGCGTCTATGCCAGGCCGGCGACGCGCTTTTCCGCGACCTTCATGGGCGAGAGCACGATCCTTGCCGGCACGGTCGTGGAGACCGGAGACAGGACGAGCACCGTCGCGACGCCGGTCGGACCGGTGTTGCTGCCCAGTGCGTTGCCGTTGGGGTCGGCGGCCGCATTGGCCATACGGCCTGAGCACCTCGTGCTGGGCACGACTTCGGGTGGCACGAAGCTCGGCAAGGCGGACGTGAGCGACGTCGTCTTCCAGGGCAGTTTCAAGCGCATGCTTGCGACGTCCGTCGAAGAACCCTCCTTGCAGTTCATCGCCAAGCTGCCCGCTACCGCCACTGTCCGGCCGGGCGACACGGTGGCGATTTCGTGCGATACCGACCAGATCATCCTGCTGGCGGATTGAACATGCGCATGCTCGCGGTCATCGACGCACCGGACTGGTACGAGACCATCCGCATGGCCGACGGCATCACGCTGATCCACGAGCCCTGGATCAAGCCGTTCTTCCGCTGCAACATGTGGCATGTGCGCGGCCGCGACCGCGATCTCCTGTTCGACAGTGGTCTCGGCCATTTCAGCCTGCGCACCCATGTGCCCCTTGTGAGCGAGCGCAAGCTGACCTGCGTCGCCAGCCACACGCATTTCGACCATATCGGCTGCCACCATGAATTCCCCGATCGCTGCGTGCATGGGGCTGAAGCGGCAATCCTGGCCGATCCGCGCAACGAATTGACCGCTGCAGGTACCTATGCGACCGACGAGATGTTCGACCGCCAGCCAAAAGGCTGGGAAACAGCACGCTACCGCATCCAGCCCGCGCCGGCCGGCCGTCTGCTCGCGCATGGCGACATCATCGATCTCGGCGACCGCGCCTTCGAGGTCGTCCACACGCCAGGCCATTCGCCCGGCGGCATTGCGCTGTACGAGAAGAAGACCGGCATCCTGCTGTCCGGCGACATCATCTATGACGGCCCGCTGATCGATGATGTCTACCACTCGGATATTTCCGACTACATGGCGACACTGCTCGCCATGCGCGATCTCGACGTCTCAGTCGTGCATGGCGGCCATTTCCCGAGCTTCGGAAAGGTGCGCTACCGCCAGTTGATCGACGAATACCTGGCGCGGAAGCGGCAGGCCGGCTGCCATCTGCGGCAGAGCCCTTGAGGGGCGAGTTTACCGCAGCAAGTCGAAATGCCGTGGAAAGGCCTGATGCAGCAGCAGCAGCATGGTCTTGCGCAGCACGTCGGTGTCGCGGCCGGACGGGTTGAGGTGATCCCAGTACCATGCTCCGTGAACGAGGTAATTCAGGCTCTCCGACAGCGTGTGGATGTCGACGCCGCCGTAACCCCCGTCGCGCGCAATCTCGACCAGCAGTTCCCGCGCTTCGGCGGTGTAGGCGAGATCGCTGGGCAGGCCGATTTCATTGTAAATCTGCATGCTCTTGCGGTCGCTGGAGAACACGACAAAGACCGACACCCATTTCGGATGCTGCCGGGCAAAGCGTTGCGCGCAGTCTACTGCTCCCAGCAGCCTTTCGACCGGCGTCAGGCCGGGCGCCCGCACCAGGGCGAGCCACAGCGCGTCATATTGATCGCTGAGATACTGAAGCACTGCCCTGAACAAATTCTCCTTGCTGCGGAAGTGAAAGACCACCAGGGCGTTGGACGAGCCGACATGCTCGGCGATGCGCTGCATGGTGACGCTCGCCAGCCCCTCCTCAGCGATGAGCTCGATTGTGGCGTCGAGAATGCGCTGTACGCTGGCTTCGCCGCGCTCGCGGCGGCGGTCCTTGGGCGCGGCGTCATTGGCCGAAGCCCTGCCCTTGGCTGTCGCGACCGTGCGCTTTGCCGTAGCTTTGCGTTGCACCATCTTCGTCAATTTCCCTTGCATCGCCAGATCAAAGCGATGGGCGCGTTCCGGCGCTTGTGTACCATTGCCCCTGTGCCGTTTCATAGGCCATCGCGGCCCGGAAGACATCGGCATCGCTATAGGTGCGGCCGACGATCTGGAAGCCCGTCGGCACGCCGCTTGCCGCCCGCCCCGACGGCATGGAAAGCACCGGACAGCGGCTCATCATGTTGAACGGCGTCGTCATCACCCAGCCCAGCGAAGGGTTCACCTCTCTACCGTTGATCTCGACGGTTCCCGTGGTCTGGTCGAACTCCGCCGGCACCGCGGGAAGCGCGTTCGTCGGGCAGATCAGCACATTGTAGGTCTCCAGCAGCGGACCCAGCGTCTGATACATCCGTGCTGCCACATCCAGTGTCGCGACGAAGTCGGTGGCCTTGGATTTTTGCCCATCCTCGGCAAACCGCCTGGCATAGCTGGTCATGTCGCTGCCGTGCTCGGCAAGCAGTTGCGACAGCGAAGCGCCGAAAAGATGCTCCAGATAGGCCATTCCTGCCTTGAGCACCCCGTCATCCCAGCCGAGATCGACTTCCTCGACCGTTGCCCCAAGCGAGCGGAACACGTCGCAGGCGGCAAGCATGTTGCCGCGGACGTCGGCATCGACCTCGAAAGAGCCCAGGTCCATCGAGAAGGCAATCTTCCAGCCCTTGATCGGCTGGTAATCGAGCGGCAGCCGCAGCTTCGGGCGAAGCGTGGCGATGTCGAGTGGACTCGGCCCCGCCATGACATTCTGCAGCAGGATCGCATCCCGGACGTTCCGGGCCAACGGCCCGGTGTGGCAATAGAAATCGAGGTTGAAGGGCGGCTCGTCCGGGTTGCGCCCATAAGGCGGCTTGTAGCCGACGAGACCGCAGGCCGACGCCGGAATGCGGATCGATCCGGCAATGTCGGAGCCGGTGGCGATCGACGACGTGCCCGAAGCCAGCGTTGCCGCCGAACCTCCCGACGAGCCACCCGGCGTGAAGTCGCGGTTCCAGGGGTTGCGGGTGACGCCCCACCGCTTCGACCAGGTATAACCGGCGCAGCTGAATTCGGGCGTAGCCGTGCGCGCATGGACGATGCCGCCGGCCTTGATGATGCGCTCATTCATCGTCGAGGTGTGGCCGCTTATGGCATCCCTGGACAGCAGCGAGCCATGCGACGTCGGCTTGCCCTTGATGTAGCTCTCGTCCTTGATGCCGATCGGCAGGCCCTCGAGCGCGCCGGTCCTGGCGCCCTTGGCGTATCTCGCCTCCGCTTTCGCGGCCAGCTTCATCGCCTCCTCGAAATGCGTGAAGGTGAAGCAGTTGATCGCCGATTTGGTGGCCTCGGCGCGGCGGATGGTGGCCTGCATCAGTTCGACGGGCGAGAGTTTCCTCGCCTTGAACAGCCGCAGCGCCTCGCTGGCGGGCATGTAGCAAAGGTCGAGATCGGACATCGAAAATCTCCCGCGATCACGTGATCGCACTTGGCATGAAGGTGACCGGACCGCGCATCGCGGCCCGGTGGCTCTTTGTTGGGTTTGGCTGGTGGCGCTACTTCTGGAGGTCGGTCCAGATTTTCGTGTAAAGCGCCTGCACATCCGGCGGGCAGGCCGGCATGAACTGGCCCTTGGCGGCGAACTCCGCCGGGATATTCACCTCAGGCGCGTTCTTCATATCGTCGGGCATGAAGGCGTCCGAGCCCTTGATCCCGTTCGAATAGCGGGCGAAAGCCGAAATCATCGCGGCGTTCTTCGGGTCCATGATGAAATTCTGGAAGAGCTTGGCATTGTCGACGTTCTTGGCGTCCTTGAGGACGGCGACATTGTCCATCCAGATCGGAAAGCCTTCCTTGGGGTAGCCATAGACGATCTTGTCGTTCTGCAGCCGTTCGCGCAGCGATATGCCGTTCCAGTTGACGCCGGCGGCGATATCGCCCCTGCCCAGGCCATCGACCGCCGCATAGTCGAGCGAAAGCCATTTCGCCTTCGCCTCGACCAGCTTGTCGTGCACCTTCTTCAGCACCTGCATGTCGTTGGTGCAGTACTGGCCGCCTTCATAGGCGATGGCGAGGAACATGATGTCCCCCATTTCGGGCACGACATTGATCTTGCCGACGAGCTCGGCCGGCGGGTCGAGGAACAGCGCCGACGTGTTGGGGTCCCCGGCATAGACCGACTTGTTCACCGAAATGCCTGTCGTTCCCCACTGCCAGGGAACGGTGTATTTGCGGCCCGGATCAAAAGGAACGTCGACCCACCTGGGATCGACATTCCTGAAATTCTCCATTGCGTTGGGATCGGTTTCCAGCAGCAGGCCTTCGCTGATCCAGATCGGCACGACGCTGGCCGAGGGCACGACGATGTCATAGCCGGAAGCACCCTGGCGGACCTTGGCCAACGCGGTGTCGTTGGAGTCGTAGTCGGTCACGGTGACCTTGATCTTGTAGGTCTCCTCGAACTTCTTGATGAGGTCCGGGCTGGTGTAATTGCCCCAATTATAGATGTTGAGTTCGCCATCGGCGCGGGCAACGCCGGTTACGGCGAACAGCGACAGCCCGACGGCAGCCGCGGTCAGTTTCCAGTTCATGCGAGTTGCTCCCATTGTTGGGACCGGCGGCGGCGTCGCCTCGGGTCCATTCCTGCTGACGAAAGAAAGCCGTATCCGCCGACCGCAACCTCAAGGGTCTGGCGGAACCATCGGCGCACAGCACCTCGACGCACCGGACCTTGCCGGATGACTGCCAAGACATTCCCCTTTGTTTCGTAGCCATTCACCGGCGCATACCGGCTGGCCAACTCTGTTTTCGTTACAAGCGATAATTATAACTAAACGTACAGTCAATATCTTTGTGACGATTTGGCCAGATAGTACATTTTGCGGCAGCGCCAACGTGCAGGTGATGGTGGACGCGACGCCGGCGGAGGTACGAGGCGAACAATGGGGTACAGCAGCGCCGATCACCCAGCGGGGCGGCCGGGGAGCGAAATAAACCGGTCTTGCGCCAGCCGGTGATCTGCCACCTCAGGATAACGGCAGGTGCCTGTCGAGCTCGGCGATACTCGGATGGTGCCGATCGGTCAGCGTATCTGGCGGCCTACAGGGCCCTTTGCGGGCAAGGCATCCCGGCGGCATCACCGCAGCGTGACGCGGTGGGAACCGGTCTGGCGCTCATTTGTTCCGACTGGCGCACCAGTTCAGCGAAGACAAGCGCGAAACTTCCCAACATGACAAAGACGATGATCAGGCGTGCTACCGGCAATGTGTCGGCCTCGTCTGGCTGGCGCATGTCCCGCTGGCATTAGGATCCGCGGGATCATGCACACAAATCTACCGTACCGCAGCGTCCTTTGCGTCCCGAAGGATAAGGCGGTGCCGCGGGCGCCCCACGCCACCCATGCCGGCTAACATGATCGATCCGGCTTTACGAGGCCTTAAGCCCGACCTTAACGATCACATTCGATCGCGCCACGACATCAACCGCGACCGCCCCGTGCGGCGGCGCTGCCGCGCGTCGCTGCGCGAACTGGCAGAGGGTCTCTTTGCAGACCCGCCCGCCCCATGCTACCCCGGCGCTGGCGCGGCCAGTACCTGCCGGCGCCAATCGGTCGCGATCGGGAAGCCATGAGCACAGCCGCCAACAGCATCGCTTTCGTCTCGTCCGACACAACGGACGCCAAGGCGGCGCTGGAGAGCCTGTCGGCGCGCTACGGTCAATGTTCTGTCGCCGAAGCGACTGTCGTGGTGGCGCTGGGCGGTGACGGCTTCCTGCTGCAGACCTTGCGCGAAACGATGGGTACGGGAAAGAAAGTCTACGGCATGAACCGTGGCACGATCGGCTTCCTGATGAATGAGTATCGGTCCGGCGGGCTCACCGAGCGCATCGCGGCTGCGGTCGCCGAAACGATCCGACCGCTGGAGATGCTGGCAACCACCTCGGACGGCGAACACCTCACGGCGGTGGCGATCAACGAAGTTGCGCTGTGGCGCCAATCCTATCAGACGGCCAAGATCCGCATCAGCGTCGATGACCAGGTACGGTTGGAGGAACTGAGCTGCGACGGCGTCATGATCGCGACGCCGGCCGGATCGACCGCGTACAATCTTTCCGCGCACGGCCCGATCCTGCCGCTCGATGCGCCACTTCTGGCTCTCACGCCGGTCAGCCCGTTTCGTCCGCGACGCTGGCGCGGCGCATTGCTTTCCAACAAGGCGAGCGTGCGCTTCGACATTCTGGAGCCGGAAAAGCGGCCGGTGAACGCTGCCGCCGACCACACGGAGGTCAAGGCGGTGACCTCGGTTACGGTGCGGGAATCGCCGACGGCCACGGCGACTTTGCTGTTCGATCCCAATCACTCCTGGAACGAGCGCATCCTGGCCGAACAGTTCCGTTACTGAGCCGGCACACAGACAAGCGGCCGGATTAAGCATCGCGATTAAGGTTACAACTTCACAATCGCGCCAACCCTGCCCGTTTCTGTTGACAAATCGCGGGCTTGCGCCTAATCGCAATACCAATCTTGCAGGCGCGTGGCGCTTGCCGCGACGAATGACGTTGCGCTTCCCCGAACCAGCCAAAGACAGCAACACTTGTCCTCAGACACGACGATCGCTCAAGAAGCGTTGACCTTTTCAGACCTCGGCCTGTCGCCGAAGGTGCTTTCCGCAGTCACCGATGCCGGCTATACCCAGCCGACCCCGATCCAGGCTGGTGCGATCCCGCACGCCTTGCTCGGCAAGGACGTGCTGGGTATTGCCCAGACCGGCACCGGCAAGACCGCCTCCTTCGTGCTGCCGATGCTGACCCGGCTGGAAAAGGGCCGCGCCCGCGCCCGCATGCCGCGCACGCTGATCCTCGAGCCGACGCGTGAGCTTGCCGCGCAGGTCGAAGAAAACTTCGTCAAATACGGCAAGAACCACAAGCTCAACATCGCATTGTTGATCGGCGGCGTGTCGTTCGACGAGCAGGACAAGAAGCTGGAGCGCGGCGCCGACGTGCTGATCGCGACGCCGGGTCGTTTGCTCGACCACCGCGAGCGCGGCAAATTGCTGCTCAACGGCGTCGAGATCCTCGTCATCGACGAGGCCGACCGCATGCTCGACATGGGCTTCATTCCCGATATCGAACGCATCTGCGAGATGATTCCGTTCACCCGGCAGACGCTGTTCTTCTCGGCGACCATGCCGCCGGAGATCACCAAGCTGACGGAAAAATTCCTGCACGCGCCGGTTCGCGTCGAGGTCTCCAAGGCCGCGTCGGCGGCCACCAACATCATCCAGCGACTGGTCAAATCGGGCTCGAAGCCTTGGGACAAGCGCGAAACGCTGCGCAACCTGATCAAGGCCGAGGATGCGGAGCTGAAGAACGCAATCATCTTCTGCAATCGCAAGATCGAGGTTTCGGAGCTGTTCCGCTCGCTGCTGAAATATGATTTCGACGCCGGCGCACTGCATGGCGACATGGACCAGCGCGCCCGCATGCAGATGCTGGCCAATTTCCGTGACGGCAAGCTGCGTTATCTCGTCGCCTCCGATGTCGCCGCGCGCGGCCTCGACATTCCCGACGTCAGCCATGTCTTCAACTACGACGTGCCTATCCATGCCGAGGACTATGTCCACCGCATCGGCCGCACCGGCCGCGCCGGCCGCTCAGGCAAGTCCTTCACCATCGCGACCAAGTCCGACACCAAATATATCGACGCCATCGAGCGGCTGATCGGCAACAAGATCGAGTGGCATGACGGCGACCTGTCGACAGTGGTTGCCAGCGAAGGCGAGGACGATGCTCCGCGCCGTGGCAAAGGCGCGCCGCGCCGCGCCGGCCGCAAGGACGAGGACCGCAACGACAGGGGCGCGCGCAACAAGGGCGGCGAGCGTCGCGGCAGACGCAGCGAGGAAGATGCCGCGACCGCGGTTGCTCAACCGCAGCCGGATGTGGCCGAGACGGCCGATATTGTCGAACGGCGCGCGCGCAAGGATGCGATCCGCTCGGAAAACACCGAGCGCAAATCGTCCGACCGCAATGAGCCGCGCGCACCTGAGCGCGGTGACACCAGGCCGCAGCGCAGCAACAGCCGCCCTGCCCGCCACCATCAGGAAGACAATGACACCACCGTCGGCTTCGGCGACGACATGCCGGCCTTCATGCGCATCGTCGCCAAGGTCTGACGCCAGCCAGCAAGCCGCCTAGCCGGCTTGCCTTCCTTTTCGCCCTGCAGCCAAGAGCAATCGAGGAAAAGCCGTATGGTGCTTTCCCGTCGTGAATTGCTTGGAAACGAAGCTTTGGGGGGCCAGCGATTCTTTTGGACGCTGGTCCGCTCCAGGTCACATCGGTCCGGGCATCATCTTGGTCGGTTTCTCCAGCATCGGAAACTCGGCCTTGTTGCATTTCACCTTCGGATTCGTCGGGCTGAACATGCCGTTCGGATTGTCGTCGAGCCAGGCGTGAAGATCGTAGTGGACGAACTCCCTTGGAATAAGCGGATAGTGTCCCTCCATCGGACCCATGAAGGTTTGGCCAAACAGCTTCGGCGGCGCCTTGATGTCCGGGGTTAGCGGCACCAGCCATTCCACGCCAACCAGCTTCAGGCCTTTCTTGGTCGGCTCATAGATCAGGACGTTGGGCTTCATCGGGTCGAGTTTCTGGCCGACGCTCGGGACGTTGACGAAATGGATGCCCATGGCGCCCTTCGGATAGTCCATGGAGCCAGGTATCTTTTCGCCGCTGTAGTAGACGCAGCCGACGGTCGACAGATAGAGATCGCGGACGGCGGCGGTGTAGTCCTGATATTTGACAAGCGATTTCTTCAAGGCCTCGATGTCGGCCTTGTTGGCGTCCTCGGCATGAGCCGCAGCGAGGCCCAACCAGGCACCTACAACACTTGTCAAAGCGAGGACGCCGTAGCGTCCAAGGCTGATTGTTCTTGTCATGCATTCCTCCCAGATTTCATGATCTGGCCGTGCAAGACCGAGGCGGAAAGTGCTGATTTCGCGGCCAGTTGTACCGCCTCATCCCCTCTGGAACAGCATCGATGCTATTCCTTTCCATGACCGCGGGAAAGCTATTATTTAGAATTAGCTAATTTTCCAGTACCACACTGAAGGGGGTCGAGTCCGCGCAACAAAAAACGGCCCCATGTGGGGCCGCTTCGCATTTCTTGCCGAACAATCAGGTGAGCGGCGAAAGCTGGATCTCGACGCGTCGGTTCTGGGCCCGGCCTTCGGCCGTGGCATTGGAGGCGACGGGTCGCGTCTTGCCGAAACCGGTGACGGCGAAGCGACGCTGATCGACGCCCTGACCGGACAGGTAGTTGGCGACCGCCAGTGCGCGGCGCTGCGACAGATCGAAATTGTGCTGGTCGCCACCGGTCGAATCGGTGTGGCCGAAAACATCGACCGTGGTCTGCTTGAACTTCTTCAGCACCAGGGCGACGGAATTAAGCACCTGGTAGAAGCCGGGCTTCACCGCGTCCTGGTCGGTGTTGAAGGTGATATCCGATGGCATGTTGAGGATGATCTGGTCGCCGCTGCGCGTAACGCTGACGCCGGTGCCTTCGAGCTGCCGGCGCAGTTCCGCCTCGTTCTGGTCCATCGTGGCGCCGATCGCACCGCCAGCCAGCGCGCCGATGCCGGCGCCGATCAGCGCATTGCGGCGATCATTGCCGCCGGCAAGCAGACCAAGGCTGGCGCCTGCAAGAGCGCCAAGACCGGCGCCCGCGGCGGTGTTGGAAATCTTCTGGTCGCCCGTATACGGATCGGTGGTGGTGCACGCAGTCACGAGCAGAGCCGTCGCCATAACGACGAGCACGGTCTTTTTCATAGAATGGTCCCTCTCCAAGTCACGCCTTACGATGGCGCCAAATCAGCCCTTGGCGCGACTTGTACCATGAAATGCGGCGAAAAACGGAACGGGAAAAGTGGCCGTTGCAGCTTTTCGCCGGAGCCAGTTGCCTGACGAAGCGCCATCACGGGCTACCAGAGATTCTTGCCGTCGATGACCACCACTTCGACCTGGTCGAGATCGAAATCGTCGAACAGCCGCGAGTTGACGCTGATCTTCGGATTGTCGAAGTCCGGCTCGCCGGTCGACCAGTCCGGCGTTTCGGTGAAGGTGCCGCAGCCGCAGGTGGCGCAAAACCCATGCTTTATGGTCTTTGAACCCCATTGGTAGAAGGAAACGTTCTTCTGCGGTGTGATGAGCTTGAACTGCGATGGCGTATAGTAGGCCCAAAGCGAGCCGCGTTTCGAGCAGAACGAACAGGTGCATTGCGTCACCGTTTGCGGCGCCTCCGAGACCTCGAATATCGTCGCCTTGCAGTGGCAGCTTCCCTTGATGGCCATGAAGTCTTCTCCATTGTCCACCGCCCATGCGGCAGGGCAACATAAAGAAGCGCTCCTGGCAACTGCCTGTCAGCATGCTCCATCGCGACTGAGCATCGTCATCGTTCGAAGCGACGATGCACTTGCTTTGTCAGTACGAGCGTGGCGGCACGAACAGGCAGATGGTCTTGCCCGCGTCGAGACCCGCCTGATGCGCGCACCAGTGGAATTCGCCGTCGGGGCTGTCCTTCACGCGCCTGTCGGTCATCGGGACCACCTCCCCTGTCCCGGCGATCACATAGCCTTCGGGTTTCTCCAGCACCTCGCCCGAATGGGTCGTGCGGCAATCGTAGTTTGCACAGCAAGCAAAGGGATAACTCCAGCCCTGCGGCAGGACCGGGCTGGGCTTGGCATCGTGGGCCAAGGCAGGCGCCGTCAGCGCCGCCATCGCAAACAAGGAAAACAGCAGTCGGCCGGCCGGATGAACGGCTTGGGCCGATCTAGACGAGGCAGCAGACATCGAAACATTCCTTTCGAGCATCAAGCGTTGCGCTTGCCCGTTCCCGGAACGTGTCTTCCCAGTGGCCGTATCGTCAGCTCGCAGATATGCCGCGTCCGGCCATAAATGCTTCTGTTACAGCCCGAATGCTGGGCTGATTCCTTGGTCGGCGCAAGAAATTGCTTCGGCTACGGTGCAGCCGAGCGCCGATAAGTCAGCTCTAAAGGGTGCGCCGGCTTGGTAAACAGAAGGTTGACATCGCCGGGTCTGCAAGATGGCAGTCAACGAATTCCGGGACTGATTGGTTCCGGCTATGCGTCCGGGACGGCGTGCTCTTCCTATTGCGGCGGGTCGTCGGCGATGGTGAACCACGGCGCCTTGGAGCCGACTAGATATGCGCCGTCGGCCGAATCGTTGGATCGTCAGCCAGCGTGCCCATGGCGACGTGGACATAGGCGCCGTCGCAGACGAGCGAATAGAGCAACAAGCCGGAACGGCTGCAATGCGTATCATGGCTGCTCTCGTCGCCGAAATGGATCAGCCTGTGGGGCCCTTCGGCAAGGGTGCACTTATCCCGTTCGATCCCCGCCTCAAGATATGCCGGATTCTAGTCCAGATCCGCCACCGCTTCTCCCGCGCCGCCCTCGATGCGTTGCGAAAGCGAGGCTTCCATGAAGTCGTCGAGGTCGCCGTCGAGCACACTCGACGGGCTTGTGCTTTCGACGCCGGTGCGCAGATCCTTGACCAGCTGATAGGGCTGCAGCACGTAGGAACGGATCTGGTGACCCCAGCCGATATCGCTTTTCGAGGCCTCGGTCGCGTTGGCGACCGCTTCGCGCTTCTTCAGCTCTTCCTCGTAGAGGCGCGAGCGCAGCATCTCCCAGGCCTTGGCCTTGTTCTTGTGCTGCGAGCGTTCGGCCTGGCATGCGACGGCAATGCCGGTGGCGATATGGGTGATGCGCACGGCCGAATCGGTGGTGTTGACGTGCTGGCCGCCCGAGCCGGACGAACGATAGGTATCGATGCGCACGTCGGATTCGGAGACGTCGATCTCTATCCTGTCGTCGACGACAGGATAGACCCAGACGCTGGAGAAGGACGTATGGCGGCGCGCATTGCTGTCATAGGGCGAAATACGCACCAGGCGATGGACACCGGATTCGGTCTTCAACCAGCCATAGGCATTGTGCCCTTTGATCAGCAAGGTGGCGGATTTGATGCCCGCCTCTTCGCCGTCATGCACTTCCAGCACCTCGACCTTGAAGCGGCGGCGCTCGGCCCAGCGCGTATACATGCGCAACAGCATCGAGGCCCAGTCCTGGCTTTCGGTACCGCCGGCGCCGGCATGGATTTCGAGATAGGTGTCGTTGGCGTCGGCCTCGCCCGAGAGCAACGTCTCGACCTGGCGGGCCTTGGCCTCGCCCTGCATCGAACGGATCGCGGCCTCAGCCTCGGCGATGACGCCTTCGTCGCCCTCTTCCTCGCCGAGCTCGATCAGGCCGATATTGTCTTCCAGCGCCTGCGTCAGGCCCTTGACCGCCGCGATGCCTTCCTCGAGGCCCTGGCGTTCGCGCATTAGCTTCTGCGCTTCCAGCGGTTCGTTCCAGAGGCTGGCGTCCTCGGCTCGCACGTTCAGGTATTCAAGCCGCTTTATGGCCTGATCCCAGTCAAAGATGCCTCCTCAGCAGGGTTATCGCCTGCCTGATCTCGTCGACAATATTCTGCGTTTCCGCGCGCATGGCCTGATATTTTGTCCTGTTGCTGAATGACGCTTCGGTCGGCGCGATACATAGGGACGGTGCCGCCATGTGTAAAGCGAAATGGGCCAGCCCGAGGCTGACCCATTTGGACGTTTGAATTCGTCAGTAAAGGCCGCCGCCGCCGTCCTGGATGGCCTGGTTGGCCTGCGGCGACAGGGCGCCGCCGGAAGCGTTGGAGCCATCGGCGCCCATGCCGATCACCCAGTAGCTGTCGGCGGGGCCGGTGCCCGGTTTGAAGGCCTCGATGATGGTGCCGGGATCGCCCGAGGATGCGCGCATGCCGGTCTTGCGGTTGATGGCGATCAGGTTCATGCCGTCAGGCACCTTGAAGTCGACATTGGGCGTGCCGTCCAGCGCCACGCGCATGAAATCCTTGAAGATCGGGGCCGCAAGACCACCGCCGGTGGCGCCATGGCCAAGGCCGCGCGGCGTGTCGTAGCCCATGTAGAGGCCGACCACGAGGTTCGGCGTGAAACCGATGAACCAGGCGTCCTTCTCGTCGTTGGTGGTGCCGGTCTTGCCGGCGATGTGGCGGCCAAGCTCGCCGATGGTGGCGCCGGTGCCGCGCTGGACGACACCTTCCATCATCGAGGTGATCTGGTAGGCGGTCATCGGATCGAGCACCTGCTCGGAATTGTCGACCAGTTCCGGCTCCGGCTGGTTCTTCCATTCAGGCGCGTTGCAGCCTTCGCAGCCACGCTCATCCTGCTTGAACACCGTCTTGCCGTAGCGGTCCTGGATGCGATCGATCAGCGACGGTTTGATCGACTTGCCGCCATTGGCCATGATCGAATAGGCCGAAACCATGCGCATGACGGTCGTCTCGCCCGAACCCAGCGCCATCGGCAGATATGGCGCCAGATGATCATAGACGCCGAAGCGCTCGGCATATTCGACGACCAGCTTCATGCCCATGTCATTGGCAAGGCGCACCGTCATCAGGTTGCGCGACTTCTCGATACCGGAGCGCAGCGTTGCCGGACCGGCGACCGTGCCGTCATAGTTCTTCGGCGTCCAGGTGGTGTTGCCGCTCTGGATGGTGATCGGTCCGTCCATGATCACCGAGGCCGGGGTATAGCCATTGTCGAGCGCGGCCGAATAGACGATCGGCTTGAACGAGGAGCCCGGCTGGCGCATGGCCTGGGTGGCGCGGTTGAATTCGGACTGCGAATAAGAGAAACCTCCGACCATGGCCAGCACGCGGCCGGTGTGCGGATCCATCGCGATCAGGCCGCCTTCCACCTCGGGAACCTGGCGCAAGCTGTAGGCATTGTCGGAACCGTCGTTCTTCTGGACGAAGATGACGTCGCCGGGCTTCAGCACGTCGGCCGGCGACTTTGCCTTGACCGTCTTGCCATCGACCAGATGGCGCATGGCGAAACCCATGTCGTCCTTGCTGACGGTGCCTTCGACGCGGTCCTTGACGATGTCGCCCGACGCCTGGCGCGCGGGCTGGAGGCCGATCGACAGGCCGGATGCCGAACTGTCGAGCACGACGGCAAGCGACCACTCGGGAACGTCTTCCAGCCCCTTGACGGCGCCCAATGGCACACCCCAGTCGCCGGAGACGTCGATCGTCTTCACCGGCCCGCGATAGCCGCGCAGAGTATCGTATTTCATCAATCCGTTCTGCATCGCCTTGCGGGCAATGAGCTGGACCTTCGGGTCAAGGGTGGTGCGAATCGACAGCCCGCCCTCATAAAGGGCGTTCTCGCCGTAGCGGGCGATGATCTGCCGACGAACCTCTTCCGTGAAATACTCGCCGGCGAAAAGGTAGGAGCCGGTGCGGCGCGGAGCAACGCCAAGCGGCTCGGCCTTCGCCTTCGCGCCCTCTTCGGGCGTAACGTAACCGTTTTCGACCATCTGGCCGATCACCCAGTTTCGCCGTTCAATTGCCCGGTCGGCGTGCTTGAAGGGATTGTAGTTGGCCGGGCCTTTCGGGAGCGATGCCAGATAGGCGGCCTCGGCCACGGTCAGCTCGTTCACCGATTTATCGAAGTAGGTCAGTGCGGCACCGGCAACGCCATAGGCGTTGAAGCCGAAGAAAATCTCATTGAGATAGAGCTCAAGGATACGATCCTTGGAATAGGCCTGCTCGATGCGAAACGAAAGGATGGCTTCCTTGGCCTTGCGCTCCAGGGAGCGCTCGTTGGTGAGCAGGAAGTTCTTGGCAACCTGTTGGGTGATCGTCGAGCCGCCCTGCATGGGGCCACCCGAAACGTAAGTCATCACCGCTCTGCCCAACCCGGTAATGTCGACACCAGGGTGGCTGTAGAAGTTCTTGTCCTCCGCGGACAGGAAGGCAGCCTTGACGCGATCCGGGATGGCCTGGATTGGCAAATACAGGCGCCTTTCTCGTGCATACTCCGCCATCAGCGCGCCATCCGAGGCATGGATGCGGGTGGTCACGGGAGGCTCGTACTTGGCCAGCACTTCGTAGTCGGGCAGATCCTTTGCCACATGGCCGATGTAGAGGGCCACGCCCGCCGCGGCCAGGAGGGCCAGCGTCGTGCCGATGCCGAAGAAATAGCCAATGAGACGAATCATACCCGCTCCAGTCCTTGGTTCGGGAATTTCCTAAACGAAGCCGCCTTCCACGCAAGCTTTCGAGCCGGTCCCAATCCGCAATCGAAAACCCATGTCGCCACCATGTGGACAAAATACGGCAGGGCCGCGTTTCGAGGCCGCAAGCCTGAAATAAAAGCACCGGGTGTTGTCATCCCGCAACGCCGCCTCTGGTTGCAGGCGCCGCGGGCATCGTCAACCTCCGGTTCCAGGCCCGGCGCGCGCGGAAGCGAACAATGCGACGGCGTTGGTGATGCTTTGCGCTGCCTTGCCGCGCCACTCGGTGTCGAGCAGTTGCGCCTCGTCCTTGGCGTTGGAGAGATAGCCGAGCTCGACCAGCACGGACGGCACGTCCGGGGCCTTCAGCACCTTGAACCCGGCCGAACGCTGCGGATTGTTGATAAGGCCGACGCTTGTCGAGAGCTGACCGACCAAAGTATGGGCAAAACTCATCGAGAAAGTGTGCGTCTCGCGCCGGATCAGGTCGATCAGGATGTCGGTCACTTCCTTGTTGTCGTCCTTGATGACCATGCCGGCGAACTGGTCGGACAGATTTTCACGGTCGGCAAGCGCCTGTGCTTCCGGATCGGAAGCCTTGTCGGAGACCGTATAGACAGTGGCGCCGCGGATACCCTTGACGCTGATCGTGTCGGCATGGATCGAAATCAGCAGATCGGCCTCATGCTGGCGGGCGATGCGCACGCGGTCGTCCAGGCGCAGGTATTCATCGGTATCACGGGTCATGAAGACATCGTATCTGCCGACCGCCGCGAGCTTGTCGCGCAGTTCCGTGGCAAAGGCCAGCGTGACGTTCTTCTCGATGGTGCCGTTCAGGCCTTCGGCACCGCCGTCCACGCCGCCATGGCCGGGGTCGATGACGACGGTGAACCGGTGGCCCGGATTGGAGACAGGTCCGGTGCCGACCCGGCCGCCCTTGTCGGTCGAAACCGTGGAACCGGTGGTCAGCGCCTGGTTGGCAAGGGCGGCATCAAATTCACGTTCGGAGGCCGCCGACATGTCGACGGCAATGCGGTAGCCGGTTCCGTCCTCATTCTTGAGCACATCGAGCTTGTCGACGGCGAATGGTCCCTTGCCGGTCAGAATCAGCCGCGCGACGCCCTCGCCGAGTTCGCCCAGCCGCACACCCTTGACCAGGCCACGCGGCTTCAAATCCTTGGCATCTACGGCAAATCGGGTGTTCGCAAGATCGATGACAAGGCGATTGGGCCCGCGCAGCAGGAACCATTTGACGTCAGGCTCGCGATCGAACTCCATGACGATGCGCATCTTGGTGGCATCGCCGGCCATTTTGTAGCCCCTCGCCACAAGCGTCGTGTCGGCGGCGCTGGCAAGCGTGGAAAAGGCAGACGAAAACACCACCAGCAACACGAGGCAGAAGGCATGGAGACTCTGGCCGCCAACACGACATCCCTTGTCTGTGAAGTCCGCCAGTCCCATCTCTCTTCCAGTCGCTCCCGGTTTGGCGCCCGGCGCCCGTTCATTTCATCGACGCGCCGGTCAGGCCGCGAATTCGATTAACGATTGGTATCCAGAGAAGGTTAACCAAGCCTTTTCATGCAAGGTTCGGACCCAGGCTTACGTTACGGAACTGCTTTTTGCCGGCATCGGAAATCGGGGTTGCCTTCCAACCCGCCAAATCATAAAAGCGATGGTGGATCACTGCAATCCTGGAACCGCCCTCCTCCGCAGCTTCCTGCTACAGGGTCAGATGAAAGGCGGCTCCTTTCGCTTCACGCGAAAAGGCTTCAGGTGATTGCGACGAATTTCGCAGGTGTGCTCCCGTGGCGGGGGAATCGCCTGCGTGAGGAAAACGGCCGGGTTGTTCCCGCGCCGGCTCTGTATGAGCAAACAAGCTGGTCCGGTTTCCGGGCTTTGGTTCAAAAGGTTCTGCTGGTGACGATGGCTTCAAGCGCAATCATGGAAACGTCCGCATCAAACCGCGCCAATATGGCTGCGGGCGGCACCGCCATGACACGCAGGCACCGTCCGGCGGACGTTCAATTATCCGGCACCCACTCTCATCCAGACACACAGCAGCGGGCTTTGCCCCGCCAGCTGCGGCTGACGGCTGCCGGGGGGAAACGAAATAATGCCCAACAAAATGCTGATAGACGCCTCCCACCCGGAGGAAACACGCGTTGTCGTCGTACGCGGTAACCGTATCGAAGAATTCGACTTTGAATCGCAGGACAAGAAGCAGCTCAAAGGAAATATCTACCTCGCCCGCGTAACGCGCGTCGAACCCTCCCTTCAGGCAGCCTTTGTCGAATATGGCGGCAACCGTCACGGTTTTCTCGCCTTCAGTGAAATACACCCCGACTACTACCAGATTCCGGTCGCCGACCGTCAGGCACTGCTGCGCGCTGAAGCGCAGGAGGCCGAGGACGAAGAGAACGAGGACGGCGAAGGCGACGATCGCCAGAGCCGGGATCGCGGGCGGCGCGGTCGCCGGCGCGGCGGCAAGAGCCGCGACCGTGGTGAAAACAGGCGCGATGCCGGCACGGCCGATTCCGGCGAGGCAAACGAGGTCGCCGGCGAGACAGACGAAAACAACGACAATGGCGCGGATGCCGTCGCCGAGGACATGTCCAACGTTTCGGGAACCATGGAACCCGATGCCTCGGAACACGCCGGTGCATCGGAACGTGACGTTGCATCCGAAGATAACGGGGCATCCGAAGATAACGGGGCATCCGAAGATAACGGGGGTTCTTCCGAACAGGATGAAGGCGAAACCAGCGACGGTGGCCCCAAGTCGATCGCCGCCTCCGTCGAAGGCGACGTGATTTCCGAACCCGTGCCGCAGGCGGAACAGGGCAGCGAAGCCACTTCCGTCGACAATGACCGCGGGATGCTCGAGGAAGTATCCTCTTCCCATCCGGACGATCATGAGATCGAATCGGTTGGCGCCGAGGATGCGCTCGAGGAAGTGCGCAACCGCCGCAAGCCGGTGCGCCGCCAGTACAAGATCCAGGAAGTGATCAAGCGCCGGCAGATCCTGCTGGTGCAGGTCGTCAAGGAAGAGCGCGGCAACAAGGGTGCAGCGCTCACCACCTATCTGTCGCTTGCCGGCCGCTATTCGGTGCTGATGCCGAACACGGCGCGCGGCGGCGGCATTTCGCGCAAGATCACCAGCGCGGTCGACCGCAAGCGCCTCAAGGAGGTCGTCGCCGATCTAGAAGTGCCGCAAGGCATGGGCGTCATCCTGCGGACCGCCGGCGAGAGCCGCACCAAGGCGGAGATCAAGCGCGATTACGAATATCTGATGCGGCTGTGGGAGAACGTGCGCAATCTCACGCTCCAGTCCACCGCCCCTGCCCTCGTCTATGAGGAAGGCAGCCTGATCAAGCGTTCGGTGCGCGATCTCTACAACAAGGATATCGACGAGATCCTGGTTTCCGGCGACGAGGGCTACCGCGAAGCCAAGGACTTCATGCGCATGTTGATGCCGAGCCACGCCAAGGTGGTTCAGCCGTTCCGCGATACGACGCCGATCTTCGTGCGCAACGGCATCGAGGCGCAGCTCGACCGCATGCTGCAGCCGCAAGTGACGCTGAAGAGCGGCGGCTACATCATCATCAACCAGACCGAAGCGCTGGTCGCCATCGACGTCAATTCGGGACGCTCCACCAAGGAGCACTCGATCGAGGACACCGCGCTCCACACCAATCTGGAAGCGGCCGAGGAAGTCGCCCGCCAGCTCCGGCTGCGCGATCTTGCCGGCCTGATCGTCATCGACTTCATCGACATGGAGGAGAACCGCAACAACCGCTCCGTCGAGAAGCGGCTGAAGGATCACCTCAAGAACGACCGCGCCCGCATCCAGGTCGGCCGCATCTCGCATTTCGGCCTGATGGAGATGTCGCGTCAGCGCATCCGCGCCAGCGTGCTGGAATCGACCATGAAGCCATGCCCGCATTGCGGCGGCACCGGCCATGTGCGCTCCGATTCGTCGGTGGCGCTGATGGTGGTAAGGGCGATCGAGGAGTTCCTGCTCAAGGATTCGCGCAGCCACATCACGGTGCGCACGCCGGCCGCGACCGCGCTCTACGTGCTCAACCACAAGCGCGGCACGCTGGTGGAACTGGAAAGCCGCTTCGGCCTGACCGTCACCATCGAGGCCGACGATACGGTTGGTGCCCAGCACTACGCGATCTTCCGCGGCGCGCTGGCCGAAAAGCCGGAAGGTTTCGTCGAGGCGCGCAGCCTGCCGGCCTATGTCGAGCCGGAAGAGCCCGAGGACGAGATCGTCGTCGCCGAGGAGGAGGACGAAGCGCCGGTACAGGCCGAGCAGCCACGGCACGCCCAGCCGGCGCAGCATCAGCAGCCCAGATCCGGCGAGGAAGGCGAAGGCCGCGACCGCAAGCGCCGCAAGCGTCGCAGGCGGCGCGGCGGCAAGGATCGCGACCGCGAGCATGGAGCCCCGACCGACGGCGCGCCCCATTCCACCTCGGAGGACGGCCTCTCTGCGTCGGAAAGCGCAGCGGACCATGACGATGTCGAGCTGGACAACGACGCTGCGGTCGCCGCAACGGAGACCGTCGAAACGGCGGAAGCATCCGACGATGGCCAAGGCAAGAAGCGCCGGCGCGGCAAGCGCGGCGGCAAGCGCAACCGTCGCGAAGACGGTGAAGGCGAGACGGAGGCGGCAGCCGGCGAAACGACCGAGCCTGCCGAGGCTGACGCTTCGCTAAGCGAGCCTGTGTCGATCGAGCCGGTGGCTGCGGCGGCCGCCGAAGAGCCGGCGGCTACTGTGAGCGACGAGGTGCCTAGCACCGAAAAGCCAAAGAAGCCGCGGCGCGCAGCCAAGCCCAAGAAGGCAGCCGCCGAGGCTGTGGCCGAGGAGCCGACCGCGGAAGCGGCCGTTCAGGCAGCCGCCGCGACGCCAGCCACGGCATCGGACGAGGCAGCGGTCGCCGGGGAGACACCGAAGGCCCGGCCATCACGCCGCAAGGCGGCAGCCGCCGATACACCTGTCGTACCGGTGGTTTCCTCGACCGTCGCCGATGAGCCGGAAGCCAAAGCCGAATCCGAAGAAAAGCCCAAGCGTGCCGGCTGGTGGCAGCGGAAAGGCTTTTTCTAGGCTTTTCAAATTCTTGAATTGATTTTCTGACAAAAAGAATCCCGCGCCGATCGAAACGAACGGCGCGGGATTTTTCATATCCGGCAGGTCGTGATCGCTATGGCGCGAAGATCGACCAGTTCATCATCCTGGCGAGCTTTTCCAGCGCGATCGAACCCAGCTTGGAATTGCCGTTGGCGTTGAGGCCGGGCGACCAGACGGCAAGCGAGGCGACCCCCGGCACGATACCCAATATACCGCCGCCAACGCCGCTCTTGCCGGGAATACCGACGCGGAAGGCGAAATCGCCGGAGCCGTCATAGTGGCCGCAGGTCAGCATCATGGCGCCGATGCGCCGCGCCCGCTCCGCCGACACCACCTGATACCCGGTCGCCGGGTTCTTGCCGCCATTGGCGAGGAAGCGACCGGCCATTGCCAGTTGCCGGCAGCTCATGGCGATGGCGCAATGATGGAAATAGACGCCCAGCGCCAATTCCGGCGCATGATGGAGATTGCCGAAGGATTTCATGTAATTTGCGAGTGCGAAGTTGCGGTAGCCGGTGGCCCGTTCGGAAGCCGCGACCTCGCGGTCGATGATGATGGTCTCGTCGTCGCAGAGGAACTGGATGAAGCGCAGGATCTCGCCGATCGCCTCGCGCGGCTGGTGGCCGGCAAGCAGGATGTCGGAAATGACGATAGCGCCGGCATTGATGAACGGATTGCGCGGAATGCCGTTCTCATGCTCGAGCTGGACAATCGAGTTGAACGGGTTGCCGGACGGCTCGCGCCCGACCCGCTTCCACAGCGCGTCGCCGACATTGCCGAGCGCCAGCGTCAGGGTAAACACCTTCGAGATGCTCTGGATCGAAAAAGCCTGGTCGGCATCGCCAGCCACCAGCACGCCGCCGTCATTGGTGACGGCCGCGATACCGAATTTCTTTGGATCGATCTTGCCCAGTTGGGGAATGTAGGTCGCGACATCGCCGCGATCGGTGCGTTCAGCCATTTCCGCCGCGACTTCCGCCAGCGCCTGTTCGAGCTCCGGCATGGCGCTACCTCAACCAGCGTTCGATGCGCGCCATCGCCTCGACCATGTCGTCGTGGCTGCCGGCATAGGAAAACCGCATCGTGCGGTGGCCCGCCCGGGTGTCGAAGTCACGGCCGGGCGTCGCCGCCACATGCGCCTCGGCCAGCATCTTGCGGGCAAAGGCCATGCTGTCATTGCTGTGCCGGGTGACATCGCAAAAGGCATAGAAGGCGCCATCCATGGGCGCCGTCAGGGGAAAACCCAGCTCCGGCAGGCGCTTCATCAGAAGCTCGCGATTCCAGGCATAGCGCCGCTTCACCGCTTGCAATTCCTCGGTTGCGGCAAAGGCCTCGATCGCCGCGATCTGCGACAGCTCCGGCGGCGAGATGTAGAGGCTCTGGGCGATGCGCTCTACCGGCCGCACGAGGTCTTCCGGCAACACCATCCAGCCGATGCGCCAGCCGGTCATGCAATAGTATTTCGAGAACGAGTTGATCACCGTCACGCTGTTGCTAAAGGCGAGTGCCGTGGTGTCTGGGGCCCCATAGGCAAGCCGATGATAGATCTCATCTGAAATGACGGCGATGCCGAGGGATTCCGCCGTGGTGACCAGGGTCGCCAGTTCGTCGGCCGGTATGACGGCGCCGGTCGGATTGGCCGGACTTGCAAACAGCACGCCCTTCAGAGGCTTCTCCCGATGCGCGGCCTGCAGATGACCGGCATGCAGATAAGCCGCGTCGCCGAGTTCGATTTCGACCACGTCGATGCCAAGGGCTGCCATGATGTTGCGATAGGCGGGATAGCCGGGCGCGGCGATGGCGACCCGGTCGCCGGGATCGAACATCGCCAGGAAAGCGAGATTGAAGGCCGCCGACGATCCGGTGGTCACCGCGATCCGGCCAGGGTCGACATCGAGGCCGTAGTGATCCGCGTAATGCCCCGCGATCGCCTTGCGCAGCGGGGCCAGGCCCAAGGTGTCGGTATAGCCGATGCGTCCAACCTCCAGCGCCTTGGCCGCGGCGGCGCGAACCCTGACAGGCGCCGGATCGGATGGCTGGCCGACCGCCATGGAAATCACCGGCACGCCCTGTGCCTTCAGCCGGTTCGCTTCGGCCAGCACATCCATGGCGTGGAACGGCTCGACATTGCCGCGATGGGAGAGCGAAACGACCATTTTTACCCCTGTTGCGAGGATTGAGCGCGCCAGGTCCTGACGCATGCGCCGCACAAATGCCCGATTGATGTGAGGATCACAAGTTGAGGAAGTTTTTCAGGCGCCGACTTTTCATCTTTCGCCCGCTCGTCTACCAGTGGACACATTATGTTGAGCCGACCCAGATCGACGATTGCCCGGGCAGCGCGTGTCTTCGCGACGATCTCGCTTGCCGCCGCGGTTGCAGTGGCCGGTTCGGTGACCGCCTTCGCCCAGGGCGTGCCAGTGGTACGCGACGCCGAGATCGAAGCTCTGGTACGCGATTATGCACGGCCGATCTTCAAGGCGGCCGGGCTGGCGAATGACGGCATCGACATCGTGCTGGTCAATGATTCCAGCTTCAACGCCTTCGTCACCGGGCGCCGGCTGTTCATCAACACCGGCGCGCTGATGACGGCTGAAACACCGAATGAAATCATTGGTGTCATCGCGCACGAAGCCGGGCATATCGCCGGCGGCCACCAGCAGAAACTGCGCGAGCAACTCGAACGCGCCAAGACCATGGCCATCATCGCCACCTTGCTCGGTGCCGGCGCCATGGTCGCCGGCGCGACGACAAACAGCCGCGGCCTTGCCGGGGCCGGCATGGGCGTGGCGGCTGGCGGCGGCGAGATGGCGCAGCGCAGCATCCTCGCCTATCAGCGCACCGAGGAAATCACGGCCGACCGCTCGGCCATCACCTATCTCAATGCCACCGGCCAGTCCGGCATGGGCATGCTGAAGACCTTCCACCGCTTCCAGACCGCGCTGTCGCTGTCAGGCGCGCAGGTCGATCCCTACCGGATCAGCCATCCGATGCCGCAGGACCGCATCGCCAATCTCGAGGTGCTGGTCAAGCAGAGCCCCAATGTCGACAAGCTCGACGCGCCGACGCTGCAGCAGCGCCATGACATGATGCGGGTGAAGATTGCCGTCTACATGGAAGGCCAGGCCGCCGCGGCGCGGCTGATACAAAAGATGCGCGGCGGCATGGCGGCGCTATACGGCGATGCCCAGTCGACCTATCTCTACGGCAACCTCGACGCGGCGCTCGCCAAAACCAACGCCCTGATCAAGGCGCAGCCCAAGAATGCCTACTTCCAGGAACTGCGCGGCGATATATTGATGAAGGCGAACAAGCCTAGGGATGCGGCCGACGCCTACGCCAAGGCTGTCAGCCTCGATCCGGCACGGTCCGGCCTGCTGCCTGTCTCGCTTGGCCAGGCGCTGATGGCGGTCGGCACGCCCGACTCGCTCAAGAAAGCTGTCGTGCAGATCAACAATGGCCTGGGGCGCGACAAGGAAAACTCCACCGGCTATCGTTATCTGGCGCAGGCTTACGGCGAGTTGGGAGACATACCGGGCGCCGAGCTTGCCACCGCCGAAGGCCATTTCTATTCCGGTAACTACAAGGATGCGAAGATCTTCGCCATGCGGGCGCAACAGCAGATGAAGCGCGGCGAGCCGCGCTGGATACGCGCCCAGGACATCATAAACTACAAATCATCAGGCAAGAGCCAGTAAACTCATGAACCCTCCGGCCGTGTGCTGCGACACAGCCAGACCGGAAAACAGGCAGAAGGAACGAGAACGATGAAGAAGGCACTGCTGCTGTGCACCACGGGGGTTGCGGTCGCCCTTGCCATGGTGGCTTTCGGTTTCGTGGCCGGCAATCCGCAGGTTGCGAAGGCCGGAACGGCGCAGCCTGCCCAGACGGCGCAGCCTGTCCAGACGGCGCAGCCTGTCCAGACGGCGCAGCCTGTCCAGACGGCGCAGCCTGCCCAGTCGGCCGTGGCCGATACCAAAATCGACCGCGCCGAGGTCGAGGGAATCATCCGCGACTATCTCCTGAAGAATCCGGAAGTGCTGCTCGAAGTGCAGGACGCACTCGAGGCCAAGCAGAAGGAGGAGCAGCGGCTCGCGGCGCTCGGCGTCATCAAGAACGCCAAGGACCAGATCTTCAACTCCACCTTCGACGGCGTCGTCGGCAACCCGAACGGCAAGGTAACGATCGTCGAGTTCTACGACTACAATTGCGGCTTCTGCAAACGCGCCATCGAGGATATGCGGGCCCTGACCAAGTCCGATCCGGATCTGCGCTTCGTGCTCAAGGAATTTCCGATCCTCGGCCCGGACTCGCAGAAGGCCAGCGTCGTTTCGATGGCGTTCCACCTGATGATGCCGGAGAAGTACGGCGAGTTCCACAATGCGCTGCTCGGCGGCCAGGGGCGCGCCACCGAGGCAACCGCGATCAAGATCGCACTTTCGCTCGGCGCCGACGAGGCGACGCTGCGCGAGAAGATGAAGGACGCGTCGATCCCCGAGGCCTTCTCCAAGACTTACGATCTTGCCAACAAGCTGCAGATCACCGGAACCCCTTCCTACGTCGTCGGCAACGAGGTCGTGTTCGGGGCGCTCGGGCAGGAAGTGCTTGCCGAAAAGATCGAGGCGGCGAAAGCCGCGCTTTGACCGGCGAGTGGTTTTCTTCACGGGCACGTTTCGGCCTGTTGTGGACAGTGAAAGAACGCACTTGCGCTCTTTCCGCGGGCGACTATGCCCGGTATAGAGGCCCAGCGCGCCGGCTTGACGTCGGCGCCGGAAAAGGTCGACTTTTTTGAAAACGGTTTTCGTCCTGAACGGTCCCAATCTCAACGCGCTCGGCAAGCGCGAGCCGGGCATCTATGGCGGCAAGACGCTCGCGGCCATCGCCGACGACTGCAAGCAGGCAGGCAAAGCGCTCGGGATCGAGATCGATTTCCGCCAGTCGAACCATGAAGGCGATCTTGTCGACTGGATCCAGGAAGCCGGCGACAAGGCCGCCGGCATCGTCATCAATCCAGGCGCCTACAGCCACACCTCGATTGCCATCCACGACGCCATCCGCTCGATCGCGCCGCTGCCGGTCGCCGAAGTTCACCTTTCCAACATCCACGCGCGGGAACCGTTCCGCCACGTCTCCATGGTCGCGCCGGTCGCTGTCGGCATGATCTGTGGCTTTGGGCCGCTCGGCTACACGCTGGCGCTGCAAGCGCTGGCCGCACGCCTATGACCGGCCAACAAACAGAAGGCTCGAAAATGTCGATAAAGAAGACCGGTGTTGACCAGCAACTGATCCGCGATCTGGCGGGCATACTGAACGACACCAACCTGACCGAGATCGAGGTTGAACTCGGCGACCTGAAGGTACGGGTGTCGCGGCAGGCGCCCACCGTCCATGCGATCGCCGCACCGCAACCGGCCTATGCGCCGGCAGCGGCATCCCAATCTGCCGCCGTGGCTGCCCCGGCCGCGGTCGACGTGTCCAAGAACGCCGTCCCTTCGCCCATGGTCGGTACTGCCTACCTGGCGCCGTCGCCGGACGCCAAGCCGTTCATCGAGGTCGGCCAGAAGGTCAAGGAAGGACAGACGCTCTTGATCATCGAGGCGATGAAGACGATGAACCAGATTCCCTCGCCGCGCGCCGGCACGGTGACGGCGATCCTGTTCGAGGACGCGACGCCGGTCGAATACGGCATGCCGCTTGTCGTGATCGAGTAGAGCGAGCCGGATGTTCCAGAAGATCCTCATCGCCAATCGCGGCGAAATCGCACTTCGGGTGCTGCGCGCCTGCAAGGAACTCGGCATCCAGACGGTGGTGGTGCATTCGACCGCCGATGCCGACGCCATGCATGTGCGGCTGGCCGACGAAAGCGTGTGCATCGGTCCGCCGCCGTCGCGCGACAGCTATCTCAACATCCACCAGATCGTCGCGGCCTGCGAGATCACTGGCGCCGACGCCGTGCATCCGGGCTACGGTTTCCTGTCGGAGAACGCCAAGTTCGCCGACATCCTGGCGGCGCACAACATCACCTTCATCGGTCCGTCCGGCGACCATATCCGCGTCATGGGCGACAAGATCGAGGCCAAGCGCACCGCAAAGCGTCTTGGCATTCCGGTGGTGCCCGGCTCCGACGGTGCGGTGACCGAGGAAAAGGAAGCCAGGCGGATCGCCGCCGAGATCGGCTATCCCGTCATCATCAAGGCGTCGGCCGGCGGCGGCGGACGCGGCATGAAGGTGGCGCATACCGAGGCGGACCTCGAAATCGCCCTGCAGACGGCGCGTTCGGAGGCCGGCGCGGCCTTTGGCGACGACGCGGTCTACATCGAGAAATACCTGGAGAAGCCGCGCCACATCGAGGTGCAGGTGTTTGGCGACGGCTTCGGCGGCGGCGTGCACTTTGGCGAGCGCGACTGCTCGCTGCAGCGGCGCCACCAGAAAGTCTGGGAAGAGGCCAATTCGCCGGCGCTCAACGCCGAGGAACGGTCGCGCATCGGCGGCATCTGCGCCAAGGCGATTGCCGATCTCGGCTATTCGGGCGCCGGAACGATCGAGTTCCTGTACGAGAACGGCGAGTTCTATTTCATCGAGATGAACACGCGTCTCCAGGTCGAACATCCGGTGACGGAAGCGATCACCGGAATCGATCTGGTCCACGAGCAGATCCGCGTCGCTTCCGGCGGCGGCCTTTCGGTCAAGCAGGAAGACATCAAGTTCAACGGCCACGCCATCGAATGCCGCATCAATGCCGAGGATCCGCGCACCTTCACCCCCTCGCCCGGCACGATCACCCATTTTCATACGCCCGGCGGCCTCGGAATCCGCGTCGATTCCGGTGTCTACTCCGGCTACAAGATCCCGCCCTACTATGACAGCCTGATCGGCAAGCTGATCGTGCATGGGCGCAACCGAGTCGAATGCATGATGCGGCTGCGCCGGGCGCTCGACGAATTCGTCGTCGACGGCATCAAGACGACGTTGCCGCTGTTTCGCGATCTCGTCGGCAATGCCGACATCGCCAACGGCGACTACGACATCCATTGGCTGGAAAAATATCTGGCCAAGGGCGAATAGCGCGGGGACGCGATGACCCGTCCATACGCGCCAGGCTATCGCATCCCCACCGACCTTCTGCTCAAGGCATACGCCTCGGGCGTGTTCCCGATGGCCGAAAGTGCTGGTGACCCGGAAGTGTTCTGGGTGCGCCCGGAAACGCGCGGCATCATTCCGCTCGAGGGCTTTCACACGCCCAAAAGCCTGCAGAAGACGATCCGCAGGCACCCGTTCGACATCCGTTTCGACTTCGACTTCGAGGCGACGATCGACGGCTGCGCCGAAAAGCGCGAGGAGCGCCGCTCGACCTGGATCAACGCGCCGATCCGCGAAGCCTATGTGCAACTGCACCGGATGGGACACTGCCATTCGGTCGAGGCATGGCGGGGGGGGCGTCTGGTCGGCGGGCTCTATGGGGTCTCGCTCGGGCGGGTGTTTTTCGGGGAAAGCATGTTTTCCAAAGAGACGGACGCGTCGAAGATCTGTCTCGTGCATCTCGTCGAGCGCCTGAAGGCACGCGGCTTCGCACTCCTCGATACGCAGTTCACCACCGAGCACCTCAAGCGCTTCGGCGCGGTCGACGTGCCGCGCGGCAAGTATGAGAAGATGCTGGCCGACGCGCTGAAGGGCGAAGCGATCTTTTTTCCGTAGGGATCAAGCCCTACTTGGCGGTGGCCTCGAGCGGCGTCTGCGCATGGAACATCATCTTCCAACCGTTGACGCGGTGGACATAGCCGGTGCTGACCAGTGCGGCGTAGGGTTCGCCATTCTCGCGCGTCGCATGCGCCTCGTAGGTCAGCATGACGATGTCGCTGCCTGGCTCGATTATGCCCTTGAGCTCGATGTCGAGATCGCGCCAGCGGTTGGGCTTGGTCGCGGTCTCGGCCAGATCGGCATTATCCATCGCCTTGGCCATCCGCGGAAACGCCACCAGGCATTCGGTGTCCGCGTTGGCGGCGTAGTAGGCACTGTCACCCGTCCAGAACCCCTTTTCAAGTTCCAACAACTCGGCCTTGTTGGCCATGATCCGCTTGCTGTCCGACATAGCATATCCTCCGGGCACGTCTTGATGCTCCAACGCGCGCCCGCCATGGCGGTTCCAAGAGATCAGTTGGCGGTGGTCGTGTCCGGTTCCGCGGCGTCGTCCGGCTGTGCCGCGTCCGGAGTGACCGGGGGCTTGGGCCTGGCCGAGGCGGGCTTGGTCGCGGCCGGCTTCGAGGCGTCGGCTTTCGCTCCGTCGGCCTTGCCAGCATCAGGCGCCGGTACATCCGACTTCTGCTTGCATTCCTTCAGCCAGACGTCATAGACGGCGTGCTCGACGGCATTGAGGCCAGGGCTTTCGGCAAACATCCAGCCGGTGAAGATGCGGCGGATCTTGCGGTCGAGCGTGATCTCGTCGACCTCGACGAAGGAATCGGTCTTCGGCTCCTCGTTCTCCGGCCGGGAATAGCAGACGCGTGGCGTCACCTGCAGGGCGCCGAATTGCACCGTCTCGTCGATATAGACATCGAAGGTGATGATGCGGCCGGTGATCTTGTCGATACCGGCGAACTCGGCGACCGGGTTGGCAATGCGATCCGATCCCGCTGCCGCTGGCGGCGCCGGGGCGGCAGGTGTGGGTGAAGCCGCAAAGGCGACGGTGCTGACGGCGAGGCTGGCGGCTAGCGTCAGACCGCCTGTCGATATCAGGTTGAAAAAGCTCATGCAGGGGTACCGGTGGTTCGCGCCCAGGTGATTCCATCGATCGCCAAGGCTAGTCGCCGTTTTCTGATCAGCAAGCAGCTAAACACCAATTGTGGCGATAAAGGACCGGCCTGCACCTTACGGTTACAAACCCGCGCCGTTACGACCCCGGCGTCCAGGCGTCGTAGTCGCCGGTGACCTGCGGGCGATGTTGGTTGGTCAGCACCGAGCCCTTCGGGCGATAGGCCGCGGGCGTGCCGGTCAGATTGGGCAGGTGCGGCTTTTGCCAGTCGCGCGGCCGGTAGTCGTCGCTGGGGGGAGCGACATCGACACGATGGTGAATCCAGCCGTGCCAGCCCGGCGGAATGGCCGACGCTTCCGAATAGTTGCGGTAGATGACCCAACGGCGCGTACGGCCTTCCGAATCGATACCGCCTTCATAGTAGACATTGCCGGCCTCGTCCTGGCCGACCCTCTTGCCGTACCGCCAGGTGTGCAGGCGCGTTCCCAGCGTCTGGCTGTTCCACCAGGTGAAAAACTGCGTCAGGAAAGTCTTCATCTCAGAACCCTCGCGCTGGTGGCGCCCCTTTCCTGCTTATGGCGTCAGGCCCTCGGGAAGGCAAGGGTTTTGCCGCGGGAGCGCGCAAATGGCGCGCCAGGGACCCGACACAAGCCTGTGATCCCTGGGCCTGTGATCCCTGGGGTGGCCGGATGCACGCTTGCCAAGCCTTGCCGCTCTTTCTAAAGCTCTGCGCGCCCAGGCGGAAATCCTCTCCGCCTCGGGGGCTAAAGGAGGCGACGATTGGCCACGCAATTGCCGACCACCGACATTCGCATCGGTGCCGACCTGATTCGCCGCCGCAAGGGCGGCACGCCGATCGTCTGCCTCACCGCCTACACCTACCCGATCGCCCGCCTGCTCGATCCCCATGTCGACCTGCTCCTGGTCGGCGACAGCGTCGCCATGGTCCTGCATGGCCATGAGACGACGCTGGGCGCCTCGCTGGAGATGATGATCGCGCACGGCCAGGCCGTGATGCGGGGCTCGGCCAGGGCCTGCGTCGTCGTCGACATGCCGGCCGGCACCTATGAGGATTCAGCCGCGCAAGCCGTGGCCTCGGCGCGGCGCATCGTTGGCGAGACCGGTTGCCAGGCGGTGAAACTCGAGGGAGGCGTCGACATGGCCGCTCAGATCGCGGCGATCGTGGCCGCCGGTATCCCGGTCATGGGCCATATCGGCCTGCAGCCGCAATCGGTCGAGAAAGACGGCGGCTACAAGATCAAGGGCCGGACGGACGAGAATGTTGCCGCCCTGATCGCCGACGCGCTCGCGGTCGAGAAGGCCGGTGCGTTTTCCCTGGTCATTGAAGGAACGATCGAGACGGTCGCCGCGGACATCACCGGCCGCATCGCCATTCCAACCATCGGCATCGGCGCCAGCAGCGAGTGCGACGGCCAGATCCTGGTCATCGACGACATGGTCGGGCTGAGCGTCGACCGGGTGCCTAGATTCGTCAAGCAATACGCCGATCTGCGCAGCGTGATCGCGCATGCCGCCGAGCGCTACGCATCGGAGGTACGGGACCGCGAATTCCCTGGCCGTGCCCATGTCTTTTCAAAAACAAATGGCGGGGATGAAGCATGAGCCGGCCCGACGTCGTCGACAGCGTTGCCGAGCTTCGCGCACGCATCCGCGACTGGCGGCGCGATGGGCAGCGCATCGCCTTGGTGCCAACCATGGGCGCATTGCATGACGGGCATCTTTCGCTGATCAAGATCGCCCTCGAAAGAGCCGATCGATGCGTGGTGTCGATCTTCGTCAATCCGACGCAGTTCGCGCCGAGCGAGGATCTCGACAAATACCCGCGCCAGTTGGCCCGCGACCTCGATATGCTGACGACGGCCAAGGCCGATCTCGCCTTCACGCCTGATGTCAACGAGATGTATCCCGCCGGTTTCGCGACGAAGATCTCGGTCGGCGGTCCGTCAGCCGGGCTCGAAACGGACTTTCGACCCACCTTTTTCGATGGCGTCGCCACAGTGGTGGCCAAGCTTCTCCTGCAGGCCGTACCCGACTTCGCCATCTTTGGCGAAAAGGATTATCAGCAGCTTTGCGTCGTCAAGCAGCTTTGCCGCGACCTCGACCTGCCCGTCGAGATCATCGGCGCACCGACCATTCGCGACGCGCATGGCCTCGCCATGTCGTCACGCAACGCCTATCTCGATGAAGCCGAACTCCAGACCGCCCGCCAGTTCAACCTTATCCTGCGCAAGGCGGCAACGGCGCTGGCGGCGGGCGCAGGTCAGGAAGAAACGATCGCCGAAGCAAGCCGAGCCCTGATCGTCGCCGGCTTCCAGAAAGTCGATTATGTCGAAGCCCGCGAAAGCCTGACCCTTGCGCCATGGCGGCACGACCGAATGGGCCGCGTCCTCGCCGCCGCCTGGCTGGGAAAAACCAGGCTGATCGACAATGTGGACGTTTCCACCGCCTGATCGGCTGCACTCTCGATTGCTGTTTGTAGTCTCAACGCTGCCAGCGCGAAGCACACAGCGGGAACTCGAATTGCTGATACGCGAACTGTCGCCACCGCTGCGGTCGCGCTGATCCTGGCCTTCACCCGTCCCGCTTGCGGCTTTCCCAGCCTACTCCTCGGTCGGCATATGCAGGTACATTGACTGGATGCCGACCCTGCCCGGACCCGTGAAGCGGTTGACGATGAAATTCATGTTGGCGCCGAAGAAGCCGCTCGACAGCCGGTCGATCTTGGTTTCCATCCTGACCGAGGCATCCTTGAACAGCCAGCCGCCGGGTTCGATGTCGATGGTTTCGCCCGGAGCGAGCGTCTTTTCAAAAACGTTGCCGTAACCGTGCAGCCAGACGATGCCGTCCCCGGTATCGCCGCGAAACCGGTCGATGAAGAAGCCGCTTTGGCCGAACAGCATCGTCGCCAGGCCGCGTACACGCTCGAACGTGTAGTCGACATTGCCTGTGGCGGCCAGGAACTGGTGCTCGCGCACCTGGATCTCCTCGCCTTGCCGCAGGTGAATCGGCACGATGTGACCGGGTCCGTCGCGGCTGAAGGCGATGATGCCCGCTCCCGACGCCTCGGTGACGAAGATCTGCATGCCGGCCATCATGCGCTTCAGCGCCCCCTTCAGTGATTTCAGGCCGATGGTGATCGTGGAATTTTTCCACAGCAGGATGTGGTGCTCGAAATAGACAGGCATCCGCGTCACGTCGACGGAAAGCACAGGCACCAGTTCGCCCGCTATGTGATAGGTGACGCCGCCAAAGGTTTCGTCCGACACCTCGGTCGGCATCAGTTCCGGCAGGCTTGGCATGGTTTTCCCCCAGCCGTCCCGCGCGTGTCAGGTTATTCCGGCTTCGAGCGGGTCGGCCTAAGCAGCTTTGGTGGCGGACAACAGGGCCGTCAAACGAAAACGGAGCCCGGGGCGGGCGCTCGCGCGAAGGTGATCACGCCGCCACGGTGGTCAGGCAGCAAGTACCCGTTCATAGATCAACGCCGGGATGGCCGAACCGGCGGAGCCGCAATTGTCGGTGCGGCCGGCCTGGACGAAGCCATTGGCCCGATAGAAGGCTACGGCGCGGGTGTTCTTCTCTTCCACTTCGAGCCGAATCCCATGGGCTTCCGGAAAACTCTCGATGATTTCGTCGAGCAGCATGCCGCCGATGCCTCGGCCCTGCAGCGCAGGAAGCACATAGAGCTGCCTGAGCATAACCACGCCGCCGTCACCGACGGCTTCGGCAAAGGCCATGCCGCCAATGCGCTTGCCGTCATCGGCAACGAGGAACTCGCTGCTCGGCTTGACCAGCCTGGCCTTCAAAGAAGCGACGGAGTGCCATTCATTGGTGATCTCGGTGACCCGTTCGGCGCCGTAGATCGCGTCATAGGTGGCATGCCATGTTTCGACTAGCAACGCCCGGACGGCTGCGAGGTCGCGATCCCCGGCGGTGCGGACGAACATGCCTTTACTCGATGCCCAGCTTGGCCTTGACGAGATCGTTGACGGCCTGCGGATTGGCCTTGCCGCCGGTCGCCTTCATCACCTGGCCGACGAACCAGCCGGCCATGGTCGGCTTGGCGCGTGCCTGCTCGACCTTGTCGGGATTGGCCGCGATCACCTCGTCGACCGCCTTCTCGATGGCGCCGGTGTCGGTGACCTGCTTCATGCCACGGCTTTCGACCAGTTGGCGAGGATCACCACCCTCGCTCCAGACGATCTCGAACAGGTCCTTGGCGATCTTGCCGGAGATGGTGCCTTCCTTGATCAGGTCGATGACCGCACCGAGCTGGTCGGGCGAAACCGGAGCGGTTTCAATGTCCTTGCCGGCCTTGTTGAGAGCGCCCAGCAGATCGTTGATGACCCAGTTGGCGGCGAGCTTGCCGTCGCGCCCGGCCGCTACCTTCTCGAAATAATCGGCGATCGGCTTTTCCGACACCAGGATCGCTGCGTCGTAGGTCGAGAGGCCGAGCGAGGAGATCAGCCGCGCCTTCTTGTCGTCGGGCAGTTCCGGCAATGCCTTGGCCAGGGCGTCGACATAGGCCTGGTCGAATTCCAGCGGCAGAAGATCGGGATCGGGGAAGTAGCGGTAGTCGTGGGCCTCTTCCTTGGAGCGCATCGAGCGCGTCTCGCCCTTGACGGCATCGAACAGCCGCGTTTCCTGATCGATCTTGCCGCCGTCCTCGAGGATAGCGATCTGCCGGCGCGCCTCGTAGTCGATCGCCTGGCCGATGAAGCGGATCGAATTCATGTTCTTGATTTCGCAGCGGGTGCCGAATTCGCCCCCTGGCCGGCGCACCGAGACGTTGACGTCGGCACGCAGCGAGCCTTCGTCCATGTTGCCGTCGCAGGTGCCGAGATAGCGCATGATGGTACGCAGCTTGGTCACATAGGCCTTGGCCTCGTCGCCGGAGCGCAGGTCGGGTTTCGACACGATCTCCATCAGCGCCACGCCGGAGCGGTTGAGGTCGACATAGGACATGGTCGGGTGCTGGTCGTGAATCGACTTGCCGGCATCCTGCTCCAGGTGCAGGCGCTCGATGCCAACCTCGATGTCCTCGAACTCGCCCTGGCGGTCGGGACCGACGGAAACGATCACCGTGCCCTCGCCGACGATCGGCTGTTTGAACTGCGAGATCTGGTAGCCCTGCGGCAGGTCCGGATAGAAATAGTTCTTCCGGTCGAAGACCGACTTGTGGTTGATCGCCGCCTTCAGCCCCAGGCCGGTGCGGATCGCCTGCTTGACGCATTCCTCGTTGATGACGGGCAGCATGCCGGGCATTGCCGCATCGACTAGGCTGACATTGGCATTGGGCGCAGCCCCGAATGCGGTCGAGGCGCCGGAGAAGAGCTTTGCCTCCGAGATGACCTGAGCGTGAACCTCAAGGCCGATAATGATCTCCCAGTCGCCGGTGGCACCTGATATCAGGCGTTTTGCGTCGGGTGTACGGGTATCGATGATGCTCATGGCCTGCCGTCAAATTCCGGATGATTGCCGAATGCGCTGCACATTCAGCAGGTACAAATCGTACCCGCTTCGCTAGTGCAAACCGCCAGAAGAGACAAGCGCAAAGCCTCGGTCTGGCCTTCCCAGCCATTTTTGCCTATAGGACGCTCATCCCAATGGAGAGTGGATGTCCACTTACGCTCAGTCCCGGTAAGGCCCTGACCTCTCGATGAGGCAGGGCAGAAAACCTGAAACCCCGTGCCGCGAAGCTTCGCGGCGGCGGCATTTTTCGTTTCCCGGAAACTCTTCACATGGATATTTCGCGTACTGAACAGCGCATCCTGCACCTGCTCGCGCAGGGCGGACGCATTGAAATCGAAAAGAACGACAAGAAAAGGATCGCTTCCGTCAAATGCCTGACCCGCGACGGCTGGCATTATCCTGACGTCGATCTCGACCTGTTTCGAAAATTGAAACGCAAGAAGGCGGTTTCGTCGTCGGGCGGCGGGCCCTACCGCATCACAAGGCGCGGGCTCGCACTCGTCCGCTCTGAACTCGACAACAGGTAGTCCTGGTGCCGCCGGCCGGCATTCGGTCGGCGGCAGCCGTCACCGCTCAGGCGGTGGCGATGTAGGCCCGGATTTCCTCTGCCTCGCGCTCGACGTCCTCGATGCGGCGCTTAACCACGTCACCGATGGACACGATGCCATCCAGCAGGCCGTCCTTTTCCACCGGCAGATGGCGGAAGCGGCCCCGGGTCATGATCTCCATCACCTCGTTGACGGTGTGGTTCTCATTGCAGATCTTCACCTTCGGCGTCATGGCCGAGCGCACCGCGATGTCGAGCGCGGCGGCTCCTTCCTTGGCGATCACCCGCACGATGTCGCGCTCGGAGAGGATGCCGACGATCTTGCGATCGCCATTGGTGATGACCAGTGCGCCGATCTTGTGTTCTGTCAGGATGCGAATGGCTTCGCTGAGTTTTTCGTTGGGCCCGAGCGTCAGCACGTCATGGCCCTTGCTCTCGAGAATTGCCTTAACTGTCATGGCGTCCTCCTCTACTTTGCCAACCGGTTCCTGACCTGACCGGTTTTCGCATAAGAGTGAACATCGTGCGCCGTGATGGGTTGCATTTCAAGTGTGGTCGGGCGCTTCCCATTCAGGCGCTTGCCATCCCCTGTCGAACCAGCGCAGGCCGAAGAAGCCCGCGACAAAGCCGCCTATATGGGCCTCCCAGGCGATCTGGCCGTCCACGCCCGGCGCGAAACCGAGAAGGCCGGTGGCGAGATTGATGATCATCCACATGGCCAAGAAAATGACGACGCCGCGCGAGCGCAACACGATCGCGACCGGCAGCACCGGGCCGGCGAAAGCAGCCTTGCCGGCCGAGCGGTCGGTGTGGAAGCCAAAGCGCGCCGCGGCCCCCATCATGCCCGATATGGCGCCCGATGCGCCGACCAGCGGCGCTTCTCCGTATGGATGCATGGCCCAGAAGAGCGCCACCGAAGCCAGTCCGGTGGCGGCAAAGAACAATGCGAACCGGAGCGCGCCGAGACGATTGGCCAGCGGCGAGCCAAAGGCGGCGAGCCAGACCATATTGATGGCGATATGGGCAAAGCCGCCATGCATGAAAGCGTAAGTGAAAGGCCGGGTGAAAAGGAACCAGTCGAAGCCGTATTGGCCGGTATAGAGGACCGGAATGAACGCCCCGTCATAGAGCAGCGTCATTTGCTGGGCGTCGTTCAGCACATATTGCTGCAGCAGATAGACGATCGCGCAGATGCCGATCACCGCCAGCACGATCGGCGGCAGGTTGAACACCGGCTCACGCGCCGGCGGCGGCATGGCTTCGGCCGGTTCGGGCTGGGACGGATTTTGCGGTTCATTCATCTGCAATCGCACTCGATGCTGGTTCAGTCCGGGGCCGGTTCGGTCTGGGGCTGGTTCGGTCTGGGGCTGGTTCGGTCTGGCCAGCATCTAGATCACCGCCGATGGAACCGCAAATGGCGAATCGTCCCGCTCCGAATCACAGGTGCGAATCAAAAAAGAAGCCGTCCAAGGTTTCCCTTGAACGGCCGGTCGAGCCCCCTGCTCCCCTAAAACTCTTGACTGAAGTGCTGCCGATCGTCGCGAAACGACCGCTTCTGGAGTGGTTTTGGTGTGCCACGCGGCTCGCCAGGGCGCAACGTAAACCACTTGTTAACCTTAACGGCCCCGACCCGTGAACAAGTGTTAACGACGCTGGCACGCTTCCTGCTCCGGAACGCATGTAGGTCATCGGAGGGCGCCCTTCTGTTCACCGATGGGACATCAGACGACAGAATGCGCGGAGCTTTTTAGTATGAACCAAAACGGATCGATCACGCTGTTCCACTATTGGAACCGCCTGCGTGACGGACGCCCCGCTCCGAAGCGATCGGAAGTCGAGCCGGCCGACATCAAGTCGCTGCTGGCCGATACGTTCATCCTGGAAAGGGACACGCGTGGTCAGCCCGTGTTTCGTCTGGCCGGCACCAGGCTCTGCGCCTGCTACGGCCGCGAACTCAAGGGGTTTTCCTTCCCGTCGCTGTGGCGCGAAAAGGATCAGCGGCTGGTTTCGCGGCTGATCCACGGGGTTTTCGACCAGAAATCGGTCGTGCTGATCATTTTCGAGGGCTTCAGCCGCAACGGCCGCTCCAACAAGTTCGAATTGCTCGCCCTGCCGCTCGATGGCGGCATTGAAAATCCGCGCTGCCTCGGCGTGATCAGCGCCGCGGAGAAGCCGTTCTGGCTGGGCGCGGATCCGATCACGGACGCCTTGATCGATTCAATACGCGTTATCGACCCGGAGAAAGAGCTGCTGAACAACCGTCCGGCGATCGACGTTCCCTCGCTCGTTCCCGACGAGATCGGGGCGCCCGACACGATCTCGGCGCTCGGCCGGGCGCGCCGCATCCGCCACCTCGTCGTCTTCGACGGCGGGCGCGAAGATAGTTGATGATCACACAGTCCCGCGGGCCTGTTTTTCCCCTTTGTTAACCCGCTTTGTTGTACTTCTCTGATGAAGTCCCTCGCATTAAGGCGCGGGATGCCAAACGGGGTGTAGGCAGTCATGAGGTCAGCGGCGGTCGACTATGCGCCGTCCCAAGCTGAAAGGCGTAACTTTCAGCGCGTCCGGGTCAAGATATACGGACGATTCATGCTGGAGGACCGCACCGAGCACCCCTGCCAGGTCGTGGACATGTCGCCTGGCAACGTCGCGCTTCGCACCGACCGCATCGGCATGCCCGGCGAGAAAGTCATCGCCTATATCGATCATATCGGTCGCATCGAAGGTGTCTTGACGCGCACTTTGCCGGACGGCTTCGCAATGACGGTGATTGCGTCCGACCGCAAGAAGGACAAGCTCGCGGCGCAATTGACATGGCTCGCCAACAAGCACGAGCTCGACCTGCCGGAAGACCGCCGACACGAGCGCGTCTCGCCACGCAACCCGACCAGCGTGCTGCAGCTCACCGACGGCCGTCAGTATCAGTGCCGGATCATCGATCTGTCATTGTCCGGCGCCGCGATCGAGATCGAGGTCAAACCGGCGATCGGTGTCCAGGTCATGCTCGGCACGATGCGCGGCCAGATCGTCCGGCATTTCGAAGATGGCGTCGCCATCGAATTCGCCGTCATCCAGCGCCCCGAAACGCTCGATTCGGAATTCAACACGCCGCGCGCCTGATCAGGCAGCAAGTACACCTGTCAGGCCGGCCCTCGCGGCCGGCTTTTTGATTCCGGAGTGCGTCGATCGATGCGTCCTCGGGGCGACAGGTCGCCATAGTCAGATAGGGCCCGCGCGAGGCCCACCAGATAAACCAATCCCGCAATCCGAACAATTCAATACTCAAATGATTCAAATTTTATGTTTATTCTACGGGCGTTTTACTTAAAATCTACTCCGTGCTTTTGCGTCAAATAAATCCACATGTGGCAATGTCTCCTTCGAACGGGGAGACTGAATAATGAAAAGAACGAGGGGCAAGCTGTTGCTGGTGGCAATGGCGATGCAGTTTTCCGCCTGGGGATCAGCATATGCCGCGGGACCGGCCTACATGCATACCGGCGGACGCACCACGCAGCCTGTTGGCCACTATGAATTCTGCCAACGCATCCCGGGCGAATGCAACGAGAAGACCCCCAAGGGAGAACCGGTCGACCTGACCCGCAAGCTCTGGGCGTCGATCGTCAGCATCAACAATTCGGTCAACACCCGCGTCAAGCCGCGCACCGACATGGAAAACTACGGTGTCGAGGAATACTGGGCCTACCCGGACAGTGGCTATGGCGATTGCGAGGACTACGCGCTGGAAAAGCGGCGCGAGCTGATGAATGTGGGGGTGCCCGCCGGCGACCTTTTGATGACGGTTGCGCGCCAGCCGAACGGCGACGGCCATGCGGTTCTGACCGTGCGCACCAGCCTCGGCGAGTTCATCCTCGACAATCTGGAAACCAAGGTGCTGTCCTGGACGGACACCGACTACACCTATCTCAAGCGTCAATCGACGGAAAATTCCGGCGTTTGGGTAACGATCAACGACGGCCGTTCCGACGCGGTCGCCAGCGTCCGCTGAGGACGCCAACAAGGTCAGGCGCGTTGCACGGCTGCGACGCGCTCAACGAGAAACCCGGTCGAGTCCCCACCCTCCCCGTCCCCAACGACCGGGTCAAAGGAGCCGGCCCCGTCCCCGGGCCGGCTCCGCCATTTCTGTAGGGAAGATGCTAAACTGACCCGATGACACGTGGCGCATCGCGCCGCCCCCGCCTTTCCACGCACAACAGATCGATGCACAATCGGGCCGTTGGTTTCGTTTCCTGGGTCACATTGATGCTGGAAATCCCGGAAGATCGATGCGAGCGCCATCGCCTATTCAGGGCGATCGACGACGCCTTCAAGGCCGGTGACTTCGACGAACTCGGCAAAGCCTTGGGCGGCTCGCCTCGCTGGTTCGACGAGCGCATGCCGTTCGAACTCGGTCTTGGCAATCCGCTGGAATATGCGATCTACTGGAGCCCTCTCGGCTTCGTCGCAACGCTGATCGAAGCCGGATCGAGCCCGAACTACGAAGATCATGCCGGATTTCCCCCGATCATCGCGGCGCTGTCCACCGAACGCGCGGACAAGCTCGACATCATCCGCATCCTCGTCGATCACGGCGCCGATCCCAACATGCGGGGCGTCAACGACTGGACGCCGCTTCACTATGCGGTGGCCATCCGCAGCGTCGAGGCGATCCGCCTGCTTCTCGCCGCCGGCGCGGACCCGACGCTCGAAACCCGTATCGATGACTACACGACGGCCCTTGAGGAGGCCGACAAAGCCGGCTTTGAAGCCGGAGCTTCGTTGCTGCGCGATGCGACGGCCAAGCGACGCTCCAAGGGACGATGAGTTGCAGCGACGAACCGGGCGACACCCATCGCCAAAGCCGGCTTCAGACCTTTTTCAGCCCCGCCTTGAAGCGCCCGGCGTTGGCGACGTAGTGCGCGGCGGAGCCACGCAGCCGCTCGACCGCCGCGTCGTCCAGCACCCTGATCGCCTTTGCCGGTGAACCGACGATCAGCGAATTGTCCGGGAATTCCTTGCCTTCGGTGACCAGGGCGCCGGCGCCGACCAGTGAATTCTTGCCGATCCTGGCGCCGTTCAGCACGATGGCGCCCATGCCGATCAGGCTGTTGTCACCAATCGTGCAGCCGTGCAGCATGGCGCGATGGCCGATGGTGCATCCTTCGCCGATGGTCAGCGGAAAGCCGGGATCAGTGTGCATGACAGTATGCTCCTGCACATTGGTGTCGGCGCCAATGACGATGGGCTCGTTGTCGCCCCTGATGACGACGCCGAACCAGAAGCCGGCATTGCGGCCGATCCTGACGTCGCCAATCAGCGTAGCGTCGGGCGCGATCCAGTTCGAGTCCGCGTCGGCGAAGCTGGGCTCGGTTCCATCGATCGCATAAAGCGGCATTGTCGGTCTCCGAATCGTCTCAGGCTGGAAACCCTAGGAGACGGACCGCCCAGGAAGCAATGGCGAGCACGACGATGCCCAGGGCCAGCGACCAGGCAATAGCGGTGCAGCCACATGACAGGAGCGCCACTGTCGAAATGCGATCCTGGCGCCGCGCATCGAGGGCTTCGTTGACCAGCATGAACGGCCCGGCACCGGCAGTGACAGCCAGCGAGCGCAGCACATGCGAGGGCGACATATAAGGCTCGGCGAAGGCGACCTTGCGACCCGATACCAGTTCCATTGTCGAGCCCGTCAGGCCGCAAACCGTCAGCCCGACGACAAAAGCGAACAGCAGGAGTTCCATCTGGGCCATATTAACCCTCCATTTACCATGAAATCGCACAGTCGTTTCAGGAAGGCTGCAAGAGCCGTGCCGTGCGATGTGTGCCGCCGCGGGGCACCCGGATGGTGATGGACGAGGACCGAGATGAAGCAGGCAGCGATCGCCGACGGCCCAGTACTCACCGTGGTCGATTCCAAGCTGATGAAGCGGGTGTTCTACGCGTTCGCGGCTCTGGCCTTGCTGTCGATAGCCATCAGCCTTGGCGGTAAATGGTTCGGCCGTTCCATTGCCATGGCCGGATACACCGACGACGCGACCGTGCGCGAGGTGGTGATCGGCCACAACATCATCACCGTGCCGGCCAATTTCATCAGGTTCGAGCCAGCCCGGCGCGACGGCATCGCCTCGCGCCTCGACCTCTATCTGCGCTATCCCCAGATGGACGGCTACAGCGAGGCGTCGCGCGATGATTTCAATCACGCCGGAGCCAACAGGAACATCATCTTCCTGTCCTTCGAGCAGCAGATGATGTCGCGCGACATGAGTGGCCGGTTCGCGCCAATCTACAGCGCGTTGATCGTCCAGCCCGGCATTCCAGGGCTTGGCGGCACGACGGTCTATGGGTTCAATGAAAAATCAGGCTACATGAACGAGGTGCTGGTCGTCGGCAAGCGCGCGGGCAAGGACCCCTTCGTGGCCCGCTGCCTCAGCGGTCCTAGCGCCAGCGAATCGCTGGCTCCTTGCGAGCGGGACATCCATGTCGGGGATGATCTCAGCCTTACCTACCGCTTCCCAAGGGAATTCCTCGGCGACTGGCAGACGCTGGACGCGGCGATCACGGCCGAGGCAGGGCTGCTCCTCAAGGCCAGACATTGACCGGCTGAAAGCGGGCCGGCCGCGCTCGACGCGGCCTGCCGTGGCATTGCGGGCTCAGGCCAGGTCGATGTCCAGGATCGCCATCGAGAAATTATAGTCGCCGTCGTCCTCGTCCTTGAAGACGATGCCGAGGAATTCGTCGCCGACATAGACCTCGGCCGAATCTTCCTTGCGTGGCCTTGCCTTGACCTCAAGCTTGGGGTTCTGGAAGACGCGCTTGAAATAGGCGTCCAGCTTTCTGATTTCGTCCGGCTTCAACAGTCTTCTCCGATCATCGGGCTTGCTCGTTTGAACGGCGCTTCTGGCACGTCGACAATGGCGATGTAAAGGCAAGCCGGTCTTATTGCACCGGAAGCGGCAATGCCGCCGGGCAAATCGCAATCATGCGGGCACTGCCAGCAAATCAGATATCGAAACTGATCACGTGATCCATCTTCTGCGACGGCAGAAGCTGGTCCATCTGGCGCGAAGGCTGGTCGCAGCCGGTCTCACCGACCACGCGGGCCGGCACGCCGGCGACCGTCTTGTTGTGCGGCACAGGCGACAGCACCACCGATCCGGCGGCAATCTTGGAGCAATGGCCGATTTCGATGTTACCGAGAATCTTGGCGCCGGCGCCAATCAGCACGCCGTAGCGGATCTTGGGATGGCGGTCGCCGCCGGCCTTGCCAGTACCGCCCAGCGTCACGCCATGCAGGATCGACACGTCGTCCTCGATGACCGCAGTCTCGCCGACGACGAGGCCGGTGGCGTGATCGATAAAGATGCCCTTGCCGATGCGCGCGGCCGGATTGATATCGGTCTGGAAGACAGCGGACGAACGGCTCTGCAGGTAGAGCGCGAAATCCTTGCGCCCGTGGTTCCACAGCCAATGCGCCAGCCGATGGGTCTGGATGGCGTGAAAGCCCTTGAAGTAGAGCACCGGCATGATGAACCGGTCGCAAGCCGGGTCGCGGTCATAATAGGCTTGGATGTCGACGCGCACCGTGGTTGGCCAGTCCTTGTCGTCGGCAAGCATCGACTTGAAGGTCTGGCGGATGAGATCGGAGCCGATATCCTGATGGGCAAGCCGCTCCGCGATCCTGTGAATGACCGCCTCTTCCAGGCTTTCCTGGTTGAGGATCGTCGAATAGAGGAACGCGGCCAGCAGCGGGTCGCGGTTGACCGCTTCCATCGCTTCGTCGCGGATCGAACGCCAGATCGGATCGACCGGCTGCAACGCGCCGTGGCGGGAAATGCTGATGCTGTTCATCGACGTCTTATCCTGCGTCCTGCTAGTCTGCCTGCTTGTCCGGCCGCACATATAAGCCAGATCATAGCACGATTGAACTCAATTTTCCTTAGTGCTGTGTCAAATGGATTTGGTTCGCAGGAATTCAAGCAGCCATGGAAAACGAACCCTTGATCGACGACGCCCTGAAAACCGAGCTTTCTGTCCTCTACCATGCCGCCGGCCGCCATTACCACAACCTCGCCCATATCGAAGCGATGCTAACGCTGGCCGGCGACTATCGAACGCTTCTGGACGACCCCGAAGCCGTCGAAGCGGCGATCTGGTTCCACGACGCCATCTACGACAGCAGAGCCAAGGACAATGAGGCGCAAAGTGCCGCCCTTGCGGAGCAAAAGCTCGCCGGCCGCACCGATGCCGGGCGCCTGAGCCGCGTCAGCGCGATGATCCTCGCCACCGCCACGCACCAGTTGCCGCTGTTCGACGACGCAGCGGCGACGCGCGACGCCAGCCTGTTCCTCGATATGGACCTGTCGATCCTGGGCGCTGACGCAGTTGCGTTCGATGCCTATGAACGGGCGGTTCGCCGTGAATATGGCTGGGTTGAAGAGCCGATGTGGCGTGCGGGCCGCGGCGCGGTGCTTAAGACCTTCCTTGCCCGACCGCATATCTTCCACACGCAGGAGTTCCAGCAGCGCTTCGAACCGCAGGCAAGGCTGAACATGGCGCGTTCGCTGCAGGCCTTGACCTAGCTTAGTTTCGGAATCCGAGGCGCTCGTCCCAGGAACCGGCGCCTCAAAGCGGATTTTCGGCGTAGAACTCCAGCACCCGCTGCTTGAAGGTCTTGTCCCCGACGGCCAGCATATGGTCGCGGCCCTCGATGTAGAAGGCCCTGGCGCTGGGCATCAGCGCCGCGAGCTCGTCCGGCGATCCACCAATGTCGTCGATGGTACCGACCGCGATCAGCGTCGGCTGTGCGATGCGGGCGATGTCGTCCTCACCAAGCAATTCCCGCGACGTGGCGATGCAGGCGGCAAGCGCCTGGCGGTCGCTGCGGGTCTGGTCGGCGAAGGCGCGAAAAGCGCGGCCGCGCGGATGGGTGGTCGCGGACGGATCCTCGGCAAGAAGGGCGGCGGCGATCGGATCCCAATCGCCGACCCCATCGATCATGCCGATGCCGAGGCCGCCAAAGACCAGCGTCGCCACCTTGTCCGGATCGGACAGCGCCAGGAAGGCCGCGATGCGCGCGCCCATCGAATAGCCCATGACATGGGCCCGCTCGATACCGAGATGATCGAGCAGGGCTGCCGCGTCCGAAGCCATTTTCGCGGGCGTATAATCGGCCTCGTCGTAACTCTTGGATGACGCGCCGTGGCCGCGATTGTCGAAGGCGATGGCGCGATAACCGGCATCGTTGAGCGTCTTGAACCAGCCGGGCGACACCCAGTTGACATAGTGGCTCGAAGCAAAGCCATGAATCATCAGCACCGGATCGCCCGCGCCCGAGGCCGGCTGGCGGTCGAGGAAGGCAAGATCGAACCCGTCATGGGAAAAAAACTGCATGGGAGGTGATCCCCGGCTCAGTCGGAGTCGACGTTCGGAGAATCGCCCTTGTCGGCGGGCGGCATGCCAGGACCCGATGCCGTGCCGATTGCCGGATGGCGCAGCAGATCGCCGTCCGCGATGCCGTCCCTGGCGGCAGTGCCGGCCTTGAGTTCGAGCACGAAGCGGACCGGCTCGCCCGGCGACACGATCGCCTCGGATTGCGGCTCACCCTGCTTGATCGCGCGGATCCTGCCGTCCTGGCCGACAAAGATCAGATCGAGCGCCATCGGCGTGTTCTTCATCCAGAAACTGACGTCGCGCGTCTCGTCGAAGACGAACAGCATGCCATGATTGGCGGCCATGTCCTCGCGAAACATCAGGCCGGCTTCCCGCTCGGCCTCGGTATCGGCGACTTCGATCGAGAAGGAGCGTTTGCCATTCTTGGTCACGGCAACCAGCGGCGCGGGATCAACTGGAAGGATCATCGCCCGGCCATCGGCCGCGCTGGGTACCTGGAAATAGAAGAATGCGGCGGCGGCGACCATGACGGCAGCCACGGCGCACATCACGCCCGCCGTCAGCCCGTTCCTGTGTGTCATATGAAATCCTCGGCCGGTTCGCCCTAGTGCGAGACCGGCAAGGTGCCCATATCGGGGTGAATTTCGGCGGCCATAAGGCCTTTGTCACCGCGGCCGAAACGGACAAGCACGACCTGCCCCGGCCGAAGCTCGGTGATGCCGTAGCGCCGCAAGGTCTCCATATGGACGAAAATGTCCTCGGTCCCCTCGCCGCGCGTCAGGAAGCCAAACCCCTTGGTGCGGTTGAACCATTTGACCAAAGCGCGTTCGAGCCCGCTCTCCGGCGTCACCGCGACATGGGTGCGCTGTTCCTGCATTTCCGCGGGATGGACGGCGGTGGTGACATCCATGGAAAGCACACGGAAGGCCTGCAGCCCGCGCTCGCCTTGCTTCACAAGACAGACCACGCGTGCGCCTTCCAAGGCTGTCTGGAAGCCGTCCCGTCGAAGACATGTCACGTGGAGGAGGATATCGCCCGAAACACCGTCATCGGGAAGGATGAAGCCATATCCCTTGGCCACATCAAACCACTTGATGGCACCGGCGATTTCGGCCAAGTCGGCGGCGTCGCCGCCTTCGTCGCGCGTCAAGGCGTCGCCAAGGGTATTGGCCCGCCCGGTCAAAGAGGCCTTTTCCCCCATAAGAATGCCCCCTTTATTCAAGAACACCGCAACTGATTCTTGATACCAGATTAACACCGCGGCTTCCGGTGTGTGCAAGAGCTGACGTGCCTTTTTTCACGGTTCATTGCGGGAATACCGGATTTGTTCTTTGCCGGCGCCGCCTGACGCCGGACGATTGCCCTTTGACCGGGCCGACCCTATGTTGCGCCGCAACCCAACAGATCGAGGAAAACACATGCGCTATCTGCACACCATGGTCCGCGTCGCCGATGTCGATGCTTCGCTCGATTTCTACTGCAACAAGCTCGGGCTGAAGGAAGTTCGCCGCTATGAAAACGAGCAGGGCCGCTTCACGCTGATCTTCCTGGCCGCATCCGAGGACGAGCAGAGCGGCATCGCCGACAAGGCGCCGCTGGTCGAACTCACCTACAACTGGGATCCTGAAGACTACAAGGGCGGGCGCAATTTCGGCCACCTTGCCTACGAGGTAGACGACATCTACGCCACCTGCCAGCGACTGATGGACAATGGCGTCACCATCAACCGGCCGCCGCGCGACGGCAACATGGCCTTTATCAGGTCGCCGGACGGCATCTCCATCGAGCTTCTGCAGAAAGGCCCCGCCAAGGCCAAGGCAGAACCGTGGGCGTCGATGGCGAACACCGGAAGCTGGTAATCGATCACCCTTTTGGAGTGACCGGCGGCCACTCCGTGATGTTTCGCTTGGTGGTGCCTATCTATCCGGCTATGGCGCCTGCCGTGAAAAGCGGCGCCACGTCACGAGATTGAGCTTCGGAGAACCCCCTTCATGCCGACCAGCCATGCCAATGTCACCACGGCGCACGCGAGCCGCTATCTGCAGCAGTTGTGCAAACATTGGGCGCACAAGTTTCCCGTCGAGTTCGACCCCAACCATGGCGTCATCGACCTTTCACTCGGCCGCACGGTCATGGACGCCGACGGGGCAGCGCTGCACATCACGGTATCGACCGACGAAGCCGCTTCGATCGAGCGGCTCGAAAGCGTCGTTGCCGACCACATCAAGCGCTTTGCGTTCCGCGAAGAACTGGCCTTCGACTGGAAACGCGCCGAGGCGGCATAGTTCGTTCATGCGTGTCGCCGCCGCGCATTTCCGGCGAGACACCTGGATCAATCGCTATCGGACTTGCGCGCCATCTCCAGCAGCGCCAGGACCGAGCGCCAATTCCGGGCCGTGCCCGGCACTTTCAACGTGCGTGGAATGAGGTTGGCAAACACCGATTTGCCAAGCCCGTGCGGCGCGCTGAGATAAAGGACGTCGCCCTTGACCTCGAAGCGCTCGGGCCCGATGCATTTTTCGGCCAGCCGCGCCACCTCATCGGCGGTCGGCTCACGCTCCAGCGCGTAGGCATGGAGCTTCGTGTGGTCGGCGGCCACTTCCGGATAGGGATTTTCGCGCACCAGCCGTTCGAACCATTCGAAATCGCGCACCATGATGCGCGAATGGAAACCCCATTTTGCCTCGAAAGCCGCCTCGATTCGCTTGGTCAGCGCCGCCGCGTCGCCCTTGTCGGACCGGAATACGGCATTGCCGCTCTGCACATAGGTGGAGACGGCAGAAAAGCCGAGATCCTCGAAGAACGACCGCAGCTCGGCCATCTTGACGATGCGGTTGCCGCCGACATTGATGCCGGAAAACAGGGCGATGAAGACCTTTCCGCTCATATGATGAAACCCGCCAGTGTTTCGTTGTCGGTGATGTCCTGATACTGGACGCCCTCGGCCTCGAAATTCGCCTTGAGCAGATCGAAATTGCGGCGATCCTTGGTTTCGATGCCGATCAGAACCGAGCCGAAGTTGCGCGCCGACTTCTTCAGATATTCAAAGCGCGCGATGTCGTCATCCGGACCCAGCATTTCGAGGAAGTCGCGCAACGCGCCCGGCCGCTGCGGGAAGCGGATGATGAAGTACTTCTTCAGGCCTTCGAAGCGCAGCGCCCGTTCCTTGACATCCGGCAACCGCTCGAAATCGAAATTGCCGCCTGACACCACAGCGACAATGGTCTTGCCCCGGATTTCCTTCCTCGAAAAATCCTTCAGCGCATCGATCGCCAACGCGCCGGCGGGTTCCAGGACAACGCCTTCGACGTTGAGCATCTCGATCATGGTCGCGCACAGCCGGTTTTCCGGGATCAGCCGCACGCTGTCGGCGGCAAACTCCTTGAGATAGCGCAAAGGTTCGCGGCCGATCTCGGCAACCGCCGCGCCGTCGACGAAGTTGTCGACCTTGGCGAGCCTCAGCCGTTTTCCGGCCGCAAGGCTCTCGCGCAGGCTCGGCGCACCGGCCGGCTCGCAGAAGACGAACCGCGCGTCGCGACCCTGATCGGCGAAATAGTGCGTCACCCCGGCAGCCAGACCGCCGCCACCCACCGGAAGCATGACGATGTCGGGCATGCGCCCGCCCGGCATCTGGTCCGCGATTTCATAGGCGACCGTTGCCTGGCCCTCGATGATGTCCTTGTGGTCGAACGGTGGCACCATATGGGCACCGGAGCTTTCGGTGAATTCGAAGGCGGCGCGGTAGCAATCGTCGAAAAAGTCGCCGACCAGCCTGATCTCGACGAAGTCGCCGCCAAACAGCCTGGTCTTGTCGATCTTCTGCTGCGGGGTGGTCACCGGCATGAACACCACGCCCTTCTTGCCGAAATGGCGGCAGACGAAGGCAAAGCCCTGCGCATGGTTGCCTGCGGATGCACAGACAAACAGCTCGGCTTGGTTGCCTTCGCCAAGCGCCTTGCGGAAGAAATTGAACGCGCCACGGATCTTGTAGGACCGCACGGGGCTCAAATCCTCGCGCTTCAACAGCACCCGCGCGCCAGTCTTTTTCGACAGATAGTCATTTTCCTGCAGCGGTGTCTGCGGGAAGATCTGGCGGATCGCGGAGGCGGCGGTGGCGACGCGCGCGGAAAAGCTGGTCATGGCAAGATCATCCCGGATCGCCCGCGGGCGAGTTAGACAATAACCCTATTACACATCCGGAACCCTATTACACATCCAGCTCCGCAAGACCATTGCCCGGTCGAGCCCGTGCCTGCAACGGCGCCTTCCCGAAATGCTTGCAAGCACTTGCGAATGTTTGTTCACGCTTTTTGATCGAGCCTAGCCGGGCATCGTTGGACGCCCGAAGTCGACATCCGGCGGGATGCAGGCCCCTGCCTTCCGCCACGTTGCGGCCTTCCTGCCGCTTTGGCTTTCGCGCAACACTGCGATGACCGTCACGAGGCGCCGACCGCATTTTGGCTGGACATGACTTACTTCCGCCGCACTTCGCCTGCTGGGGAGATATCGCGGAGGGTGGATGGCCCTTTTTGGGCTCGATCGGAATTTTTGACGTGCATTTGAAGACGATTTGCATTCTAGCGCTCGCCTTGCTGGTGGCAGGCTGCGGCGGCCGCAAAACCGAGGAACTGCTCGGCAGCGCGGTCATGTCCGCGCCGGTGACGGAAATCGCGGGCAACCACTCGATCTTCATCGCCACGACGCGCAAGAAATCCGACGATCCCAACAAGGTTTTCGACGGCGAACGCTCGGCGACGCTGAACTACGCCCGCGTCAACGTCACCGTTCCGGGAGTCCACACGACCGGCCAGATCGAGCGTCGCTCACGCGGCAAGTCGGATGATCCGGCCAAATATTTCATGGCTTCCGAGGTCGTCGGCTACGATACCCAACCGAAATTCTCCAGCGCGCTCAACGCCGACATCGCGGCGCGCGGCGGCCGGGTGATGGTCTTCGTCCATGGCTACAACACCGGTTTCGACGACGCCGTCTATCGCCTGACCCAGATCGTGCATGATTCCGGCTATCCCGGGACACCGGTGTTGTTTTCCTGGGCCTCGGGTGCCAAGACCACCGACTATGTCTATGACAAGGAAAGCGCCAGCGCCGCCCGCGACCAGCTCGAAGTGACCCTGCGAATGCTGCAGCAGTCCGGTGCGCGGCGCATCGACATTGTCGCGCATTCGATGGGAACCTGGGTGACCATGGAAACGCTGCGCCAGATGGCCATCAGCGGCGACCGCGACCTCGGCGGCAAGCTTGGCGATGTGGTGCTGGCCTCTCCCGACATCGATGTCGATGTGTTCAAGAGCCAGATGCGCCGCTACGGCAAGCCCGACAAGCCGTTCATCCTGCTGTTGTCGGACGATGACCGGGCGCTCAGGCTCTCCGGCCTGATCGCCGGTTCGCGGCCGCGCGTCGGCGACTACAAGGATGCCGCCGATCTTGCCACCTATGGCGTGACGGTAGTCGATCTCTCAAAGGTCAAGGGCAGCGACAGCTTCAACCATACGAAATTCGCCGACAATCCGGCCCTGGTGAAGATGATCGGCCAGCGGCTGCGCGAGGACGATGGTTTCGCCAGCGATCGGGACGTGACCGACCGCATCAGCCTGCTTGGGCAATAGATGCGGCGCAGCGGATTTCGCCGTGCACCATTGCCGAGCCATCAATCCACTTTGAACTGGACCGCGCCGGCCTCTGGCCTTATCGGAATAGTCAGTGACGTCATGCGTTTGACGTCCCCGCTGCGGGAGCCGACGTGTGACTGTGCGTTTGAAGGGTTTGCTCGTCCTCGCATTTGCGCTCGCCATCGGCGGCTGCGCCGGCCCTACGCATGACCTCCTCAACAAGACCACCATCGCCGCACCGGCTTCGGACATCGCGGCCACGCATGAGATTTTTGTTGCGACGACGCGCCAGAAGGCAACGAAGGATCCGCGGCAGGTGTTCGATAGCGATCGTTCCCTGACCACCAGCTATGCCCGTGTCGACGTCACCGTTCCGAGGAGCCATCAGGTCGGCGCCATCGAGCGGGCCAAGGGGACCGCCAACAGCAATCCGGCCAAGGACTTCACAGCCAAGGATGTCACCTACTATGAAGGCGCGCCGCAATTCGCCAAGGCGGTCGGCGCCGACATCACCATGCGCGGCGACCGCGCGCTGGTCTTCGTGCATGGCTTCAACAATGGTTTCGACGACGGCATCTACCGGCTGACGCAGATCGCCCACGACACGAAATATCCGGGTACCCCGGTGCTGTTCTCATGGGCCTCGAGCGCCAAGACAACAGGGTATCTCTACGACAGGGACAGTGCCAATGCCGCGCGCGACGACCTCGAGGCAACGCTCAGGATGCTTGCCAAGACTCGGGTCAAGAGCATCGACATCATCGCCCATTCAATGGGCACCTGGTTGACGATGGAGGCGCTGCGCCAACTCGCCATCACCGGCGACCGGGATCTCGGCGGCAAGCTCGGCTATGTCATCTTGGCCTCGCCGGACATCGATGTCGACGTGTTCAAGAAGCAGATGATCCGCTACGGCAAACCTACCAAGCCCTTCGCCATCCTGCTTTCAGGCGACGATCGGGCCCTGAAGCTGTCGTCCCTCATTTCTGGCGACAAGCCGCGAGTCGGCGATTACGGCAATGCGGCGGACCTCGCCTCCTATGGCGTGGCCGTGGTCGACCTGACCAAGACGAAGGGCGGCGACGGCGGCCTCAACCACGCCAAATTCGCCGACAACCCGTTCCTGGTGCAATTGCTCGGGAACAGGCTGCGCACGCCGGCCGGCCTGGCCGCGGACGAGGACCCGGCACAGCTTAGCAATATCGGTCAGGGCCTCGGAAAGGTCGTCGGCTCCGCCGCCGAAGTCATCATCACGACGCCGTTCAAGGTGCTGACCATCGCCACCGGCGGGTAGACAGCCAAGAGCGGACGGCTGGCCTCAGACGAACAGATCGACTTTCTGGAACGTCGTCACGTCGATCAGCCCGACGTCGGAAATCCTGAGCTCGGGAATGACCACCAACGCCAGCAGCGAGTGCTGCATGTAGGCGTTGTTGAGGGAGCAGCCCATCTTGCGCATCGCCTCGGTCAGTTTCTCAGCCTTGGCGGCGACGATCTCGGCGCGCTCGTCCGACATCAGCCCGGCGATCGGCATTTCGACCAGTGCCAGTTCCTTGCCTCTGGAGAACAGCACGACGCCGCCGCCGACTTCCCCCAGCCGGTTCACGGCCAGCGCCATGTCCTGCTTGTTGGTGCCAACGCAGATGATGTGATGGGCGTCATGGGCGACGCTGGAGGCCATGGCGCAGTCGGCCATGTAACCGAAACCGGAGACGAAGGCATTGGTGACGCCACCCGTGCCCCTGTGCCGCTCGACCAGCGCGATCTGGCATATGTCGTTGCGGCGATCCATGGCGACCAGCCCATCCTCGACTGGCAGGTCGGCCTCCAGCGCGCGCGTGGGTGCCTGGTTCTCGATGACGCCGATCACCCGCACCCGCACTTCGTTGGCGCCCTTGGGTGCCGCGACATCGAAATCGCCGGCCTTCAGTTTCTTGCCGAGCTTGACGGTGTTCTTCGCCGTCTTCGGATAATCATAGGCCGGAATATCGATGTCGAGCTTGCCGCCCTTGGCCAGCCTGACGCCGCGCGCATAGACCTCGTCAATGCTCATTGCGGTGAGATCGGAGACGATCAGCAGGTCGGCCAACCGCCCCGGCGCGATCGAACCGATCTCACGTTCCAGCTTGAAATGAAGGGCGGTGTTGAGCGTTGCCATCTGGATCGCGGTCACCGGCTTCAACCCCTGTTGGATGGCGTGGCGCACCACCCGGTCCATGTGGCCTTCATGGACCAGCGTGCCGGAATGGCTATCGTCGGTGCACAGGATGAAATTGCGCGGATCGATGCCGCTCTCCGTCACAGCCTTGATCTGCGAGGCAACATCGTACCAGGCCGAGCCCAGCCTGAGCATCGCCTTCATGCCCTGGCGCACGCGGGCGATGGCGTCCTCGGCGCGCGTGCCCTCGTGGTCATCCTCGGGTCCGCCGGCGACATAGCCGTGGAACGGCAGACCAAGATCGCGCGAGGCATAGTGGCCGCCGACCGTCTTGCCAGCCTTGACCGTCGCGGCGATCTCGCCCGACATCACCGGATCGTTGGCGGCGACGCCAGGGAAATTCATCACCTCTCCAAGTCCGATGATGTTTTCCCAGGTCATCGCTTCAGCGACATCGGCGACCGTCAGCTCGGCGCCGGCATGTTCAAGCCCGGGCGCCGAGGGCACACAGGACGGCATCTGCACATGCACGTTGATGGGCATGGCCACCGCCGCGTCATGCATCAGCCGCACGCCCGGCAGGCCCAGCACATTGGCGATCTCGTGCGGATCGATGAACATCGAGGTGGTGCCGTGCGGGATGACGGCGCGGCAGAATTCGGTGACCGTCACCATGCCGCTCTCGACATGCATGTGCGCGTCGCAAAGGCCGGGCAGGAGATAGCGTCCGCCTGCGTCGACCACCTTGGTGCCCTGCCCGATCGTGTGGCTGGCATTCGGCCCGCAATAGGCGAAGCGGCCGCCAGATATGGCGATGTCGGTGCCGGCGATGATCTCGCCCGAATGGACGTTCACCCAGCGCCCGTTGCGGATCACGAGATCGGCGGGTTTGCGGCCCATCGCGACATCGACCAGATCGGTCGCCATTTCGGTCCACGGTTTGGGTTTCGTCGCACGGGCGGGCGGCTTCCTGGCCATCAAAGACTCCTGTTTGCCCGACTGTGCCAAGCCGACGGCGTTTTGGCCAGCGAGGAAGCGTGGATTTGCCCGGAGATCGCCGGATCGGCGCCGAAGCTGACCTCAACTATTCCTCGATCGACGGCACAGCGGAATTCGGCGGGCCCGGAATGTCGTAGGCGATTGATCGTGTGCTGGTCTACGGCATAGGCGGCGTCGCCCTCGCCGGCGTCGAGACGTCGCAAGATGCGGGCACCGCCTTCTCAGACACACGCACCACCGTCGGCTGGACCGTCGGTGTCGACGTCGATTACGCGCCGACCGACAAGTTCTGAGAGTCGCCACCGCGTTGCTCAACAAGCAGCGCGCAGACCGATCTTGCCGGAAGTGGGGGGCGGCCGGCGTCCCCAGTGGGCGGGGGAATGGGTTGGGCCTGAGAGGCGCCGGCCATGGCGGATCAAGTCCGCCGCGCAGATATTTACCGATGCCCACGGCGCGGATAATTCCGTGATCGCGCCAGTATCGTTGCGCGATCTCCTCTGGGTTGCGTGTTCAGGCACCGCAGAACACGACTTGACGGGCTGTGTCTGGCATCTGAAAAGGGCTGGGCTGCGGACGTGGCGGAATTGGTAGACGCAAGGGACTTAAAATACGGCTCCGGCAATCCCGATGTGTCCGTAAAGGTCCCGACCAGCTCGGTTTTTCGGTAATTGTCTAATCTCGATAGCCGCTTGCGTACCTCTACGTCCCTGCCCCTCATCGCCCGTCCGGTGCCAATTGCGGTGCCAATTTTTTCCTGCGAGTATCTGCATGAGGCGCATCAGCGGGTTGCGATAGCACCGATGCCGGTGGCGAGGGAAGGGGTTTGTAATCCCCAAAGTCATCGCGACAGGGTTTCAGAATTGGCAGACTGTTGCCTGCGCGGCCATACTTGTTGGGTGTCGCCCAGGCGCCCGCTCCGCGCCTTTTCCGCAAGCCCGCGCTTCTGTTGCCTGCGGCATATGCGCGGCCTTGTCAGTATTTCGATTGCTCCCGGCGTGGCATTTGTCGCATTCTATTTGTTGCGCCTGGTCGTGAGCGCATCGCCCAGGTCGTGCTTGTCGGGATCCTTCAGGTTTTCGCCCGCTGCGTCACGATCTTCAGCCGGATCATCCTTCGCCGGCAAATAACCGCGAGGACGGTTTTCCGGCGGGCCTTCCCAGCGTGGCTTCTGATCGGTGCTGCCGGGAGGGCCATTGTCGCGTGAGGTCATATAATCTCCCTAGATTGTGGAGATCTGGATTGGTCAACCGTGTTTGACTTGCCTGGTCGACGGCCCGCATCTCCTGGAACGGGATGCTGCCCAACCAGCCACCGAGCGAGTTGTTCCAATCGCAGGCCAGATAATCAGCATCCACATTCCGACAACGAGGTATCGACAGGGGAGACTTGCCGCTGCTAGGCCCAGCCGGTCGCGCTCTTGAAGGAACAAGCTAGCCGACGCTAAACTCGACCTCTCGAAGCATGTCGGAGACGGTGATGAACGGTGGAGCAAAAGAGGGCTTGCCCGCCTGCGCCGAACGCTGGGCGCTCGCCCTGACCGAGCGCAGGAGCGTCAACGGGAGCGAGGATGAAGCATCGTTCGGGCCATGGCTTGCCGGCAAACTTCGCCAAGAGACAGCCTTTCGCCATGCGGAAATCTGGACGATCGAGGTCGAGCCCGGAGACGGCCGACACTGCGTGGCGATGCTGCTGCGCGGAGGTGGCCGGGCCACTGTGGTGCTGACGGGACATTACGACACCGTCACGACGCGCGACTATGGCGAGCTTGAGGAACTCGCGACCCGGCCGGGCCTGCTCACGCCTGCGCTCGGCAAGACCCTGGCCACAGCCGAGACGGCCGCCGCCCGACGCGCACGCGTCGATTTTGCCTCCGGAGAGTTTCTCGCCGGACGCGGTCTGCTCGACATGAAGGCGGGCCTTGCCGCGGGATTGGCCGTCTGCACGCAATTCGCGGAGAGCATCAATCCGGCGGGGAACATCTTCTTCCTCGCCGTACCCGATGAAGAGAACAACTCGGCCGGCGCGCGCAGGGCGGCGCAGGCTCTTCCTACCATCGCCGACGAATGCCAACTGGAATTTGCGGCCGCGATCAATCTCGATGCGATCGCGGACGATGGCGACGGCAGTAAGAGGCGAATCATCGCGCTGGGCACTGTGGGCAAGCTGCTGCCGACGGCTTATGTTGTCGGCGTTCCCGCCCATAGCGGTTTTCCGCTGAATGGCTTGAATGCCGCGACGCTGGCTGCCGCGATAGCCACGCGTGTGGAATGGGCGCCGGAGCTGACCGATCAGTCCCGGTCGGAGCCCGGCACGCCGGCGAGCCTGCTCAGCATTCGCGACGGCAAGGCCGGCTATGACGTGACGACACCGGCAAGCGCCTATGCCAGCTTCAATGTACTGAGCTATCGCAGGACACCCGGCGAGGTGTTCGACCGGTTCGAACAGCTTTGCGCACAAGCGGCTTCGACTTGCCTGGGCGCTCTCAAACAGCGGCTCGGCCCGGGTAACGAGCCGGCCGCTATCGACGTAGTCGACAACATTGCCCTATACCGTTACGAGGCTGTCGCTGACCGCCTCGATGGGAAAGCCATATCCAGGGTTGGCGCACTGGGCGCGTCGCTCGCGGCCAGTGAACTTTCGCTACCTGAACAATGCCGGCTTGTCATCGAAGAGGCATGGCGGCTGAGCCGTTTGTCAGGTCCGGCGGTGGTCATAGGCTTTGGCTCCATACCTTACCTGCCAACGAACCTGTCGCAGACCCCCGCAGCCAGAAGGCTGCGCGCGATTGCCGGCGACATTGCCGCCAACGCAGACGGACTCTACGGCTGTACGATTGCTTGCGCCGATTATTTCGCCGGCATCTCCGATATGAGCTTCTTTGGTGAAGCGGCAGAATCCTCGCTCGATGTGGTCGCCCGCAACACGCCTATGTGGAGCGACGGGGTGCGCTGGCCCGCGCACCGAGGCCTTGCCAGTATCCCGACGATCAATATCGGCCCGTGGGGGCGTGATTATCACACGCCGCTCGAACGGCTGCACACTGGGTATGCGTTCAGCGTCCTGCCACGTGTTCTCAGCCAAACCTGCAGGGCCCTGCTCAACGCGGAGTGACGCAGCCCCGCCTCATATCCCTGCGTGGGCAAGGGCACAGGCCGGTTCCCGCCCGAGTTCAGGGCTTGGCTGGCTGCGTGGGCTGGGTGCCTTGCTGATCCCCGCCGGAGCTCGTCTGAGGCGTCGGATTGCTGTCGACTTTCGGATTTTTGTCGACAGGCTGACTGTTCACCGTATCGGTCTTGGACTTGGCCGGATCCGCGTTGTTCTCATTGCACCCAGCCAACGCGAAGAGCGCCGCAATTAGCAGAATCGTTCTCATTTCAAGTCCTCCTGACCTGCTTTCGGCACCACGTCGGACCAACGTCCCGTGCGGTCGAAGCGAACCGACAGGCCCTGTTTCATTGCCTTCCTGGCCAGCATGAGGTCGAGTTCCGCATCATTGACGGGGCTGCGCATGACCGACCGGATGGCATTGCAAGCCAGTTCCGTCGAGACGAAGTCACAGGTTTTGCTTCTGGCGACGACATACTGCTCGATCAGTATATCAACGCGCCTGAGGGCGATGTCTTGCGCATACTGCATCCGCGGCTCCCTTTGCCGCCGAACTGTCGGCCACGAAGGTTGTTCCACCTTGCCCGAGAAAACTTGTCGACCGGGAGCGCGTCGTCGGACGCGGGCAACCGACCACGGAACAATCCTGGCTTGGGATGGTTGGGGGCGGCGGTCAGGAGCGGAGGATATGATGACGGCAACTAAACTCGCGGTGGTAACCGGGGCCTCAAGCGGCATCGGCAAGGAACTTGCCAAGCTCTGCTCGAAGGCCGGTTATAACCTTGTCATCGCGGCCGATGAGCCGGCGATCAAGCAGGCGGCAGAGGCGCTGTCTTCGCACGACGTGGCGGTCGAGGCGCTTGAGGTCGACCTGGCAACCGTGGAGGGCGCCGACAGATTGGTGTCGCGGATCGGAAATCGGGATATCGACCTGCTCTTTCTGAATGCGGGGCGCGGCCTGGGTCACGGCTTCGTCGACCAGGACTGGAACAAGATCCGTCGCATCGTCGACACCAATATCACCGGAACAATTTATCTGGCCCATCAACTGGCCGCGAGGATGGCCAGGCGCGGACGCGGGCGTATTCTGTTTACCGGATCGATCGCCGGCTTCATGCCGGGCACGTTCCAGGCAGTCTACAACGGCACCAAGGCGTTCATCGATTCTTTCGCCATCGCGCTACGGCACGAATTGAAGGACACCGGCGTCACCGTGACGGTGCTGATGCCCGGTGCGACGCAGACGCGGTTCTTCGAACGTGCCGAAATGATGGACACCAAGGTCGGCACCGACGAGAAGGACAATCCGGCCGACGTCGCGCGCGCCGGCTATGACGCGTTGCTGGCGGGCGAGGAACAGGTCATCAGCGGCTGGAGGAACAAGCTCCAGGTGGCAGCCGCCCATGTCACCCCGGCTGGCACCCTGGCTGAACAGCACCGCAAGATGGCCGAACCGGGATCGGCTCCGAAAGGCTGACTTGTCGACGACACGCCGAGGCCGTCGGCCGACACCCGGGCGGCCCCGCATCTTTCCACATCCACCGGCCGACGCGATCGCATCGGCCCTTCCAGCCCAGGGAGCAACATGATGAAAGCCCTCACATGGCACGGCAAAGGCGATATACGCTGCGAACAGGTAGCCGACCCGGCAATCGAGGACGACCGCGACGTTATCATCAAGGTGACGTGTTGCGCCATATGCGGATCGGACCTGCATCTCATGAACGGCTATATGCCGACCATGAAGTCGGGCGACGTGCTCGGCCATGAAACCATGGGTGAAGTGGTCGAAGTCGGCAAGGGCCATTCGAAGTTCAGGAAAGGCGACCGCATCGTGGTGCCTTTCAACATTTCCTGCGGCGAGTGCTGGTTTTGCAAAAGCGGGCTGTTCTCGCTGTGCGACAACTCCAATCCCAATGCCAAGGAGGCGGCCAAGGTGATGGGACAGTCGCCGGCCGGCCTGTTCGGATACTCGCATCTGGTCGGCGGCTACTGGGGTGGCCAAGCCGAGTATCTGCGCGTTCCGTTCGCCGATGTCGGCCCCATCAAAGTGCCCGACGGGTTGGATGACGAGCAAGTGCTGTTCTTGTCCGACATCTTTCCGACCGGCTATATGGCGGCTGAGAATGCCGGCATCGAGCCGGGCGACACGGTGGCGATCTGGGGCTGCGGTCCAGTCGGCCAATTCGCCATCCAAAGCGCATGGATGCTCGGCGCCGGTCGTGTCATCGCCATCGACAAGGTTCCCGAGCGGCTCGCCATGGCCCGCGACCACGGCAGGGCCGAGACGCTCGATTTCAGCAATTCCGACATCTATGACGCCCTGATGGCGATGACCGGCGGTCGTGGCCCGGACCGCTGCATCGATTGCGTCGGTACCGAATCCGATCCGGGCGCCAGCTTCGACGCCATGGTCGACAAAGTGAAGGCAGCCGTCTATCTCGGCACCGACAGACCGCATGTGCTGCGCGAGGCGATCTACTGCTGCCGCAAGGGCGGTACGGTCTCCGTTCCCGGCGTCTATGTCGGACTTCTCGACCATATCCCGTTTGGCGCCGCCATGAACAAGGGGCTCACCTTCCGGATGGGTCAGACACATACGCAGCGCTACCTGGAACCGCTCCTGGCCAAGGTTCAGGAGGGCGAGATCGATCCCTCCTTCGTCATCACCCACAGGGCGGATCTCGACGCCGGTCCCGACCTCTACAAGACCTTCCGCGACAAGCAGGATGGCTGCATCAAGGTGGTAATGCGGCCTCATGGCTGAGACTGAACCAGCCTTTCCACCCAAGAATGACCTGATGCCGCAAAACCCGCCATCCGGTCGCCAAGTGCCAGCGGCTTTCCATCGCGGAGGGGACGAAACCGATACCGACGCCGGAGCCCGCCGGTGGCCCCAAGACCGTCGGCCCCTACCCTATAGTCAACACCACACGACAATCCCGCTGCCAATCGCAGCATCGGCCGAAAGCGTCAGGCCGGCGCCACGCCGCGACCGACGGATGAACCGATTGACTGACACTTCCGGCCCCGAGGATACCGATACCTTGGAAGCCATCCCGGGCAACGCCGCCTAACGGCGACGACCTGAAACCCTCTGCCTCGGCCGCGGCGCCGGGCGACGGAACAAGCTGGGACCAAATCCGTTGTGCCGAGGACGGACGGTGTTCAGTGACCAAGCGTTTGACCGAAAGAAAGCCGGTTACGGCGACAGGTTTGGGCTCGGTGTCGACCAGGCGCCTGCAGGCCGCGCAGGATGAACGGTCTTGCCAAACAGGCAACGTCCGTTCTTGATCAAAGAAAGGATAGTGGGGTGCGCAATCTGCGAGGCGTGCGGCTTCTTATCGTCGAGGATGAATGGTTGCTGGCCGACGACCTTGCACGCTATTTCAGCAATATGGGCGCGGTGATTCTGGGCCCGGCGGCCACGCTCGAACAGGCCGCGATACATACGCAGACGGCCGAGGCGGCGATCCTGGATATCGACATCAACGGCCGCCGGGTATCCCCTATCGCAGACCAATTGCTCCGGCGGGGCGTGCCCTTCGTGTTCTTCAGCGGCGTAGGCGATATCACCATTCCTGAGCATCTGCGTTGTGCCAGCAATCTTTGGAAATCCTCCACCAGCAAGGAAGTCTCCAATGCCTTGTTCCCGCCGTTCTCGCGCGACGACGACAAGCCGACCTCTCCCGACGACGTGTTCGCGCTTCTGCCCAAGCTGAGGCTGGCGGCGCGTTTGCTACTCGCAGACGTCAACGCTTCCGATCGACTGGTCGAGAGGACGCTCGAATTGGCGCTCCGCGATATCGACCAAAGGCAGGCCGGGCTCTCCACCGAGGATTGGCTGAACCGCGTCATGCACAATGTAGTCAGTTCCGGCGGTGCCGGCCTTCTGAACTGAGGCTGCAATGCCGCGACGCGCTACCGATCTATCCGTGCGCCGCGGACCGAGGCTGTCGCTCTAATACGGTCACGCTTGACGAATTTTTTGAAGCGGCTGGTCTTACCGGCGCCGGTCTTGGCCCGATGAAGAAACGCCAGATCATGTCCTCGAAGATACGAAAGAACTCTTCCCATTCGATAGCTACGAATGATTCTTCCGGTTCGCCGAAATCGATGCTTAGAACGCCACCTTCTCGCCGGCCGCGCACCCGGCTGGCCTACCTTTCCGCTCCTCTGCCTATTTGCGGATGTCGTCATGTCGATTGTCGTCTGCGCTTCGGACATAGGAGGTCTCCTGTCGATTTCGGTGCCGCCACGTTCTGCCTTCCCCGTGGCGTCGAGGGTGCCTAACACCATCCCGACGGCGGTGTTCCAGGAACAATTGCGACCGGCATCCGTTGGTGGCCATCAGCGATTGAGAGGTCCCGCATGGTTGCGCCACGAGCCGCTTGGAAAGGTTTTTTGAAGGTCGGATCCGTCACCTGTGGCGTGAAGATAATTGGCGCCACCAGCGAGGCCTCCAGGATCCATTTCAAGATACTCAATCGCAAGGACGGGCTGCCGGTCAAAAGTGCCTATGTCGATGAAGCAACCGGGGAGGCCGTTGATGCCGAGGATCAAGTGAAGGGTTTCGAAATCGACACTGACGACTACGTCCGCATCGAGCCTGACGAGATCAAGAAGCTGAAGCTTACCTCAGCCCATACATTGGAGGTCGGCGAATTTGTCGAGTTGGGCGATATCGACACACGCTACCTTGAAAAGCCCTATTACCTGATCCCCGCGGACGGCGCGGCGGCCGAGGCCTTTGAAGTGATCCGCAAGGCCATGGAAAAGAAAAGGGTCGCTGCCCGCTCTTGTGTGGTCCTCTATCAGCGCGGTCGTGAAGTCCTGATCCAGCCCTTCGGCAAAGGCATGCTTCTGACCGAGTTGCGCAGCGACAGCGAAGTAATCTCCGAGCAAAGCGTTTTCAAGGAGATCAAGAAAGTCGAATACGATTCCGACCTTACCGAAATCGCCAGCCTGCTTATCGAAAAGAAAGTGACCAGGTTCGATCCCTCGAAATTTGAAGACACTTACGAAGATGCGCTGATCGCGATGATCGAAGCCAAGCGCAAAGGCGAAGCGCCGCCAAAATCCGCTCCCCGGCCAAAGGAGAACGTCGTCAACCTTGCCGAGATATTGCGCAAGAGCCTAGCGCAGGAGGGCAGCGGGTCGCGGAAGGGCAAAGCTACCGCCTCCAAGAAGAGATCGGCCTAGTTGCCACCATCAATCGTAGCCGCGGATGTAGGTCGTTCGCGCATGCCGGACCTCCTTGCAAAGCGGGACGCGTGCCGTCACACTGGACGCGAAGAGATCGACATTCCTCAGAGGCGACGATGCCCCGCTCGAGCCAGACCACCCCTCCCACTGGTATCTTGGTGGATTTGAAAATCGCTTCACTCCTGACCGCGATCGAACAGGAGAAGGTACCCGATCGGTTGATCCGACTTGCCGTCGAATTGCAGAACGCGCTTGTCGAAAAGCGGCGGCGGGAATTGACAAACTGATCCACGGGGAACTCGGCCCTTGGACAATCGCTGGATAATCCCATCAGGGATGATGGTCGGTGCCGAGATCAAGCTGTCCGTCCGACAAATGTGCTCGCCGTTCCACCAGTGTCTTGAGTGACCTTTCGCCGAGTGATTCCAGCACGCCGGCGCGCGCCCGATTGAGCCGGCTTTTGACCGTCCCGATCGCGCAGCCGCATATATCGGCGGCTTCCTCATAACTAAACCCCAGCACTCCGATCAGCATCAGGATCTCACGCTGATGTTCGGGCAGCTGCTGAATGGCACGGTGAACCTCCCTGCTCTGGACGGACCATTCCTGCGTGGCTTCCGAAATCGGGCGTAAGGACGCGCAATCGAGGAGACCGGGCGCCTCCCGGACGGCGGCTTTTATTCGGGTGTAATACGTGTTGCGCATGATGGTGAAGAGCCACGACTTCATGCGTGTTCCGGGTTCGAATTTGTCGGTATTGGCAAGCCCCTTAGTCAGTGTCTCCTGCAAAAGGTCGTCGGCGTCATCGGGGACACGGCAGAAGGTTCGCGCGAAAGCCCGGAGGGCGGGTATAAGATCGACGATGGAATTCTCTTCGTTCGGCTTGTTGACCAACGCATAGCGTCCGGATGACAACGATCCAACTCCCAAACAGTACGAGTGTGAATGCAGCCTAAGCTTAATGCGCGGCTGTTTGGTTCGTTCCGCCACGCCTTAAGCTCCGGCGAATAATGTCCGGGCCGAAGCGTCGGACGACATGGCGTCGCCAGCAGCGCTTTTGGAACAAGGCTGGGTACGGGGAGTTAGGTGCCGTGACCGGCCAGCCGGGGCACAACATCGAACCGGCGAAATGGGCCGAGGCTCCGGGTCGGCGGAGTGCAAATTGCGGTTCTACTCTCGCAGGCATGTGAATGGAGCGCGCCTAGGCGGATTCCATCCGATCCTGACCTACAGACCGGACCTGACTCCATTGATTTCCGGTATCAAGGAACCAACTCGCCGTTCGCCGGTTCGGTCGCCATCCACCGGAGAGACAATTCGGCATGTCCAACGCAGCAGAGATACTCATCGAGACACTGATCGCATGGAATGTGGAGGTGGTGTTCGGCCTTCCGGGAGATGGCATAAACGGCATCATGGAAGCGCTTCGCACAAGGCGCGGAAAAATAAAGTTCATCCAGGTCAGGCATGAGGAATCGGCTGCGTTCATGGCATGCGCCTATGCAAAATGGACCGGAAAGCTGGGCGTCTGCCTGGCCACATCGGGCCCCGGCGGCACACATCTCTTGACCGGGCTCTACGACGCGAAGCTTGACCAGGCGCCAGTCCTGGCAATCACGGGAATGCAGTTTCACGATCTGATCGAGACGTTCACCCAACAGGATGTCGACCTCACACGCGTGTTCAACGACGTTGCGGTCTACAATGTTCAGGTCTCCGACGCCGCCCATATGGAAAACGTCGCCAGTCTCGCGTGCCGCACCGCTTTGGCACGCAAGGGCGTTGCTCATCTTTCGATTGCCAGCGACACCCAGGAACAGGAGAGCGAGCCGACGAAACGCTCCAAGCGCAATCGTCCCGAGCACACGCCGCAAAATATGTTCACAGGCCATATGGTGGCGCAAGACGTCGAGTTGGACAAGGCAGCAGCCGTTCTCAACGAGGCCCCGCGCGTGGCGATCCTGGCCGGCCGTGGTGCGCTGGGGGCGGCAAGCGAACTGGAGCGAACTGCCCAGCTGCTGCAGGCGCCGGTGGCCAAGGCCCTGCTCGGCAAGGCGGTGCTGCCGGACGATCATCCCTACACGACCGGTGGCATCGGCATTCTGGGAACACTGGCATCGCAGGATATGATGGAGAACTGTGACGCCGTGCTGATCGTCGGTTCGACTTTTCCATATATCGAGTACTACCCCAAACCCGGACAGGCCCGGGGCGTCCAGATTGATTGCGACGCGCAACGGATCGGCCTGCGCTTCCCGGTAGAGGCGGGGCTCGTCGGCGATGCGGCCGAGACATTGCGCGCGCTCAACCGGCGGCTGACGCAGAAGCCTTCCAATGAATTTCTGCTGCGGGCGCAGGACAACATGGGCAAGTGGCGCGAAATGATGCGGCAGTCCGAGGACGCGCAGGCCCATCCCGTAAAACCACAATTGGTCGTCCGCGCATTCGGAGAAAGATTGGCCAGCAATACGGTGCTGGCAACCGATTCAGGCCAGAATACCGAACTGGCGGCACGCCATGTCGACTTGCGCGAGGGCCAGGCATTTGGCCTCTCGGGCGCTTTGGCGTCGATGTCCTGCGGGCTAGCCTACGCAATCGCCGCCGGGATCGCATTCCCTGGCCGACCGGTCGCCGCCATCGTCGGTGACGGTGGCCTCGCCATGCAGCTCGGCGAATTCTCCACCGCGGTGCGTTACGGCGTTCCGCTGAAGCTTCTGGTCCTCAAGAACAATATGCTCAACCAGATCGCGTGGGAGCAGATGATGTTTCTCGGCAACCCGCAATTCGGCTGCGAACTGGCGCCGATCGACTTTGCCAAGGCGGCCGAGGCAATGGGCGCAAAGGGGTTGCGCATCGATCGGGCCGACCAGATCGAGGCTGTTCTGGACGAAGCGTTCGCCGTCGACGGCCCGGTGATAGTCGAGGCGCTTGTCGATGCCTATGAACCGATGATGCCGCCCAAGATGCCGTCCCACTATGCCAGGAATTTCCGGAAGGCCCTGCCGCAGACGCCGGGCCACGAACAGATCGAAGAGAATATCGCCCGGGAGCCCGCCAGATCTATGATGGATGTCTGACGGGTGCGGGTCCAACAAGGAGAATCCGCCATTGCGCTTTTTCGCGGCACTTGTGATTTCAGTTCTGTTTCAGCTGTCGCCCAGCCATGCTCAGACTGCGGGGCCGCGGGCAGCGGGCGACTTGTCCCTGCCCTTGGATCCGTTGGATCAGGATGCGCCAGATCAGGGTCAATTCGATTTCAGCAACGGGTTTACGCGGGTCGCCATCATCTCCATTGACGACCTTCCCCCGGACGTCAAGATGCAGGCCGAGCGTATCGTTGCCCAGACCACCGCGGATGACCTGCGAGCCTTGCAGAACTCGATCGACGGGTCCCAGCAGGCAACGGCGGCGCTAACGCAGAATGGGCTGAACTCCTCCCAGGTCATCGCGGCCAACGTCGATGGAGACGGTACGCTTACGCTGGTCATTCAGACCACGACATAGAGATCATCCGGAGTTCGAGCCATGGTCACTTCCCGATGCTCAACCGGCAGATTGGATGGGCCCATCACGGGCTACATGCCGCGATCTGGAACATATAGGCAGTACGAGCGCTGGGGCTTGGCGTCCCCGCCGGGCTTGCATTCGTGAAAATATTCATCGTGCGAGCGTTTGATGCGGTGATCGCTGTAGGGGATCAATTCTCCGGTCGACAGCTGATATCCGTTCCGGGTTTCCTTCACGTCCGAAGCAGGCGCCTGGTAGCAGTCGACACCCGAACAGCAGGAGCTGTCATATTGCCATCCGGCCGGGGCCTGGTGGGCGGCGGCCGGAACGACGTGGAACGCCAGGGCAAGAACCGTAGCCAGCGTGCGCCGGGAACCCTGGCTCGATGTTCCTTGCAGGGGCACCGGCGTTCCTTGATCCTTGGACCTTCTGCTCATTGCCGTTGACCCCTATTGCGTGAGGCCTGATGCACGTCGATCGACCCAAGCTATCCCGGTGGCTTCCGGAGCCCGCTGCCCGGGGGGAGAGGCAGCGAGCCACTGGGGACTGACCGGAGGGGGGAAGGCATCCGGCCGCGTCCCTAACAGCGATCATGGCACAATGTTCCAGCGGTTTCCGGTTTCGGCGGAACGCATCTCAATGTGCCCACAACTGCCGCCGCAGCCACGCAGCGATCCTGTTGCCGGTCAAGATCCTGCGGACCCGCGCAGAAACCCACCCTGCCTGCATGGTGGAGCCGACATGACAGCTGCACACGATATCGTGCAATTGCCAGTCGGAGAGTTCGAAGAAGCGCTTGGCTTCGCCGTAGCTGTCATTGCTCAGGCCGCATGCACGCAACAGCGAATCTTCGAACGCGACCGTGATCGGCGAGCCTGCGGCGCGCGCTTCCTGCCGCACCGAGGCGCGCATGTGTTCGGTGCCGGTAAGCGCGGCGAGGCATCGCGACGGGTTCTCCCCGAGAAGGTCGGCCCAACGTTGCAACCTCTGCGTCCTGGTCATGCGCGGGGCAGGCACCGAGGCGTTTACCTCAGCGATCGCCTGCAATTGATCGAGTGTCTGGTGTTTCATGGCTGGCTCCTGTTGCTCGCTCCAGCATCCTTCGCCGGAATCTCGCGGTAAGGTGCGGTCGTGGAAGCCCGCGCCGTCCTGAGGGAAAGAGGCGCGGGCCGATCTGGTGTTTCCACCGATCTTCCGCAGACACCACGCGGCGGCATCTGAAGCGATCCAGAACTGCCAGCGTCGACCAATGTTCCACGCCCGCGTGTATTATTTGCATGATCTTGCCAAGGACGGCCGGGCCTCCGAACCAATCACCCGCCGGCTGACCCGTCATTGAATTCTGCGGCTCGGACGGCGCATGTCAGGGACGACGCAAGCCGAGGACGAGGCTGGTCAACGTAGCGGTCGCGCAAGCCACTGCAACCAGCGTCACGATCCCGGCGGAGTTGCCTGTACCAAATGGGTCGACGTCTTTCGATGGCAACTCACCTGTCGCAGGCACGTCCCCGTGCGCCAGCGCGCCCAGATCCGATCTGCTGCCGTGCCGAACCGAGTAGGCGCGCGTGAATTCCGCACCGAGAAGAAAAATTTCCGCTGAATAGTAGACCCACAACAATATGACGAGGAGACCGCCGGCGGCTCCGTAGGACGACGCGATGGCGCTGGAGCCGATATACCAGCCAATAAACGATTTTCCGACAGTGAACAGAAAAGCAGTGACGACAGCACCGATGCCGACATCGCGCCATGTCAAGTTTCGATCGGGCAGGATTTTGTAAATCGCGGCGAACATCATCGAGATCAGCACGAACGACGAGACCAGATTGATGGCGGCGAGGATCAGGGCGCCAAACGGCATGTGAGCGTTGATGATATCGCCTAACACCGCGATCGCCGCGCTGGCCGCGAGCGATACGAGCAGCATGAAACCCAGTGCAGCGACCAGGCCCAGACTTGCCGCCCTTGCACGCATAAGGCGCGACAACGAAACACCCTGCGGTTCAACCTTCCATATCGTGTTCAGCGACTGCTGCATCTCGCCAAAGACACCTGAAGCGGTTACGAGCAAGGTGGCGATGCCGATCAGCGCCGCCAAGGTCCCGGACGATTTTCGGGACGCGCTTGCCAGTACGCTCCGCAGGAGGTCTGCGCTTTCCGGCCCCATCAGACCCGACAGTTGGGCAGACAAGGCCACTTGGGCGGCCTCGTGACCGAAAGCAAGGCCGGCGATCGCGACGACGATGAGCAGTATCGGCGCCAGTGACGTCGTGGCGTAGAACGCAATCGCAGCGCCGTGGCTTAGCGCATTGTCGTTGACAAAGCCCACGGCACTTTCGCGCACCAGGTTCCAGGTGTCCGTGATCAGGGGTCGCATGGTCGAGACCGTAAGCCGTGCCTGCAATGGCGTTCACTAGCAATGCGCGCGGACTGCCTATGTTCCCGTTGCCGGCGATGTGGTCACTTCAAATGCGCCTCGCGGCCGATGCCAACATTGCGCTGCTTTCGCATACGGCCAGGCGACAACCGCGTCATCCTCGTCGCTTTCCCTGAATCCGATGCGGTTCGGCTTCGCCTGTCATCTGGGAGAGTTCGGTCATCGGACACAGCAAACGCGGCCGCTTCGGATCGGAGATATCGAGCATATCCCAAGGGATGCGATAGAAGCCATCGCGCCGCCGCAGCCTGAAAAGATCGAGCAATGCCGAGCCGATAGAGAAAGCAGAAAGCCGCTCCAGCGCGGCATAGATGCCAACGTGAAATTCGGTCACCACGAGATCGCCGCCCACCTGTTCGGCGTGTATCTCCTCTATATGGCCTACGCTTTTGCCGCGTAGCGACAGCACGCGCCTGCCGGCAAGATGTTCGAGGTTGACGGTGGTGGTCATGCCTACGCCCCCGGTATGCGACCGATGAAATGATCGCGCAGCCAATCCTGCCAGTCGAAGATCGACGTCTCGCGCCCGTCGATGTCGAACTCGATATCGAGCCCGATATCGCGCACCTTCTTCCAGGAAATCCGGTGCGGCTCGCTATGGCGGTCTCCCCCAAGCCACGCGGCAAGCCGGGCTGCCCAGCGACCGGGCCGTGCGCCGAGGCGACGCGCAAGGGTGATCGAGCCGAGCTCGGCCGCGACAATCCGGGGCGGCTTTCCGGGCCGCAGCTCGGCAACCAGCCCGTCGACCTTGCCGATCTTCACTCCCTTCCGGTCGAGTACTTGTTTGTCGAGGACATCGCGCAGCAAGTTCATCATACGTCTCCGAATATCTGCAGCGGAATCGTCACCACCGCGAGCACGAAGGCGAGCGTGATGATGAAGATGACGGCGGCGTTTGAGACGATGCCGTTGCGGTGCGCGCCGACATAGCGCTCGTCGTTGAGCAGAAAGAGGAATGGAACCACGGTCAGCGGCAGGCTGGCGGCCGTTAGCGCCATCGAGAATATGGTGAGCTTGAGCGGGTCGAGTCCCAGCATGATGGGAATGGCGGCCAGAAACAATGAAACGGTATAGACGGTGCTGAACCCGGGATCGTCACGCGGTTTGAGATCCTCACCCCAATCCCAGCCGAAACCTTGCGCCACCAGATAGGCCTGTTGCAGCCCGACTTCGACCGCCGCGCCGAAGCAGGCAATGCCGAGCGAAGCGACGAACAGCACAAAGCCCCAAAAGCCGAATATCGGTATCAGCATCAATGGCAACTGATGATAATCATCCACCTGCACGATGCCATTCGTTGCAAGCACGAGCGCGGATACGATCAGCACGCTGACCGAGATCGTGCCGCCGAAGGTCATGCCGAGCCAGGCAATCGCCCTGTTGACCCCAAGATAGCTCTTGTCCCATTTGTCCTCGATCGCTCCCGAGGAATAGAACATGAACAGGTATGGCGATATCGAAGCACCAAGAATGCTGACCGCCATGAACCAGTAGTTTGCCGCGTCGTGCGCCGGCAAAGAGGGCACGGCGCCAGCCGCGACCGCCTTCCAATCCGGCTTCAGCATGACCGCGCCGACGACGAAACACAGCGTCACCAGACCGAGGATCGAGACGCCTTTCTCGATCAGGCCGAACGTGCCTTTCCAAAGCATCAGCCATGCCAGCAGGGCAGCCGGCAGTGCCCACCACTGAAAACCGATGCCGGTGGCCAGTTCCAGCGCGATCGAAACGCCGCCGATCTCTGCCGACATCACCAGGAAGTTGACCAGCAAAGTCGCGAGCAAAGGCCACAGGAAAACTTGAAAGCCAAACCTCTCCCGAATTCCGTCGGCAATCGTGTGCTGGCTCACAGCGGCAAACCGCCCGGCCATCTCGACGAGAAAAATGATGCAGAGCGTGCCGAGAACCACTGCCCATATCAGGTGGAAACCGAAGGTCGCGCCGGCCTGGGCGGCAGTCGCCATCGACCCCACTTCGAGAAAGCCGCCAACGCTGGTAACGACGCCGAGCGATATTTCCAGAAGCTTCTTCATGGTTTCGGCGCAAAATATCTGGCGTAAGCGGCAGCCAGGGCGCGGGCAGCCGCCTGAGCGTCGTCCTGTGCGTTTCGCACCTCGGAGCGACTGCCGGTTTGCAGCCCCGCTTCGGCCCGCGCGACCGCTTCAGACATCCGGCCCACGGCGGCGGCCAACGCGGCCTGTTCGGCAGGTTCGGCTGATCCGACGGACCGGAGTTGCGACTGGACGTCGGAAAGCGTCTTGCCGACGGATTGCAACGTGCGGACCGCATATCGGGACGGCGCCTCGCCTGCCGCCCAGACATCGAGCGTCATCGCGACCGTCTGGGCCGCCGATGCGGCGGTTCGCGATTGCTGGTCGATCTGATCGGAAGGCGAACATGCGGTGCAAATCGCAAGCGTCAGCAACCACATGGGGCCAAGAGGGCCAGCTTGGCCTTTGCCGTCGATTGCAAGGCATTGGATGCGCCACACGGTAAGCTCCCCGCGCCAGAGACAAGCATCCGGCGTTTTGCCTTGACCTAGCGCGCCGCGACAGTGCGTCAACGGGACCGAAGTCCTGCAGGCCCTCGTATCGGGCCTTGGCAAGTCGGCCTGTAGCCTGAACACCCGTAGCCAAGTCACATGACGGAGGAACAATCGTCGCTGCGGCAAGTTGGATCGTTGCAATACATCGTCAGGTCGCTTGGGCAGGGAAAGAGACGAAAATGACTTCGGAATCGCGTCGCTCGCCACGCAAACCGTATGGCGGACCGGCCGGCGGCTGGGGCTCCGCAAAATCTGTCACAGCAATCACAGTCCAGGAACACGTGCCTCTCAAAGGGCCGAAGCTGCTGGCGGTGCAGAACAAGCCGGAAGGCTATATGTGCGTCAGCTGTGCCTGGGCGAAGCCGGCCAAGACGCACCCGCTCGAGTTCTGTGAGAACGGCGCGAAGGCGACGGCTTGGGAAGTCACGTCGCGGCGCGCCGGCCCAGATTTTTTCGAGAAGCACACTCTGGGCGAACTGGAACGCTGGGCGGACCATGATCTGGAGGAACAGGGGCGGTTGACCCATCCCATGCGCTGGGATGCAGCCACGGACAGGTACCTACCGGTGGCGTGGAGCGAAGCATTCGCCGAGATCGGACGGGAACTGCGTGCGCTCGATCCGCGGCAGGTCGACCTCTACACCTCAGGGCGCGCCTCGCTCGAGACCAGCTACATGTATCAGCTGTTCGCTCGCATGTATGGCAGCAACAATCTGCCCGACAGTTCGAACATGTGCCACGAAAGCTCGTCGGTGGCTCTTCCCGAAAGCATCGGCGCCTCGGTCGGCACGGCGATCCTGTCGGACTTCGAAAACACCGACTGCATATTCTACATCGCCCAGAATGTCGGAACGTCGTCGCCTCGCCTGCTCCACGACCTTCAGGATGCAGTCAATCGCGGCGTAAAGATCGTCACCTTCAACCTGCTTCACGAGCGTGGCCTGGAGCGCTTCGTCAATCCGCAATCGCCCGTCCAGATGCTGACCGGCAAAGAGACGAAGATTTCGTCGGAATACTACCAGGTCAACAATGGCGGCGATATCGCGGCGCTGTTCGGCGTCTGCAAGGCGCTGATCGAGGCCGACGACATTCTAAAGGCCTCCGGCAAAAGCATCGTTGCGGGGGAGGATGGCAAGCCGAAAGATCCCGGCAATGCGGCAATGGTCGCGTTCGCGGCCTCAATGCGCGCAGCCGACAAGAAACACGTGCTCGACCACGATTTCATCAATCAGCACACGACCGGGTTTGAAGAATTCGCTGAGGCGTGCCGTGGTCATCGCTGGGAGGAGCTGGAGCGTGTCTCCGGCCTCAGTCGCGACCAGATGATGCAGGCCGCTGCGACCTATGCCAACGCCGATGCAGTGCTGTCCGTCTATGGCATGGGGCTGACGCAACATCTGATGGGGGTCCAGAACGTCCATATGGTCTGCAATCTTGCCTTGCTGCGCGGCAATATCGGCAAGCCCGGGGCAAATATCTGCGCCGTGCGCGGGCATTCCAACGTGCAGGGCCAGCGCACCGTCGGGATCACGGAAAAGCCGGGTCTCGTCCCATTGGACAAGCTCGCCGAGCTGTATGGCTTCCAACCGCCGCGCTGGACCGGCCGCTCGACGGTGGAGACATGCGAAGCCATCATGAATGGCCAATCCCGTGCTTTCATCAGCCTCGGCGGCAATTTCCTGAAAGCGGTCCCAGATACCGACGCAATGGAACAGGGATGGCGCAAACTGCGCCTGAGCGTTCAGATCGCGACGAAGCTGAACCGTAGCCATGTCGTGCATGGCGAGATCGCCTACCTGCTCCCCTGTCTGGGGCGTATCGAAGTGGACGAACAGGCGACAGGCCCTCAAGCGGTCTCCATGGAAAGCTCCATCGCCCATTTCCATGGGTCGCGCGGCCAAGCTCAACCCGCGAGCACGGAACTCCTTTCGGAACCGGCCATCGTCGCCGGCATCGCCAAGGCCACGCTCGGTGACACCAAGGTTCCATGGGACGCCTGGGTCGGCAACTATGCCGAAATACGGGACGCCATCGAGCGCACCTACCCGGAAACCTTCAAGGACTTCAACAAGCGGCTTTTCAAACCGGGGGGCTTCGCCAGGCCGTTGCCGGCGCGCGAGCGCAAATGGGTGACACAAAGCGGCAAGGCGAATTTCATCACGCCGGAAAGACTTTTTCCGGAGTTGGGGACTGAGCGGAGCGCCGATGTCCTCCATCTCGCGACGCTTCGCTCCAACGACCAGTTCAACACCACGATCTACGGTTACAGCGACCGTTTCCGCGGCATCAGCGGCACGCGCCGGGTCGTGTTCCTGAACCGAAAGGACATTGCGCGTCTGGGGCTCGCCGAGGGCGAGAACGTCGACCTGACGACAGCAATCGACGCGGCGACCGCTCGCGTCGTGACGAACTTGAAGGTCGTCGCCTATGACATCCCGAAGGGTTGCTGCGCGGCCTATTATCCTGAGACGAACCCGCTGTTCCCGCTGGCGCATCACGACCCGAAGTCGAAGACGCCATCCTACAAACTCTTGCCGGTCCGTCTCAGCCGATCGCGCACCGGTCCTGATGGTTGAATTCCAGAGCGGTATCTTTCCACGAGGATCGCTCTATCTCATTGTTTAACGCAATTCCGGGCCGAAACCATTCTAGTCGCTCCTGGGATTGCTCTCGGGCGGAGGGCCGCTTGGCAGAGAAGGTTTCCAGCTCTTCGAAGGCAGTGTTCGCGCTGGCGGGAGTTCTATTCCTTGCCGCTTCCGGGGCGATCCTGGGATGGTTCCGGCAGCCGAGAGAGCTTCGCCTCGACCCACCCCTCTCGGCCAATCTCGACCGCATCAAGCTGATGCCAAACGGCATCAGCGGATCGCCTCCCGAAAGCTATTTCGCAATCGGCAAACCTTATGAATCCGACGCCTGGAACCTCAGCCAGGGCAAGCGGCTTTATGCGTGGTTCGGTTGCGGCTCCTGCCATGGCGACGGCCGCGGCGGCGTCGGTCCCTCCTTCCTCGATGGCTGGTGGCTTTACGGCCCCGAAATGGTCTCGATCGTCGCCTCCATTCGGGACGGCCGCCCGCATGGCATGCCAGCCTTTCGCGACCGGATGACCTCGGAACAGATCTGGCAGCTTGCCGGGTATGTGCAGACGATCGGGTCCTACAAGCCGAAGGTGGCCGCGCCGAGCCGCAACGACGACAGGCAGACCCGCCCGGCCGAGAATCGCGGGCCGGCGAAGATACTCTTCGACGAAGGGCCGGCGGGCGTTCACCCGGATCAGGGGCCGACACCTTGAAGACGCACCGCGCCCTCCCGCTATCCGTCCTTGTCCTCGCGTCGGGCTGCGGCGGCTATCAGTCGGCGCTCGGCGCCAAGGGCGCACCGGCCATCCATGTCGAGCACCTCATCGTCGGCATCGTCGCGGTATGCACGGTCATCTGGATCCTTGTCATGATGATGCTTGTGCTGGCGCTCGTGCGTGCACGCCGCAGCGTTGCGAGCCAAGCGACCGGATCCGAAAAGCCGCTGACCGTGGCGGTATCGGCGGCGATCGCCGCGACCGTTGTCATCATCGCCGGGATGACCATCGCCAGCTTCTACACCACGCGCAACATCGGTCTTCCCGACAGCACCGCCCTGACCATCACCGTGCGAGGACAGCAATGGTGGTGGCAGGTCTTTTATGCCGATTCCCCGGCAGGCCCTGGCTTTCAGACCGCCAATGAAATCCACATACCCGTCGGCAGGGATGTGCGGCTCCGGCTCGAAAGCCCCGACGTGATTCACTCCTTCTGGGTGCCGAGCCTCGCGGGCAAGCAGGACCTTGTCCCCGGTCGGACCAACAGCCTACTGCTCAGGGCTGAAAAGCCGGGCGTCTATCGCGGGCAATGTGCGGAGTTCTGCGGCCTCCAGCACAGCCACATGGCCATCCTGGTCATCGCCGAAACGCAGGCCGCCTTTGAAGGCTGGGCCGCAACCCAACGCCTGGACGCTGCCGGGTCGGCCGATCCCGACATAGCCGCCGGGCAGGCGTCGTTCATGGCAAAACCCTGTGCTGCCTGCCACACGGTCCGCGGCACGCCTGCCGGCGGCACGACCGGGCCTGACCTCACGCATGTTGGCGGCCGGCGGACGATCGCCGCCGGGCTGCTGGAAACCACCCGCGGCTCGCTGGCGGCCTGGATAGCCGATCCGCAGACGCTCAAACCCGGAAACAACATGCCGATGGTTCCGCTGACGAGCATCGAGCTGCGAAATATCTCCGCCTATATGGAGAGCCTTAAATGACGCAGGATGGCGACGGGCTGCGTGACAGTTCAATGGAAGGGTCCGAACTCCACCGTCGCCTCACGGCGATCTGGTCGACGCCGTCCGGGCTGTGGGGCGCGCTGTCCACGGTCGATCACAAGATCATCGGCCGGCGCTACGTCACCACGGCCTTCGTCTTCCTGGCCCTGGGTGGGGTGCTGTCGCTGTTGATACGGCTGCAACTCGCGCAACCCGAAGCCCGCTTCATCGGCCCGGATCGCTACAATCAGATCTTCACGATGCACGGCACGAACATGATGTTCCTCTTTGCCGTGCCCGTCATGCAGGCAATGGCGATCTATCTAGTGCCGTTGATGGTGGGAACGCGCAACATCGCCTTCCCCAGGCTCAACGCGTTCTCCTACTGGGTGTATCTCGCTGGCGGGCTACTGCTCTGGATCGCTTTCGCTGTCGACACCGGTCCCGATGTCGGGTGGTTCGCCTATGTACCCCTCGCCGGCCCGGAGTACGGCGCCGGAAAGCGGGCCGATATCTGGGCGCAGATGATCACCTTCACCGAGGTATCGGCACTCGCCGTGGCCGTCGAAATCGTCGTCACCGTCTTCAAGCAACGCGCCCCGGGCATGTCACTCGACAGGATTCCGCTGTTTGTCTGGTCGATGCTGGTCACGTCGTTTCTCGTCATCATGGCGATGCCAGCGATCATGGTCGCCAGCTCCTCCCTTATCCTGGATCGCCTGGTAGGTACGCATTTCTTCAACCCCGCCGAAGGTGGCGACGTGCTGTTGTGGCAGCACCTGTTCTGGTTCTTCGGCCACCCGGAGGTCTACATCATCTTCCTGCCGGCGGTGGGGATGGTTTCGACGATCGTGGCGACATTCACGAGGCGGCCCGTGTTCGGTTACCTGGGCATGGTCATGGCCCTGATCGCCACCGGCGTCCTGGCGTTCGGGCTATGGGTTCATCACATGTTCGTCGCTGGGCTGCCGCGCCTCGGGGAGAGTTTCTTCACCGCTTCAAGCATGGCCATCGCCGTTCCGGCGGGGCTGCAGATCTTCTGCTGGCTGGCAACGATGTGGGCCGGCCGGCCCGTGTTCAAGACGCCGTTCCTGTTCGTCATCGGCTTCATGGTCATATTCGTCATCGGCGGCCTGACCGGGGTGATGGTGGCCTCCGTTCCCTTCGACACGCAGGTTCACGACACCTATTTCGTCGTCGCCCATTTCCACTATGTGCTGGTCGGCGGCGCGGTGTTTCCGTTGCTGGGCGCGGTCTATTACTGGTTTCCGAAGTTCACCGGGCGAATGATGAGCGAGACGCTTGGCCGCTGGATATTCGGCCTGATCTTCACGGGGTTCAACCTGACTTTTTTCCCCATGCACATTCTTGGCCTGCAAGGCATGCCGCGCCGCATCTACACCTACCAGCCGGAGATGCCCTGGTCCGGTTTGAACCTGTTCATCAGCCTCAGCGCCGCCATCCTCTCATTGGGTTTCCTGCTGTTTTTCGTCGACGCCATACGCAGCGCCAGATCAGGATCCTTGGCGCCAGCCAATCCTTGGGGCGCCAGGACGCTGGAATGGGCCACCTCGTCGCCACCGCCCTCCTACAATTTCGCGCGGCTGCCGGTAGTGGATCGCCACGATCCCTTGTCCGATGACATCGAAGCTGTGCCGGTCGCCAGCGGACTGCGGGTCGACCGCCGGGAACTGCTGACCAGCAGCGTCGTTCACGCATCGCCGGAAGCGCGTGAGGCGTCGCCCGGAGACTCCATCTGGCCCCTATGGGCGGCACTTGCCACCACGCTGATGCTGATCTGGTCGATATTCAGCCCGTGGGCCGTCGTCTGGGGCTCGATACCGCTGGGGATCACGCTCATCGGCTGGTTCTGGCCGAAAGGCGTGCCGGAGGACGAAGCATGAAGGAAAAAATCGTCATCGATCTCGCCGATCTCCCACCGCATGGCCTCGGCTCCGCCAGCCAGAGTTGGTGGGGAACCCTGGCCTTCATGCTGATCGAAGGCACCGGCTTTGCCCTGGCCATTGCTGTCTATCTCTATCTGATGAGCCTGGCGCCGCTGTGGCCTCTGGATACCGCACCGCCTGACCTTTTGGCGGGGACGATTCTTACGGTGTTCCTGGTGCTGAGCGTCCTGCCCAATATCCTCGTCAATCGCTGGGCGCGCCAACAGGATTTGCGCAAGGTCCGCATCGGGCTGATCGTCATGTCGCTGGTCGGCATTGTGCCGCTGATCCTACGCGCCTTCGAATTCCCCGCGATGCACATCAAGTGGGACCAGAACGCCTATGGCTCGATCGTGTGGGTCATGCTCGGCCTCCACACCACGCATATCCTGACCGATGTGGTCGAGACCCTGGTGCTGACCTGCCTGATGTTTTCACGACACGCCGACAATCCGCGCCGCTTCGGTGACGTCAACGACAATGCGATGTACTGGAACTTCGTGGTCGCGACGTGGTTGCCGATGTATGCCTGCCTTTATTGGGTCCCACGGCTTTGACCAAAACCTGGCTAAGACACATCGGACTTCTGCTTCCCCTCGCGGCCTGGGGGCTCAGCACCCAGCTTGGGCAGGTCACGCCCTATTTGGATTGCCGGCAGAATGTCTCTTGGACCGCGATCTTCTGCGGCCTTCTGATCGTCTTCGCGATCGCAGGCATCGTCGTGTCGCGAGTTGGATTGCCGGGACTGGGAAAAACCGGGCGATTCGTCGTCGATACCGGCTTCCTTATCGCGCTCGCCTTTTTGTTCGCGCTGGCCCTGCAGGGGACGGCCGCAATGGTGCTGGACCCATGCCAACGCTGATCCGCACGTCAATCCTGTTCATGGTCGCCACTCCGGCCATGGCGCATGGCGACGAGACGCATGGTGCTGGAGGGTCCTGGACGTTCGATCCATGGATCGTCACGCCGCTCGCGGTCCTCGCTATACTGTTTGGACTGGGCGTGACAAGGCTGGCGTGGCGAACCAGACGGCCCGGCGCCACGCTGATCAGTGCGCTGCTTTATGCCGGCGGCTTGCTGACGCTCGCCGGCTCGCTGATGTCCCCACTGCACTGGCTGGGGGAACATCTTTTCACCTTCCACATGATCGAGCATGAGGTCGTCATGGCCGTCTCGGCTCCGCTGATCGTCTTCGCGCGGCCGGCCGGAATCCTGCTATGGGGATTGCCCAGGCGCGCGCGCCACATGGCTGCTGCGGCAATGCGCTCGCCCCTGCTGCGACGGCCATGGGATTGGTGCACGAGCGCGGCGAATGCGACGATCCTTCACGGCGTGGCCATCTGGGCGTGGCATGTGCCGATCCTGTTCGACACGGCCGTGACAGATGCGACCCTGCACCGGCTCCAGCATCTCAGCTTCCTCGCCACGGCGATACTGTTCTGGTGGGCGATGGTCTGGAGAAGCGACCATGGGGTCGCCGCATGGCATCTGTTCGTGACCATGATCCACACCAGCGTGCTCGGGGCGTTGATGGCGTTGGCGCCGCGCGTGCTCTACGTCGCGCAGACGCAGACGGCCATGGCGTGGGGACTGACACCCCTGGAAGACCAGCAACTGGCGGGCATGATCATGTGGGTGCCGGCCGGCACCATCTATGCGGGTGTGGCAATGGTCATGCTGGCGCTCTGGATCCGTGGCTCAGGCGACAGGGGGATGCAAAATGCCTGACCATCCTGCCTTTATCTCCGGCCCGGTCGGCTTCATCGCCGTGACCGTTCTTGCTGCGTCGGCCGCGCTTGTCGCGACGAATGTCGTGCGCGACAACAACACCAAGGCGGCCACCGCCAGGATGATGACCGGCGGCAATGCCGACCATGCTCCAGAGATTTTCCGTCGCTACGGTTGCTCGGGTTGCCACACCATCCCCGGCATAGAAGGTGCCGACGGCCAGACCGGCGCGCCGCTGACAGAACTATCGAAGCGCGTATACATTGCCGGCGTGCTGGAAAACCGTCCCGACAATCTCGTCGCCTGGATCGTCTCGCCGAAAACCTTCTCTCCCCGAACGGCAATGCCCGTAACAGGAATCTCGGAGCGAGAAGCCCGCGACCTGGCCGCGTATCTTTACGCTCAATGACACCTACCCGGCGCGCCGGCCTGGCGGATCCTGGTAGTCGTAGACCGGAAAGCAGATCGACCCGCGACGGTGGGGCCTTACGGATGCGGCGTGGCTACGGCCGACAGGGCTTTGATGTAGCGTGCGATCGCCCGACGGTCGCTGTCGGGCAACATGGCGGTGTTCTTCACGACGTCGGCCATGGACGATCCAACCCGGCCGTGATTGGGCGTCTCGCCGGTTTCGAGCATGGTGGCGATGTCATCCTCGGTCCATTCGCGCAGTCTTGCCTGGGTGATGTTGGGAACGAAGCCGGTTCCTTGCGGGTCGACACCGCCCGCAAACCGCGTATCCGGTTTGATCGCACCGAAAACGTTGCGCGCGGAATGACATTCGGCGCAATGAGAGACCGTTTCAACCAGGTAGGCACCCCGGTCATGCACGGGATCTCCAGTGAGGTGGCTGGCGTTCTGTCCTTGGCGAAAAAACATCAGCTTCCATAGCCCGACGGACCGGCGGATGCGGAAAAGAAGCTTCGGGCGGTGCGGCGGCGCGCGCCCGGCCACTTTGGGGAGGGTCCGTAAATAGGCGTACAGATCTTTTACATCCCCCACCTTCATCCCGGTAAAACTCGTATAGGGAAATACCGGATAATAATGCTCCCGCGAAGGCGAGACGCCGCCGATCAACGCGTTCGCAAGATCCGCGACCGTCCACGCCCCAATGCCGTCCACTGGATCGGGGGAGATATTGGGCGGCCGAAATGTGCCAAAGGGCGAGGCGAGCGCCAAGCCGCCTCCGAGTTTCAAATCATCGGGTTGCCCGGGAGTTGTATGACAGGAAGCGCAGCCACCCGCAGCGAAGACAAGCTGGCCGCGCGCTGCATCGCCGGCCTCAGAAAACAACGGATCATCAGGCGAATACGGCGCCTGAACTTCGGTCAGATACCACAAAGTGGCCGAAGCGAGCCCCGTGGCCGCCAGAACCGCCACAGCAAGTGTAGGCCAAGAGGGCAGTCGCATTGGGACTTTTCCGCCGTATCCGCGCACGGCCGGATCTGTGCAGGCCGTCAGCGATCAGCTGAAGGGCTCATCAGGGCCGGACTTGCTGGTTTTTCGTGGATCGACGGCGGCAGCCTCCCGCTGCAGGTCAGCGAAGTCGACCGTCGCCACCACCGTGCCATGTTCGTCGCGCGCACGCACGGCCCATCCGAGCGGCGCTTCGCCCCGTGACAGTGCGTCTTGCCACAGGTCCTCGGCGGAGCGTTTGCATTCCTCAGCAGCTGCCTGAACGCTTGGAAACGACAAGCCGGTTACCGCGCGGATCCGGCCCTTTTCCTGGTATTCGAGGGTGTACAGGGACGCCTCCCGGTTGTTGGGCTCGGAGGGTCCGTTTGGGGCGCCGTCCTCGAATTGGGCCGCATGGAGCAGCATGACCTTGGCCCTCGCAATCAACTCGCCGTCGGACAGGGTCGTCGGGGCGTCCAGGGTCACTGCGATCTGTTCGCCTCCCTCGCCCTGGAACTCCACCACCGGAGTGCCGGCATGGTCGACAGTGGTAGCCACGATTTGCATGCGATCCTCCTGCTACATCTGGTCGTTGTAAAGCGTCTTGGTCTTGCCTACCTGCCGGGCCAACTCGCCGAATGACGGGACTCCGGCTTCGTACTGCCCCCGATTGGCCAACAACAAAAGCCGCAGCGGAAAACAGATCGCGTCCCGGTTGGCGGGTGACATATCTTCGTAAACGCGCTCATCGCTGGTTACGGAGGCTTCGGCCTTGCGCAAAGCCACATCGATGTCATCGACCGACAACATGCCGCGATGGACGAGCGCGTTGTTGATTGCCGCGACCGCCATCATTAGGCCTTCGAGTTGGAGGTTCGCCGCGTTCATGTCCGATCCTTGACGTAGGCGCCGGGCTGACGACCCGATTTCGGCGCCTTGGCGTCTTTCGAATGCTCTGAAATGGCCGGCCCAGCGCCGGAGACTTTCTCCGTTGCCGGAGACGGCGTGGGATGGCGGCTCTGCCTTACCGCCGAGCGAGACCCGGGGACCGGAGCGGCTGGGACCTTGTCTGAGGGCATCACGGGACTCCTTGAATTGGCCTATCGAAACTTCCTATGCGAACGGAGGTTCCACCGTCGAAGCGGCAGCATTCTGCGTGTCGGCCGTTACCAAGGCCCGCTAGCGTAGCACGCCGGCCACGATCCCCAACTCGAGAGCCTCCCTGGCGTGGATGTAACAGTTTTTGGTCGCCCGCCGATAAAGCTCATCGGGGCTGAGCGTGCTTCCGGCGACGAGTTCGGTGAAGCCCTCCTTCTCCAATTGCTCCGCTGTCTCGAGCAAAGCCAGCTGCTCGCGAATGATCTAGATGCAAGACTTCATCGGGCCGTTAAGGGTTATGTTCGTCTCCATGCGCCGTTCATGCACAAGCAGAACCGCGTCCTCGGTAAGGAAGCGGCACGGCTTCGGGAAAGCGGCAAACACAGTCACGCCAGCCGAGTAGACATTCGTCTTGCCGACGCAATAAGCATTGCGGCCGCTGTGGCGACGAAAGAGCCGGATCTCATGAGCTATGCGTCGCGCCGCGTCGGCATCGCCGCCATTGGTGTTCAGTTCCATCAGCATGTCCTGGCCACTATCGCGCACGTCTTGGAGGCGCCCAAGGAAGAAGGGCACCGTGCCCTCGTTGATCAGGCCGTTGATGGAAATGTTGGGCTCGAACAACAGCTGCCGTTGGCTCGGGCCCTGGCCCGACGGCATTGCCTCCTCACGTGCGCCCCGCTCGGGTCGCGCGTCTTCATGGATAGTCATGTAGCGTTCCTCGATCGAGCCAATCAGGCCGCTTCTTGCAGGGCCCTTTGATTGACGCCCGCATCACCGAGCTTCGTCAGCGCTTCATCCGTCGCCTTCTCTTCCTTGAGCGTCTGCTCCAAAAGCGGAACTGCATCCTTCAGGCCAAGCAGGCCCGCCCAGGTCACCAAGGTCCCATAGCGGGCGATCTCGTAGTGTTCGACGGCCTGCGCTGCGGCTGTGAGCCCGGCATCGAGGGCCGGCGCATTCTCGAACTCCTCCAGGATCTCCTGCCCTTCCTCAAGAATGCCGTCGATCGCGGGGCAGACCTTGCCTTGGGGTCGCTTGCCGAAAATGTCGAAGACCTGCTGCAGGCGTTCAACCTGGGCCTCGGTTTCATCCCGATGCTTCTCGAAAGCGGCGGTCAGTTCGGCGGACTCCGCGCCCTTTGCCATCTTTTTGAGGGCGGCGAGTATCTTGCGCTCAGCGTAGTAAATGTCCTTCAGGCCGTCGTAAAACAGGTCTTCCAAGCCTTTTCTTTCTGCCATCTCTCTCTCCTGCTCCATTGGGCGTGCCAGGCACGCTGCAATCCAACCACCAGGCTGCCGGTTTGTTCCTCGTCGGCGCCCTCTTTCTCGGCACGTAGCCTTCCGCCTTAAGCTGAGGTGGCTGGCTCACAAGGGGCTATTGGAACCATGATGCCGGGGAGAAGTTCGGCGGCAGGAGGTATCATCATGTTCCCGACCAGAAGAACGCCATCCGAAGATCGAGGCGATGTCCAGGCAGGCAAAACGCATGACAAGACGCCCGGCTTCGACCCCGCGGCAGCGCCCTTAGAAACAGATGCGGAAGCCGCCGACACACCGGGTATCGCTGCTGCGGCTCCCTTGCGCGAGCCGGATTTCAACAACCAGGCTACCTTTGCCAATGCAATGCGACCGGTGGAAAGCGCGCCGCGCCCGCGCCGGAATTGGCCGTTACTTGTCATCGCCGCGGTCGTAGTTGTAGCAGCGGCGATTTTCGGCATCGCCGCATCGATGGGCTGAACGTTCCGCACCGATCAATGTCAGCGGTCATTCTGTCGCCGCTTTCGCTCGGCTTCGATCTCTTCGGGTTCCTTGTCGTCGATCTTGGCTGTCGTGCTGTCCGCCTTCGCAGAGGCGCGCAGCAGCTCGTCGAGCTTAGCATGCAAGGCTTGAGTGTCCCGATGCTCGGCGCGCTGTATGAACAGCGTCATCGCCCAGGTCGCCAGCGTCGCCACACCATGCCAGTCGAGACTGCTGCGTTCGAAAACCAGCCAAAGTCCGGTGTACGCAAAAAACACCAGAAAGGCGTACGGTCGCGACGTCACCGTACCGATCTTGGTAATGGCGCTCCTCACTTGATTGTTTCCCATTGTCATCGATCTCGAACGTCGCGCTACAAAGTCGACGACTCATCAGAGGCAAGGCCGCTTCCGACTTCCGCAACAAGCCTCACCGGAACTTTCAGAGTTGCACCTTGGCATTGTCGCCGACATCGGGCTTGGCCCCGGAAACTGCGGCGAAAACCATTTTCGCGGTGGCCATGACAAGCCCTGGGCTGTCCCACAATTCGCCTTCGTCCGGCGTGACCTTGATAAGCCTAATTTCAGGATCGCTGGCGCTTTCCCACCAGGCCTTGTCGGTCTTTTCCCAGAGCTCCGCGATTTTGCCTCTGTCGTTTGTCACTGCGGCCGACCCCGAGATCGTAACGTATTTGTAGTGGCTGCTGTCGCTCCAGGCCAACGTTACCTTGGGATATTTCGCCAACTGCTTGTTCTTGGCGCTGTCGTCATTGACGAGGAAATAGATGGCGCCCTCTTCCCTCCTGACGCGCGCCGAGAGAGGACGGGCGCGATTGTATTCCCCGTCCCACGTCACAAACATGCAGATGTCGATATCTCTGGCGAGCTCCCAAATCCGGTCCGTGGCCTGGACCGGGGTCAGGTCGCTATCTTGCTCTTGATCGTGGGTCATCAGTTGTCCTTCGGAACAGGGTGATTTGCTACAACTCCGGGAGGGTCTCGGCGTTCCACTTCAATCGCCGAGCGATACCACGCGGACCGGAGCCAACCCGGCCCATTCCATCCGGGAACCCTCATCCCAATCGAGAGTTCTTGTCGGGCGAATTCACCGTTTGAACATGGCGAGAGACGTGCGGCCGAGCATCTTTGGAACGCGATCTGCTATCAGAAAGGCGGTCGCCGCCCGGACAAAGCTTGGTCGCTGGCTCGATAAACTCAAATATCTTGCGGTTGCCATCACTGCGGGTCTGGTCACGCTGGCGGCGATTAACCTGATGCCGAATCCACGGGCGCTGCGCACCATCGTCCCACACGTTTTCGATGCCGAGGATCCCGCATTCGCAAGGAGCATGAGCAGCTATTCAAACGGACAGATGTTCGATGCAAACGCCGTACAGACCCTGGTCAATGGCGACGAGATCTTTCCCGCGATGCTGCGAGCGATCCATGCTGCTCATTCCAGCATCGATATGGAAACCTACATCTACTGGTCGGGAACAGTGGGCTACGACTTCGCCATGGCCTTGGCTGCGAAGGCGCGAGATGGCGTCGAGGTTCGCGTGCTTGTCGACTGGGTCGGCAGCCTGCCCTTCGACGAAGACTTGATCCACGTCATGACCAGCGCCGGAGTGCGGTTTCAGCGTTATCGACCCGTCCATTGGTATACGATGGATCGGGTGAACAATCGAACCCACCGCAAGCTGCTCATAGTCGACGGGAAGATCGCATTTACCGGAGGCGTCGGGATCGCCGACAACTGGCTGGGAGACGCACGCAACCCGAACGAGTGGCGAGACACCCACTATCAGGTAGAAGGACCCGCCGTATCCGCCTTCCAGGCGGCGTTCGCCGAGAACTGGCTCGAGGCGGCAGGCGAAACTTTGCAGGGAGAAAAATTCTACCCGCCTTCTGAACCCGCAGGATCACTCAGCGCTCAATTGATCCTGGCTTCCCAGCCGAATGGTTCGGAAGACATGGAGTTGATGATGTTGGCCGCCATGGCTGCCGCCAAGGATCACCTGCGGATCGGAATGGCCTATTTCGTTCCGGACGACATTGCGATCCTGCAAATCTTGGACGCCAGGAAAAGAGGGGTCGCGGTCGACGTCATCGTGCCCAACTCGCTGACGGATGTCCCTATCGTGCGAAAAGGCTCGCGCTATTTCTGGGGCGAGTTGCTCAAAGCCGGGGTGCGCATCCACGAGTTTCAACCGACAATGTATCACCCCAAGCTGTTAATCGTGGATGATGTGTGGGCCAGCTTCGGCTCGGCCAACCTGGACGAGCGGTCACTGCGTCTCAACGACGAGGCCAATCTGAACATTTACGGCAAGGATTTCGCACAGACTCAGATCGATCTGTTCAACCAGGACCTTGGGCGGTCGAGGCAGATCAGTCTTGAAGAGTGGCAAGCGCGGCCGTGGACTGAAAAGGTGACGGATTGGTTGTCGAGCAGACTGCGCTCGCAGCTGTAGCGTCTGTGCAGACAAGCCGCACTAGTATGCCTCTGATCGAACGGGTGAGGCAGTGAACCTATGGCGAAGCATCTCTTCACGCTCAATAGCGCCTCATCAATGGCGATCGCCGGCCTTTGCCGCGATGCCCGTGCCGCAGTTGTAAAGGCTCTGCCTGGCGGCAAGCGGGCGGTGGAAGCCGCAAGAGGAGGCAGCGGATGGGTACGCATCCATTGTTCGCCGAATGGCCACTAACCCCGGCAGCAACTCTCGGATCATAGGTGCGCTGGGGCGCCTTCGAGGATGAAGGATTGTTGCGCCGCCAGCCAAGCACTGGGTCGGCGCGTTCGGATGGCATCTGCCGCACTACAGGGAGTTCCACTGCGCGAGCGGTCTGAACCATTTTGGACGCGGCGAGTTCCCTAACTGGAAACCCGGCTGCCTTCCAAGGATATGCGGATGTTCGAGAACTTCGTGCTCGAAACGATCGGAACGAAGAGTGGGCCGATACGGGTGAGGCATGGCGGATCTGGTCCGCCGCTGCTGCTCCTCCACGGCCATCCTCGCTCTCATATGACGTGGGGCCAAGTCGCGAATCTGCTGGTGGCCGATTTCAACGTCCTGTGCCCTGACCTTCCGGGCTTCGGGCGCTCTTACCAACCGAAGGATGACCCGGCGAGCCGATACTCGTCCAAACGAGCGAAGGCGAAGGCCTTGGTGGAGATGATGGAACGGTTAGGGTACCAGACCTTCGTCGTTGCCGGGCATGACCGTGGCAGTCTGGTCGCATTCAGGATGGCGATGGATCATCCCGACAGGGTGCGGAAGCTGATCACGGTAGACGGACTGCCGGTGCTGGAGCATCTGGAACGCGCCGATTGGACATTCGCCCGCGACTGGTACCACTGGTTCTTTTTCGCGCAGCCTGAAAAGCCCGAACGCGCCATCCTGGCGGGAAGCTCGGCAAGGATGCGCTGGTCTTCTGCACCCCGGATGGCGAAGCAATAGCGCCGTCTCGCGTTTCGGGAGCCTGGCGCGATACTATCGACCGCTTGAGGAAGCCAGCCGCGGAAGGCGCGCCAGCTACCATCGAGCTTCCCAAGGTGCGTTTCCATGACTTGAGACACACCCACGCCTCCGCCCTCATCGCTGGCGGGCTCGACGTGGTTGCAATTAGCCGCCGTCTGGGGCATGCGTCACCCGTCGTCACGCTGTCGGTCTACGCGCACTTGTTCAAGAGATCAGACGAAGGCGCGGCAGCGGCGATAGAAGCTGCGATGAGAACAGGCGCGGAACAGTAAACTGGCCGTCGGTGCCAATCCGGTGCCAAGTGAAAGTAAGTGGCTGGACCGGACCTCGCTTAAGTGCTTGTAATCGCAGCAGGCGGACGTGGCGGAATTGGTAGACGCAAGGGACTTAAAATCCCTCGATCTCTGATCGTACGGGTTCGATTCCCGTCGTCCGCACCACATTGAATATCGAACTGCGCTCCCTTGGCAGGCGCGCCCCTGAATATCAGGCCGGCTCCCCTATCATCTGACCTTCAGCGAGAAATTGCCGTGGATTTGGATGCCCAGTCGCTCGCCTTTTCTCCACCGCACTTCCGCTCGATAAGTCGCACCGTCCAACGGCACGCGCAGCCGGAAGCTAGCTGGCACTTCAACCCCCGCGGCGACACGCAACTCGGCGCCGTGCTCATGCTGATTTCTGACGGCGCAGCCTATTTCGCCATCCTGCGTGATTATGAACGCATCCTTCAAAACCACTTCTCTCAAGTGACTTCGACGCTCAATTGGCGGTTCAGAAGGTTTGTCGGTCATGGTAAGCTGCCTCTAACGAGCGAAACGCTATCAGACTAAAGTCTGCGGTGCAGGACGCAAAGGTCTTACGTTTTTGCTGAAGTTCCGTTGTTGTCCTTTGTACGTTCTTTACATTAGCAAATCGTGAAATATTCGGCTCTATAATCGTCGCCAGGCTTGCCCGAAACTGTGGCGGGGAGAGCCGAACAGACACGGTACGGGAAGGCCTGGTATGTTCGTCGACTTCTACGAAATGCTGGAAATCAGTCCGAATGCCAATTCGGAAACGATAGAACGCATTTTTCGTCATTTTGCCATGCGCTACCATCCCGACAACCAGGTCACCGGTGATGAATCGCGCTTCAGCGATATTCTCGAGGCCCACAACACGCTCAAGGATCCGGTCAAGCGTGCGCAATACGATATTCAGTACAAGGCCCATTTGGACCTGCGGGCCGGACTGACCGACGAGGCGAGCAACACGAAGAACCTCGATCGAGATTCCGTCTTTCAAGCCAAGGTGCTCTCACTGCTTTATGTAAAACGCCGACAGGACGTCAATAATCCTGGCATTGGCGACGATGAGCTCGAACGAATGTCAGGCTGTCCGCGTGAGCACCTCGAGTTTCACCTCTGGTATCTAAAAGCGAAGGGCTGGATAGCCAGAACGGAAAACGGCACGTTCGCCATCACCGTGGAAGGCATCGATCGCGTCAATTCCGAACATCATCGTGAGGCGGCCACCACCCGATTGTTGGATCACGCCGGCTGAATTGGTATCCCGCGGTCTCTGATCAAGCCGAGATCGGGTTCAGCTTCAGATGCTGGATCAGGATGATGGTCTTGGCATCGACAATGCGGCCGTCGGCGATGCCGGCCAGCGCTTCGTCGAGCGGCATTTCCAGGACCTCGATGTCCTCGCCCTCCTCCGGAGCGCCGCCGCCGGCCGAAATGCGGTCGGCAGGCGAATAGCGGGCGACGAAGAACCAGAGCCGCTCGGTGACGCTGCCCGGGCTCATATAGGGCGAAAACAGCCGCTCGATCTTGTTCAACCGGTAACCCAGTTCTTCCTCGGCTTCCTTGCGAATGGCCGTCTCCGGATCGTTTTCGTCCAGCAGCCCGGCACAGGCCTCGATCAGCGGCTCGCGGTGGCCGGTGACATAGGCGGGGTAACGGAACTGGCGCACCAGAAGCACGGTCGAACGCTGGGGGTCGTAGGGCAGGATCACCGCGCCGTCGCCGCGATCATAGGTCTGGCGGACCTGCGTCTCCCATTGCCCGTCACGCCGGCGATAGTCGAGCACGGTCTTCTTCAGGACCGCCCAGTCGTCGGAGAGAACCTCTTCCGAGCGGATACGAATGCGGTCTTCCATCTGACACCTCAATGCTTGCTGGCGGACGCAGGCGTAGCCGCGAACCGGTATAGGCGCAATCGGGCTAGCGATTGGTCCAGCGCGCTTCACCGTCTCGTGTGTGGTATGGAACGATGCCATTGCCTAGATAGCGCATTCCCCTTCCCGGAGTTTTTTTCATGTCGACATCGCTTTTCCAGCCGATCACGCTCGATGGGCTCACCTTCCCCAATCGCATCGCCGTGGCGCCGATGTGCCAGTATTCCGCCGAGGACGGCTCGGCCAGCGACTGGCATCTCTACCACTGGATGAACCTGGCCATGTCCGGCGCCGGCATGGTCACGGTGGAGATGACCGATGTCGAGCGGCGCGGACGCATCAGCCATGGCTGCCTCGGTCTCTATTCCGAGGACAATGAAGCAGCCGCGCGCCGCGCGTTGGACGCGGCCCGGCGCGTGGCCGCGCCCGGCACGAAGTTCGGCACGCAGCTGGCGCATGCCGGCCGCAAGGCCTCGAACCGCAAGCCTTGGGAAGGTGGCGGCCCATTGCAGCCAAACGAGGATCCCTGGCAGACCGTCTCGGCCTCGGCCATCGCCTACGACAACGGCTGGAACGTGCCGCACGCGCTGGAGGACGAGGAAATCCTGCAGCTCATCGAGCGGTTCGCGGAAGCCGCCAGGCGGGCCGAACGTGCCGGCTTCGACTTCATCGAACTGCATGCGGCGCATGGCTATCTGATCTTCCAGTTCCTGTCGCCGCTGTCCAACCAGCGCACTGATCGCTGGGGCGGCTCGCTGGAAAACCGGATGCGTCTTGTCGTCGAGATCGCCAGGGCGGTGAAGAAAGCGGTGCCAAAGTTGATGCTCGGCGCACGGCTGTCGGTGAAGGACTGGGTCGATGGCGGCTTTGACGTCGAGGACGCGATCGAAGTGGCGAAAGCGCTGAAGGCCGAAGGCATCGCCTATCTCTGCTGCTCGAGCGGCGGCAATTCGCCGTTGCAGAAATTGCCCACCGGGCCGGGCTATCAGGTGCATCTGGCGGAAGCCGTGCGCAAGGGCGCCGGCATTCCGACCCGTGCGGTCGGACTGATCGATGACCCGAAACAGGCCGAGGCTGTTATAGCCGAAGGCCGCGCCGATATGGTGGCTCTGGCACGCGCCTTCCTCGCGGATCCGCGGTGGGGATGGCGTGCGGCCGCCACCTTCAGGGAAAAAATCCATCCGGCGCCGCAGCTCGCCCGCTCGGTGACGACGATGGAACATTGGATGAAGGCGGCGGGCTGATCGGCCATTCTCCCGATACCGGCGTGCTGCCGCTTGTGATCCCGGACGGTTCGCCAACGGCCTGCTTCAATTCTGGCCGCAAAATGTTACGCTGGGTCAGGCTGCGGCGGGCGCGGCCGCGGCGGGACCGGCTGGGCGAATGCGCGCTGGCTGCGCAACGACTGCGGCTACTGAGACGCCAATACATGGCACCCAGAGGCATGCCCCGGGGCCGAGGGCGGATCCGGTCCGGGGCAACGCTTGCGTCACGCCGAGATCCAAAGCGCGTCACGGACTCGACGCGACCTTTGGGCGCAGGCCGAAGGCCATTTTTGCAACCAAATTGGCTGCTTTGCGTTGCGGCCATGATGGACAACAAGCCTTTTGAGACTCCCGTCGTGGTCGAGCTTGGCCATGTCGGCAAATATCGCCATATCCGCTCGACCCAGGAGGCGGCGGAGTGCCTGATGACTGTGTGGCCGCTCAATCGCGGACCTCGTCATCGAGATGCCCTCGACACTTGCCTCAAAGTGCTGGAAGGATATCGTTCGACGGCGGAAGCGCGCCGGGCACTGATCGAGGCCGCCAAGGAATCGGAAGTGCTGGTGCCCGACGACCGGCTGCCAGACGACCGGTTGCATTGAGCAGGCGGACCTTTAACTGGAGGTTTTGATGGCGAAGCTGACTTACAAGATCGTCGAGCATGACGGTGGCTGGGCCTACAAGGTCGGCGCGACCTTCTCGGAGACATTTCCCACCCATCAGGATGCGTTGCGTGCCGCCGAGATCGCTTCGGCCGAACAACAAGTGGCGGGTTCCACCGATGGCATCCAGTATGAGGACGCCGAGGGCAAATGGCATGAGGAACTTGCCGACGGCCGCGACCGGCCCCAGACCGAAATCTCGGATTGATATCCAGCCAGGCGCCAGCCGCCGACGCCAGGAAAGATGGCGTCCGGCGGCGGGCGACAAGCCCGCGGCTGGCTATTTGCCGCAGTACTGATCGTTGATGTTGCGCTGAGCATTGGCATCGGGGCCTGGAGTGTTTGAGGCACAAGGTCCGGCCGGGCCAGGATTGCCAAGGGTATTCAATCCGGAACCATCGCCGTTGATGCTGCCGGTGGTGCTCTGGTCGACGGCAGAGGAATCATCATTGCCGAACAGCCACCAATTGTGATGGTTGGGATAGGTAGCGTCCGACGACTGGGCCATCGCCGATGTGGCGAGACCGATCGTCAGGACGGATGCTGCGAAAAGTTTTCTGTACATTGAATTACTCCGTATCTTGGCCGCCTTGGGATGCGACACGGGGTAAACCCGGCGATCAGCCGGATGGTTCATTGAAATTGTCGTGAACCCTTGGTGATGCCGCATCTGAAAAAGCACGTCGCGCGATGCGTTTGATGAAGGCAACAACCCGTTCCGGCTCGACGAATTGCGGCATGTGGCCGAGACCGTCGACGGGTTCGAAATCTAGTCCTTCGACCTTTTCCCGCATCGGCTCGCCATGGCAGCCATGCCGATGACGCGATCGGCGCCGCCGAAGAGAATGCCGGCCGGCATGGCGATCTCGCCATAGCGGCGCTCGATGTGGCCGAGATCCTCCTCGACAGCCACGACATCGGTCGATGTCGCATGGTAGTGGCCGGGCCTCAAGCCGAGCCATCCGCCTCCCCCGCTCATATAGTCGCCAGGGACGGCTTGCGGCGCGAAGATGAAGTCCATCGTCGGCCGGACATATCTGAGGCTTGCCGGTATCGCCACGGTATAGGCCATGAACCGCCGCAACAGGCGCGAGGGAATGTAGAGCAGGTCAAATCCTTGACGTGTCCTTGTCTCCAGATGTGTCAAGGGTGCCAGCAGGGCGATGCCTGAAATCGCATTGGGATGTTCGACGGCCAGGGTCAACGCGATGGCGCCGCCCAGGGAATGGCCCACCACCAACGGCCTTTCCAGTCGCAGGCTTTCGATGAAGCGCCTGATGATCTCGGCCTGCTCGGGCAAGCGGCCCGTCGCTCCGCTTGCCCGCGTCGAATAGCCCGAGCCCGGACGGTCGAGCGCGATCAGCCGGTAGCCAGGACCTAAACGGCCAAACGCGGTGTGCCGGAAATGATGCAGCTGGGCGCCAAGCCCATGCACGAAGACGATCGGCCGTCCCTGCCCGACATCGACATAGTGGATGCGGTTGCCGTCGATCTCGACGAATTTTCCGACCGGCGGCACCAATCTTTCCGCTTTCGCCGCGATCCACAGCGTGGCCAGCAGCAGAGAGGCAAGCACGAGGATCGCCGCCAGAAACGCCGCGCCAAACAGCCAGAACAGAATCGACATCAGCATTCGTCACCCGGATCCGAGCCGCGCACCTTACCCGCCCGCGATGGCGCCGCAAGGATGGACAAGACAGACCGACTTGGCGAGGCGGTCGTTCACAGCCCGGGTCCGAGAACAATCAGGCTTGTTCCCGTCCAGGCCAGCCAACCACTGCAATCCAGGTGATATCCGTGTATGCCGGGTCGTCCGCCATTTGGGCGGCATTGCCGCCGCTCGTCCGCCGCGCTATTCAGACTGCGCGTCTGCCGGAGCCTTCCATGCCTGAAATCGTTACTGCCGCCATGCTGGTCATCGGCGATGAGATTCTGTCCGGTCGCACCAAGGACAAGAACATCGGCCACCTCGCCGATATCATGACGGCGATCGGCATCGACCTGAAAGAGGTGCGCATCGTGCCCGACGAGGAGGACGAGATCGTCGCGGCGGTGAACGCCGTGCGCGCGCGCTATACCTATGTGTTCACCACCGGCGGCATCGGTCCGACGCATGACGACATCACGGCCGATTCGATCGCCAAGGCGTTCGGCGTGCCTTGCGAATACGATGCCAAGGCCTACGCCCTGCTGGAGGCGAGCTATGCCGCGCGCGGCATCGAATACACGCAGGCCCGCAAGCGCATGGCGCGAATGCCGCGCGGCGCCGACCTTATCGACAACCCGGTGTCCGTGGCGCCCGGCTTCCGCATCGGCAACGTCCATGTCATGGCCGGCGTGCCGTCGATCTTCCAGGCCATGCTCGACAATGTCGTCCCGACCCTGAGAGCCGGCACCAAAATGCTGTCGGCCACGGTGCACTGCCCGTTCGGCGAGGGCCTTGTCGGCGGGCCATTGGGCGAGATCCAGAAAGCGCATCCGGATACGATCATCGGCTCCTACCCCAAATATGGCGACGGCAAGTTTTGGACTGAACTTGTGGTACGTGCCCGCAGCGCGGATGCGCTTGAGGCCGCGCGCGCCGACGTCGAGGCCATGGTGGCTGGCTTCGCCGACAAGGCGAACTGATCCGGCCGGGCCGGAACCAAGAACGGGGCTGTAACGTTTCCCTGCCGCGAGGCCGGTCGCTCGCAAGCTTGAGGGATCATCATGCGTTTCAAGACCATCGTTGCCATTCTGCAGAATGAACAGGACGCCGAGCGGGTGCTCGACTGCGCCATTCCGCTTGCCAGCCGCTTCGAGAGCCATCTGATCGGCATCCATGCCGAGGCGCTCCCAGTGCCCTACACGTCGGCGACGGGCTTTCCCGATACGGAGTTCCTGCAGGTTTCCGCCGACATGAATCGGGAGCGGGCAGACAAGCTCCAGGCTGTCTTCCTCGGGCGGGTCGAGGATTCCGGCCTCTCCTTCGAATGGCGCAGCCTGGAGAGCTTCTCCGGCGACAGCGCGCTGACCGGCATTTCAAGCGTGCGCGCCGCCGATCTCATCATCGCCGCCCAACGCGAGACCGGCGGCGATCCGAGCGCGGACGTCGATACGCTGGTCTACGATGCCGGCCGGCCGGTCCTGGTCGTGCCGCATGCCGGTCCTCTCGTCACCACCTTCAAACGCGTGCTGCTCGCCTGGAACGGCAGTAAGGAGGCCGCCCGCGCCGCCTTCGATGCCTTGCCCTTCATCATCGAGGCCGAGAAAACCGACATACTGGTCATAGATCCGCCCGATACGCTCGACGAAAGCCCGGAGGCCGCGGGCGCCGAAATCGCGTCGGCCCTGTCGCGCCACGGCGCCACCGTCAGTGTCTCGGTGCAGAAATCGGGCGGGAGTTCGGTCGACGACATGATCCAGAAAAGGATCGCGGAGACCGGTGCCGATCTCCTGGTGCTTGGCGCCTACAGCCACTCCTGGCTGCGCCAGCTTCTGTTCGGCGGGGTGACACGCACGGTGCTGCGCACGGCGCAGGTAGCGACTTTCCTGTCGAGATAAGTCCACAGCGATCGCGACCGCTCTCCCTTGCCAAACCCAAGGGTTTCCAGTTAATTCCGCGCGCATTCCCCTGTTTTCTCGCACGCGGCCGCCGCGTGCCGTGGAGTGCGCGAAAAATGTCCCTTCCCGAAAAAGCCTTCCCGGTCTCCTGGGACCAGTTCCATCGCGACGCCCGCGCGCTTGCCTGGCGGCTTGCCGGTACCAGCAAAGGCCAGTGGAAGGCTATCGTCTGCATCACGCGCGGTGGCCTGGTCCCGGCGGCGATCATCTCGCGCGAACTCGGCATCCGCATCATCGAGACAGTCTGTGTCGCCTCCTATCACGACTACACCAGCCAGGGACAATTGCAGGTGCTGAAGGAGATAACGCCGGCCTTGCTGGCCGACGATGGCGCTGGCGTGCTGATCATCGACGACCTGACCGACACCGGCAAGACCGCCGGCATCGTGCGGGCAATGATGCCCAAGGCCCATTTCGCGACCGTCTACGCCAAGCCCAAGGGCCGGCCACTGGTCGATACTTTCGTCACCGAGGTCAGCCAGGACACCTGGATCTATTTTCCCTGGGACATGGGTTTCACCTATCAAAAGCCGATCGCCGACGATCACGCCGGTTGATTCGCGGCAAGCCGTTTTTTCCCCAATCAGGCCGTCGCCGGCGATAATATTTGCTTGCGCAGACTGATCCGCCGACAAGATATCCTGTGAAATCGACCTCTGTTGACGGGAATCAGCCAGCTTGACCAAAGTTTTTACTTTTATTGGTCACAATTAGCCGTAAGATTCGTGAGACGGCAAACGATTCTGGAGGCTTGGGGCTAGCTTCTCCGATGTTGACACGGCCAACCACACACAACCACCTGGCTGAGAGGGTCCGGCGACTCTTTGGTACGGCGCCGTGTCGTCTGCAGGTTGCCGCCCTGCCCTGGCGCGATGCCGGGAACGGCGTCGAGGTCATGCTGATCACCAGCCGCGATACTGGCCGCTGGGTGCTTCCAAAGGGCTGGCCGGAGGCCCGGGAACCGCTCTGCGAAGCGGCAGCGCGCGAGGCCGCCGAGGAAGCGGGACTGCGCGGAAACATTTCCCATCTCGAAGCCGGCCGCTATTTCTACGCCAAGGTGCTGGCTTCGGGCGAAGAAGTGCCTTGCGAGGTGCTGGTGTATCCGCTGCACGTCGACAAGGTCGCCGACCGCTGGAAGGAAAAGCACTCCCGCATCCGCAAATGGGTCAACTCCAGCGAAGCGGTGCGCATGGTCAATGAACCGGACCTGTGTCAGATCATCGCCTATTTCTGCGCCGACCCACGCAGGTTCTCCTAGGGCGCAGGCCATCCACCCCGTGCGTGGATCGTAATCATTTCACAACCATGTGATGTATCGCGTGAATGGTTTGCTAATTTTTCTTCGGTAGAAATTGGCCAATCTGGCGCGTTTCATCGATGGCGAACCCTGTAAACCCACTTCAGCAAGAGTCCACCGAGCCCCAGCGCGAGCATCGTCCGCGCGTGCTCAAGGGTGGAACGATCATCACCGGTATCCAGAATTCCGAAGTGAGTTGCATGGTGCGTAACCAGCATGCGGGCGGCGCCGAACTGAAAATACCGCTCGAGGCGCGGGTTCCCGATCATTTCCTTCTCTATGTGCCGCTCGACGGCGTCGCCTATCGCTGCGAGGTCCGCTGGCGCCGCAGCGACCGACTCGGCGTCCAGTTCACCGGAACTGAACCCAAGCCGAAGCTGCATTACGGCTGATCCCTGGCGCACCGGCGTGCCGGGCTTTTTGAGTTCGCGGCACAATATTTCCGCAGTCCGCGTACACGCACCGGGATCGCGCATACCTGCCGGCGGAAAAATGGCCGCCACAGCGGTCAATTCTATCCCCGTTATCCACATGTGTGACACACAAGATGTTGGGGTCACAAAAGCTACGCAAACGAATCCTTGACGGCTCGAAACGAGTCGCCTTTTATAGGCCATGTGCTCCTGTTGAGAGCGCGACCGGAAAGTTCTGAGCCCGGTCTTTTTCCCGGATTATGTGCGTTTTGCCCGCATTTCCGCCTGTTTACGAGGCCGGCGGAAGCGTTGGGATCGTGGGGTGATGGGGCGACGAAAGGGAGAATTGTCGGACTGGAATAAATTGTCTGTTAATACTATATTTAGTGTTTGCAGCTAGGTTCGACGCTAGATAGTGTGAATTTCCCTCGGGTGAGGGAATCGAAAAATTCAGTCTTGAGGGACCCGCGGGGTCGGTTGGCAGCCTTGGCAAACGCCCGGCAAGGCGTTGTCGTGTGCGTGGCCGCGCCCGCGAAGTGGAGATGCCGGCATTGTTCGAAATGCCGGCAAACGGCGGACTGCGCGTTTCGTCTTTTGGGGGCAGAAATCCCCTGATGAAAGCGCTATATATGGACAAAAGGGACCGGACCAATGCGCATCGAGCGTCGTTTCACCAAGCCAGGCCAATCTGCTTATGCGGAGATCGAATTCCGCAAGGCGCTTTCCGAGATCAAGAATCCGGATGGCTCGGTGGTGTTCCGCTTGGACAACATCGATGTGCCGGCGCAGTTCTCCCAGGTCGCCGCGGACATCCTGGCCCAAAAATACTTCCGCAAGGCCGGCGTCCCCGCGCGCCTGAAGAAGGTCGAGGAGAACGACGTCCCCTCCTTCCTGTGGCGCTCCGTCGCCGATGAAGCGGAACTCGCCAAGCTGCCGGAAGCCGAGCGCTATGGTTCCGAGATCGACGCCCGCCAGGTCTTCGACCGGCTGGCCGGCACCTGGACCTATTGGAGCTGGAAGGGCGGCTACTTCAAGGCGTCGGAGGAAGACGCGCGCGCCTTCCGCGACGAGCTTGCCTATATGCTGGCGACGCAGCGCGTCGCGCCGAACTCGCCGCAATGGTTCAACACCGGCCTGCACTGGGCCTATGGCATCGACGGTCCGAGCCAGGGTCACTTCTATGTCGACCCCTTCACCGGCAAGCTGACCAAGTCGAAGTCGTCCTACGAGCATCCGCAGCCGCATGCTTGCTTCATCCAGGGCGTGCAGGACGATCTCGTCAACGAGGGCGGCATCATGGATCTGTGGGTGCGCGAGGCCCGTCTATTCAAATACGGCTCCGGCACCGGCTCGAACTTCTCGCTGCTGCGCGGCGAAGGCGAAAAGCTGTCCGGCGGCGGCCGCTCGTCCGGCTTGATGAGCTTCCTCAAGATCGGCGACCGCGCCGCTGGCGCCATCAAGTCGGGCGGCACGACGCGCCGAGCGGCGAAAATGGTCATCGTCGACGCCGACCATCCCGATATCGAGGAATTCATCGACTGGAAGGTCAATGAAGAGCAGAAGGTCGCCTCGCTGGTGACCGGTTCCAAGATCGTCAAGAAGCATCTCGAAGCGATCATGAAGGCCTGCGTCAATTGCGAAGGCCATGACGACGACTGCTTCGATCCGGCCATCAACACGGCGCTGAAGCGCGAGATCAAGTTGGCCAAGAAGTCGGCGGTGCCGGAAAACTACATCTACCGCGTCATCCAGTTCGCCAAGCAGGGCTACACCTCGATGTCGTTCAAGACCTACGACACCGACTGGGATTCTGACGCCTACCTCACCGTTTCGGGCCAGAACTCCAACAATTCGGTGTCGCTGAAGGACAATTTCCTGCGCGCCGTCGAGACCGACGCCGACTGGCACCTGACCGCCCGCAAGGACGGCAAGGTCTTGAAGACGCTGAAGGCTCGCGACCTCTGGGAAAAGATCGGCTACGCCGCCTGGGCTTCCGCTGATCCCGGCCTGCATTTCAACACGACGATGAACGACTGGCACACCTGCGCCTCCGCCGGTGCGATCCGGGCCTCCAACCCGTGCTCGGAATACATGTTCCTCGACGACACGGCCTGCAACCTCGCCTCGATCAATCTTCTCCCCTACCGCAATGCCGACGGCACGATCGACATCGCTGCCTACGAGCACACCGTGCGGCTGTGGACCATGGTTCTCGAAATCTCGGTCATGATGGCGCAGTTCCCGTCGAAGGAGATCGCCAAGCTCTCCTACGACTACCGCACCCTCGGCCTCGGCTACGCCAACATTGGCGGCCTGCTGATGACCTCGGGCATTCCCTACGATTCCGACGAGGGCCGCGCCATCTGCGCCGCGCTGACCGCGATCATGACCGGCGTTGCCTATTCCACCTCGGCGGAAATGGCTTCCGAGCTCGGCGCTTTCCCCGACTATGACCGCAACGCCCAGAACATGCTGCGCGTCATGCGCAACCATCGCCGCGCCGCCTATGGCGACAAGGACGGTTACGAAAAACTCGCCGTCAATCCGGTCCCTCTCGTGGCGTCCGACCTGAGGCAGCAGGATTTGGCCACCCACGCCAAGGCTGCCTGGGACCGCGCCATCGAACTGGGCGAGGAGCATGGCTACCGCAACGCGCAGGCAACCGTGATCGCACCCACCGGTACGATCGGCCTGGTCATGGATTGCGACACCACCGGCATCGAGCCCGACTTCGCCCTGGTGAAGTTCAAGAAGCTCGCCGGCGGCGGCTATTTCAAGATCATCAACCGCGCGGTGCCAGAAGCGCTGCGCACGTTGGGTTATTCCGAGAGCCAGATCGCCGAGATCGAGGCCTATGCGGTCGGCCACGGCAATCTCAACCAGGCGCCGGCCGTCAACCCCGGCTCGCTCAAGGCCAAAGGCTTCACCGACGACAAGGTCGCGGCGCTCAATGCCGCGCTTAAGTCGGCCTTCGACATCAAGTTCGTCTTCAACCAGTGGACGCTCGGCGCCGACTGGGTGAAGGAGACTTTTGGCTTCACCGACGAGCAGCTCAACGACTTCTCGTTCGAAATGCTGCCGGCGATGGGCTTCTCCCGGAAGGACATCGAGGCCGCCAACATCCATGTCTGCGGTGCTATGACGCTGGAAGGCGCGCCCTTCCTCAAGGCCGAGCACCTCGCCGTGTTCGACTGCGCCAGCCCGTGCGGCAAGATCGGCAAGCGCTCGCTTTCGATCAACAGCCACATCCAGATGATGGCGGCGGCACAGCCGTTCATTTCCGGCGCCATCTCCAAAACCATCAACATGCCGAACGACGCGACGGTGGAGGACGCCAAGAGCGCTTACATGCTGTCGTGGAAACTGGCGCTGAAGGCCAACGCGCTCTACCGCGACGGCTCGAAGCTGTCGCAGCCGCTCAATGCCTCGCTACTCGCCGATGGCGAGGAGGACGAGGACGATGCGGTCGAGCAGCTGATCCAGGCACCGGCGGCGGCGCGCGCGGCGCAGATCACCGAACGCATCGTCGAACGCATCATCGAGCGTGTGTCGCGCGAGCAGGAAAAGCTGCCCGGCCGCCGCAAGGGTTATACGCAGAAGGCCAAGATCGGCGGCAACACCATATTCCTGCGCACCGGCGAATATGACGATGGCCGTCTCGGCGAGATATTCATCGACATGAACAAGGAGGGTGCCACGCTGCGTGGCCTTCTCAATAACTTCGCCATCGCGATCTCGCTCGGCCTGCAATATGGCGTGCCGCTCGACGAATATGTGCACGCCTTCACCTTCACCAAGTTCGAGCCGGCCGGCATGGTCATCGGCAACGACGCCATCAAGAGCGCGACGTCGATCCTCGACTACGTGTTCCGTGAACTGGCCATCTCCTATCTCGGCCGCAACGATCTCGCCCATGTCGACCAGTCGGACTTCTCCAACACCGCGCTTGGCCGCGGCATCAGCGAGGGCAAGACCGACGCCGTCTCCAAGGGCCTGACCCGCGGTTCGCCGGTGAAGCTGGTGTCGAGGGCAAGCGGCAGCGAGCCGAAGGGCTTTGCCGGCTCCGGCACCCCTGCCCGCTCGGCGCCGACGGCCTTCTCCGGCTCCAACGTGCTGGCGTTGAAGCCGGCGAGCGACGAGGCGATCGCCTACAAGCGCGACTATGAGGAGCGGGCCAAGGAACTGGCCGAGGACATCGCCTTCGAGGAAGCGGCTTCCGATGCCTCGACCGATACCACCGCGGCGCTGTTCACCGATACGGCGGCCCAGGAAGCAGCCGAGGCGAAGAAACTCGCCGCCGACCGCCGCGCCAAGTCGCTGCTGCAAGGCTACACCGGCAATTCCTGCTCCGAGTGCCAGAATTTTACCATGGTAAGGAATGGGACTTGCGAGAAGTGCGACACGTGCGGCGCCACGAGCGGGTGCAGCTGAGAAGAATTTGAGGCACTAAACATCGGCTTATTCACGGTATCCAAGGCCGGCCCGAAGGGGTCGGCCTTGGCTTTTTGTTCGGCCCAATCTTACGACCGAGCCGATGATATACGGTGCTTTCCCAAACGCATTTGTCGCCGGGCGGCGCGATGATGAGGGCTTCTTCGGCACGAGCCACGGCAATTGCCCGTCACCGGTGCCAAGAGGGCGCAGGTCAGGCTGATCAGCCCCATCGCGCTATTCATCGCTGCATCCCGCCAAAGTGAAGGCGTCCCATGCCGAGCCGTTCCGATTGGCTTTGGCGAAGTCGGCAAATTCGGTGAAAGCAGCGCCGAAATCAGGCAGCAACAGCCCTTTCGGCGCCGGCGTCGCTTCGCGCGAGTTAAGCTGCTCGGCGCCGCCTCCGGTCAAGGCATAGACCTGGCCCATCCATATCCGGCATAGACCGCTGCCATCCTCCAGCCCCGCCTCGCGGTCGTCGTCGGTGCAGGTGTGGCGGATAGTGCCGAGCGGAAATGAATTCCTGCCATTGGTCCAGGTGATGTCGGCCGGCAGGCTTATATCGGTCTTCGGCACGGTCAGCGAAAACACTTCGGCCGTCTGCGCTGCCGGCTCATTGTGGAGCGGCCGGAATTGCATGACCGCACCCGAACGCGGCTCGCGATAGGTGGCGTGGCTCAACAGACACTCTTTTGCGCTCGCTGCCTGCACGGCGCCGAGCAGAGCCAGGAAGAACAAGGCCGGTTTGCCAGTGATCATTGAATGCCTCGTCATGAAAGCGGGCGCCTCAAACGACCAGCCAGGCCGCGGCGCCGATAAAGCCCACCGAACAGACCCACAGCAGCCACAGCCCGCGCACGCGGCATTCGAGCACCGCCGAGGCGGGATTGGCCGGGTCATAGTGCACGTCGACCTTGCTGCCCTCGACATAACGCCTTGCCTGACCGCCGACGAGGCCGGGCAGCGAGGCCGTCACGCTGACGCCGAAAGCGACACGATCGGCGCTGTAGTGCTGTCCGGCGACGCCATAGCTGTAGACGATGCGCGACCGAAAGACGGTGCGCCAGCGATAGCTGCCGTTGGCGCGGATCGTCTGCAGGCCCGACGCATCGATGCGGCCGGCGGCGACCGGCCATTGCACCGCTTGCCTGGCAAGCGCCTTCTGGGCGAAACCCATGCGCAGGACGAACAGGCCCATGAACAACAGCAGCGCCGCCGCCCCGAGATTCTGCGGCTTGGCCAGATGCGGCCTGATCCCCTCCAGGACGCCGCCAACGGAAAACACCAGAACCACTGTGCCGATCACCAGTCCCGCCGACAGCTTGGCCATGAATTTGAAGGCGCCATCGGGAAAGGTGCGCTCGATCACCGCCTTGCTCGGATCGGCCGGATTGTAGAAGACAGTCACCTCGGCGCCGCGCGGAAACTGCGCCAGGGTTTCAGCGACTTCGAAATTTCCCAAATTCTCTTTCACGCTGTAGCGCGAGCTTTGAAATTTCTTGCCGCCCACCTTGTATTCGAAGGTGATCGCCGGAAAATTGCGGATTTCGGTGGTGTCATTGCTGTCCGGGCCAACGCCCGAGACTCTCACCTCACGCGCCTCGGCGCGCGACGAAATGATCTTTCCCGGCGTCGGCAACCAGTGGCTGAGGGCCTGCACCTCCCGCCATTTCACGAAGGTGATGAACGACAACATGCCGGCGACCGCGCAGGCAAATCCGACAAGCAGAAATTGGAGCTCCACCCTGATCCCCCCGGAGTACAGGAACCGGCACTAGACAGCACCGCGGCGGCAATGTCTCGCTTATTCGCAAAACACCAATGCCGGCGCCTCACGCGCACTGAATTGCTGAAGCGTAATTTGACGACTGAGGCGATCGGCTTAAAAAGGGCCGGGAACTTTCGCGAGGCTGCAAGTCGGGAGACGGACATGAACGACGAAGCCGACGACGACAAGGACATCGTGAACCAGCTTGCCTATGTCAGGGCCGATCCAAGCCAGCACGACACGCTGACGCTTCTGGCCATGATCGACGCGGCGATTTCCGAGATCATGGGGTTGAGGACGGCGCTGCGGCTGAGCGAGGAACGCAACAGCCGCAGCGCTCAGCTGCAATAAGAATCCGAACCAGCGCTGTTTTGATCCGCGTCGGCCATCATCTGCCGGCCCGCGCCGCCCGCCCAGGCGCGCCATCTCCGCTCGTTACCCCGGTGGGATTGCCTTGAATGGACGCATGGCGACGGTCCGGGCATTCGAATCCAGGTCTGTCCATCGCAGCAATGATGGATCGCGCGCCGCCTCAATGGCTTGGTTGACCCAGATCAAGGCCCTGCCTGCGTTCATCCTGTCTTCTCCGCCAATGGCAATCATCAAACGGAGAACGAACGTGCCCAGCTACGACATCATGGTTATCGCGGCGGTCCTGATCAGCTTCGGCTTTTTTTCCGGGACTCTGGCCTTCGCCACGTTCGACGAATCGCGCCGGCACTCGGACAAGGCGCCCCGCGGCGAAGCTTCCGGCGCGCGCGCCCATTAGTCGCGCTGCCTAGTCCGCGTCAGCCATCATCTGCCGGCCGCCACCGCCGGCCCAGGCGCGCCATTGCCGCTCATCGCCATGGAAGACGTTGAGGTCGATGCGACCGGTCACGCCATGCGACAGGCCGGAACCGGAATACTGCCAGAACAGCCACTTGCGATCGGGATAGACCTTAGACGGATGCCGGGCCACGGCGCGCAGCCAGAAGGGATAGTCTGGGAAGGCGCCCCGAAGGTTGTCGCGATAGAAGTCGGGCGACGTGTAGATGATCGGCCGCTGGCCGTAGTGACGCTCCAGCTTGTCCATGAACACCTGCATCTTCTCCAGCACCTTTTCGCGCGACGGCCGGCGCTGGCAGCTGGAGTCGCCGTTCCACTCGACGTCGATCACGGGCGGCAGCGCACCGTCGACCTTCGGCACGTTGCGGATGAACCAGTCGGCCTGTTCGCCGGCGGTGCGGCACCAGTAGAAGAAATGATAGGCGCCACGCTTCAGCCCCGCGGCCTGCGCGCCGCGCCAGTTCTTCATAAACATCGGGTCGAGGTGGTCGCCGCCGTCGGTCGCCTTTATGTAGGCGAAGTTGGCGCCCTGGGCGCGCAGCTTTTCCCAATTCACGTCACCCTGCCAGCGCGACACGTCGACACCGTGCACGGCAAGGTGGCGGGGCGACGAGCGGCCGAAATTGATCGGCTTGGCGTCGCGGAAGCCGTAGCGCGTGACCGGTCCTGCGAGCATGGCCGGTGCCGCCCGCGACAGCAGCTTCGGTGGCGACACCAGGGCAGCCTCCTCGATCGGCGGCTCGGCGCTGTCGGGCAGTTCGGGTGCGGGAAACGCCACCGTCTCTTCCTCCGCCAGGCCAAAGGGGCGAGCGGTGTCGTCCGCGGACGCAACCTCAACCCGCTTGCGCGGCGCGTTTGCCCTGGCCACCGGAACGGACGCGATCGGCGCGCTTGGCCGCACCACCGAACTGGTCGTTTCATTGGATGGCTTCTGCATGTCGAGCGCGTCCATGCCCGACGTCGAGGAACAGCCGGCGAGGCACAGCGATGCGATCACGAAACTGATGACGCCTGATAACCGCATCTGGACCTGTACTCAAACACAACAGACCGAAGGCGACGGCCGACGGACAACCAGACGAGTTATGAACGAGAAATTACCAATAAAGTTTGAATCAAGTTTTTTACCATAGCTGTGGCCCCTTTCAGACAGTCGCCGGCGGCGGCCCGGCCAAGCCTTGACAGCGCCATGATGTGGCTGTTGAGAACGGCATGCGGCGTTTGCGCCGGCGTTCCCAAAATTCTTGAAAAGGCGCCGGGCCACGCGGCTGGCTCGTCAACGACAAGCTCGACGAACTCAGGAGCCTGCTCGACAGCGGCAGCTGAGAAACACTTTCAAAAGGGAGCTTGCGTGCAGTCGTTCATCGACCAAAGCGTTTGTTTCATCGAGAACCATCAGGCCTGGGCCGGCCTCGTGGTCGGGCTGCTGGCCTTCGGCGAATCGCTGGTGCTGGTCGGCATCCTGTTGCCCGGCACCACGGTGCTGATCATCGTCGGCGGCCTAGTGGGCGCCGGTGTCGTCCAACCCTTGCCCGTTCTCCTCGCCGCGATGATCGGAGCGGCGCTCGGCGACACCATCTCCTATTTTCTCGGCAAATGGCTCGGGCGCGGCGTCGTCCACAAATGGCCGCTCAACCGCTATCGCCGTGAGATCGCCAGGGCGCGCCTGTTCTTCCATCGCTACGGTTTCGCCGCGGTTTTCGTCGGCCGCTTCTTTGGTCCGGTGCGTGCCACCGTGCCGCTGGTCGCGGGTATGATGGGCATGAACAGGCGCCGCTTCCAGATCGCCAACATCCTGTCGGCGATCATCTGGGCGCCGGTCGTGCTGTCGCCCGGATGGCTGGTGGCGAAAGGGGCCGACAGCCTGCCCGAACTCGACGCGACCAGCCTGTTCGGGCTGGCGGTTATCGCGGCCATAGTGGCGGCGATCATCGTCGCCGTGATTGTCATCAGGCTGCGAGGCAGGCGCGATGCCCAGACCTAGGGGATGGCGCCATGCGTCAGCCGCGTTTCCTGAAGACGCCGATCATCGGTCCCAGGTTCCAATAGTCGTCGTTGCGGCCAATGGCCGGAGCGAGCAGACTCGATATAGTGCCGTCGAGGAAGAGTGCGTTGTCGCAGCCGAGCGCGTCGCGAAACAGGCGGGCGAAGGCATGGAATGTCACCGTGCCGTTCGAGATGGCAAAGACGGCGACGCCATCCTTTCGCACCCCGACGCCGTCGCGGCTCTTGCGCGACGTGCCGTCGGATCGGAATTTCGGGTGAAGCTGGCCGTCGATCACCAGCATCGGCCCTGATTGCGTTGCATAGTCGGTGGCTGGCCGCTGCCTGACGAAGTCCCTGGTCGCCCGCACCGCGGCCTTGCCGCCGCCGATATAGAAGATGCCGTTCGGCTGCAGCGAAAAATTGCCGCTGCCCGATCCCGTCTTCACACCGGCCATTTCCCGGCCGCGCTCGACATAGAGGCCGACCGGCCTGAGGTCGGGGTGATACATGCCCGCATTGATGGCAAACAGCATGGTACGGCCGGCCGCGCGCTGGGCGTTGTCGAGATTGTGCAGCGACTGAAAAGGCTTGCCGCCCTGATCTTTCCAGAACAGTTCGATCGAATACAGTTTTGGATCGACCTCGCAGACGAGAAAGCTGCCGGCCTCGAAGGCGACGTCACGGCACGGCGGCACCGAAGCGAACCACTGGCCGAACGCCATTGTCGTGGCAAGCGCGTGCGGCAACGCGGCCTTGACCAAAGTCAGCAACAAGGGCGCCGAATGCAGGAGTGTCAAAAAATCCATGCGCGTTCCGGATTGTCGGTTCCAACGAGTTGTCGTGGATAGCACCGCTTGCCGGTACGATGAAGGATTTGCTCAGGGGAAGCGTGGACTACGGTCCGGTGACGGCCCGCGACGGCTATTTGACGGCGCTGACCAGCTTCTCTTCGCCGGCGAGAATGGAGACCCAGTGCCCGGTGTCGTCGCTCGCCTGTCTTTTCAGATAGCGATAAGGCGTCTGGTTCCAGAGACGAACCTTGTCGACAAGATTGTCGAGGATGAAGTCGCCCTTGTCGGTGCGTACCGTCAGCACGGCATGGCCTTCGCCATCCGGCTTGCGAACCACCGTCATCAGGAGATTGGCTATGGCGATGCCCAGGCTGTTGAGCTCACGCCGCTTTTCCAGCGCGTAATCCTCGCAATCGCCGAAGCCATTGTCCGGATAGGCCCACCATTCCTCCTTGCCGTAATTGTCCATGTCGCTCATCGGCTTGACGCGCGTGTTGACCGAAAGGTTTACGGCACTGATCTCCCGCAACAGCTTGCCAGTCATCTGTTCCGGCTCGCTGTCGGGTGAACGGATGGAGCACTCGGCGGCATGGATCTTGCAAAAATCATAGTGGCCGATCGGCTGCGAGGTCGAGCCGCCGATGACCATGGAAGCGGGAGCCGCGTAGGCGGAATTCGCCGCCGAACAGAAAGCAATCAGGGCAATCGCAAGCCCCAGCCCCTTCGCCTTGCGGCGCAAACCCAACGAGGATGCCATGCGGCTCCGCCATCTGTTTTTTGTTAACAGAACGTTAAGGGCGGACATTGCCGGAAGTCAATGAAGGCGTCCGATCACATCTTCGGGCATGGGTTGATGCGCTCCAGGCGGTTGCAGCAGCGCAACACCGCAAGCGTGCCGGTTCGGCCTAGGCTAGCCATCCCAGAGCCACGCCGAGCAGCAGGACGACCCCGAGCGCGCCGCGATAGATGACGAAAGGCCAGGCGGAGAAGCGTTCGAGCACGCGCATCAGGCCCCAGATGGCGAAGAAGGCCGATATCGAGGCCACGAGCAGTCCCACGCCGAGAACCGACCATCCATGGGCGTCGAGATGCACCTTGTGCAGTTCCCACAATTCCTTGAGGCCGGCGAGCGCGATCGCCGGCAGCCCGAGCAGGAACGAGAAACGGGCCGCCTCCGCCCGCTTGAAGCCAAGCCCCAGCGCCGCCGTCAGCGTCGAGCCAGAGCGAGAGACGCCCGGGATCAGCGCGCCAACCTGCGCGACGCCGACAAGGAGCGCGTCGGCGAGCGACGCTTCGCCAACGGTGCGCTTGTGACGGGCGAAAATCTCGGCCAGCGCCAGCAGGACCGCCATGGCGATGCAGGCCCAGCCAATCACGCTCAGACTGCGCAACGGCGAATTGCAGGTGTTGAGGACGCCCGAGAGCGCCACGCCGGCGATGACGATGGGGATCGTCGCCAGCACGATCCACAGCGCCAGACGGAAATGCCGGTCGGCAAAATCGCGGCGCGTGAGGGCATCGAGTGATCCAAACAGGAGATCCCTCACGTCGCCCCAGAAATAGCTGACCACCGCTGCAAGGGCCGCCAGCTGCATGGCGGCGGAGAAAGCCGAGCCCGGGTCCTGCCAGCCAAGCACAGCCGGCACGATGCGCATATGGGCGGTCGAGGAGATCGGCAGCAGTTCGGTGATGCCTTGCACAAGGCCGAGGAAAGCGACCTTGGCAAATCCAAGGCCGACAAAGCCCGTGTCGACGCCTTGCGTGCAGATATCAGCCATGTCGGCTCCATGCGGGAGGGATCGGACTTGCGAAGGCAGGATCGGCGGCGATCAATGCCGGGCAAGCCATACCGCTATGCGGCGGAGAATCAATTTACGGATTTGTAAGCTGGCGGCCCGAACGGGCGTCATTGCGTCGCGACGCGGCGGACGCATTCCAACCGTCTACGGGCTGCGCAACCCGCATCGGCCCAGGGGCCGGCCAATGATGTTCATGGAAGATCGCAAGGCTACTCAGGGGCACAGCCACAGTTTCTGGCAGGTCCTGGCGATCACATGCGCCGGCGGGACAACCGGTTCATCGAGGGAAGGCCGGCGAGCCCGCTCAAGCAGCATGCGCACCTGTTCCGGGCGCACACGGTCACGTTCCATCACAAGCAGGACCATCGGATCGCTCAAAAGCTCGTCCAGGGTGCTGATGCTGTCGTTCATCCGTCGTCTCCTCGAATGCCGGGCCCGCGACGCTTAGATAGGGTGACAAAGATGGCCCGCCAATGACGGTTTGCCGGCTATCGCGTGTCTCTTTGGATTAATTTTTGGTCATCCTGGGGCACGTCGTCCTGTTGAGGAGAAGGTGGAGGGCTAGGCCGGCGGTGCGCCCTCATATTGCGGCAAGCCGTCGTCAAGCATCACCCAGGGCTGTTTCGAGGCGGTCCACATATGCATCTGTGGCCTGAAGAACGACGGGTCGTCCAGGGAACCGGTGGTCACGCCGATGATGCCGGCGGAGTCGCGCCGCGAAAACATCGTTGTGCCGCAGTTCGGGCAAAACCCGCGCTTGAGGTCCGGCGAGGTGTTGACCGTGGCCAACCGGCCCTCGACCGTCACATCGTCGATGCGGAACAGAACACGCGCATTGAAGGCCGCGCCGATCGCCTTCTGGCAGAGCCGGCAGTGACAGATGCGCTCGTTGATGGGGTCGGCGTCGGTGCGGTAGCGCACCGCTTTGCACAGGCATCCGCCTTCGTATTTTGCCATCGCCTGAATCCATTGGTGGAGTGAACAGGCGGCAAGGTAGCGGCGACGCCGATTGGGTCAATTGAAAAGCTTTGATACAAGGTCATCGATTATCGTGATGCGGCAGGACCCTCATGACACCGGACATCGAAACAATCGGCATTGCGGACCTGTTCGGGCCGCCCTCGCCCGCCCGCGACCGCGCCGACGCCAGGATCATGGCTGCCGCGGCAGGCATCGGTTTCCTGGCGGTCCGGGATTTTCCCGGCGATGACTGGCTGACGCCGGAAAAGCGCGCGCGATTGCTGCGTATCTTTGCGCTTCCCGATGCCGGCAAGCAGGAATTGCTGCGCTGGAATTTCGATCACACGAAGAAGAATTTCTACCGCGGCTGGTTTCCGCTGCAGCCGCAAGCCGTTTCCTACAAGGAAGGCATCGACATGGGGCCGGACCTTGCCGATGCGGCGCGAGTCTCGGCCTCCGACGATCCCCTGTGCGAGCCGACACCACTACCGGCCGAAAATGCCTTGCCCGGCTGGCGCACCGCCGCGGCCGACTACTACCGCGCGATGGAGACGGTCGGCACCATGCTGATGCGGTCGATCGCACGCGGGCTTGGCCTGCCTGAAACGATCTTCGATGCCTATTTCGCTGGTGGCATCTCGACGCTGCGGCTGATCCGCTATCCCCTGCGCGACGCCAGTGCCGGCGTCGACACAAGCGGGCCGGAGTTTTCGGTGACCCACAAGGGCGAAACGCGCACCATCATCGGCCGCGAACATGCCGATTCAGGCTTCGTCACCTTGCTGGCGCAGGACGGCGTCGAGGGCTTGCAGGCAAAGAACCTCGCCGGGGAATGGATCGACGTGCCTCCAGCCAATGGCACGCTGGCGGTCAATTTCGGCCAGTTGCTGGAACGCTGGACCGGCGGGCGCGTGCGGGCGACACGGCACCGGGTCATTGCGCCGAAAACGGTGCGGTTCTCGATCCCGTTCTTCTACGAGCCGCGCGTCGACGCGGAAATCTCGCCCCTGCCATTGGAGGGCGCCGAACCGTTCGAGCCGTTTCTCTACGGCGACTATCTCTGGGAATCGGCGACCAACTTCGTCGAGATGAGCGGCATCAAGCATCTGAGACAGCCACGCCGCGCCAGGGCTTCCTAAACAGCACGACGGCCGTCTCGCTGGAGACGGCCGCCAGAGATGGCAGGGTCATTCGGTTTCGCCGACCACCTCGTCCCAGCTCTTCACCTTGGTCTGGCCATCGAGGAAAGGCAGTGCGGCGGCCGTCAGTTCCGGAGCGAAGAAGACGTCGTAGTGGGTGCGGTTGGGCAGGATGGCGAGACGGTTCTGCGACAGGTTCTCACGCATCCAGCCGGCATCCTTCAGGCCGCCGCCGAGCATCTGGTAGAACTTGATCTCATGCTCGGGCTTGTACATGTCGCTGTCGCCGTAAGCGAGCATGACGGGCATCTTCAGCTTGGGAACGTCGGCGGAGAAGTCGTAGTTCTGGCGCATGAAATTGCCGAGCGCGTCGAGCAGCTTCGGGAAGTCCTCTGGATGTGGCGCGACGGCGACGTAGGATTTGTACATCGGTGTCTCTTTCATGAACGCCGCGGCGGCGGCACTCACCTGCGCCTGCTGCGGACGCATCTCGTCATAAAAGCCGTCGGCGGCGTAGCCGGTCGAGACAAGGACCAGCCGGCGCACAGCCTCGGGATGCTGGACCGCCATGCGGAAGGCAACGCCGCCGCCCAGCGAATAGCCCATGACGTCGACCTTGTCGTAGCCGAGTGTCTTGACGATACCAGCCATATCATCGCCGATCGCCTCCAGGGTGAATGGCCGGTCGCCAAGCGCGGTGCGGCCGTGCCCCTGCAGGTCGACCCCGATGACGGTACGGTTCTCGGCAAGCTTGGCCAGGATCGGCGCGAACATGTCGATGGAGCCGAGGCCGCCATGCAGCAGAAGCAGCGGCTCACCCTTGCCATAGATAGCGTAATAGTAGTTCACGCCGTTGATCGGCAGCAGGCCGGATTTTTGCGGCTTCGGCAGCGTTTGCGTTTCGGCGGTCATGGCGGGCTTCGTCTCCTCTGCATTGATGGTGCCCGGACAAGCGAGAAACGCCGCGGCCGAAGCAAGAATGGCAAAAAACAGGGTTCTGGACATATCGATCTCCTCCTGGTCAACCGATGTCAAAGCGTCCTGGCGAGGTCTTCGAGCTGGTCGGTGCATTGCCCCCAACCCGCATGAAAACCCATCGCCTCGTGCTGCTGCCGGTCGGCGACGCTCCAGTGCCGGACGCGCGCGATGTAGCGGGTCTTGCCCTCGCCTTCGTCCTCGAAGGTCAGCACGCCGGTCATGAACGGTTTTTCCGACGGCTCCCACGCCTGGGTATAGGCATCGGTGAAGATGATCTTCTTGCCGGGAACGACTTCCAGGAAAACCCCGGGATTGGGGAATTCATCGCCGTCAGGACCGGCCATGACGACGAGGCTGTTGCCGCCCGTGCGCACGTCCATCTCGGCACGCGGCGTCGTCCACGGCTTTGGCGCGAACCATTGCGTGATCAGGGTCGGGTCGGTCCAGCAGCGATAGACGTTCTCGCGCGGTGCATCGATGATGCGGGCGAGAACCAGTTCGCGGTCGTTGGCGGGGGCGATGTCGAGCTTGGTGGCCACTATTTTCTCCTCGGGATTCGGCTTGATCTGGCTTCCGTCCCAAGGACGAGCCAATGCAACGCAACCCGACATGCCAGGTGAAAAATTCTGGAGACTGTGCGTGCTTCGGGCGAAGGCGCGCGTCAGTGGCGCTTGGCTTGCACCAGATAGGCGTCGATCTCTGACTCGCCGAGCCACTTGGCTGCTTCCAGACGATGCAGTCCTTCGACAAGTATGTGCCGCTTGCCATCGTGGCGGACCTGGATCGGCGTCTTCATGCCGTTTTCCAGGATATCCTCGGCGAGATGCCGGACGGTCTCGGGATGCAGCGTCTTCTTGCGCGCGGTGGGCACGTAGATGTCGTCGACCTTGACCTTTTGCACCCTGAGCATGCCTGTCCCCATGGCGGAACTGCCGCCGTCTTTCTGAGATAGTCGGTTTGCTCGGGAGGGCCAAGGGCCCGGCTAAGGAATGTCGACCTACAGGCCATCGCCGGCTCGAAAGCCCTCACCCAAGTCATCCGCCGGTTTGCCTGCAGCCGCGTGTTTCGATAAGGCGTCTCGCGATCCAAACAAAGGCCACGGAACAATTCACATGAGCAAATCCCTCGTCACCTTCGTGGGCGTCGCCCATCCCTGGATGTGCGACGTGATGGGGCACATGAATGTGCGCCATTACGCCGCGATGTTCGACGATGCCAGTTTCCAGCTGCTCGGCCATATCGCCGGACAGGACGGCAGCCAGGCAATTGGATGGGCCGACGTGCGCACCGAAATCGACTACCGGCATGAAACGAAAGCCGGCTCGCTGCTCACCATCCGCTCGCATGTGATCAAAGTCGGCCGCACCTCCATCACCTTCGAACAGGTGATGTCCGGATCGATCGATGGCATCGTCCATGCATCGAGCCGGACGACCAGCGTGCGCTTCGATCTCACCGCCCGGGCCTCGGTGGCGCTTGACGAGCCGATGCGCGACCGCGCCGCGGCCTTCCTTGTCGAATAGGTCGGCGCCGGCCTGTCAATCGCTGTAGATGCGATCCTGCAAGGGCGTTTCGGCAATCAGGACTTGGATCCCGGACAAAAGCGCCTTCTCGGCGCGATTCATCGCCTTGTCGGGATTGGTCAGCAGGAAGATGTCGATGGCCGGCGGCGCATCGTAAGGCGGCAATCGCCACAGCATACCATCGGCCACGTCGCGCCGCGCCACATGCAGCGGCAATGGCCCAATGCCGAGCCCTGCCACGATCATGCGCCGCACCTCCTCCAGGCTGGACGACACGCCGACGACATCGGCATTCAGCTTGGCCTCGCTGCGCAGCAACGCCACCGGCCGCAAGGCGTCCGAAATGTGATCGGTCTGGAAGGACACGGACGGCTCGCCCTGCAGATCTGCAAGCGTCAATCCGGTCTTCCCGAAAAGCCTGTGCTGCGGGCCGCAGAAAAAACCGAAGAACTCGCGGTAGACCATCGCATAGTCCAGCGCCGGATCGCGCTGGCTGACCAGGCAGATGCCGAAGGAAGCGCGGCGCTCCCGCACCTGCTTGGCCACTTCCGTGCTTGCCGCGACCGAGATGGTGATGGAGCCGCGCGGGTAGTTGCGGTGGAATTCCGCAAGTGCCCGGTCAAACAGCGGCGACACGACATGGCTGGCGGTCGCGATCATGACGTGACCGGTGACGTCGTCGCTGATCCCGCGCATCAGCAGCGGCAGTTGCGATATGGTGCCGAACACCTCCACGCTCTGCTCATAGATCAGGAGCCCGACCTCGGTGAGTTCGAAGCGTGTCGCATCACGCTCGACCAGGCGCCGACCAACGCGATCCTCCAGGCGCCGCAGCGCGTTGCTGACGCTGGGTTGCTTGAGGTTCAGGCGCTCGGCTGCCCGGGTGATGCTTTTCACCTCCGCGATGACGACGAATGTGCGCAGCAGGTTCCAGTCGAGGTCCCAGACCAGCCGTTCGGGGCGAGGCAATGCCATTCCTGATATCTATGCTCCCTATTCCCATTATCTATTTGCGCAATGCTGGAGCAAAGGCAATCATTGACATCAGGAGAGCGCCCCAACGCCTCCCAAGAACAAGCCTTCGCGCTCCATCCAGAGGACAGAAATTCAGATGAACAAGGTATTTTCCGGCATCGCGGTTGCCGCACTGCTGCTTGCTTCGGCCTTCACCGCCGTTTCGGCCAGCGCCGACGATCTCGAAACGATCAAGTCGGCAGGCGAACTGAAGATTTCGATGAGCGGGCAGTATCCGCCCTTCAACTTCGTCAACGACCAGAACGAGGTTGTCGGCTTCGACGCCGATATCGGCAAGGCCATCGCCGAACGCATCGGCGTCAAGGGAACCATCATCACCACCGCCTGGGACGGCATCATCGCCGGCCTGCTCGCAAACAAATACGACACCGTCGTTGGCTCGATGACGATCACGCCTGAGCGCGAGAAAGTCGTCGATTTCGTCGGCCCCTACTATCACGCCGGCCGCGCGGTCTTCGTGAACCAGGATTCCAAGGTGCAGAGCCTCGACGATCTCAAGGGCAAGACCCTTGGCGTGACGCTGGGCGAGACGCACGAGAAATGGGCGCGCGCGCAGGGTGGCTGGGATGTCCGCACCTACAAGGGCTTGCCGGAATTGTTGCTGGAATTGAAGGCGGGCCGTGTCGATGCCATCGTCGTCGACAACATTCCGGTCATGGTCGCCGTCAAGGAAACCGGCGAGAAGGTGCGCAGGCTCGACACGCCTGACATCGAAGGCGGCAGCGTCGCCATCGGCATAGCCATCCGCAAGGACAATCCGGAGCTCAAGGCCGCCATGCAGAAGGCATTGGACGGGATGATGGCAGACGGCACCTACGAGAAGATCTCCAAGCAGTGGGTCGGCACCGACATCCGCTAATTCCATCCGGTTTTCAGGCGGCCTGGTCGCCTGAAAGCCAAACGACATTCCTGCCGGGTAGACCCCATGGATTTCTCCTTGATGAACCGTGTCTTCCCGTTTTTCGTGGAAGCGGCGCTCGTGACGCTGGAACTGACAGTGCTGGCCCTGGTCCTGGGGCTGGCGGCCGCGGCGCTGGCGGCGGCCGCCCGGATGTCGAGATCGGCGATCCTGCGGGCCGTCGGCACTGTCTATGTCAGCCTGTTTCGCGGCACACCCTGCCTGATCCAGCTGTTCGTGTTCTATTTCGGCGGACCGCAGATCGGCATCAATCTGGAGCCGTTCACGGCTGGTGTGATCGGCCTTGGCCTCAACATCGGCGCCTATATGGCGGAATCGATCCGGGGCGCCGTGATGGCGGTCGACCGCGGCCAGACGGAGGCTGCCCGCACCATCGGATTCAGCCGTTTGCAGACCTTGCGCAAAGTCGTGCTGCCGCAGGCCGCGAGGCTGATGATCCGCCCGCTCGGCGTCAACACGGTCGCCTTGCTGAAGGGGTCCGCGCTGGTGTCCACCATTTCGGTGGTGGAGTTGACCTATACGGCCCAGCGTTTCATCGGCTCCACCTACAAGCCGTTCGAGATTTTCGGCGTCGCGGCCCTGCTTTACATGATCATGGTCTACGCCATTGCCCGCATTGTCGACATGCTCGACAAGCGCTTTGCCATCATCTGATCGGGGAAGTGTGATGCAAGGTCTCGATTTCAGCGTCGTCGTGCCGTACTGGGACCTTCTTCTGACAGGCGCCTGGTGGACATCGGTGCTGACGGTCTCGGCTGGAGCCCTCAGTTTCGCCTTCGGCATCCTGTTCGCCGTCATCGTCCTCTACGCACCGGCGATGCTGGCCTACCCGGTGCGCGCCTTCATGTGGGTGTTCATGGGTACGCCGCTGTTGCTGCAACTTTTCCTGATCTATTTCGGACTGGTGCAGATCGGCATCGACATCCCTGCCCTTGCCGCCGGCATCATCGGGCTTGGGCTGCATTTTGCCGTCTACAATGCCGATGTCATTCGCGCGGGCATCGTGGCGGTCGACGTCGGCCAAACGGAAGGCGCGCGCAGCATCGGCTTCGGCAAATGGCAGGCGCTGCGCTACGTCGTGATACCGCAAGCCATCCGCAACACGGCGCCGCCGATCGGCGGCAACCTGATCGCGCAGTTGAAGGAATCCTCGATCGTCTCGGTCATCGGCATCGCGGAGCTCGTTCATTCGGCGCAACTGGCGATCAGCGAAACGTTCCGCCCGTTCGAATTCTACATTACGGCTGCCGTGCTCTACTACATTCTCAACCTGGTGCTCGAAGCGGCCTTGCATCGGTTTGAACGGCATGTGGAGGTTTCCCGATGAGCACGCAGAGGCCAATGGTGGAGGTTCGCGGGGCGCGCAAATCCTTCGGCGTCGTCGAGGTTCTCAAGGGTATCGACCTGTCGGTCGAGCGTGGGCAGATCGTGGCGATCATCGGTCCAAGCGGGTCCGGCAAGAGCACGCTGCTGCGCTCGATCAATCATCTCGAGACATTGAACGGTGGCGAAGTCTGGCTGGACGGCGTGCAGGTCAACCAGCCACTGCATGGCCAGGCCTTCGAGCGACACATCAACAAGGTGCGCCAGCAAATGGGCATGGTGTTCCAGCACTTCAATCTGTTCCCGCATCTGACCGTGATCGAGAACATCACCATGGGGCCGGTGATCCTGAAAGGCATGCCGAAAGCCGATGCCAAGGCGCTCGCGCACGAGCTCCTCTCCAAGGTCGGGCTCGCCGAAAAGATCGACGCCTACCCCTCACGGCTTTCGGGCGGCCAAAAGCAGCGTGTGGCGATTGCCCGTGCTCTGGCCATGCAGCCCAAGGTGATGCTGTTCGATGAAGCCACTTCGGCGCTCGACCCGGAACTGGTCGACGAGGTCAACGCGGTGATGAAACAGCTTGCCGCCGAACACATGACCATGCTCATCGTAACGCATGAGATGCGCTTTGCCGGCGAGGTGGCCGACCGAGTGCTGTTCATGGATGGCGGGGTGGTTGTCGAGGAAGGCCCGCCAGCAGAGATCTTTCGCGCGCCGCGGAAGGAACGCACGCGCGGCTTCCTCAAGAAATATCTTTCCGCCTGAGCAAGATGATGACCAGATACCCCACGGAATTCCCCGATTTCGGACTGACGGCGGAGCAGCGCCGTCACGCGGTGCGCGGCCACTATTACGAGTGGCCAGGCATGGATGGCGAGCGCGGCGAGATCTGGTGCTACAGCGACCGGTTTTCGTATCGCGCCGGCGAGACGGTTACGCTGCATGTCAGTTCCACAGCTCCGTCATTCAGCATGACCATCACCCGAGACGGCGGCATCGAGGCGAAAGTGTTCGAGACATCCGGCATCGCGTCGCGCTGGCAGGACAGCCCGGACCAGTGCTCGGCCGAAGGCTGCGGCTGGGAATCCTCCTTTGAATTCCGTGTGGAAAACGACTGGCCGTCCGGCGCCTATCGCGTGACTCTGACCGCCGACGGGCGCGACGGCAAGCCGATCCAAAGTCACCACATCTTTATCGTCTCGCCCCAACCGGGCAAGAAGCCGGGCCGAGTGCTGCAGGTGGCGGCGACGGGCACCTGGCTCGCATACAACACCTGGGGCGGTTCCAACCATTATCAGGGCATTACCGGGCCCGACCGCGACCAGTACTCGCCCATCGTGTCGACGCAGCGCCCCTGGTGCCGCGGCTTTGCCGTGCTGCCTGCGGACGCGCCGCGCGTGCCGCTGGCAGTCGCGGTGCCGCCGAAGACGGTGCCGCGCTATCCGCACATGGAATGGGCGCTCGCCACCGGCCATTCGAAGAAATACGCCTCGTCGGGCTGGGCCAGCTACGACAGCCATTTTTTTCGCTTTGCCGAACGGGCGGGCTATGATGCCGATCTGACCAGCCAGCACGACCTGCATTTCTCGCCCGAGATTCTCGACGGCTACGACTGCGCGGTCTTCGTCGGCCATGACGAATACTGGACCTGGGAAATGCGCGATGCCGTCGACTTCTATGTCGAGCGCGGCGGCCATGCGGCGCGCTTTGCCGGCAATTTCATGTGGCAAACCCGGCTGGAGGATGAAGGCCGCCGGCAGGTTTGCTACAAATACCGCGCGCGGGCCGAAGACCCCGCCTATCGCGGCGGCGACGTGACACGCGCCACCAATTCCTGGGAAGCGCCCGAAATCGGCAGGCCGGGTGCCGCGACCTTCGGGCTCAACGCCACCCGTGGCCTTTACGCGGGCTGGGGCGGCTGCGCGCCGCGCGGCGTGCGCGGGTTTCCGGTCTACCGGCCAGAGCACTGGGCCTTTGCCGGGACCGGCATCTATTATGGCGACCTGCTGGGCGCCGACAGCCATGTCTATGGCTATGAGGTCGACGGGCTCGATTTCGAGATCCGTGGCGGCCTGCCCTACCCGACCGCGACCAGCGGCGCGCCCGATGGCTTGCAGGTGCTGGCCGTCGGCATGGCCAGCCAGGTCGAGGAAAGCGCCGACATCCCGGTCGAGGACCAGTTCCTCACCGACGAGGATGGCCGCTTCAGCGCCGAGACGCTGTTCGGCGACAGGAGCGACGCCAATCTCGAAAAGGTCAAACGCAGCAATGGCATGATCGTCAATTTTCCACGCGGCAAGGGCGAGGTGTTCCACGCCGGAAGCTGCGAATGGGTCGCCGGCCTGCTAAGACAAGACCCGATGGTCGAACGGGTTACCCAGAATGTCCTCGATCGCTATCTTGGAAAGTCCTGACATGTCGAAAGTCCAGCATGCCGCCGAAACTCGGCGAGAATCGCATCTCTTCTATCTGTCCAGCCTGCGCCGACCGCTCATCGATCGCGCCGAAGGCATCTACATGTGGACGCAGGATGGCCGCCGTTTCATCGACGGATCGAGCGGCCCGATGGTCGCCAATATCGGCCATTCCAACCGCAATGTGCTCGATGCCATGAAGCGGCAGATGGACCGCGCCACCTTCGCCTACCGGCTGCATTTCGAAAACGAGCCAGCGGAAGAACTGGCGCGAGAACTTGCCGGCAAGCTTCCGCAAGGCATGGACCGCATCTTCTTCGTCTCCGGCGGCTCGGAGGCGACGGAATCCTGCATCAAGCTGGCCCGGCAATGGGCCGTCGCCACCGGCCAGGCCGGCCGCTGGAAAGTGATCACCCGCTTTCCTTCCTATCATGGCGGCACGCTGGGTTCGCTTTCGATCACCGGCGACGATGCGCTGGCCGAGACTTTTACGCCGATGATGCGGGTGATGCCGACCGTGCCGGCACCAACCGCCTGGCGCGACCGCGACAATTTCTCGATGGAGCAGCGCGGCGTCCGCTACGCCGACATGCTGGAGGAAAAGATCCTCGCCGAAGGCCCCGAAAGCGTCGTCGCCTTCATCATGGAGCCGATCGGCGGCGCGGCGACCGCCGCGCTGGTGGCGCCCGACAGCTACTATGCGCGCATCCGCGAAATCTGCGACCGCTACGGCATCCTGCTCATCCACGACGAAGTGATGAGCGGTGCGGGCCGCACCGGCAAATTCCTCGGCGGCGACCATTGGAACTGCAAGCCGGACATCGTCGCGCTGTCGAAAGGCCTGGGCTCCGGCTACGCGCCGCTCGGCGCGCTGGCGGTATCGATGCGGCTGGTGCAGCCTCTGCTCGCTTCCGGGGGCTTCCAGCATGGCCACACCTATGCCGGCAATCCTCTCGCCTGCGCCGCCGGGCTTGCGGTGCTGGGCGAAATGGACCGGCTCGACCTGATCGCCAATGCGGCTGCCATGGGCGATGTGCTCATGGACGGCCTGAAGGCACTTGCGAAACGGTTTCCATTCATTGCCGATGTGCGCGGCAAGGGGCTGCTTACGGGTGCCGAGATGGTCGCCGATCCTGATACGCTGAAGCCCATCGACCAGCCAAAGAAAGCGACGCAGCGGCTGCTCGACCTCGCCTATGAGCGCGGGTTGATCATCTATGGCCGCAGGGTCAAGGGCGGCGTCGACGGCGACAATTTCATGGTGGCGCCGCCGATGATCGTCACCAGCGAGCAGGTCGGCGAGATCATCTCCATTGTCGGCGACTCGCTCGAAATCCTGGCCGGCGAACTCGACTTGCCGGTCGAAGGCCGGGGGTAGAGGAATGGCGCCGCGAAAAGTCATCATCACCTGCGCCGTCACCGGTTCGGTGCATACGCCGTCCATGTCGCCCCATCTGCCGGTGACGCCGGACCAGATCGCGGCGGATGCGATCGCCGCGGCCGAGGCCGGGGCCTCGATCCTGCATCTGCATGCACGCGACCCCAGGGATGGCCGCCCGACCGCCGATCCTGAAGTGTTCATGCAGTTCCTGCCGCGCATCAAGCAGGCGACCGATGCGGTGATCAACATCACCACCGGCGGCTCCTCGCTAATGACATTGGACCAACGGTTGGCGGCACCGCTGCGGGCTGAACCCGAAATGTGTTCGCTCAACATGGGTTCGATGAATTTCGCGCTGTTCCCGATGCTCGACAGGCCAAGGGAATGGCAGCACGAATGGGAGCCAAAGCTGCTCGAAGCAACCCGCGACACCATCTTCAAAAACACCTTCGCCGACATGGAAGGCGTGCTCGAGCGGCTTGGCAAAGGCTGCGGCACGCGCTTCGAATTCGAGTGCTACGATGTCGGCCACCTCTATTCGCTGGCGCATTTTCGCGACCGGGGTCTGGTGTCCGGGCCGCTGTTCATCCAGTTCGTGCTGGGCATCCTGGGCGGCATCGGCGCCGACCCGGACAATCTCATCCATATGAAGCGCATCGCCGACAAATTGTTCGGCGACAGCTACCAGTTTTCGGTACTGGCCGCTGGGCGGAGCCAGATGCCGCTGATCTCGATCGCCGCCGCGATGGGCGGAAATGTGCGTGTCGGGCTGGAGGACAGCCTCTACGACGGTCGCCAATTGGCGAAATCCAACGCCGACCAGGTGCGCCGCATCCGTGGCATTCTCGATGGCCTGTCGCTGGAGGTTGCCACACCGGCGGAAGCGCGCGACATGCTGGCGCTCAAGGGCGGCGACCGCGTGGCTTTTTGAAATGATGACTGAGATGCTTGCGCCCAGTCCCGCCCCCTGTCCCATCGGACCTACAATGACTATCCGTTCGCCCGAGATCATCCTCCGCCCCGGCACCATCGATGATGTCGAAACCATCCATGCGGCGATCCTGAAACTCGGCACCCATATCGGCGCGCCCGAGGAAATCATCTCGACGGCGGACGATCTCAGAACCTGGGGCTTCGGCGCAAAGCCCGCTTTCTCGACCCTGATCGCCGAAGTCGGTGGCGAATTCGCCGGGCTGTGCCTGCATTTCCCGATCTTCTCGACCTGGATGGGACGGCCTGGCGTCTATGTGCAGGACCTCTATGTCGAAGACCGGTTCCGTGGCCGCAAGATCGGCGAACGCCTGCTGCGCCGCGTGGCGGCGGAATGCCGCAGGGATGGCGGCGTTTATCTGAGGCTGTCCGTCGACACCGACAATGAGAGCGCCAAGGCTTTTTACGAGAGGCTGGGCATTGCCTGGTCGAGCTACGAGCAGACGCAGAAAATCATCGGCGAGGCCTTTTTTGCCTTCGCCGACACGCCGGAAAATGGGGACCAGCCATGAAAGCCTTCTACGCGCAGGAGCAGAAGCGGCACGACCCCAAGGCTTTCCTTTCCAGCGGTGCCGCGCAACCAAATCCTGAAAAACCGGAACGCGCCGAAAGATTATTAGCCGGCGCAAGGTCTGCGGGTTGCACCATCGAAAGACCCGGGAATCATGGGCTCGGCCCGGTCTCCGCCGTGCATACGCCCGAATATCTCGACTTCCTCGAACATATTTTCGAGCGCTGGCAGCGGATCGACGGAGCGTCGGCGGAGGTCATCCCCAATATCCACCCGATCGCCCGCAACGGCTCCTATCCAGCCTCCGCTGTCGGTCAGGCCGGATACCACATGGCAGACACGGCCTGCCCGATCTCGGGCGAGACATGGCAGAGCGCGCTGTGGAGTGCCTGGAGCGCCGTCGAGGCGGCGGAAACGGTGATGGCAGGCGCTTCCGGCGCCTATGCGCTGTGCCGACCGCCTGGCCACCACGCCTTTGCCGATGTCGCCGGCGGCTTCTGCTTCATCAACAATTCGGCCGTCGCGGCACAGGTGCTGCGTAGGCAGGCGGCCCGCGTGGCGATCCTCGATGTCGACCTGCATCACGGCAACGGCACGCAAGGCATCTTCTATGCGCGACCCGACGTGCTGACAGTCTCGCTGCATGCCGATCCGGTGCGCTTCTACCCGTTCTTCTGGGGCCATGCCGACGAGCGCGGCGAAGGTCCCGGCCTCGGCTACAATTTCAATCTGCCGCTGCCGCGCAAATCCGCCGATGCGGCGTTTCTGGAAGCGCTCGGCGTGGCGTTCCAGCGCATCCGAGCCTTCTCTCCCGATGTACTGGTCGTGGCGCTCGGCCTCGACGCGTTCGAGGGCGATCCGTTCGGCGGGCTTTCGGTGACGACGCCGGGCTTCTCGCGCATCGGCGAGGCCATCGCCGGCCTCGGCCTGCGGACGGTCATCGTCCAGGAAGGCGGCTATCTCTGCGACGAACTCGGCGACAATCTCACCGCCTTCCTCACCGGTTTTGGCGGCAAGGCGCAGTGACAATGCGAGCCCACGTCAGGAGCGTTGCTGCCTGAGCATGGCAATCACCCGGTGCACGCTTTCCAGCGTCTCGTCGATTTCGGACGCCGTGTTGTAATGCGCGATGCCGATGCGCACGACGCCTTGCTCGGCCGGAATGCCCAGTTGGTGGACGATCTCCCAGGCATAGTTGTGGCCCGACCACAGGAAGATGTTTTCGGCGTTCATCTGCCGCACGATCGTTTCGGGCACTATGCCGTCCACGGTGAAGGAAACAGTCGGCACACGATCGCCGAGCCGTTTCGGATCGGTGATGCCATGGATCGCCAGGCCCGGAATATCGGACAGACCATCGATCAACCTTTGCGCCAACGGGTTTTCATAGGCGATGGAGACTTCGAACGCCTTGGCAATCCTGCGCCTTCTCGATCCGCCCTCGCCGGCGCCGAGGTCGGCAAAATAGTCAATTGCAGCTGTGAGGCCGGCCATCAGTTCGATCTGCGGCGTGCCGAGTTCGAAGCGCTCCGGCAGGCCGTTCGAGGAACAGCGGCACTTATAGGCCTTCAGACCTTCGAGGATGTCGCACCGGCCCCACAGGATGCCCATATGCGGGCCGAAGAATTTGTAGGCCGAGCAGATCAAAAAATCGCAGCCGAGCTCCTGCACGTCGATCAGGCCATGCGGCGCGAATTGCACGGCATCGACATAGACCAGAGCTCCGGCCTTTTTTGCAAGTTGGGTCAAGGACTTGACCCGGTTGATCGAGCCGGTGAGATTGCTGGCGTAGTTCAACGCCACCAATCGTGTCTTCCCAGACAGCAGACCAGCGAGCGTCGCCTCCTCGACCTGCCAGGTCTTTTCGTCGAACGGCAGCCAGCGCACGACGAGGCCGAGGTCCTCGGCCAGTTGCAGCCAGGGCGACACATTGCCCTCATGGTCCATGCGGGTGAGGATGATCTCGTCGCCTGGCTTCATCGTGCGGCCGAGCGTTCGCGACATGTGAAAGGTCAGCGTCGTCATGTTGGCGCCGATGATGATTTCCTGGGGACTCGCCGCGCCAAGGAAATCGGCCATCGCCTGGTGCGCCTCGTCGACGACCTGCTGCGCGGCGATCGTCGTTTCAAAATAGCCGCCTAGATTGGCGTTGGTCGTCAAGAGGCAGCGCGCGACCGCATCGGCGACGGCCTGAGGCACCTGCGTCCCGGCGGGATTGTCGAGATAGATGCGCCGGCGCCCTTTGTCGGTCAGCGAGAGAGCGGGAAATTTTCCACGCACGGCCTCGATCGAAAAATCCACCATTGTCTCCACCCCTTTGCTGTTGCTCGACAATTCCGGACCCGGCCCGGTCACGGACAAGGATTGCCGAACCGCTGGTGAATGGCGTCCACCGCCTTCTGCATTTCTTCGGTCCAGACGACATCCACCGAGGACAGTGCCATCTCCAGCTGCGAAATGGTTGTCGCGCCGACGATGTTCGATGTGACGAAAGGCCGGCTCGAGACATAGGCATTGGCAAACAGCGCCGGCTCCAGGCCGAAAGAGCGCGCCAGTTCATTGTATTCGAGCTGCGCCTCAGCGGCATTGGGCGTCTCATAACGCTGACCGCGGTTGAAGAGCTGCGAGCGCGAGCCCTGCGGGCGGGCGCCGTGATCGTACTTGCCGGTCAGATAACCCTGCGCCAGCGGCGAATAGGCAAGCAGCGACACTCCTTCGCGTTCGCAGACCTCGGCGAGGTTCACCTCGAAGGTCCGGTTGACGAGGTTGTAGGCGTTCTGGATCGAGGCGACGCGCGGACCGATCCCTTTGTCGGCCTCGGCGAGGAAGCGCATCACGCCCCACGAACTCTCGTTCGACAGGCCGAAATGGCGGATTTTTCCTGCCTTCACCAGTTCCTCGAATACCGCAAGCGTCTCGGCGATCGGCGTCTCGCCGACTGGCGCGCCGACGGAATCGGCGCGCCGCGCCACCGCGCCGACGCGCGTCGGGTTGGCGCCCCATGGGATGTCCCGTTCCGGCCAGTGGATTTGATAAAGGTCGAGATAGTCCGTGCCGAGCTTGGTCAGCGACTTGTCGATGGCATCAAAGATATCGGCCCGCACCAATTGCGAGGGTCGGTCGCCGCGAAACCAGCTGTTGGCGGTACGGCCGACCACCTTTGAGGCGAGGATCACCTTGTCGCGATTGCCCTTGGCCTTCATCCAGCTGCCGATGATCTTCTCGGTCCGCCCTTGCGTCTCCGCCTTGGGCGGGATCGGATAGAGTTCAGCGGTGTCGATGAAATTGACGCCACGCGAGAAGGCCAGGTCCATCTGGGCATGGCCCTCGGCCTCGGTGTTCTGCTGGCCCCAGGTCATCGAACCGAGGCAAATCTGGGTGACAAGAAGATCGGTCCGGCCGAGACGGCGTTTGTGCATGGAATTCTGCTCCGGAGGGAAAAACATGCGCGGCTGCGCGGGAGGAAACCGCATCTTATAGGAAAGCGGAGGCGCTCTCCAAGCCTTGCCAGGCCGACTTTTGCGTGAGCAGGGACGGCTAGCGGCTTGCGGCGGCCACGGCGCGGCGCTTGGCCTCGTCGATCAGCATGTTGGCCACTTGCATGCGGATCATCGCGCGCTGGCGCAAATGCGGCGCAACCCGGTCAGGATGGTTGGCAAAAGCAAAGCTGCGGCGCATGCGACTGAAATCGGCAACGACCTTGGGCTGATTCAGTCCCAGTTCGACCGCAATCGATTCAGGATCGATTGGCGGCAATTCGTCTTCCGGCTTCGGTTCTTCGCCAGCCAGGGCCAGCCTTGCCTGTTCAAGCAGGGCGGCAAATTCGCTGGCCAGATCAGCACCAGCCTCGCGATATTCCGCGGCGGATACCTTGATGCGGCCGGAATGGAGTTCATCGGCGACCGAAAGATAGTCGAACGGGATGGATGGGCGCGCGCCGGTCTCGTCGCCCTCGATGCCGTCGCCCTTGTCGGAGGCAACGAAGAGGTCGTCGAGCAACGAAGCGAAATCACGCTTGGCGCTGGTAGCGATGTCAGCCTCCCCCTTGCCTGACTGTCTGGATTGCAGAGCATAGAACCGGCTCGTTAAAAATACATGCCACAGGTCTTAACGAATTTAGCCGTTGCGAGGATTGCGATCGAGGATCAATGGCTCCTCGACCAAAAGCCGGACTGCACTTTCATGCAGTCCGGAAATTCGCCAGGAGTGGCGAGGAAAAACTGGCCATGTGCCAGCGTCGAAGCCTACGAGTCGCGCTGCGCGAAAGTTCCACGGAGCCGAAAAAAATTTTATGAAAATCATTCGGACATGGCAGGCATGCAAATGCTGCACTGCACAATTGTCACGATTCACGTATATTGTGTGGTGTGGAGGACCAACCAGGAGCCTGAATCATGGGTTTCTTCACGGAAATGTTCGCCCGGCCGCGCCCGCAGGAACATCAGAGATATCGTGCGGCGCTGGCGCTGCTTCATTCGATGAGCAGCGCCGAGCGTGCCGACATCGGCATCAAGCCCGCCGATTTCCCGCGTATCGCCCGCGAAATGTCCATCCGCTAGGCTGCATCCCGCGAGATGTCCCGGATCGATCCAGGACATCTCGGACGTCACGCCTCAACGCGATCCCAGGAACGTCGCCTTGCCCAACGGCACGCCATTGTGGCGAAGAATGTCGTAGGCGGTGGTAAGGTGGAAATAGAAGTTGGGCATGGCCACATGCAGCAGATACTGCATGCCGCTCAATGTGGTTTCCCGGCCCCCCAGCTTCAACTCGATCATCCTGTCATCCGACCCGTCGATATCGGCGGCCGAAAAAGTCGCCAGATGAGCCAGTGTCTTGGCGATCCTCGCTTCGAGATCGGCAAAGCTCGCCTCATTGTCTTCGTATTTCGGCACTTCGCGGCTGGCTAGCCGTGAGGGTGCTCCCTTGGCATGGTCGGTGGCGATCTGCACCTGTCGGGTCAAAGCGAACATGTCGGGCGCAAGCCGCGCCGTCAAAAACACCTGCGGGTCGATCTTGCGGTCAAGCGCGTTTTGTTCGGCTGCCGCGAGCACATTGGAAAGAGCTTTCAGCCTGGCTGAAAACACGGGCACGGATGCCTCATACATCGATATCGTCACGTCAAATCTCCTGTTCGGCAGGAACGCCGGCGGGAGGACGTAGCGCCCTCAAGCACGATTCTTCAAGGTGCAGCCGCACGGCGTCACCACGTCGCCGCAATCGCCATGGTAGAATCTTCGTTATCGAGCGGAGATTCCCGATGAGACGCGCCCTTCTCGCAGCGACAGCCCTTCTCTCCCTTGCCACGACAGCCCAGACGGCATTGGCCGCCAGCGATACGCCCGAAGCGCCTTACGTCGATGATCGGTCGAGCGCGGATGCGGTCGTCCGCTCGCTCTACAGCGCCATCAACCGGCACGAATTCGCTCGCGCCTGGGGCTATTACGGCGATACAAAGCCGGCAAAGGATTTCGATACGTTCGTCAAAGGCTATGACGGCACCAATACGGTGGAGGTCAAGACCGGTCCGATTTCGGACGAGGGCGCGGCGGGCAGCATCTATTACAATGTCCCGGTCGCCATCCAGGCAACCGACAAGAAGGGCGAAGCGAAGGTCTTCGCCGGCTGCTACACGCTGCGCCAGGTCAACGCCCAGATCCAGGCGCCGCCCTTCCAGCCGATCTTCATCGACAAGGGGGCGCTGAAGCCCTCCACCGTGGATTTCGACGATGCGTTGCCGCCAAGCTGCGGCGATGGTCCGCCGCCGCCGAAGAAGGATACCGCACTGGAACAAGTCAAGAAGGCCTTCCTGGCGACCTATGGCGACCAGTGTGACAAGCAACTCCTGGCCAATGAGCCGGAGGTCTTTTCGATCAAATACAAGGACAAGAATGCTCAGCCGGGCGACCCGGACAAGGAAACGCGGCTGTTCCATTTCTCCTGCTCGGCCGCCGCCTACAATGAAAGCTCGGTCTACTACATAACCGACGAGGTGGACGGCGTCCGGCAATTGCAATTCGCCGAGCCCGAGACCGATATACGCTACGAGAACAATGACAGCGACGGCAAGCTGTTGAGCGTGACGGTGATCGGCTTCCAGACCACGGGGTGGGCGGTCAACTCCGACTATGACCAGGACACCCACACGATCACCACCTTCAACAAATGGCGGGGCGTCGGCGATGCCTCGGATTCCGGGACCTACCTGTTCCGCAACGGCGATTTCTCGCTGGTCCAGTATGACGTCGACGCGTCGTATGACGGCGAGGAAAATCCGCAGACGATTGTCGACTACAACACCGCGCCTTAGTCCAAATGGCGCGTCGGGCGCTATGGTGCCTTCGACAGCATCCAGTTGAGCGTGCCGCGCCAGTCGACCATGCGGATCGGCGTGCCATGCGTGCCGGTCTCGAAGCGGACGAAGCGGGTCGGATAGGTCTTCGACCTGGCTAGGATGGAGCGGAAGAACGCTTCCTGGTTGGCCACGGGAAAGACCACGTCATGGCTGCCCTGGCCGAAGAACACTGGCACGCGACGCTTGAAGGCGGGGCTAGCGAGAAAGCTCTCGTCCCACAGCGATCCGAGCAGCAGCAATCCATTGATGCGCCCGCCCGTATCCTTGCGGGCGGCAAGCTTCCAGCACAGCGCACCGCCCATCGAGCCGCAGGCGACGAAGATTTTCGCGCCCGGGGACTGTTCGGCATAATGGTCGATCAGGGCCGCGACCAGTGCTGCGCCCTTGTCCCCGAAATCAGGAAAATCCGGAGAGATATAGAGCCCGCCATTGCCGGCCATCAGGTTCTTGAGGCGGTTGAAATTGCCGCCGAAGGTGAAGTCGTCGATGCCTTGCTTGCGGCTGCCACCCTGCCCGTGCAGATAGAGCACGATGACGGCGGCCCCTTGCGTCTTGCCGACGGCGACATGCCTGACATCGCCGGCGTCCGTCTTCAGCATCAGATCCTGCTGCGTCTTGCGCACGCCGGTGTCGGCATACTGGGCATGCACGCGCTTTTCCGGCACCTCGTCACGCTGGTTGATGTCGCGCATTTCACGGTAGTCGAGGACCGTGTAGGCACCATTTGTGTCGGATGAGAGCGTCGCCGGATAGGCGAAGAGATCGTCTTTGAAGGATTTCAGTTCGAGCGCATTGGCGTGGGCGGCGGAAAACAGGAAAAGCAGGGCCATGAAGGCAGCGCGGCACGCCCCCCTCTGGCCTGCCGGCCATCTCCCCCTCAAGGGGGGAGATTGGACACGCGTTCGGCTTTCGCCATGCTCCAAAGTTGCACGGTGGACACCCTCATCGAAACTGCTGATCTCCCCCCTTGAGGGGGAGATGGCCCGCAGGCCAGAGGGGGGTAGAAGCGCAAACGCTGGTGAACTGAAAAACATCACTCAGGCATGCGTAATTCGGCTCGGGTTTGTCAATCCTGCAGCACGCCGCCCGCGCCTTCGAGAGCCTCTCGGGTGTCAACGTCGACGGACGCGCCCTCGCCGATCTCGACATCGATGACATCGAGCCCCTCGGCCTCGACCAGATGACGTGCGCCGGTATCGCCTTCGAGATGGCCGACGGCCGCGAACAGCGAACGCGGCAGAAGCACCGGATTGCCGCGTTTGCCTTCATGCGAGGCGCGAACCACTGAGTTGCCGCCGGCCTTGCGGAACGCATCGATCAGCCGGTCGAGGTCATCGGATGCGACGCCCGGCATGTCCCCAAGAACGATCATCGCACCCGCGACGTCTTGAGGCAGATAGGCAATTCCGGCCTTCAGGGAGGTCGACAGGCCATCGGCAAAGTCGGGATTGTCGGCGAAGGTGACGTCGAGGCCCGACAGTGCGGCGCGCACCCGCTCGCGCTGATGGCCGGTGACGACGATCGTGCCCGAAGCCTTCGAGGCGAGCGCGCGTTCGGTGGTGCGGCGCACCAGCGGCTGGCCGTCGAACAGCGCCATCAGCTTGTTCGGTCCGCCCATGCGGCTCGACCGGCCCGCCGCCAGAAGCACGATTGCAACCTTGAGCCGGTTTTTGGCCGGCAGCGGCTCGCGCGGCTGCGGCCGCGTCGGTATCTCCATCAGCAGGCCGCCGACGCCCATGCCGGCGATGTCGCCCGCCGTGACATCGAGGCCGGCAATCAACCGGTCGAGCACCCAATCGAAGCCGTTCTCCTTGGGGCTGCGGGCACAGCCAGGCGCGCCGATGACGCGCTTGCCGCCGAGTGTGCCGAGCACCAACAGATTGCCGGGATCGACCGGCATGCCGGCACGGACAACAATCCCCCCGGCCCTCTCGATCGCCGCCGGAACGACATCGGCGAAATCGCTCATGGCGGAAGCGCCGAAGATCACCACCATGTCGTTGTCGCGCGCCAGCGCGATGGCGGCCTCGGCGACAGGGCCGATCTCATGCGGCGTGCGGCGCTCCGCCGTCAGCCTGCCGCCCGAGCGCGCGAGCCGGGCTTCGGTGACGCGCAAGGTCTTGTCGAGCACACCGGGCTTGGTGCCCGGCAGCACCGTCTGGATGACGCCGACACGCACCGGCCGATAGGCGTTGACTGCGAAGATTTCGCCGCCTGCGCAGATCTTCATCACGGCGTCGACCAGCGATGAGGCGACCGCGAAGGGGATGATCTTCACCGTCGCAACCATCTGACCCTTCTCGACCGCCGCATGCTGAGCCAGCGTGGCGATGGTGATGGCCGGATCGACGGCATTGATGGCGTCGATGACAGCGGCCTTGACCGTGAAGATACCGGCCGCCTTGGCGTGAAGATTGACCCGACCCGTGGCGGCGGGCCTTGCCTCGATGCCGCCAAAGGTCATGCTCTGCGCAATCGTTTGCGCGGCGGCGTCCTCGCCGAGATCGTCGGAGGCCAGCACGGCGGCGACAACCTGCAGGATACCCGCCCCTTTGAGCGTGGAGACATCTTCGGCGCTCAACCTGTGCGCCTTGCGAAACCGCCTTTCGCCGGCGGTGGTGGCATGGGCCAGCACAGCCCCCTCGGCCGCCTCGATCGGGATCGGACCGAATTTCACGCCACAGCGCCCTTCGCTTCGAGGCCGCGCGAGCGGAAGGCATGGATGGTCTGCGCGAGAATGGCGACGGCGATCTCGGCGGGGCTTGCCGCCCCAATGTCCAGCCCGATCGGCGCGTGGATACGCGCGATCTGGTCGGCACTCGCGCCCAGCGCCAGCAGGCGCTCGACGCGCTTGGCGTGCGTCTTGCGGCTGCCGAGCGCCCCGACATAGAAACAGTTGGCGTCGAGTGCCGCCTTCAGCGCGAAATCATCGATCTTCGGGTCATGGGTGACGGCGGCGAGCGCGGTGTAAGCGTCGAGCGGCTGGCGCTCCAGCACATCCTGCGGCCAGTCCGCATGCAAGGCGACATCGGGAAAACGGTCTGATGTGGCAAAGGCGGTGCGCGGATCGATGATCTCCAGCGGATAGCCGGCGATCCGGGCCATCGGCGCAAGCGCCTGGCTGATATGGACGGCGCCGATCACCACAAGGCGCGGCCGCGGCAGATGCGCATTGAGAAAGAAGGTCCGACCTTCCGCCTCGACGGAGCCGGAATTGCCGGATCGAAACGCCTTGGCGATCGCCACTCCGAGATCGCCGGCGACGTTGTCCCCCTCGCGCACGATACGGTCGCGACCATCACCGAGATCGGTGACGAGGATCGCCGCGCGGCGGGCGCGCCGCTCGGCATTGAGCGTTTTCAGCGCATAGGGATCCATCCGAGGTCAGCCCAATCGCTCAACATAAACCTTGATGCGGCCGCCACAGGACAGGCCCACCTGCCAGGCCGTCTCATCGGCGACGCCGAACTCAAGCATCCTGGCCTTGCCGGAGCCGATGACGTCGACCGCCTCGGTCACGACGGCGCCCTCGACGCAGCCGCCCGAAACCGAACCGTGGAAATTGCCATCGGCATCGATGACAAGGTGGCTGCCGACCGGACGCGGCGCCGAACCCCAGGTCTCGACCACGGTCGCGATGGCGACATCCTTGCCGTCCTTCATCCAGGCTTCCGCGATGATCAGCGGGTCGCGGGCCTCATCGAGATAGATGCTGTCGCTCATCGTTGCTTCTCTCAGGGTCTGTTTTTTCAAGGAGCCGGGAAACATATGGCTATGCTGCGTGCCTGGCGCCAGCATCCATCCACCGGCGCGGATCGACCGAAAGCGCCGATTTCTTGTCCAGCGATGCGCAGAGATCGGCGAGCGCGTCGAGATTGTGCACCGAGCGGAATTCGTCGACATGCGGCAGCATCGCCTTCACACCGCGAGGGCGCGCCTGAAAACCGTCGAAGCGGAGCAAAGGGTTCAGCCAGATCAGCCGCCGGCAGGATTTGTGCAGCCGCTCCATCTCTTCCGACAAGCCCACGACATCGTCACGCTCCAGCCCGTCGGTGATCAGAAGCACCACGGCGCCCTGCCCCAGCACGCGCCGCGACCATACAAGGTTGAACTCGGCCAGCGTATCGCCGATGCGCGTGCCGCCGGACCAGTCCTTGACCGCCGCCGAACAGTCGGCAAGGGCGGCATCGGGATCGCGGTGGCGCATCTGCCGGGTGAGATTGGTCAGCCGCGTGCCGAAGACAAAGGTATGCACGCGCCGGCGCTTTTCCGTCAGCGCATGCAGGAAATGCAGGAAGATGCGCGTGTACTGGCTCATCGAACCGGAAATGTCGGCCAGCACCACCAGAGGCGGGTGGACTTCGCGGACCGAGCGGAATTTCGGCAGGATCAATTCACCGCCGGTGCGCGCGGCCGCGCGCATCATGGCGCGCGGATCAATGCGGCGGCCGTGCGCATCGGCCTTGAACCGCCTGGTCCGCATCATGTCCACGGGCAGCCGCAACGCCGCGATCGCCTTCCTGGCATCGGCCATCTCGGCTGCGTTCATCTGCGCGAAATCCTTGCCCCGCAACAGCTCGTTGCCGGAGAAAGTGAAGCGGGCATCGACCTCGATCTCCGGGATTTCCCGAGGCGGCTGGTTCTTCTGGTGACCCTCGAACATCGCTTGACTGACACGGCTTTCGGCCGCGCGCGGCTTCTGCTTCTCCCTGACGTCAGGCGCCACCGGCGAAAACATCGCCAGCAGCTTCTCGATCAGTTCACGCGATTTCCAGAACAGCCTGAAGGCTTCGTCGAAGATGGCATGATCCTCGTGCCGGGACACCAGCACGGCGTGCAGCGTCCAGTAGAAATCATCGCGCGAGCCGATGCCGGAGACGAGTACCGCCTCGATGGCGTCCTTGACCGAGGCTGGCCCGACCCGCATGCCGGCCTTGCGCAAGGTGCGGGCGAAATAGACGATGTTGTCGGCGATCCGGCCGTCGGCCGTCGCCTCTCTGGGGTCGGGACGCGGCGCGTTCACTCTTGCTACTCCGCCGCCGCGAGCTCAGCCTTGACCTCGTCGAGGATGCGCCGGCCCTCGCCCGCGCCGATGCGGGCAATGTCGTCCTGGTATTTCAGCAACACGCCGATCGTGTCGGACACGGTCTCCGGATCGAGCGCCACCTTGTCGAGTTCGGTCAGCGCCCCGGCCCAGTCGATAGTCTCGGCGACGCCCGGCACCTTGAACAGTTCGATCTGGCGCAGCTTCTGGATGAAGGAGACCACTTCAGCGGAAAGCCGCTGGTTGGCCCGTGGCACCTTGCGGCGCACGATCTCCAGCTCTCGTTCCGCAACGGGATAATCGACCCAGTGGTAGAGGCAGCGCCGCTTCAGCGCGTCGTGGATCTCGCGTGTGCGGTTGGTGGTGATGATGACGATCGGCGGCTCTTCCGCCTTGATGGTGCCGAGTTCAGGCACCGTCACTTGGAAGTCGGAGAGGATTTCGAGCAGGAAGGCTTCGAAGGCTTCATCGGTGCGGTCGAGCTCGTCGATCAGGAAGACCGGGGCCGCACCCGTCTTTCCGGTCAGCGCATCGAGCACCGGCCGACGGATCAGGTTTTTTTCGGAAAAGACGTTGCGCTCCATGGCGGAGCGCTCGACCTTGCCGGCCGCCTCCTCCATGCGAATCTCGATCATCTGCGCGGCGTAATTCCATTCATAGACGGCCGAGGAGACATCGAGCCCCTCATAGCACTGCAGGCGGATCAGCCGGCGGCCGAGCGCCTCTGCCAACACCTTGGCGATCTCGGTCTTGCCGACGCCGGCCTCGCCCTCGAGGAAAAGCGGCCGTTTCATGCGCAGCGACAGGAAAAGCACCGTTGCCAGCGACCGGTCCGCGACATAGTCCGCACCGGTCAGGAGATCGAGCGTTTCGTCGATCGTCCCCGGCACGGGGCGCGGTTTCAAGTCGCTCATTCCTTCTCCGTAGGTACGGCTGCCCCACTTTCCAGAACGTGGTAGCCGCGTGCGTGGTAAATCAGCGGCCGCAAATTATCGCCCATACGCAGGCCTGTCACCTTGCCAAAAAGCACACGATGGGTGGCCAGGTCCTTGGTATCGATCAACTCGCAGTCGAACACGGCGAGCGCGCCCTTCAATGTCGGCGCACCAGTGGAAATGGCATCCCATTCGCCGAGCGCGAAACGCTCTTCGACCGGCAACCCAGTCATGCCGGAGAATCCAATCGACAGCGGCTCCTGGTGCGAAGCCAGCGTGTTCAGGGCAAATTTGCCGTTCTTCACGAACAGCTCATTCTTGGCATTTTCACGATTGAGGCAGACCAGGATGGTCGGCGGCGTGTCCGACACCGAACAGGCCGCGATCACCGTCGCCCCGCGCTTGCCGGCGGGCCCATCGGTGGTCACCACATGGACGTGACCGGCAAAATGGCTCATCGCGTCGCGATAGGCTTGCGGTCCAATATCGTTCTTCTTCAGCACTGGAAGTTTCCGTGGCCATTGTTCGCCTGACATATATGGCCAGACATCACTTGCCACAAGCGAAGTGCTTGGCCCATATCCCGAATTCGCGTGTTGCACCAAGGCCGGACAGCCTTTAGGTCTTGGCGGGAATTGGTGCCCACGCGACGTCGCGGGCTTGGAGGGACGGTTCGGCAGGATGGGATCCGGGGCAACGATATCCATCGCACTGGCCTGGCTGTTGCTGACCGGTGCCGCTGGCGCACAGACGCTCACGATCGGGGTCGCCGCGCCCCTGTCGGGACCGTCGGCCATCCTCGGCAAGCAGATCGAGGCTGGCGCCGAACTCGCCGCGGAGGCGGACGGCGTCCAGCTCAAGACCGTGGATGACGCCTGCACCGGCGACGGCGGCGCCGCAGCGGCAAGGGAGTTCGCGGCAGCCAAGGTCAATGTCGTGATCGGCTTTCTCTGCACGGAGGCGATCGAAGCGGCGATGCCTGTCCTGAAGGACGCCAACATCCCGGTCATCACCGTCGGCGTGCGAACCGAAAGCCTGACCGACCGCCGCGCCAAGACCGGCTGGCCGGTCTATCGCCTCGGGCCGCGCGGCGATGACGAGCGCAACGCCGTCGCCTCTAACCTGACCCGCCTGTGGCGTGATGAATTGTTCGCCATCATCGACGACGGCACCATCTATGGCCGCGAGATCGCCGAGACATTTCGCGCCGCGGCGGAGCAGGCAGCGTTGAAACCGGTCTTCGTCGACACGTTCCGGCCGCAGCTCGACAACCAGATCGGCCTGATCGGACGGCTGAAGAAGGCTGGCGCCACGCATGTCTTTGCCGGCGGCGACGGTGACGACATCGCCATCATGGGGCGCGATGCCGCCCAACTCCAGGCCGGCATCGTCCTTGCCGGCGGCGAAAACCTGCGCACGCCGCCCGGTGACGTGCCCTATGCATCCGGTACGCTGATGATCGCCCAGCCGGAATGGGCGGATATCGCGAACCCTAAAGTGCTGGAGAGCTTCGCCGCGCGAAAGATCGTGCCGGACGGCTATACCTTGCCAGGCTATGCGGCGATCGAGATCGCCAAGGCGGCGGCAGGCTTGTCCGAAAGCTCCGGCAAGCCGCTGACCGACGCACTCACCGGGCATGATTTCACCACGGCGATCGGGCCGGTCCGCTTCGACGCCAAGGGCGACCTCAGCCGGAGCCCCTACCGTGTCTTCCGCTTCGACGGCACCCGCTTCGTGCCCTTGGAAAACAACTGATGTTCCGCACCGGCCCGCGCAATCTCATATCGGACGTTGCCGGCCTGCGCGTCGGCAACGCTTCCGATGCCAGGCTGAAGTCCGGCGTGACGACCGTGCTTTGCGACGAGCCGGCGGTGGCGGGTGTCCAGATCCTGGGCGGCGCGCCCGGCACCCGCGAGACGGATTTGCTGGAACCGCACAATTCCGTCGAGACAATCCATGCCGTTGTGCTGTCGGGCGGTTCGGCTTTCGGCCTCGATGCCGCGTCCGGCGTGCAGGCCGCGCTGCGCGAGCGCGGCATCGGCCTCGAGGTGGGCGGCTTCCGGGTGCCGATCGTGCCAGCGGCGATCCTATTCGACCTGCGCAATGGCGGCGACAAGGACTGGGGCCGTTATCCGCCCTATCGCGACCTCGGCTACGAGTCGGTGCAGGCTGCCGCTGCCGATTTCCTGCTTGGCACGGCCGGCGCCGGCACCGGCGCACTGACTTCGGGCCTGAAGGGCGGCCTTGGCTCCGCCTCGACGCTGCTGGACAATGGCATCACCATCGGCGCGCTGGCCGCCGTCAACCCGACCGGCTCTGTAACCGTTGGCCGCACCCGCCATTTCTGGGCGGCGCCCTTCGAAATCGGCGATGAATTCGGCGGGCTCGGCTATCTCTCGCCCATGCCCGAAGACGCCAAGCGGATCTTGCTGAAATACCGCGACAAGGAACACGGGCGGCAGATGGAAACCGGCGGCAACACGACCATCGCCGTCATCGCGACGGACGCGGTCCTCACCAAGGCCGCCGCGAAACGCCTGGCGATTGCGGCGCATGACGGCTTCGTGCGCGCCATCTGGCCGACCCATACGCCGGCCGACGGCGATCTGGTGTTCGCGTTGGCGACCGGCAAGAGCGGGATCGAACTCACCGCCGACGCCGCGGTCGACCTCTATGCCGTGGCCGGCGCGACCATGGCACGCGCCATCAGCCGTGGGGTGTTTGCCGCGACGCCAGCCGATAATGATTTGTTCCCAGTCTGGTCGTCGCGCCTGGGCTAAGGCCTTCGATCAAACCGGATCGGATTTCTCTTCCTCGAACGTCACCGCGACATCGGAATTCGCCGACAGCCAAACCTTCTTGCCATCGACCTCGGCAACCAGGGCCAGGGAAATATAATGATGATGGCCCTTGTGAGCGCCCTCGCCGCTATCGGCCTTGGTCAGCTTGATGCGCTGGCCATCGACCTTGTCGACCGTGCCGATATGCACGCCATCGGCGCCGACGACTTCCATGTGCTCACGAATTTTGCTGGTGTCGGTCATGGTAGCTTCTCCATTGGGGATTGCCGACAATAACAAATGACGAGCGGATTGGATGCATCGGCTTTGGTCCGCACGACGTTTTGATTTCGTCGTGCTAGGGATTGAAACGATCACGGCTGCCGGGGTGAAAACGATGCGAATGCTTTTCCTGTTTGCCGTTTCCCTGGCAGCGCAGCTCGCGGCGTCGATCGCCGCCCAGGCCGGCGATGTCGCGGAACTTGAAATTCTCGGCTTCACCCGGGATGGCAGCGTCTTCGCCTTCGAGGAATACGGCGTCCAGGACGGGTCGGGCTTTCCCTATGCCAACCGCTATTACATCGACACAAGCAGCGACAGCTTTCTCAAGGGCACGCCGATCAGGGTCCGGCTCGACGATGAGAATGCAACGCTCGACGCTGCCCGCGTCCAGGCCCGGCAAAAGGGCGAAGCCATTGTCGGCCAGGCCGAGCTGAATGCCAATCGCGGCATCACCGCCGGTTTCAACCCGGTGACCGAGCTTTCAGCCGATCCGCATCGCATGGCGGTCAATCCGAGGCCGATCTTCTCCCCGGTCGATCAGCCGCTCGAGTTCCGGTTGGACGAGATCGGCATGAACAACACCGAAGGCTGCGACAGCCAGGGCGAGATCAATGGCTTCCGTCTGCTGCGAATCGAGGCGCAGGATGGCGGCACCACCAAATTGCTGCACGAGGACAAGGCGATCCCCAAGAGCCGGGGCTGCCCGAACGGCTACCGCATCGGCGCGGTGCAGACATTCTCGATGGACAGCCTCAGCGCCTATGCGGTTCTGATCGCGGTGCGCCAATATGGTTTCGAGGGGCCGGACTTTCGCTGGATCGCCGTGACCGGCCGCCTGTGACAGGGCTTGTCCGACCCGTCAGGCGCAATCGCGCCCTGCGCCGCCTTCGCGACGCGATGCCGAGACCGCGCGCGGCGCTTCTCGGCGCCCTGCTGTGGGCAGCGGCGATGGGCGCCAGCGCACTCGTCAACCTGTTTCTGGACAATTGGGTGACGCCGGGCAAGATCCGCACAGTGTCGCTGCTGTTCGCCGCAGGCGGCGCCTTGGCGTTTCCGGTTGGCCTGTTCGCGGCGCGGCTGGTCTCGCTCGGAAGAGGCTCCGAGGTCGCCTTCGCCGCGGCATTGGTGTGCCTCGCCGCGGCGACGATTGGCCTGACCGCCGGGCTGTATGCGCTGCAGTACCGGTCCTATTATGCCGAATGGCATGCGCCCGCATTCACCCTCACCTGGGGCTTTCAGCTTGCCTTCACGGTGGCGGTGGCGTCCTACCAGTTCGTGGTGCTGGGCATCCGGCTCTATTTTCCGCTTGGTTTTGTCGCCTTGTTCGCTGCCGGCCTCTGGTTTGCGCGGCATCAGCGTTGAGCATTTGGTCCACCTCTGGTAGGAGGCGGGCCAACCTGGAGCGGTTCAGCGTTTGATAGAATCGCCGATCCGCTCTAACTTTTTCTTTTTCGCAATTCCGGACGGAAAACCGCTGCGCACTTTTCCTGGAATTGCTTTAGACACATCAGGACAGACCGATGATCCCTCGCTACTCCCGGCCGGAAATGGTCGCCATCTGGTCGCCCGAAACCCGGTTTCGCATCTGGTTCGAAATCGAGGCCCATGCCTGCGACGCGCTGGCCGAACTGGGCGTCATCCCCAAGGAAGCGGCCAAAACCATCTGGGAAAAGGGAAGTGCTGCGGAATTCGACGTCGAGAAGATCGACGCGATCGAGCGCGTCACCAAGCATGACGTCATCGCCTTCCTCACCCATCTTGCCGAATTCGTCGGACCCGATGCGCGCTTCATCCATCAGGGCATGACGTCATCTGATGTGCTCGACACCTGCTTTGCGGTGCAACTCACCCGTGCCAGCGACATTCTGCTCGCCGACATCGATGCGTTGCTTGCAGCGCTCAAGCGCCGCGCCTTCGAGCACAAGGACACCGTCACCATCGGCCGCAGCCACGGCATCCATGCCGAGCCGACCACCTTCGGTATCAAGCTGGCGCAGGCCTATGCCGAATTCTCGCGCTGCCGCGAGCGGCTGGTGCACGCGCGCGAAGACATTGCCACCTGTGCGATTTCAGGGGCAGTCGGCACCTTCGCCAACATCGAGCCCTATGTCGAGGAACATGTGGCCCAAAAGCTGGGGCTGAAGCCGGAACCGGTATCGACGCAAGTGATCCCGCGCGACCGCCACGCCATGTTCTTCGCCACGCTCGGCGTCATTGCCTCCTCGATCGAGCGGCTGGCGATCGAAGTCCGGCATCTGCAGCGCACCGAAGTGCTGGAAGCGGAAGAGTTTTTTTCGCCGGGCCAGAAGGGCTCGTCGGCGATGCCGCACAAACGCAATCCGGTGCTGACCGAAAACCTCACCGGCCTTGCCCGCATGGTGCGCTCTATGGCGTTGCCGGCGATGGAGAACGTGGCCCTTTGGCACGAACGCGACATTTCGCATTCGTCGGTCGAGCGCATGATCGGCCCGGACGCCACCGTGACGCTCGATTTCGCGCTGTCACGTCTGACCAGCGTCGTCGACAAACTCGTCGTCTATCCCGAGAACATGCTGAACAACATGAACAAGTTCCGAGGACTGGTGCATTCCCAGCGCGTGATGCTGGCGTTGACTCAGGCCGGCCTGTCGCGCGAGGACTCCTACCGGCTGGTGCAGCGCAACGCCATGAAAGTATGGGAACAAGGCGCTGATTTCCTTGAGGAACTTCTGGCCGACAAGGAAGTGACCGCAGCGCTGCCAGAGGCGCAAATCCGCGAGAAATTCGACCTAGGTTATCACACCAAGCACGTCGACACGATTTTCAAGCGTGTGTTCGGGGAGGCGTGAGCTTTCCTTCTCCCCGTTCACGGGGAGAAGGTGCCGGCAGGCGGATGAGGGGCAGCGCCAACTTCGACGGGTAAAGCTACTCATCGCATTGTGTCAGAAGCGATAACCTTGCAACCTCGGCGCCGCCCCTCATTGCCCTGCCGGGCATTTCTCCCCGTAAACGGGGAGAAAGAAGCTGTGTTGACGCCAATCACGCCTTGCCAGGAACAGTCCTGATCACCGTGCCCCAGGGGTCCTCACGGGTCGTTTCACTCGCCACATTGTCCGAGCGCATTTCGACCCAGGCGAGGCCCGAACGAGACGGGTCGCGGCGACCGGCGCCGGCGCTCTGCCAGGCATTGGCGCCGATGTGGTGGTGGTAATGGCCTGACGACAGGAACACCGCCTGGCCGCCATATTTGGCGACCGTGTCGAAGCCGAATTCCTGGTTCCACCAGGCTTCGGCCTCTTCCGGCCTGCCGACGCGGAGGTGGACGTGGCCGACAATGCTGTTTTCCGGCGCGCCCTGCCAGCCCGCATCGCCGGCCGGCACTTCGGCAACGACAGAAGGAATGTTCATCCGCTCGGTCGCCATGGCGATCTTGTCGCCGCTCCATTTCCAGTCCTGCGGGCGGCGATCGGCATAGATCTCGATGCCATTGCCCTCGGGATCGGTCAGATACAGCGCTTCGCTGACCAGATGATCCGAAGCCCCCTCGATGGCGATCTTGTCTGATATTGCGTAGTTGATCCAACGGCCGAGATCGGCGCGGCTTGGCAGCAGGAAAGCCGTGTGGAAGAGGCCGGCGCTGCGCGGATCGTCCGGCTTGGCGGACGCGTCCGGCTCAAGAACCAGCAGCGGACGGTTGGCAGCGCCGAGCGTGATCGCGCCATCGGCACGGCTCAGTTCCTGCAGGCCGACAACCCGGCGGTAATAGGCCGCGAGGCTTTCGGCATCACGCGCCTTCAGCCCGACCCGGGCGACGCTCACCGGCGTGGTGGCGGCAAATGGCAGTTCGCTCATCATTGTCTCCGTTGCGGCGACGTTTCGCGAAGCCCCAAAAGCCAGGAGCCCGGCGCCGCCAATCATTGTACGTCGTGTCAGCACCAAAATCCCGGCCCTCCACGGCTGTTTCTTTCCCACAGAGATCGTCGATCGCCATCGTTCACACAAGACGGCGAAAAGCGAACATGGTGTTCACCATTGCGTGCAAAGAGCGCAGCCATCAACGGTTGCATGAGACAATCGTGCTCGCTATCTCAGCGCCATGAAAGTCAAAGACGCAGATATCCTGATCATTCCCGGATACACCAATTCCGGACCCGAGCATTGGCAGACCCGCTGGCAATCGAAGCTGTCGACCGCGCGCCGTGTGGAGCAGGCCGAATGGTCGAAGCCGGTGCGCGAGGACTGGACGGCGAGCGTCGCCAAGGCGGTCAACGAGGCCGAGAGACCTGTCGTTCTCGTCGCTCACTCACTGGGAGTGGCCGCGGCCGTACAGGCCATTCCGAAATTTCAGAAGCCGGTCGCCGGCGCCTTCTTCGTGGCACCGCCCGACGTCGCCAATGCCAAGATCAAGCCGAGGCATCTGATGACCTTCGGCCCCTATCCGCGCGAGCCGCTGCCATTTCCCTCCATCGTGATCGCCAGCCGCAACGATCCCTTCTGCCCCTTCGATGTCGCCGAGGACATCGCCGGCGCCTGGGGCTCGCTGTTCATCGACGCCGGCGAGACCGGTCATCTCAGCGAGGATTCAGGCTTTGGCCCGTGGCCCGAGGGATCGATGACCTTCGCCAAGTTCCTGACGGACCTGAAGGCTTAGCGTCCGTGGTCGCGCTGCATCAGGCGCCGATGGAATCCTTGATGCCCTTGAGCAGGGTCTTTGCCCCCAGCGAAATCAGCGCATGCTCGGAGCCCGTGGCGAGCAGGCGGTAGCCCATCGACACGACGCGGCCGGCGATAGCGGGTTCGACGACGTAGATCGCCGCATGCTTGCCGGCCTTGCGGGTGCGCTCGGCAACCGATGCCACTGTCTCCATCATGCTTTCGAGCGTCGAGTTGACTGTCGCGCCGTTCGACCAGGCGATCGAGAAATCCGATGGGCCGAGGAAGATGCCGTCGATGCCGGGGGTATCCAGTATGCCGTCAAGCGCATCGAGCGCCGCGCGCGTCTCGACCATCGCAAAAGCCATGGTGCGCTGATTGGTGTCGCGCAGCCATTCGGCATAGTCGCCCTTGCCATGACGGGGAAAGGCATAGGTCGGGCCCCACGAGCGCTCTCCGAGCGGCGGATATTTCATGGCGGCGGCGAACAGCTTGGCATCGGCCACCGAGTTGACCATCGGGGCAATGACCGCTTCGGCGCCGAAATCGAGGGCACGGCTGGCCATGTCGAAACGGCCAACAGGGATGCGCACCAGCGCTGGCTTGCCCAGGGCCAGTACCGGCGCCAGGCCGCGCAGGACGCTGTCCTCGTGATGGCCGCCATGCTGCATGTCGAGTGTGACGGCATCGAAGTCCTGCCTGGCGAGGATCTCCACGGTCAAGGCGTCCGGCACGCCAGACCAGGCGGTGACCAGCGTTTCATCTGCGGCAAGACGGGACTTCAGGGACATCTAATCTCTTTCCTTATTGACGTCGCCAGTTTCAGCCGGAAACCGCCGCAAAGGCAAAGAAAAACCGCCCGGATCGGCCGGGCGGTCGATTGGTCCAGTAAGAGGCCGATCAGGTATTCCTGATCTGCTCGATCGCCTGCGCCATCAGTTCGTCCATGGTGCGGCGGATCTGATGATCGGACTGCTCCACGCCTGCAGCGTCGAAATCCTTGCGGATCTTGCGGAACACGTCATGGTCGCCGGCTTCCTCGATGTCGGAAACAACAACTTCCTTGGCGTAGGCGTCGGCGTCGGAACCGGATTTTCCGAGCTTTTCGGCGGCCCACAGACCAAGCGCCTTGTTGCGCCGTGCCGAAGCCTTGAACCGAAGCTCCTCGTCGAATGCAAATTTGCGCTCGAAGCCCTCTTCGCGGTCTTTCATGCTGCTCATGGCGTCCCTCCGGGTCAAATCCGATTCGTTGGCAGGTGAATATGTGTGTTGCCGAAGCACAAACCAAAAGGTCGCGGGCCGGTCAATATGCTTCGTCATATGCTGCGCTGCGGCATTTCAGTCCCGAAAGCGGTTGATTCGAAGGATTTGCCGATTGAGCAAACGATGTGATTGGGATAGACCCGGCATTGAACGTCACCGTCGCCGCGCTAATTCAGGCGGACGGACAGGAAGTGGTCCCTTACCGCCTGCCCGCAAATCCAGAGAAAAATTCAAATGAAAAATCGCCGCCGCATTTATGAAGGCAAGGCCAAGATCCTCTATGAGGGACCCGAGCCGGGCACGCTTATCCAGTTCTTCAAGGACGACGCCACCGCGTTCAACAAGAAGAAGCACGAGGTCATCGACGGCAAAGGCGTGCTCAACAACCGCATTTCCGAATACATTTTCAATCATTTGAACCGCATGGGCATTCCGACCCACTTCATCCGCCGGCTCAACATGCGCGAGCAGCTGATCAAGGAAGTCGAGATCATCCCGCTCGAAGTGGTGGTGCGCAATGTCGCCGCCGGTTCGCTGTCCAAGCGCCTCGGCATCGAGGAAGGCACCGTCCTGCCGCGCTCGATCATCGAATTCTACTACAAGGCCGACGCGCTCGACGATCCGATGGTTTCGGAAGAGCACATCACGGCGTTCGGCTGGGCAAGCCCGCAAGAGATCGACGACGTCATGGCGCTTGCCATCCGGGTCAACGATTTCCTCTCCGGCCTGTTCATGGGCGTCGGCATCCAGCTCGTCGACTTCAAGATCGAGTGCGGCCGCCTGTTCGAGGGCGACATGATGCGCATCGTCGTGGCCGACGAGATTTCGCCGGACTCCTGCCGCTTGTGGGACGTGGCGACGCAGGACAAGCTCGACAAGGACCGTTTCCGCCGTGACATGGGCGGCCTCGTCGAGGCCTATCAGGAAGTCGCCCGCCGCCTCGGCATCATGAACGAGAACGAGCCGCCGCGTCCTACCGGCCCGGTGCTGGTCGCCTCGACCGACGGCCTCAAAGGCAAGCCGCACTGATTGCGGCTTGCAACCCGACATTCAGAACAGGAGCATGTCCAGCGTGATCAAGGCCCGCATTACCGTCACCCTCAAGAATGGCGTTCTGGACCCGCAAGGCAAGGCAATCGAACACGCGCTGTCGGGGCTGGGATTCGATGGCGTCGGCGCGGTGCGGCAAGGCAAGGTGTTCGACGTCGAACTGGCGGAAAGCGACAGGGCCAAGGCTGAAGCCGATTTGAAGGCCATGTGCGACAAGCTGCTGGCGAATACGGTGATCGAGAATTATAGTGTGACACTTACCTGAGGTTGTGTCGGAGGCACTATGCCGGAAGTCACGAATGAGTTGATGTACGAGTTGCTGAAGCGCGTGCATCACGAAATTGGTGAGCTTCGTCAGGATGTTTCCGAAACGAAACGGGAATTGAATGTAATGCGAGGTCACATGGTGGCAACGCAAAGTGACATCCACAACATCTATGGCATTCTCGCCCGCCAGGATGATCGACTTGAACGCATAGAACGCCGTCTCGACCTGCGCGAACTTGCCGAAGCACAGAGGCCTTACGAACCAAAATGAAAACAGCCGTCGTCCTCCTGCCTGGCCTCAATCGCGACCGCGACATGATCGCGGCGCTGACCAAGATTTCCGGACAGGCGCCGGCAACCGTCTGGCAGACCGATACCGAAATCCCCGATGTCGATCTGATCGCCATTCCCGGCGGCTTTTCCTTCGGCGACTATCTGCGTTGCGGCGCGATCGCGGCGCGCATGCCGGTGATGCGGGCAGTGGCCGAGAAGGCGGCCAAGGGCGTGATGGTTATCGGTGTCTGCAACGGGTTCCAGATTCTGGTCGAGGCGGGATTGCTGCCGGGTGCGCTGATGCGCAACACCTCGCTGAAATTCGTCTGCCGGCAGGTCAAGCTCGAGATCGCCAACGCCAACACCATGTTCACCCGCCGCTATCAGCCGGGCCAGATCATCCGCTCGCCGGTGGCCCATCATGACGGCAATTACTTCGCCGACGCCGAGACGCTTGCCCGCCTCGAAGGCGAAGGCCAGGTGGTGTTCCGCTATGCCGAAGGCACCAACCCGAACGGCTCGATCAACGACATTGCCGGTATCATCAACGAACAAGGCAATGTGCTCGGCCTGATGCCGCACCCCGAGAACCTGATCGAAGCAGCGCATGGCGGCAGTGACGGCAGGGCGTTGTTCGAAGGCGCCTTGGGCATTGCCGCTTGAAGTTTGCAACCGCAACCTTAAGAATTGCGGCAATTCAAAATCATAGGGTGAGGGAGAGACGGTCATGAAACTCTATTCGCGGCCGTTGTCGCCCTACTCTTCGATCGTGCGCGCACTGGCCTATATCAAGGACGTGCCGCTCAAGATCATCGCGCCGCCGCCGGGTTTTCCGATCCCCGAAGAGTTTCGGGCCATCTCGCCGATGAACCGCATTCCAGTGCTGATCACCGGCTCGGGCGAAACCATCGTCGAATCGGTGGTCATCGCCGAATATCTCGAGGAGCGGTTTCCGGAACCGGCGCTGTTGCCGCCCGATTCCAAGGACCGCGCGCTGGTGCGCATGTTCGCCCGCATCACCGACCTCGACGTGTTGACGCCGACAATGAAGCTTTTCGAGCTGCATTTCATGCCGAAGCGCAACAATGCCGAGATCGAAGCCCAATTCGCCCGTCTCCACCATGGGCTGGCGGCCATCGAGGCGCGGATGGCGCAAGGCCCCTTCGCGCTCGGCAGCGACATCAGCTTTGCCGATGCCTGGCTGACGCCGACGCGGTTCATCTTCAACAATTTCCGCGCCATGACAGGTCGCCACGACCTGCTCGACGCCTATCCCAAATTCGATGCCTATGAGCAGATCGCCTCGCAGCATCCCGCATTGTCCAGGGTATGGGGCGAGATGACAGACGGCCTGAAGATCTTCCTGTCCGAACTCGAGATGGGTGCCGCTTGATCAAGAGCAAGACGGTCGCCTTCGTCGCCGCGGCAGGCTTTGCCCTGGCATCGTGCCAATCGACCCCGAAGAGCACGCCTGTGCCCTCGGGCAAGAGTGCTGCGCTGCTGGCCATGGAACAGGTCGCGATAGCAGCCCACAAATGCTGGATCGCCAGCAAGGATCCGGCTTTCAAGCAGTATCAGATGGCCAATGAGCTGAACTCGTTCAGCGGCACGCCGCGCTTCCTTCTGGTGCCGGCCAAGCACTATGGCGGCAAACCGTTGCTGGTCGTGCAGGCGCAGGGGAATTCAAGCCGTGTCGACGTCTTCGGACCGTTGATGAACGACCCGCTCGGCGCCCGCATCAGTTCTGATATCGCGCGCTGGCAGGCGGGCAATCCGACCTGCGCAGCCACCGCTTGAGCCAGCCATGGGCCGGTTCCTGCAGATCGCGGGATTGGTTGTTGGCCTGATCGCGCTCGTCCTGCAGTTCACGATCACCATTCCGGCGTCGATGGGAGCGGGCCGCGGCCTGCTCGGCTCGATCGTGTTCTATTTCAGCTTCTTCACCATCCTGACCAACATTGGCGCCGTGCTGGTCCACATCTCGCTGTTGTCATCCAGCGGCTATGCCTGGCTGCCTGCCTTTGCCGGCCCCCGGATGCGCGCGTGCGTCGCGGTCTCGATCACCCTGGTCTTCATCGTCTATGCCACGGTACTGGCGCGGCTCTGGCAGCCGCAGGGCCTGTTCCTGTTCTGCGACGTCCTGCTGCACTATGCGACGCCGGTGCTGTTCGTGCTGTGGTGGCTGATATCAGGCGCCGACGGCAGAACGCGATGGAGCGACGTCTCCTGGTGGGTTGTCTATCCCATCTCCTATCTGGTCTATTCGCTGGCGCGGGCGCCGCTGGCGGGCGAGGTGCCCTACCCCTTCCTCGATATCGCCAAGAACGGCGTCGGGAGCGTCACTGTCGCGGCGCTCGCCATCACCGCGCTGTTCCTGGTGATATGCGTCGTTGCCGTTTTCGTCGATCACGGTGTCGGGCGCCTCAGGAGAAAAGGCCACCGATAGACCGGTCGCTATTCCCACAGCGGCTTGATGCCCTCGCGGTGGGCGTCGCAGCGCGAGATGCCGATGTCCTTGAGCTGATCGTCGGTCATCTCCAGCAATGCCAGCCGGCCGCGCCGGCGCTCCAGCAGATGGCCGATCCATTTCGCCAGCGACCTGACCACTTGCGCAAGCCGGCTGGCGAAGCCGCGCTGCCCGGACGGGCGGGTCGGCTGGCCGAGCAATTCGGTTGCCGAGTGGCGGAATGTTGCGATTGTATCCATTTTCTTTCTGCCAAAATTATCGATTGCACCCCTTTTAGTGCCTCATTGATATGTATTGACTCCCGAAACGGTGCAATATAGAAAATTGTCACCATGACAAATTGGATTCCAGATCTCACGGGTTCAGGTCCGCTGTATCAGCGCCTCGCGGATTCCATCGAGGCGGATATCGACCGGGGAGTGATCGGCGCGGGGGCAAAACTGCCGCCACAGCGCGATCTCGCCTACGACATCGGCGCCACTGTCGGCACGGTCGGGCGGGCCTATCAATTGCTGCGTGAGCGCGGCCTCGTCAGTGGCGAGGTCGGACGGGGGACCTATGTGCTCGGCGAAAACATTGCCATTACAAAGCCAGAGGCGCCCGACGCCAGCGTCGAAGGAACGCGTTATGTCGACGCCCCCAAGGACAAGCTGCGGTTCGACAGCACGGCAGCCCCCGACATTGGCCAGGGCGCCATTGTCGCCGACGTGCTCTCGCGTGCCGCGCAGGACCATCCGCATGAGATTTCGAGCTACACTCGCGATTTCCCGGATCGTTGGTACGAAGCCGGCGCCCGGTGGCTGTCACGAAGCTCCTTCCGGCCAACGACTGATACAATCGTCCCCACCCTCGGCACCCATGCCGCGGTGATGGCCGCGATCGCGGCCCTGACCACGCCCGGCGACTATGTCGCCTTCGAGCACCTCACCTACTCGCAGATTTCCCGCAGCGCAGGCCTGATCGGCCGGCGCACCGCGCTGGTGGCATCGGACGATGAAGGCCTCGATCCGGCGGATTTCGAGCGCGTCTGCGCACAAAAACATCCCAAGATGATCTTTCTGATCCCGACGGCGCAGAATCCGACCCTGGTGACCTTGTCACCGGCGCGCCGCGAAGCGATCGCGCGTGTCGCCCGTGAATACAACGTCATCCTGATCGAGGATGACCTCTACGGCCATCTGACCGACGACCCGACACCGCTGCTTGCCGAATTTGCGCCCGAACGCACCATCATTGCCGGCGGCCTGTCGAAATCGGTCGCCGCCGGTCTGCGTGGCGGCTGGCTGTCCTGCCCGCCCGCCTATCGCCATCGCATCCGCGTCGCCCACAAGATGATGACCGGCGGCATGCCGTTCCTGTTGGCGGAGGTGAATGCCCGGCTGGTGCTTTCCGGCCAGGCCAGCGAAATCCGCAAACGCAGCATCGCGGAGATCGGCGCCCGCATGTCCATTGTGCGCGAAAGCTTGGCAGGCTTCTCATTCAAATCGCACGACAAAGTTCCGTTCGTCTGGCTCACCCTGCCCGATCCCTGGCTTTCCGGCACGTTCAAGAATGCCTGTCTCGAGCACGGCGTGCTGATCGATGACGAGGATGAGTTCAAGGCGGGGCGCTCGGAGCGGGTTTTCCATGGGGTGCGCTTCGGCGTTTCGCAGCCGAGGCGGCGCGAGGATATTGCCGGCGGCGTCGCGGTGATCAGGCGGCTGCTGGACGAGGGCCGCGCGGGCTACGACAGTTTTTCCTGAACCGTTCGCGGCCACCCGCCCCTGCTTGCCTCAATATTCCGCCCTGCGAAACCGGGACTTGTCAGCACCGGACCCGGATCAGCCTTCGGCCTTGTAGTTTTTGGCTTCCTTCTCGGCCTTGTCCTTGCCGTGCTTCTCAGCCAATTCCTTGGCCTGCCGGGGCGAAACGTCGGTGGTCTCCGCGATATGGAGGGCCTCCTTGTCCGAGAGGCGATTGTCGTTCTTGCCTTGCTTGGTAGCCATCGTGCTGTCTCCTGGGTGATAGGGACCTAACGGCTGGGACATCATGGCGTTCCCCATTTGACTTTGCAGGGCTGCAATAGCTGGCGGCGTCTTTCGTCGCGTACGAAAGACCCATCGGGGTCATCACCCTGTTGCTTTCTGCCTTTTTCCTCCGCCGACGGGTGTATCGGCCGCAAAGCTTGCGATAAGAGGAGACTCAAAATCCCTGCTCCATGGACATAAATCGCCGCCCATGACCATTTCCAATTCCGTACCGATCACATCAGAGCTCATCGCCGCGCATGGGCTGAAGCCCGACGAATATCAGCGCATCCTCGACCTCGTCGGACGCGAACCGAGCTTTACCGAACTCGGCATCTTCTCGGCGATGTGGAACGAGCACTGCTCCTACAAATCCTCGAAGAAATGGCTGCGCACCTTGCCGACCACAGGTCCGCAGGTCATCCAGGGCCCGGGCGAGAATGCGGGCGTGGTCGACATCGGCGACGGCGACTGCGTCGTCTTCAAGATGGAAAGCCACAATCACCCCTCCTTCATCGAGCCCTATCAGGGTGCGGCGACCGGCGTCGGCGGCATCTTGCGCGATGTCTTCACCATGGGCGCGCGGCCGATCGCGGCGATGAACGCGCTGCGCTTCGGTGCTCCCGACCATCCCAAGACCAGGCATCTCGTCGCCGGCGTGGTTTCGGGCGTCGGCGGCTACGGCAATTCCTTCGGCGTGCCGACGGTTGGCGGCGAGGTCAATTTCGACGCCCGCTACAACGGCAACATCCTGGTCAACGCCTTCGCCGCAGGCCTTGCCAAGACCAATGCCATTTTCCTGTCCGAAGCCAAGGGCGTCGGCCTGCCTGTCGTCTACCTCGGCGCCAAGACCGGCCGCGACGGTGTCGGCGGCGCCACCATGGCGTCGGCCGAGTTCGACGACAAGATCGACGAGAAGCGCCCGACAGTGCAGGTCGGCGACCCCTTCACCGAAAAATGCCTGTTGGAGGCCTGCCTCGAACTGATGGCCTCGGGCGCCGTCATCGCCATCCAGGACATGGGTGCGGCCGGCCTTACCTGTTCTGCCGTCGAAATGGGTGCCAAGGGCGACCTCGGCATCGAGCTCGACCTCGACAAGGTGCCGGTGCGCGAAGAGCGCATGAGCGCCTACGAGATGATGCTGTCGGAAAGTCAGGAACGCATGCTGATGGTGCTGCGTCCCGAAAAGGAAAAGGAAGCCGAGGCGATCTTCCACAAATGGGGCCTCGACTTCGCCATCGTCGGCAAGACCACCGACGATCTGCGCTTCCGCGTGCGGCACCAGGGCGACGAGGTGGCCGACCTGCCGATCAAGGACCTTGGCGACAAGGCACCGGAATACGATCGTCCGTGGGTCGAGCCGAAGAAGCGGGCGCCGTTTGCCGTCAACGATATCCCGCAGGCCGATCTCGCCGATGCGCTGTTGAAGTTGCTCGGCGGACCGGACCTGTCGTCACGCCGCTGGGTGTGGGAACAGTACGACACGCTGATCCAGGGCAATTCGCTGCAGCTTCCGGGCGGGGATGCCGGCGTGGTGCGGGTCGAGGGCCATCCGACCAAGGCGCTGGCTTTCTCCTCCGACGTGACGCCGCGCTATTGCGAGGCCGACCCTTATGAGGGCGGCAAGCAGGCGGTGGCCGAATGCTGGCGCAACCTGACCGCCACCGGCGCGCTGCCGCTCGCCGCCACCGACAATCTCAATTTCGGCAATCCCGAACGGCCGGAGATCATGGGCCAGCTGGTCGGCGCCGTGAAAGGCATCGGCGATGCCTGCCGGGCGCTCGGCTTCCCGATCGTGTCCGGCAACGTCTCGCTCTACAACGAAACCAACGGCCAGGGCATCCTGCCGACACCGACCATCGGCGGCGTCGGCCTGATATCGGACTGGTCGAAGATGGCGCGGATCGGCTTTGCGGCGGAAGGCCAGATGATCCTGCTGGTCGGCGCGCCGGCTTCCTGGGGCACGCATCTTGGCCAGTCGGCCTATCTCAGGGATATCCACGGCCGCAACGATGGCCCGCCGCCTCCGGTCGATCTCGAGCACGAGAAGCGCGTCGGCGACCATGTGCGTTCGCTGATCGCGTCCGGCATCGTCACGGCGGCACATGACGTCTCAGACGGCGGCATTGCGGTGGCCTTGGCCGAAATGGCGATGGCGTCCGGCATCGGCGCGACCGTTCCCGGGCTTGTCGGCACCGATCCGATCCCGGTCTGGTTCGGCGAAGACCAGGGCCGCTATCTCCTGACGCTGTCGATCGATCCGCATGGCGATGAATGGGATGCTATCCGCAAGCAGCAGGGCGAACTCGGCATCTTCGCGCCGTGGATCGGCTCGACGGGAGGCAACGCGCTGAAGCTCGGCGATGCCAGGGCAATCCCGGTCAGCGATCTGACCGCCGCCCATGAAGGCTGGTTCCCCCGCTTCATGGACCAGGCCAGTTGACGAGAGCATGATCCCGAAAAGTGGAAACCGGTTTTCGGAAGAAGATCCTGCTCAATCATAAGAAACTGGCCGTACGGGCGCTGCTTGCAGTCGTCTTCTGGCCGTCGCTGTTCTTCTTCTGGTGCCTCGGGCCGTTCGTCTTCTTCCTGCTGTCGACGACCTCAAGTGAGGTTTGTACCAGGCTGGAAACACGCGCGGAGTTTCTGGCCGCGGCCAACGATACGCTTCCGATGCTTGTCCTGCAGAACCTCATCTATGCGGTTCCGATCGTCTGCCTGGTGCTCTGGAACCGGCTGCTGCCGGAGCCAACGCGGGCAAGGCACGTCGTCACCTGCATCAAGCTTTTCGCCGTCTCGGCTGTTTTGGGAGCCTTGTGGGAGCATGGGTCTTCGCTTGTCTGCGATGGTTACGGCCAGCCGTTCTTCTCGTCAGCCTGGCAAATGACCAGCTATCTGCCGATTGCCAACCTGGCGGTCAACATCCCGCTCTACGTGCTGGTCTTCAGCCTTGGCCGCGCCTTTTCGATGCGCGAGGACGAGCCGGCGCAGGGACCGGGCGAAACCATCTCCTGAGCACCAACAGAACGGACACTGGACGGAACCGCTTCAATCCGGATTGGAAAGGCTCTAGGCTTGGCCGACTCTCATCGCACGGGCCGCCGCGCCGCCGCCCTCCCGAAACAGGAATTTCTGCAATGGCAATGGACGCCCACGACATCGAAAAACTGATCAAGGACGGGATCCCGGACGCCCGCGTGACGATCCGCGACCTCGCCGGCGATGGCGACCATTACGCGGCCGAAGTCGTGGCCGAGAGCTTTCGGGGAAAAAGCCGCGTTCAGCAGCACCAGATGGTCTATGACGCACTGAAGGGCAATATGGGCGGCGTACTGCACGCGCTGGCGCTGCAGACCAGCGTTCCCGACTGAGGCATTTCCCGCCGACACGCTTGGCCCAAAACGGCCCATTCTTTGCGCCATTCGGGTGATGGCATGGCTAAAGTCTTGTTTCGGGCAACCTATGGGTTTATTTGAAAGACATGCTTCGAGCCTGACTCCCACGGGCGTGAAAGGATATTCCATGAGCGGTATCAACGACTACATCGACAATGAAGTGAAGGGCAACGACGTCGTCCTTTTCATGAAGGGCACGCCCGGCTTTCCGCAATGCGGGTTTTCCGGCCAGGTTGTCCAGATCCTCGACTATATCGGCGCTGACTACAAAGGCGTGAACGTCCTGGATTCCGCCGAATTGCGCCAGGGCATCAAGGACTATTCCAACTGGCCGACGATCCCGCAGCTCTACGTCAAGGGCGAATTCGTCGGCGGCTGCGATATCATCCGCGAAATGTTCCAGGCTGGCGAATTGCAGACCTTCCTCGTCGAGAAGGGCGTGAGCGTCAAAGGCGCCGCCTGACTTCGGTTTGGGCCATGTCGATATCGACATGCCCCCGACCACCAGGGCTGCCCCACCCCGGCAGTTTTTACATCCCGGATTCCGGGATCAGCACGAGCCAATGCGCCGGCCCGCCGGCGCGTTTTCGTTTGAGAGATCGGACTTGCCGTGGACCAGCAGAAATCAGCGCCGCAAGGGGCAAGCACCTTGCCCGGGGCAAGCCAATTGCCCATTCCGCGCTGGGAGTTCATCGCGCTCTGCGCGGCGCTGATGGCGCTCAATTCGCTGGCTATCGACATCATGCTGCCGGCGCTGCAGCAGATCGGCGCCTCGCTCGGCGTCGAGAATGAAAACCACAGGCAATATGTGGTCACCGCCTACATACTGGGTTTCGGCGGCGGCCAGTTGTTCTTCGGGCCGATCTCGGACCGTTACGGGCGCCGTTCGCCGCTCGTCGCCGGCCTGATCATCTACGTGGCGGCCGCCGCCGCGGCCGCAATCGCGCCGAGCTTCGAGACACTTTTGATATGCCGCGCCGTGCAAGGCATCGGCGCGGCCGCCACGCGCGTGATCGCGGTCTCGATCGTGCGCGATACATTCGACGGCCGGCGTATGGCCGAAGTCATGTCGCTGATCTTCATGGTGTTCATGGCCATTCCGGTCGTGGCGCCAGGCATTGGCCAGTTCATCATGCTGTTCGCGACCTGGCACTGGATCTTCGTCACCATGGCCGTCGGCGCGCTGGTCGTGTCGGCATGGTCGCTCCTGCGCCTGCCCGAGACGCTGCATCCCGAGTATCGCCGGCCACTGACGGTTTCCTCCATTGTCGGAGGCTTCCGCATCGTGCTCACCAACCGCATCGCGCTCTGCTATGCCTTCGCCAGCACGTTCATCTTCGGCGCCATGTTCGGCTTCATCGCCTCGGCGCAGCAGATCTATGTCAACATCTTCAACGTCGGCGAGATGTTTCCCGTCATCTTCGCCGGTGTCGCCGGCGTGCTCGCCTTCTCCAACTATCTCAACTCGCGCCTCGTCGGACGTATCGGCATGCGCCGCCTGTCGCAAGGCGCGCTGCTGCTGTTTCTGGTGATCAGCCTTGCCTGGCTCGTGGTTTTACTGGAAATGAAGATGCCGCTCTGGCTGTTCATCACTTTCTTTGCCGGTGCCATGCTGCCGTTTGGCTGCCTAGGGGCGAATTTCAACGCGTTGGCCATGGAGCCGCTCGGCCAACTGGCCGGTACGGCGTCGTCCATTCTGGGTTTCATGCAGACGTTTCTCGGCGGCATTCTCGGCACGCTGATCGGCCAGGCTTTCAACGGCACGGTGACGCCGCTGGCCGCCGGCTTCTGCAGCGTCTCCGTCGCGGCGCTGCTGATGATCCTGATTGCCGAGCGCGGCAAGATGTTCCAGCCGCAGAACGCACCCGTCTCAGGGCACGTCACCGACCTGCACTGACTTGTCGTTTGCGGGTGGTCAGGATGTACCTTCGAGCGACGCCGTGAAGCGAGGAGAAAGCATCCGCCCCGCGATCGCTCCACCCATGCCATCTGAAAAGGGCAACGGCAAAGCGTCGTCGAGCGCCTTGAGGATGGATGCCACGAAGGCCCGGCCGAGCTGGGAATCGGTTCCCAGGTCGGAATAGGTGGCACGAGGCTTGCCGATCAGCGTGCCGTTGCGGCGGAGCGAGAACCGCAGCGTCAAGGACATGCCCGCGGTTCCTGGCGGCGGCCGCCAGCATGCATAGATGGCGTCCGACATCTCCTTGATGGTGTCGATGAGATCGGTGCTACGGCAGGGATGCTCTTGCGAGAGAGCCCCGTTGCAATTCGCAAACAAGGCAAGTGCCGCAAAAACCGCGAACCGACGTTTCATTCGGGAGCCTCCGCCAAACGCACCGATTCAACCCGCACAACCCAACAGTTCAAGCCACAGGAATTGATCCTATTGCGCCCACAGCTCGCGGCGCAGGTCCTGCCAGCTGTCCTGGTCCGGTGCGACAAGCAGACCGCCGTCGACATGGGACGGCAGATAGGCGCTGCCGTCGATGCGCGCGGCATGGCCGCCGGCTTCCTGGTGGATCAGCACGCCGGGCAGATGATCCCAGGGCATCAGCTTGTTGTAGACGACAAAATGCGCATGTCCGCTGGCCAGCAAGCGATATTCGTGGGCGGCGCAGCGATAGCCGAATTGCGACAGTGCCTTGGTCTGGTTACGAGCGAGGCGTGAGCGCTCCGGCTCGTCGAGATATTGCCAGGATACCGCGCCCGTCATTTGCGAGATCGGCACGGGCGCCGCTACATGCACTTTCTCCAGGCTGCCATGGGCATGCCTGATATGGCTGCCGGCGCCTTTGGCGGCGATGAGCCAATCCTTGCCGACCGGATCATGGATGATGCCCGCGACCGTCTCGCCCCTGACCACGACCGCCAGCATGACGCCGAACAGCGGCACGCCGGATGCGAAATTGAAGGTGCCGTCCACCGGATCGACGGTGAATGCCAATTCGGCATCGCCCAAGCCATCGAGCAGCGCCGGATTGTCGGAGCAGGCCTCCTCGCCCACGACCATGGCCGACGGATAGCGCTCGCGCAGCCTGGCGGTGATCAGCCGCTCGGCGTTGACATCGGCTTCCGTCACCAGATCGGCGGCGGATGTCTTCTGCCTGATATCGCCATCGCCCAATCGGCGAAAGCGCGGCATGATTTCAGCGTGGGCTGCCTCGGCCAGAATCCCGGCCAGCCAGTCGATGGCGGTATCGTCAAATGTCATCGGAAATGTCTTGCCTGATCGCGAGGGTTTCATTGAGGGCGGCGAAATCGAACAGCTTTCGGTCGAGCAAATGCGACGGCCTGGTGTTGGACAGGGCGCGGATCATCGTGTCCTTGCGACCAGGCATGCGCTTTTCGATGTCCTCGAGCATCGCCTTCATGGCGTTGCGCTGCAGCCCTTCCTGGCTGCCGCAGAGATCGCAAGGGATGATCGGGAATCGCATCGCGGCGGCGAATTTTTCCAGATCGACCTCGGCGCAGTAGCTCAGCGGCCGCAACACCATGACGTCGCCGTCGTCGTTGAGCAGTTTTGGCGGCATGGCGGCAAGCCGACCACCGTGAAACAGGTTCATGAAGAAGGTTTCGAGGATGTCCTCGCGATGATGGCCGAGCACCAGCGCCGAACAGCCCTCCTCGCGGGCGATCCTGTAGAGATGGCCGCGCCGCAGCCGCGAGCAGAGCGAGCAATAGGTGCTGCCTTCGGGGAGCTTGTCGGTGACGACCGAATAGGTGTCCCGGTATTCTATCCGATGCGCGATGCCGTTGGCGTCGAGATAATCGGGCAGGATATTCTTTGGAAAATTCGGCTGGCCCTGATCGAGATTGCAGGCCAGCAATTCGACCGGCAGCAGCCCGCGCCATTTCATGTCGAGCAGCAAGGCGAGCAGACCGTAAGAATCCTTGCCGCCCGACAGCGCCACCAGCCAGCGCTCGCCGGGCTTCACCATCGAAAAGTCCTCGATCGCCTGGCGGGTCTGCCGCAGCAGCCGCTTGCGCAATTTGTTGAACTCGACCGACGACGGCACCTCGGCGAACAGCGGATGGGAGCCGCCTTCGGCGGCTGGTTCAAGCGTTTCGATGTCTGGCTGCATGTTCATGGCACGGCGGCCCCTGAATGTGACTTCCGCCCGGATTAGCGCATCGGCCGCAAAATCGAAACGGCAAAGCGGATGCCCGAAACAAAAAGGCCGCCTCGAAGGCGGCCTTTCCGATATCGCAGAAAGACGTTCGCTTAGCGCGAATAGAATTCGACGACCAGGTTCGGTTCCATCTGCACGGCGAACGGAACGTCCGCGAGGCCGGGGATGCGCGAGAAGGTCGCGACCATCTTGTTGTGATCGGCTTCGATGTAGTCCGGCACGTCGCGCTCGGCGAGGCCCACCGATTCGAGGACGATGACCAACTGCTTCGACTTTTCGCGCACTTCGACGACATCGCCCGGCTTGCAGCGGTACGAGCCGATGTTGACGCGCTTGCCGTTGACGTTGACGTGGCCGTGGTTGACGAACTGGCGGGCGGCGAAGATGGTCGGCACGAACTTGGCGCGGTAGACGACCGCGTCCAGACGCGACTCGAGCAGGCCGATCAGGTTCTCGGAGGTGTCGCCCTTGCGGCGATCGGCCTCTTCATAGACCTTGCGGAACTGCTTTTCCGAAACGTCGCCATAGTGACCCTTCAGCTTTTGCTTGGCGCGCAGTTGCAGGCCGAAGTCGGAAAGCTTGCCCTTGCGGCGCTGGCCATGCTGGCCGGGGCCGTATTCACGCTTGTTGACCGGGGACTTCGGGCGGCCCCAGATATTTTCGCCGAGACGGCGGTCGATCTTGTATTTCGCGGATTCGCGCTTGCTCATCGCATTCCCTTTTCAAAACGACACACCCGGCACCTCATGGTCCGGGTGAAGGAAACGCGCCCTCCTCTGGCCTCCGTTTTCGAGACCTGACAGGATTTTCCCACGCAACGCGGCGGAAAACCCACGGGACACGTCAGTTCAAACAAGATCGGAAACAGCTATCGTGACAGATCTTGCGTATACAAAACAAACACCGGACATCGCTGCCCGGCGTTGGCGGCTGATTAAACCGAGATTTAACCGATGTCAAGTTCGTGAGTGGCGCGGCGCAAACCGTATAGCGTTCAAGGCGTTGATGCGATGCCGGATGTGGCGGGAGGTTTTGCGCCAGCGGCACCAGGAAGGGACTGGAGCTAGAGAGCCTGATTACATGAAGAAGTTCTTCCTTACCCTGGCAGGTGCCGCAGTGCTTGCAGGGTCGGTGGCGGTCGGCCCGGAACGGGCATGGCGCGCCACAGGCACGGCCACAAACAGGTCCGCCGGGTCATCGTCAACAAGCGAGTGGTGTGGCGGCATGGTCATCGCAGGGTGATCGTCGAGAGAATACCCGGCTGCCACCGCTGGCAGGCTGCTCCAAACAACAATCCCACGGGCAGCGCATGTCGCTGGCCCTTTTTCATTCCAAGGTAGTCGGGCTCGAAGCGCTCAAGCCTAGGATTTTTTCTCCGGTAGACCCTTGCGCTTCGTCTCGGCGAATTCCTCGAGCTGCTTTTCATTCATCGATTCGTACATGCCCTTGGAAGCGCCTTTGAGCTCGCTTTTCTTGGTCTCGCCGCGCTTGGCGGAGAGTGCGGCGCCGGCGGCCTTCTGCTGGGCTTTCGAGGTGGCTGGCATGGCGAGGTCTCCTTTTGCTGTCAGGAGAAACGCCGCGCTTCGGCGGCGGTTCCAGCGCCAATGGCTCATTCCCGATCCGCTCGGCGCCAGCCGATGGACGCCCTTGGCGATTTTCGTTGGCAGCCTTCCCGTGTCCGGAACCCCAGTGTAGGACGGCTGAATGAAATCTCTGACCGATCCCTCACAGGCTCTCTCCACTGGCCTGGCGAAAATCCGCACCGAATTGCACGTGCCGGATGGATTTCCGGCTGATGTCGTTGCCGCAGCGGATGCGGCGGCCAAACGTGTGCCCGACCAGCATGCCGATCGAAGGGCGATGCCCTTTGTCACGCTCGACCCGGCTGCCTCCACCGATCTGGATCAAGCATTCTCGATCGAGGCGAGCGGCAGTGATCTTCTGCTGCATTATGCCATTGCCGACGTGGCCTGGTTCGTCGAGGACGGCGACACGGTGGATCTCGAAGCCTGGACGCGGGGCGAGACACTTTACTTGCCGGACGGCAAGGCCGGGCTCTACCCGCCGGTGATTGCCGAGGGTGCGGCAAGCCTGTTGCCTGATGGACCGCGTCCAGCTGTCATCTTCACGGTTCGGGTTGCGCAGGATGGTGCGACGAAGCTGGACGGCGCGGAGCGGGCAATCATTCAAAGCGGCGCCAAGCTCGCCTATGACAGCGTGAAGGCTTCCGACGTTCCGGCCGGCTTTGCCGAAATGGCGCGGCGCATGGCAATGAACGAAAAGCGTCGCGGGGCTTCCCGCGTCGATCCACCCGAGCAGGAGGTGGAAAGGCTCGCCGACGGCACGTACCGGCTTGCGTTCAGGCCACTGCTGCAATCCGAACAGGACAATGCAGCGCTTTCGCTGGCCGCCAACATGGCGATTGCCGATGCCATGCTGGCGCACCATACCGGCCTGTTCCGGGTGATGTCCGACCCCGATGCCTTCAAGGTGCAGAGACTGCGTAACGCGGCACAGGCTCTCGGACTGTCCTGGCCGGCCTCCACCGGTTTGCGAGACTATCAGCGAACCCTCGATCCCACCGATCCGCGACAAGCAGCGTTGATGCTGGAAATCCGCCATGCAAGCCCCGGCGCGTCCTACCAGCCCTATCAGGACGGCGTTGTCCCCTGGCATGAGGCCATGGCCGCCACCTATGCCCATGCGACAGCGCCACTCAGGCGACTTGCCGATCGCTATGTCGTGCGCTGCGCGCTGGCGATCGCCAACGGCCAGCCCGTGCCCCAGGCTGTCACCGACGCGTTCGCCAGGTTGCCGAAGGCGATGGGACGTGCCGATAGCCGCGCTTCGCTGATCAACCACGCGGCCATCGACCTTGCCGAGGCGGTCATGCTGGAGGGGCGCGAGGGTGAGACGTTCAAAGCCGTCGTCACCGACGTCGTCGACCATGGCGTGCGCGTTCAGCTTGCCGACATGCCTGTCGTTGCAAACGTAAAAGCCTCGGGGCTCAGACAGGGCGAAGATCTGAAGCTAAGGCTGGTCCTGGCTGATCCGGATCAACGCAGCATCGTCTTCGAACCTGTTTGACAGGCAGACGTTGCCCACTGTCTAGCTCACGGTCAGTCCAAAGCCCTGCATCAGGCGGCTGACGGCGAAATCCGCCTTGCCCGAGGTGAACACCGCTATATCGGGTTCGCCTTGCGGCAGCGCCCCATCGATGGGCGGCAGCAGCGAGAGGGCTCGTCGTGCGATCGCTTCGGCCGGATCGATCCAGTCGACCGGCCAGGGCGCGGTCTTGCGCATGCGATTGACCAGAAAGGGATAGTGCGTGCAGGCCAGCACGACGATATCGGTGCGCATACCGTCGCGCTCGATGAAGCATGGCGCGATCTCGGCGCGTACGGCCTCCTCGTCGACGAAGCCCTCGCGCATATAGGCTTCGGACAGGCCCGCCAGCCTGTCGCTGCCGACCAGGCGGACATGGCATTTCTGTGCCCATTTGCTGATCAGGTCGCGCGTGTATTGCCGCTTCACCGTGCCCGGCGTCGCCAGCACCGAGACCAGGCCGGAGCGCGTGCGCTCGGCCGCCGGCTTGACCGCAGGCACGGTGCCGACGAAGGGATGGCCAGGAAATCTTTCACGCAGCGCGTCGATCACCAGCGTCGAGGCGGTGTTGCAGGCGATGACCGAAATCGCCGGCGCGAAGCGGTCGAGCAATTTGGCGAACAGCTCCAGTATATGGGTCCGCAGTGCCGGCTCTTCCCAGGCGCCAAAGGGAAAAGCGGCATCGTCGGCGACATAGATGAAGCGCCGGTCGGGCATCAGGACGCGCGCCTCGCGCAGCACGGTGAGCCCGCCGACGCCGGAATCGAACATCAGGATCGGCTGGTCAGTCATTGTCTGTTCCCTTGCCGCCCAGCGGCGGCGTGTCGGTATCGTCGCCATTGGCGTCGGGGAGTTGATCAGCCGCATCCACCTTGCGAGCACGCGCGGCCGCCGCCGGCAATCGCCGGGGATCGTCGCCCGGAGAGCCGTCGCCGCGCGGCATGGCCGGCGAGAACCTGTCCAGCGACGAGATGATGCCGCGCAACACCTTGAGCTCCGGTTCGGCGAAGCCGGGCCGCGTCAGCACGGCGCGCAGATTGTCGACCATTTTCGGTTTCTTCGGCGCCGGTCGGAAATAGCCGCGCGCTTCCAATGCGCCTTCCAGATAGGCGAACAGGCCGTGCAATTCTTCCTTGCTTGCCGGCTTCATCTCCGGCCCCGAAAAATTGGTCCTGGTTTCGTCCTCCAGACCCGACTTCATCCACTCATAGGACATCAGCAAGGCCGCCTGGGCGATGTTGAGCGAGGAGAAATCCGGATCGACCGGGAAAGTGACGATTTCGTCGGCGAGGCCAACCTCGTCATTGTAGAGACCGAAGCGCTCGCGTCCGAACAGGATGCCGGTGCGCTGCCCCATTCCGTGACGGGCACGGAGCACCCTGCCCGCTTCCACCGGGCCGCGCACGGATTTGAAGCCATCGCGCTGCCTGGCGGTGGTGGCGAAAACGAAATTCAGATCGGCAAGCGCCGAGGCCAGATCCTCGTAAACGGTGACGGCGTCGATGACATGGTCGGCACGGCTGGCGGCGGCGCGCGCCTTCTCACTCGGCCAGCCGTCGCGCGGATTGATCAGGCGCAGCTCGGAAAGTCCGAAATTGGCCATGGCGCGGGCGACCATGCCGATATTCTCGCCAAGCTGCGGCTCGACGAGGATGATCGCCGGGCCGGCGGCTGCGGTGCTGTGTGGATCTTTGGCGTCGGGCATGATTGTCAATGAACTGCTGTTTGCGGCATTTCAGCGTCCCCTGCCATATTCGGCCGCGAAAATGAAGCATTCGCAAATGACGGCGGCCATGGCCTCACATTCGTGACCGATCGCTGTTTGCGTGGCCAAAAGCGCTTTGATATACGGGCGGCATCCCCCGGCCAACGCCACGCGGGCAAGGCCGTCCCAATCCAAGCAACGAGGCATTCTTTCCATGGCGAAGATCAAGGTGGCGAACCCGGTCGTCGAACTCGACGGCGACGAGATGACCCGCATCATCTGGCAGTTCATCAAGGACAAGCTGATCCACCCTTATCTCGACCTCAAGCTCGAATATTACGACCTCGGCATCGAGCACCGCGACGCAACCAACGACCAGGTGACCATCGATTCGGCCAATGCCATCAAGAAATACGGCGTCGGCGTCAAATGCGCGACCATCACCCCCGACGAGCAGCGCGTCGAGGAATTCAAGCTGAAGAAGATGTGGAAGTCGCCCAACGGCACCATCCGCAACATTCTCGGCGGCACCATCTTCCGCGAGCCGATCATCATGAAGAACGTGCCGCGACTGGTGCCCGGCTGGACCAAGCCGATCATCGTCGGCCGTCACGCCTTCGGCGACCAGTACCGCGCCACCGATTTCCGTTTCCCCGGCAAGGGCAAGCTGACGATCAAGTTCGTCGGCGAGGACGGCCAGGTGATCGAGCACGACGTGTTCGACGCGCCCGGCGCCGGTGTCGCCATGGCCATGTACAATCTCGACGAGTCGATCCGCGAATTCGCCCGGGCGTCGCTGAACTACGGCCTGCTGCGCAACTACCCGGTCTACCTGTCGACCAAGAACACCATCCTCAAGGCCTATGACGGCCGCTTCAAGGATATCTTCCAGGAGGTCTACGAGCAAGAATTCGAGGCCGAGTTCAAGTCGAAGAAGCTGTGGTACGAACACCGCCTGATCGACGACATGGTGGCGTCGAGCCTGAAATGGTCGGGCGGCTATGTCTGGGCCTGCAAGAACTATGACGGGGACGTGCAGTCCGACACGGTGGCGCAAGGCTTTGGCTCGCTCGGCCTGATGACCTCGGTGCTGATGACGCCGGATGGCAAGACCGTCGAAGCCGAAGCCGCGCACGGCACCGTCACCCGCCACTACCGCCAGCACCAGAAGGGCGAGGAAACCTCGACCAATTCGATCGCCTCGATCTTCGCCTGGACGCGGGGTCTCGCGCACCGCGCCAAACTCGATGACAATTCCGAGCTCAAGCGTTTTGCCGAGACGCTGGAAAAGGTCTGCATCCAGACCGTCGAGTCCGGCTTCATGACCAAGGACCTGTCGCTCCTGATCGGCCCCGACCAGCCCTGGCTCTCCACCACCGGCTTCCTCGACAAGATCGACGAGAATTTGCAGAAGGCGATGGCGTAAGTACCCGCGGTTCCAAATGCCGAAGGCTCCGAAAGGAGCCTTCGCTTTTTGGGCCGGCGCATGCGAAGGGCTGACAGCATGACCAAGCCAATCCTCTACGGCGCGGACTACAGTGTATATGTGCGCATCGCGCGGATGGCGCTGGAGGAGAAAGGCATCGACTACGAGCTGGTGCCGCTCGATGTCTTCGCCACCGACGGCATTCCCGCCTGGTATCTGGAACATCACCCGTTCGGCCGCATCCCGGCCTTCGAACATGACGGGTTCCGGCTCTTCGAGACGAATGCGATCGCGCGCTATGTCGATGAAGCGTTCGAGGGTCCGGCGCTGCAGCCGGCCGACGCGCGCGGCCGAGCGAGGATGGGCCAGATGACAGGTATGCTCGATGCCTATGGCTACAGGTCGATGGTCTGGGATGTTGCCGTCGAGCGGCTGGAGAAGGAGGCGCCCGACGAGGCGCTGATCGCCGACGGGCTGCGCCAGGCCGAAACGGTGCTCGGGGTGCTGACGTCGCTGAAGGCACAAGGGCCTTGGCTGCTTGGCGACCAGCTGACGCTGGCCGACCTGCATGCGGCGCCGATGATTGGCTATTTCGTCAAGGTCATCGAGGGGCGTGACTTGCTGGCGCGGTTTGCACTGGTCCAGGAGTGGTATGCGCGCGTGGCTGCCCGCCCAAGCTTTGCCCACACCGAAAAGGTTGGTTGACAAGTATCGGGATAACCGCTGGACAGCACCCCTCGGTCCGGCAGGACAGAGGCAGGCGCTGTCCTGCCAGCCTCGGACTAGCTCGTTGGCACGCCTAGCGCCTGCCTAAATTCGCTAGGCTGCTTCCAGCGCCGCCTTCACCGCCGCTATCGCATCATTGGCCTTCGAGGCATCCGGACCACCGGCCTGGGCCATGTCGGGGCGGCCGCCGCCGCCCTGCCCGCCCAATGCGGCGGAGGCAACGCGCACCAGGTCGACGGCGCTGAAGCGGCTGACGAGATCATCGGTGACGGCGACCACGACGCTCGCCTTGTTGTCCTCGCCGGCGCCAACGAACACGACGACGCCAGAGCCCAACGAAGTCTTGCCTGCGTCGGCCAGCGGCTTCAAGTCCTTCGGCGAGACCCCTGAAACCGCCTTGCCGAGGAAGCCGACGCCAGCGACGATCTCGTTGGCGGCCGGAGCATCGGCAGGCGACCCGCCGCCCAGCGCCAGCTTCTTGCGCGCTTCGGTCAGGTCCTTCTCGAGCTTCTTGCGCTCTTCGAGCAGCGCTTCGACACGCGCTGGCACATCCGCCGGCGAGATCTTCAGCGTGGCGGCGGCCGCCTTCAGCCGCCGGTCCTGCTCATCGAGATGTTTGCGCGCGGCTTCGCCGGTCAACGCCTCGATGCGGCGCACGCCCGCGGCGACCGCACCGTCCGAGACGATGCGCACCATGCCGATATCACCGGTCGCCCTGACATGCGTGCCGCCGCAGAGCTCGACCGAGTAGGGCCGGTTGGCCTTGGCGCCGTGAACGCCCGTGCCCATCGACACGACGCGCACCTCATCGCCATACTTCTCGCCAAACAGCGCCATGGCGCCTTCGGCGATGGCGTCGTCGACCGACATCAGGCGCGTGGTCACCGGGCTGTTCTGGACGACGATCTCGTTGGCCATGCGCTCGACCTCTTCGAGCTCCTCGGCTGAAATCGGCTTGTTGTGCGAGATGTCGAAGCGCAGGCGCTCGGGCGCGACCAGCGAGCCTTTTTGCGCGACATGGCTGCCCAGCACCTCGCGCAGCGCCTCATGGATCAGATGTGTCGCGGAGTGATTGGCGCGCAGCCTGGAGCGCCTCGCATGATCGACCTTCAGTTCGACCGCGGCCCCCAACTTGACCGTGCCGCTCGCCACCTTGCCCAGATGCACGAACAGACCGTCGGCCTTCTTCTGCGTATCGGAGATCTCGACCGAGAACCCCTCACCCGAGATGACGCCGGTGTCGCCCATCTGGCCGCCGGATTCGCCATAGAACGGGGTCTGGTTGACGACCACGACGACCGCATCGCCCTTGGCGGCGCTGTCGACGGTCTTGCCGTCCTTGACCAGCGCCTGAATGAGGCCTTCGGCCTGCTCGGTTTCGTAGCCGAGGAATTCGGTGGCGCCCGTCTTTTCACGCACGGAGAACCAAACCGTCTCGGTGGCGGCCTCGCCGGACCCGGCCCAGTGCTTGCGCGCCTCCGCTTTTTGCTGCTCCATCGCATTTGTGAACCCGGCAAGATCGACCGAAATGCTGCGCTGCCGCAGCGCGTCCTGCGTCAGGTCGAGCGGGAAGCCATAGGTGTCGTAGAGCTTGAATGCGGTCTCGCCATCCAGCATGTCGCCGGCGCCGAGCTTCTCCGTCGCCTCGGACAGCAGTCCGAGGCCGCGCACCAGCGTCTTGCGGAAGCGGGTCTCCTCGAGTTTCAGGGTCTCGGTAATCATCGTTTCGCCGCGGACCAGTTCCGGATAGGCCTGGCCCATCTCGCGCACCAAGGCCGGCACCAGTTTCCACATCAACGGATCGCGGGCGCCGAGCAGCTGCGCATGGCGCATGGCGCGGCGCATGATGCGGCGCAGCACATAGCCGCGGCCTTCATTCGACGGCAGCACACCGTCGGCAACCAGGAAGGAGGATGAGCGCAGGTGATCGGCAATGACGCGATAGGACGCAACCGTTTCCGCGTCGGGCGCGCGCCCAAGCGCGGAGGACGCCGCATCGATCAAATGACGGAACAGGTCGGTCTCGAAGACGCTTTCCACCCCTTGCAGGATGGATGCCATGCGCTCCAGGCCCATGCCGGTGTCGATCGACGGACGCGGCAGGTCGACGCGCTCCTCTTTCGTCACCTGCTCATACTGCATGAACACCAGGTTCCAGAATTCGAGGAACCGGTCGCCGTCCTCCTCCGGACTGCCGGGCGGGCCGCCCCAGATGTGCTCGCCACGGTCGATGAAGATTTCCGAGCAGGGGCCGCAGGGTCCCGTGTCGCCCATCGCCCAGAAATTGTCCGAGGTCGCGATGCGGATGATGCGATCGTCGGAAAAACCGGCGATCTTCTTCCAGAAGCCGGCCGCCTCATCGTCCGTGTGATAGACGGTGACCAGCAGCTTGTCCTTCTTCAGCCCGAACTCCCTGGTGATGAGGTTCCAGGCAAGCTCGATGGCGCGCTCCTTGAAATAGTCGCCGAAGGAAAAATTGCCGAGCATCTCGAAGAAGGTCAGGTGGCGCGCGGTATAGCCGACATTGTCGAGATCATTGTGCTTGCCGCCGGCGCGAACGCTTTTCTGGGCCGTGGTGGCACGCGAATAGGGCCGCTTCTCCAAACCGGTGAAGACGTTCTTGAACTGCACCATGCCGGCATTGGTGAACATCAAGGTCGGATCGTTGCGCGGCACGAGCGGGCTCGAGGCCACGACCTCGTGGCCTTCCTTGCGGAAATAGTCGAGAAAGGTCGACCGGATCTCGTTCACGCCACTCATGGATACTGCCTTTTCAAGAGAGCCGCCGGCCAGACCGGCGGGAGATGGCTCAGTGTTTTCTAGAAGATGGAGTTGGCCTTTTAGCCGTAGCTCTTGACCCTGTCCAGAAACACGGAATTGGGCCAATTCACGCTTCGCACCGGCATTTGCGCGGGCATGCAAACGAAAACCGCCGGCGCGAAGGCCGGCGGTTTTGAACGCGGTACTAAAGAACTCTGTTACTTAAGCATCGGATAATAGGCTGGATTTATGGCCAAACTCTGGCGCTGCCCTACATCGCGCCGGCTTCGTCCTCAAAACCGTCATCGCCATTGCCTTCTGAACCACCATTCTCGAGGAATTTTTCGGCGATCAGTCCGGCATTCTGCCTGAGCGCCAGTTCTATCTCGCGCGCAGTGTCGGGATTGTCGCGCAGGAACAGTTTCGCATTCTCGCGGCCCTGGCCGAGACGTTGCGAATTGTAGGAGAACCAGGCGCCCGACTTCTCGACCACGCCGGCCTTGACGCCGAGATCGACCAGTTCGCCGGTCTTGGAGACGCCCTCGCCATACATGATGTCGAATTCGACCACCTTGAAGGGCGGCGCCAGCTTGTTCTTGACCACCTTGACGCGGGTCTGGTTGCCGACGACTTCGTCGCGATCCTTGACCGAGCCGATACGGCGGATGTCGAGGCGTACGGAAGCGTAGAATTTCAGCGCGTTGCCGCCGGTCGTCGTTTCGGGCGAGCCGAACATGACGCCGATCTTCATGCGGATCTGGTTGATGAAGATGACCATGGTGTTGGAGCGCGAGATCGATGCGGTGAGCTTGCGCAGCGCCTGGCTCATCAGGCGGGCCTGCAGGCCAGGCAGCGAATCGCCCATCTCGCCCTCGATTTCGGCGCGCGGCGTCAGCGCCGCCACCGAATCGACCACCAGCACATCAATGGCGCCGGAACGCACCAGCGTGTCGCAGATCTCCAGCGCCTGCTCGCCGGTGTCGGGCTGCGAGATCAGCAGGTTTTCAAGATCGACGCCGAGCTTGCGGGCATAGACCGGATCGAGCGCGTGTTCGGCATCGACGAAGGCGCAGATGCCGCCCTTCTTCTGGGCTTCGGCCACGGTATGCAGGGCCAGCGTCGTCTTGCCCGAGCTTTCCGGCCCGTAGATCTCGATGATGCGGCCGCGCGGCAGGCCACCGACGCCGAGCGCGATGTCGAGGCCGAGCGAACCGGTAGGCACCGTTTCGATCTCGACGACCTGCTCGTTGGCGCCGAGCCGCATGATCGAGCCCTTGCCGAAAGCCCGCTCGATTTGCGACAGCGCCGCATCCAGAGCCTTTGATTTGTCCACTGCCTTATCCTCTACCAGCCGCAAAGAATTCTGAGCCATGATACATCACCCCTTGGTCGTCAATGAAGGCCGGACAATCCGTAATCCCTGGCATTTTGTACCTTTTTTGTTCTCATTTGGCAAGGGGTGACAACCAATTGAAAAACAATCGATATCCGGATTTGTTCTTTTTTTGTCTTGCCAAGCCGGTCAGGAACTGGCTCCGCATTGGGCCAGCCGGCCCCGGCATTCCGCCCGGCCGAATCGCCGTCTTGCGTGCGAAGCTCTGTCGCGCACTCTGGCGCTTGTGCGGCTACAACAACAAAGGTCATATCGCCGCCATGGTGAAATCAGCGAAGATACTGGCCGTGGGCGGCGCCCATATCGACCGGCGTGGCCAGGTATCCGGTCCTTACGTGCCGGCCGCCTCCAATCCCGGCACGATGCGCGAGGATGTCGGCGGTGGCGTCTTCAACGCCCTGCGCGGCATGGTGCGGCGCGGCCTCTCCGCGTCCCTGCTTTCGGTGCGCGGCGGCGATGCGGCGGGAGATACGGTTTCACGGGCCATCGCCGAGGCGGGCGTCGCCGATCTGTCGGCGGTGTTTCTCGACCGCACCACGCCGAGCTACACAGCTCTCATCGACCGCGAGGGCGAATTGATCGTCGGCTTTGCCGATATGGCATTGTATGACTTGGCCTTTCCCAAGCAGATCAGGCGTTCCAAGATCCGCCAGGAGGTGGCTGCCGCCGATGCCATCCTGTGCGACGCCAATCTGCCGTCGGCAGCGCTGGAGCGGCTGCTTTTGCTCGCCGCCGGCAAACCGGTTTTCGCCATCGCGATTTCGCCGGCCAAGGTGACGCGGCTGATGCCGGTGCTCGACGGGCTGGCCCAACTCTTCATGAACCGGCGAGAGGCCGTTGCGCTGGCTGGCGTCAATGCAGATGCCGCCGAGCGGGAGATGATCGACGGGTTGCGATGCAGCGGTCTTGCCAGCGGCGTGGTCACGGCAGGCGGTGGCCCTGTGCTGGGTTTCGACAGCACAGGCGCTTTTTCGATCATGCCTCCAGCTCCCAGAAAAGTCGCCGATGTCACCGGCGCCGGCGACGCGCTCGCGGGTGCGACGGTCGCGGCGCTGCTGCGCGGCCTGCCGCTGCACCAGGCCCTGCGCGAAGGCGTCGCGGCGGCGACGCTGACCATCGAGAGCGCCAATGCGGTGCCCGAATTCTCCCCGGCGAGCTTCGCGGAAGCGCTGGCCCTTGTGCCGGATGCCAGGGAAGTGGCATGAGACCGGCAAATTCATGACGCCGCAGCGAAGCTTACGCTTTCCTGATGGATGCGCCGCATTCCGGATTGGAGATCAGAAATGACGCCAGAGACCGCCCGCCCTTTCATCGATATCCATGCACCGGTGGCGCAGGCCCTGGCCGCCGGGCGTCCTGTGGTGGCGCTCGAAAGCACCATCATCACCCATGGCATGCCCTATCCCGACAATGGCGCCATGGCGGCCAATGTCGAAAAAATCATCGCTGACGGCGGCGCCGTGCCAGCGACGATCGCCGTGGTCAACGGCCGCATCAAGGTCGGGCTTTCGGACGGCGAACGCGAATCGCTGGCGATGACGGGTGACGCCATGAAATTGTCGCGCGCCGATCTCGGCTTCGCCGTCGCGCAAGGCCGCACCGGGGGCACCACGGTCGCGGCCACGATGATTGCTGCTGACATGGTCGGCATAAAGGTGTTCGCCACCGGCGGCATTGGCGGCGTGCACAAGGGCGCGGAAAAGAGCTTCGATATTTCCGCCGATCTCGACGAACTGGCGCGCACGCCGGTCATCGTCGTCTCGGCGGGCGCCAAGGCCATTCTGGACATCGAAAAGACGCTGGAAGTGCTGGAGACGCGCGGCGTGCCCGTCATCGGCCATGGCTGCGAGACGATGCCGGCCTTCTGGTCGCGGCAGTCGCCGTTCCGCGCGCCATTGACCTTACACAGGCCGGAAGACATCGCGCATTTCTACCAGACGCGCATGGCTCTGGGACTTGGCGGCGGCTTGCTGGTCGCCAATCCGGTGCCGGAAAACCACGAAATCCCCGCTGAAGAAATGGCCGGCTACATCGAAGCCGCGCAGAAGGCCGCCGAAGCCCTCAACGTCACCGGCAAGGCGGTGACGCCGTTCCTGCTGGGAAAAATCCTCGAACTCACGGGCGGCCGCAGCCTGAAGACCAACATCGCGCTGGTCGAGAACAATGCAAGGCTGGCGGCGAAGATAGCCAAGGCGCTTTAGGGTCGCGCGGCGAAGGCTCCCTCACCCGGATTGCCAAGACCGAATTGCCAAGACCAAATTGCTAAGAGCAATTCCGGGCAATCCGACCTCTCCCCGACGGGAGAGGAGCTGCCGGCGCCAAACTCTTCTCCCCCCGGGGAGAAGGTGGCCGCGAAGCGGCCGGATGAGGGGGCGGCCTCGATGTATCCCCTCCGTAGCAGCCAGCGTCAGGTCAAAATCACTTCCCCGCCCGCCGCCCCGCTTCATAGGCGCGGCGCGCCCACACCGTCATCTCGTCGGGATCGTCGAAGGCACTGTCGGGAATGCTCCAGTAGGGCATGGCGACCAGCTTGCCGTGCCGCGTTCCGGTATAGGTCCATTGCCGGCAGCCGGCGGCCTCGAAATCGGGCACGCTCTGCTCGTCGGCTTTCAGCAGCAATTCGCCGCGCAGCACGATGGCGACGATGACATCGTCGAAATAGATGCCCTTGCCGCCGAAGAGTTTGCGGATGCTGACCGGGCCCAGGCCCTCGAAAAGCTCGGCGATGCGTTCATTGTCCATGCCGCGATCATGTCACCGGCATTTGACATTGTCATCGCGCAGCCGAAATCATGCTGACAGGTTGTGAACATTCCGTCGGAGTCGTTTCGTCATGCCGCTTCTGCTCAAAGGATCCTGTCGCTGCAACGCCGTGCGTTTCGAGGTGGAAAGCCACACGCCCGTGCCGTTCATGCTCTGCTACTGCTCGATCTGCCGCAAGCAGCAGGGCGGCGGCGGTTTCGCCATCAATCTCGGCGCCGATTACGCAACGTTGAACATCCGGGGCAAGAGAGATCTTGGCGTCTACCGGGCCGAGATCGAGGACGATGAGCATCCCCGTTGCGAGGTCTCGACCGGCGAGCGCAATTTTTGCCGCAAATGCGGGTCGGCGCTCTGGCTCTACGATCCGACCTGGCCGGAACTGGTGCATCCCTTCGCCTCGGCGATCGACAGCGACCTGCCCGTTCCGCCCGAGAAGGTGCATCTGATGCTGAAGTACAAGGCGAACTGGGTCGAGCCTGATGTTGGGCCGAAGGACAAAGTCTTCGACGTCTATCCCGAAGAATCGATCGCCGACTGGCACAAGCGGACAGGCATGTGGGTGGATTAGCTTTCTTCACGGGGTGAAGGTGCCGGCAGGCAAATGAGGCCGCACAAACTAACGAGAGGGCACCGCTGCCCCTCATCCGGCCCTTCGAGCCACCTTCTCCCGTAGCGGGGCGAAGGGAGGTCAGGCCGAGGCGCGTGCCTCGGCCAGCGCCTTGAGATCGGCCGGCTTCAGTTCGACGGATTCACCGCAACCGCAGGCCGAACTCTGGTTCGGATTGTGGAAGGTGAAGCCGGTGCGCAGCGTTGTCTGCTCGAAATCCATTTCGGTGCCGAACAGGAACAGGGCTGCTTCGGGCGCGACATAGACATGGGCGCCGTCGCGCTCGATGTGGTCGTCCTTGGTGTTGGGCTCGGTCACCAGATCGACCGTGTATTCCATGCCGGCGCAGCCGCCCTTCTTGATCCCGAGTCGAATGCCATGCGCGTTCTCGCGCGTGGCGACGATCTCGCGCACCCGGTCGGCGGCCTTTTCGGTCATCGTAATGACGGCAAAGCGTCCCATGTTTTTCCTTCTCCATTCCATGCAGGTTCAAGGCCTGCCGAATGATTCCTCACCTAAAATGGTGAAGTTTTACCACTGGCGCAAGTGTACCAGGCTCAGCGCTAGTACCAGCCCACCGCGACCTGCGCCTCTTCCGACATGCGGTCGGGCGTCCAGGGCGGATCGAAAGTCATGTTGACCTCGACCCCGGACACGCCTTCGACGGCGCCCACCGCGTTCTCCACCCAGCCGGGCATTTCGCCGGCCACCGGGCAGCCCGGCGCGGTCAGCGTCATGTCGATCTTGACCGAGCGGTCGTCCTCGATGTCGATCTTGTAGACGAGGCCGAGCTCGTAGATATCGGCCGGGATTTCCGGGTCGTAGACCGTCTTCAGCGCCGAGACGATGTCGTCGGTCAGTCGCGCCAGTTCGTCCGCGGGGATGGCCGAGGCGGAAACGACGCTGTTGCCGGCCGATACGGTCTCTGCGGTGGTGCTCACATCATCCATCGTCGTCACCCGAAAAACTTGCGCGCTTTTTCAAGCGCCTCGGCCAAAGCGTCGACTTCGGCCCTGGTATTATACATGCCGAACGATGCCCTGCATGTGGAGGTTACGCCAAAGCGTTTCAACAGCGGTTGCGCGCAATGGGTGCCCGCGCGGACAGCCACGCCTTGCCTGTCTATCACCATCGAGACGTCATGGGCATGAATACCTTGCAGCTCGAAGGAGATGATGGCGCCCTTGCCAGGCGCATCACCGAAGATGCGCAGCGAATTGATGGCGCGCAGCCGTTCGTGGGCATAGATCTTGAGGTCTTCTTCGTGCGCCGCGATGCGCTCGCGGCCGACAGAGTCCATGTAGTCGAGCGCCGCACCCAGCCCGATCGCCTGCACGATCGGCGGCGTGCCCGCCTCGAAGCGGTGCGGCGGATCGTTGTAGGTGACGATGTCTTCCGTGACCTCCTCGATCATCTCGCCGCCGCCCATGAAGGGCCGCATGCCGGCGAGACTATCCTTCTTGCCATAGAGCACGCCGATGCCCGAGGGGCCGTAGACCTTGTGGCCGGTGAAGACGAAGAAATCGCAATCGAGATCCTGAACGTCCACGGCCATGTGCACGGCGCTCTGGCTGCCGTCGACGAGTACGGGAATGCCGCGCGCATGCGCGATCCGGACAATCTCCTTGATCGGCGTCACCGTGCCAAGCGCATTCGACATCTGCGTGATGGCGACCAGCTTCGTCCTGTCGGTCAGGCGCTTTTCGAATTCCTCGATGTGGAAGACGCCGAGGTCGTCGACCGGCACCCAGACCAGCTTGGCGCCCTGCCGTTCGCGGATGAAATGCCAGGGAACGATGTTGGAATGATGCTCCATGATCGACAGCACGATCTCGTCGCCCTCGCCGATATTGGGCATGCCATAACCATAAGCAACGGTGTTGATCGCCGAGGTCGTGTTCGAGGTAAAGACGATGTTGTCGGTGCTTGGCGCGTTGAGGAAACGGCGCACCGTTTCCCGCGCCTTCTCATAAGCGTCGGTGGCGGCATTGGAGAGGAAATGCAGGCCGCGATGAACGTTGGCGTATTCCTGGGAATAGGCGTGCTGGATCGCATCGAGCACGACCTGCGGCTTCTGTGCCGAGGCGCCGTTGTCGAGATAGACCAGCGGCTTGCCATAGACTTCACGCGACAGGATCGGGAAATCATGGCGGATCGCCTCGACGTCGTAGAAATCTCCGATCTTGCCTGGAGTGTTCATCAGGATCACCCGTGCGTCACAAACCACTCATCAAGCCGCGCTTCCAGCGCCTCGACGATCGCTTCGTCGTCCAGCTCCTCGATCACTTCCGCCACGAAGGCTTTGACGAGCAACCCCCGCGCGCTCTTTTCGTCGACGCCGCGCGCCATCAGGTAGAACAAATGGTCGTGGTCGATCTCCGTGACAGTCGCGCCATGGCCGCAGATGACGTCGTCGGCGAAGATTTCAAGCTCCGGCTTGGTCGAGAACTCGCCATCGTCCGACAAAAGCAGCGTGTTGCAGGCCATCTTGGCGTTGGTCTTCTGCGCATATTGGTGAACGTTGATGCGGCCCTGGAACACGCCACGCGCCTTGCCCGTCACCACATTGCGAATGACCTCCGTCGATGTCGTATGCGGCACGGCATGGTCGAGCACCATGGTGACATCGGTGTGGGTGTCGCCGGCCAGAAGATTGATGCCGCGCAGCTTGAAGTCGGCGCCTTCGCCCGTCGTCTTGATCATGATCTCCTGGCGCACCAGCCTGCCGCCGGCGTTCATGACGAACAGCGTCAGTTTCGCATTCTTGCCGATATGGGCCTTGAACTGCGCCAGGTGTGTCGCCGTTTCCGGCTGCTCCTGCACGATCAGCCAGGTCACCTCGGCGCCCTCGCCCAGCAGCAACTGGCTGACCGAACTCACCAGCGCCGCGCCCTCGCCGGCCTGACGCTCGACGATGACCGCCTTGGCGCCGGCGCCGACACGCACCGGCAAGCGCACATGGGTCTGGCCACCTGCCTGCAGGTTCTGCAGCTCGACCGGCCTTTCCAGTTCGGCGCCATCGGCGATGTCGACGAAAAAGCCGTCGGCGACGAAAGCGGTGTTCAGCGCACCAATGGCATCGTCGCTGCCATAGGGGTCGAGCCCCGGCGCGATGCTGCCGTCGGTCAGCTTTTCGGACAGACGCTGGACGCTGACACCCTCGACGACCGGCGCCTTGGCGCTCGACACGCCGTTCAACAGAGCGAGAACCGTCGAACCGTCGACGATTGGCGCGATGGCTTTCACGGCGGCGGCCGGATCGAAGTCGGGCACCGCGTTCAAAAGCCGGCGCAGATCGGTGTAGTGCCAGGACTCGATGCGACGCGTCGGCAGACCGTGCTTGATCGCTTCGATGGCGTCGTCGCGCTTCAGCATCACCGCGCCGTCGCCCGGCAGCAGCGACAGCCGGTCGCCGAAGGCGTCGATCAACGCTGTCTCGGCCGGTGTCCGCTGCGGTTGTGTGTGCATATTCATCAGTCTCGCCTGTCTTTTGGAACAAAATGACTTGGCATCTCAAGCGGCTTCGCCGATCACACCGGCATAGCCATTGGCCTCGAGGTCGAGCGCCAGCGACTTGTCGCCCGACTTGATGACCTGGCCCCTGTAGAGCACGTGCACGCTGTCCGGCACGATGTGTTCGAGCAGGCGCTGGTAATGGGTGATGACCAGGAAAGCCCGGTCCGGCGAACGCAGCGCGTTGACGCCATCCGAGACAATCTTCAGCGCGTCGATGTCGAGGCCGGAATCGGTCTCGTCGAGCACGCAGAGTTTCGGCTCCAGGAGCTTCATCTGCAGGATTTCGGCGCGCTTCTTCTCGCCGCCGGAGAAACCGACGTTGAGCGGCCGCTTCAGCATCGCCATGTCCATGCTGAGCGATGCGGCGGCTTCCTTCACGCGCTTCAGGAATTCCGGGATTTTCAGCGGTTCCTCGCCACGCGCCTTGCGCTGCTCGTTCATCGCTACTTTCAGGAATTCCATGGTGGCGACGCCCGGTATCTCCATCGGATACTGGAAGGCGAGGAAGATGCCTGACGTGGCGCGCTCGGCCGGATCCATTTCGAGGATCGACTGGCCGTTGTAGAGGATGTCGCCCTCGGTCACCTCATAGTCCTCGCGGCCGGCGAGGATATAGGACAGGGTCGATTTGCCCGAGCCGTTCGGCCCCATGATGGCGGCAACCTCGCCGGCTTTCACCGTCAGGTTCAAGCCACGGATGATTTCGGTGCCGTCATCGACGATGCGGGCATGCAGGTTCTTGATCTCAAGCATTTTCGTTTCCTGAATATTTGTCTGGGCCGGTCAGCCCACCGAGCCTTCCAGCGAGATGCCGATCAGCTTCTGCGCTTCGACCGCGAATTCCATCGGCAGCTGCTGGATGACGTCCTTGACGAAGCCGTTGACGATCAGTGCGATCGCCTCTTCCTCTGGGATGCCGCGTTGCATGACGTAGAACTTCTGGTCCTCGGAGATCTTCGAGGTCGTCGCTTCGTGCTCGAACTGCGCGGTCGAGTTCTTGGCTTCCATGTAGGGCACGGTGTGCGCGCCGCACTGGTCGCCGATCAGCAGCGAGTCGCAGTTGGTGAAGTTGCGGGCGTTGGTCGCCTTGCGGTGCGCCGAGACCTGGCCGCGATAGGTGTTCTGCGAGAAGCCGGCGGCGATGCCCTTGGAGATGATGCGGCTCGACGTGTTCTTGCCGAGATGGATCATCTTGGTACCGCTATCGACCTGCTGGTAGCCGTTCGAGACGGCGATCGAATAGAACTCGCCCGAGGAATCGTCACCGCGCAGGATGCAGCTCGGGTATTTCCAGGTGATCGCCGAGCCGGTCTCGACCTGCGTCCACGAAATCTTCGAACGGTCGCCACGGCAGTCGCCGCGCTTGGTGACGAAGTTGTAGATGCCGCCCTTGCCTTCGGCATCGCCGGGGTACCAGTTCTGCACCGTCGAATATTTGATCTCGGCATCGTCGAGCGCGACCAGTTCGACCACTGCGGCGTGAAGCTGGTTCTCGTCGCGCTGCGGCGCCGTGCAGCCCTCGAGATAGGAAACGTAAGCCCCCTCCTCGGCGATGATCAGCGTGCGCTCGAACTGGCCGGTGTTCTTCTCGTTCATGCGGAAATAGGTCGACAGCTCCATCGGGCAGCGCACGCCCTTGGGCACGAAGACGAACGAGCCGTCGGTGAAGACGGCCGAATTCAGCGTGGCGTAGAAATTGTCGGAGGTCGGCACGACCGAACCGAGATATTTCTGCACCAGCTCCGGATGTTCGCGGATCGCTTCCGAGATCGAGCAGAAGATGACGCCGGCCTGCGCCAGTTCCTTCTTGAAGGTGGTGACGACGGAGACGGAATCGAACACGGCGTCGACGGCGACGCGGCCTGATTTGTAGACGTTGTCGCTGACTTCCTCGAGGTCCGAGGCGTCGGTCTTCTGCACGCCGGCGAGGATTTCCTGCTCCTTCAACGGAATGCCGAGTTTCTCGTAAACCTTCAATATCTCGGGATCGACGTCGCTGAGCGAAGTCGGTCCTGGCGTGCTTTTGGGCGCCGCGTAATAGTAGATGTCCTGGAAATCGATCTTGGGATAGTCGACGCGCGCCCAGGTCGGCTCTTCCAGCGTCAGCCAGCGGCGATAGGCTTCGAGGCGCCATTCCAGCATCCAGGACGGTTCGTCCTTCTTGGCCGAAATGAAACGGATGATGTCTTCGCTCAGGCCCTTGGGAGCCTTGTCGACGGCGATCTCGGTCTGGAATCCGTATTTGTATTGGTCGACGTCGATCTTTCGGACCCGATCGATCGTGTCCTGCACAGCAGGCATATGCGTTCTCCATCCACGCCGGGGTCAAGGCCCGACAGTTTTCAAACTATGGCACCACCAAATGAACGCCCGAGCAGCGTCCGCGGCAGCGTAAGTTCCATATAGTGCGCCTCGACCGGAAATTCACCCGGCCAATATGAAACGCACGGCTCTACAAGGCCGAAGCCCAAATCCGTTTTTCTCAAGCATCGGATTCCGATGCTCCAACCGCTACGCGGCCTTCTCTCTGCCCGCCATCCGCGCGGCGATGCCTGCCAGCGCGGCGCGGAACAGTTCGATGTCCTCGGCGCCGGTCTCTGCACCGACCGATACGCGCAGGGCGCCAAGGCTGTCACCGTGCCCCATGGCCTTGAGCACATGGCTCGGTCCGACCTTGCCCGACGAGCAGGCGGAGCCGGCGGAAAGCGCCACGCCCGCCAGATCGAAGGCGATCTGGGCGGTTTCGGCTTTGACCCCGGGAATAGCGAAGAATGTCGTGTTGGCAAGCCTTGGTGCACCGGCTCCGAAGATTTCGACGTCCGGCACCAGGGTCTTGATGATGGTTTCAACCTCGTCGCGACGCTGACGCACGGCACCGATGGTGTTCAGCCCGGCCAGGGTTTCCCGCGCAGCGGCGCCAAAACCGACGATGCCAGGCAGGTTTTCGGTGCCGCCACGGTGGCTCTTTTCCTGGCCGCCACCATTGATCAGCGGCCTCGGCATCATCAGGTCGGCAGCGGCAACGAAGGCGCCAGCGCCCTTGGGGCCGCCGAGCTTGTGCGAGGACAGAATCACATAGTCGGCATATCCACCCGACATATCGATGGAAACGCGGCCCGCGGCCTGGACCGCGTCGACGACAAGAATGCCGCCCGCCGCCCTGACGATCTCCGCGATGCGATCGATCGGCTGGATAACGCCAGTTTCGTTGTTGGCGGCGTGGATCGCGACCAAGGGCAAGCCATCGGCCTTGTCGTGACCGGCCAACGCCGCCATCAAGGCGTCGAGATTGACGATGCCATCGGCGCCGACACCGATCCGCGTCACCAGGTCTGCCGGGAAGCGTCCGCCATTCAGCAGGCACGGATGGTCGGCCTCGCACACGTAGAGCCGGCTCATGCGAATGGCGCCGCGCCCCATCTGCCAGTCCGGCGTCAGAAGCGTCGATGCGGCCTCGGTCGCGCCCGAAGTGAAGACGACATGTTCGGCCTTGCCGTTGACCAGCGCCGCCACGTCGCGCCTGGCATTGTCGATCAGCCTGCGCGCGGCGCGCCCTTCGGCATGGACCGACGAGGGATTGGCCGCATCAAACGCCGCGACCATGGCCTCGCGCGCCGCAGAAAGCAGCGGCGCACTGGCATTATAGTCGAGATAGGCGCGTATCGCGGCCATTTTCGTCCAGTTCTTCCCGTCAGAAGCCATTCCGCCGACGCATGGCGTTATTTCCTTGAAATTCCAAGGCAAGCCGTCCTATTTACGCGGCTTGCGGCGAGGCGATCGGGCGATTGCGTTTCGGCCACCCAGTTTTGAACAATTCTAAACTAGCTTCTAGGAAGACGCTCGCCCTGCGTCAAGGTCTGTGGAAGCGGAGCCAGAGGAAGAGTGTTCCGGGCGCCGCGCACTTGTATATGTCACGTGGAGTATTTCATGCCTGAGGTCATTTTCACCGGTCCTGCCGGCCGTCTGGAGGGACGCTACCAGCCCTCGAAGGAAAAGAGCGCGCCGATTGCCATCGTGTTGCATCCGCATCCGCAGTTCGGCGGCACGATGAACAACAAGATCGTCTATGACCTCTTCTACATGTTCCAGAAGCGTGACTTCACCACGCTGCGCTTCAATTTCCGCGGCATCGGCCGCAGCCAGGGCGAATTCGACCATGGCACCGGCGAGTTGTCGGACGCAGCGGCGGCGTTGGACTGGGTGCAGTCGCTGCATCCGGATTCCAAGAGCTGCTGGGTGGCCGGCTACTCGTTCGGATCCTGGATCGGCATGCAGCTCCTGATGCGCCGGCCCGAGATCGAAGGCTTCATCTCGATCGCGCCGCAGCCCAACACCTATGATTTCTCGTTCCTGGCGCCCTGCCCGTCCTCGGGCCTGATCATCCATGGCGATGCCGACAAGGTGGCGCCGCCGAAGGACGTGCAAGGCCTGGTTGACAAGCTGCACACGCAAAAGGGCATCACCATCACGCAGAAGACCCTGCCCGGCGCCAACCATTTCTTCGCCAACGACGCCGATGTGCTGATCGAGGAATGCGCCGACTATCTCGATCGCCGGCTGGCCGGTGAATTGTCCGATCCGCGACCGAAGCGGCTGAGATAAGACATCGGGCGATCCGTATTCGCCGGGCTAAGGGCGGGCGGGCAATGCCCGCCTCCTCGACGTAAGGCTGCCGCGGCGTGGTTTATCCGGCACCGACCTATTTTTCCGGGGCGACCAGCCGGAACGATGCCTTGCGGACCGGCAATCCTGAAGGTGCCGGCCGGAAGATGAAGCCGAGCCTGGCAAAGACCAGTCCGCACGCCAGCGCGAAGGCGCAGCCGAGGCCGAAGCCGGCAACGGTGTCGCTCGGATAGTGCGCGCCGACGAAGACCCTGGTCGAGGCGATGCAGGCCGTGACCACCAAAGCGATGTACCAACGCCGCGGAAACAGAAGCAGCAGGATACCGAACACGGCGCCCATCGTCGTGGCATGGCCGGAGGGAAAGCCGGCAAAGCGCGCATCGAAGGCAAAAGGGTGCAGCGCAAGGACGCCAAAATCCTGGAAGTAGAGCGGGCGGGCCCTGCCAATGGCATATTTCAGGACATTGACGGTGAGGCCGGACAGGCCAACGGCGCTCAGCACCAGGAAAGCCAGACAGGTCCAACTGTAGACCAGCATCAGCGCGCGCCGTGAAAGGCTTCGCCAATCCGTCAGGTTGGCCGCGACAAGCAGGAGCGCGGACGGAATGAGATACCAGCCGCCCAGCCCGAACTGCGTGAAGAACTCGGCAAGCCTGGCTACATCGGGGGACCATTGACCATGCGCCACCCCTGCCGGGGTATCGAGACGAACAAAGGCTGCTGCCGTCAGAAAGACCCAGACCAGGCCCCACGGCCACCATGAGATGTTGGGATAGCGAGCGGGGCGAACGGCAAGGCGCCGTCTTGCGAGCTGAAGGGTGTCGCGAAAATTGCCGAGGGATCGGCGTCCTATCCCGAGGAGCGAGCTGGAAACGGGTGGGCGCGATTTCACGAGCATTGGGAACACGACGCCATCATCGAAGTCATTGGCTCACACGATAAAGACCGAGCGACAGTTTGTCTCCCGATGAGTAGTTGAGGCCGTCGACTTCGGCGACGCGGTTGGCCGACTTGCCTTGCACGGACAGCATGCCATTCAATTTCTGTTCGTCACCGATCGGCACCAGGCCCAAGGAGCAAGCAGGATCGGCGAGCAGATGCTCCGCCACGCCACCGACATCGGTCAGCACGGTCTTCGTGCCGACCAGGAATACCAGGCTAGGCTCCTGATAGCGCGCCGAGGCCAGCACGGTCGTGTCGCAAGGTTTGTTGGCGCGCACGGCTTCCTTGATCGCCGGGCTCAGCCAGATCGGCTTCAGGGACGGGGCGATGACACCGAACAGCAAGGCATAGGTGATGCCCGCACAGGCGGCGGTTGCGCCGATGCGGGGCAGCGGCACCTGCAACTGCCGTGAGAAGGCGAGGTAGCCGGCGCAAAGCGCTGACGCTGCCGCCGGGATGCTCCACCACGAGAAGCTGTGCGTAAGGTAGATCGGTGCCCCGATGCAGACCGCCGCCAAGCCGAGGCTGACCACCACCAGACCGAATGCGGTCGACCACCACAGCCACTGCTGCCAGCGCTTGAGCGGCGCATTGGCGTCCTGCGGCTGCAGGGTCAACAGCCAGCCGATCAGCAGCGCCATGCCGGGATAGGCCGGCAGGACGTAGTGCGGCAGCTTGGTCGGGATGAGTTCGAACACGAGCCAGAACGGAATGTACCATGCCAGGCAAAAGCGCAGCCTGAAATCGTCGCGCACCCGATTGAGGGCCTGCAGCCCGGCGCCGACCGCGATCAGGCCGAACGGCCACATGAACAGCGAATAGGTCAACATGTAGAAACCCGGTGGCAGGCCGTGCGATTCCTCGCCCGAAGCGACCTTGTTCAGCATATCCTTGCCAACGGCTTCCTGGAAAAAGGCGCCACCGCTCTTCCAGCCGATAAAAGCGACCCAGGGCAGCACGATGAGCAATACCAGCGCCACGCCGCGCACGAATTTCAGCTTCAAAAGCCAGCGCCAATCGCGTTCGAAAGCAATCAGGGCCGCCGCCGTCAGCAGCGACAGGAGCGGAGCCACGGGCCCCTTGATGAGGATCCCCACGCCTTGCGCGAACCAGAATATCCACGGCAGATGGCCCGCCACCGGCTCGTTGCGGCGCGCCGCCAGATAGACCTGCGCCAGCGCGCCCTGCGCGGCCACGCAGCAGGCCAGAAGCATGGCGTCGGTTTTGGCGTCGCGTCCCTCGAAGGCGGTCGCGAAAATCGCCGCCATCATCAGGCCGGCGGCAAGGCCGGCATTGGCGCCGAACATTTTTGTGCCCGTCCAGGCGATGCCCAGAACAGCGAGCGCGATTCCGAGCATCGAGACAAGGCGGTACACCCAGATCGGCGCGGCCGCGCCCTCGCCGCTCAATGCGACAGCTGCCGATTGTAGCCAGTAGATGCCGATGGGCTTCTTGTAGCGTGAGACATCCTGGAAGCGAATGTCGATATAATCGCCAGTTTCGACCATCTGCTTGGTCGCCTGGACAAAACGGGATTCGTCGCGGTCGATCGGCGGAAGGCTCGCCAAGCCGCTGAAACTCATTAGCAAGCTGAACAGAAAGAGGAAGAGGTAGTTTCTGTTCATCGCGGGAGCTTTCCGGATCTGATCTGCGGGACGACCCCGTCGCGGCGTGCGGGCGCTGCCCTTGCGCGGCGCCTCATTACGCCAGCGGCATGAATGAGGCAAGGATTCGCAATTGCCATCCGCGGGCAGCAAGACCAGGTTCCGCCTTTGCTGATCGCGAACTCTTGGTTGGCGCGCGATCCGGCGCAAAACCGGATTCCACTTTTGCTGATGCCACTTGAGTGCTAAACGCGCGCGTTCACATATGCCCGCGACGGACCGGGCGTACGCTTTCGGGAAGAAAACATGCCTGCCTTCAAATCCGATTTCCTGCGCACGATGAGCGAGCGCGGCTTCATCCACCAGACCTCGGATGATGCCGGCCTAGACGCTATCTTCGCCAAGGAAACCGTGACGGCCTATATCGGCTTCGACGCCACGGCCAAGAGCCTGCATGCCGGCTCGCTGATCCAGATCATGATGCTGCACTGGCTGCAGCAGACCGGACACCGGCCGATCGCGCTGATGGGTGGCGGCACCTCGATGATCGGCGACCCGTCCTTCAAGGACGAGGCGCGCAAACTTTTGACGCCCCAGGACATCGACGACAACCTGGCCGGTATCCGCCGCAACTTCATGCCCTACCTCAAATTCGGCAGCGGTCCGAACGACGCGGTCATGGTCAACAATGCCGACTGGCTGATGGAGATCAACTACGTCAATTTCCTGCGTGATGTCGGTCGGCATTTTTCGGTCAACCGGATGCTCGCTTTCGATTCCGTCAAGTTGCGGCTCGACCGCGAGCAATCGCTGTCGTTCCTTGAATTCAACTACATGATCCTGCAGGCCTATGATTTCGTCGAACTCTACAAGCGCCTTGGCTGCCGTCTGCAGATGGGCGGCTCCGACCAATGGGGCAACATCATCAACGGCATCGATCTCGGCCGCCGCATGGAGGATGCGCAACTATACGCACTGACCACGCCGCTGCTCACCACCTCGTCCGGCGCCAAGATGGGCAAGTCCGCCTCGGGCGCGGTCTGGCTCGATCCAGAGATGTTGAGCCCCTACGAATTCTGGCAGTACTGGCGCAACACCGAGGATGCCGACGTTGGCCGTTTCCTGAAGCTCTACACCACGCTGCCGCTGGACGAGATCGCACGGCTCGAGCGGCTGGGCGGCTCCGAGATCAACGAGGCGAAGAAGATCCTCGCAACGGAGATCACCGCCCATCTGCACGGCCGCGCGGCCGCCGAACAGGCCAGCGAGACGGCGCGCAAGACCTTCGAGGAAGGCGCTCTCGCCGACACGTTGCCGACCGTCGAGACGGACAGGGCCGCGCTCGAATCCGGCGTCGGCATCCTGTCGCTATTGGTCAGCGCGGGGCTGGCATCGTCCAATGGCGAGGCAAGGCGGCACGTCCAGGGTGGCGCCGTGCGCCTGAACGACCAGCCGGTAAGCGACGACCGTCGACTGGTCACGCTTCAGGATCTGAGTCCGGAAAATGTCGTAAAGCTTTCATTGGGCAGGAAAAAGCACATCCTGGTGCGGCCGGCCTGAGGACCCTCACCGGTACTCGAAGATCGACCTGAATATGCCCGGCGCGATCACCGACAGCGGATTGACGTCGAGCACCGGCTTGTTGGCATTGCCCCTGAGCCGGTAGGTGACGCCGATCAGGCCGCGGTCGCGGCCATTGCCCAGAAGCGCGCCGACGATGGGCAGTTCGCCGAAAATACGGTTGAGGCCGTAGACCGGCATGAAGGTGCCGGTCATGTCCATATTGTTGTTCTGGTCGTAGAGGATGCCCTGGAACGTCGTGCCGATGCGCGGGCCACGCAGCACGCCATTGGTCAGCTTCAGGTAGCCGCTACCCTTGTCGATCTCGGCGTAACCCCGTTCGAACTTCACTCGCGACGTGTCGAGCTTGCCCTTCACCGCCTGGTTGAGGCTGCGGCTATCGCCGGCCGGCGTGGTCGAGACGATGGAGGCGAGTTTGGGTTCGTTGACGACGAAGAAGTTGCTGGTGTCGACCTTGCCCTTCATCGGTCCATCGCTGGCTCCCGACAGGGCCAATGTGATCGCGCCGCCTTCCATGTGCTCATAAATGTTGAGGAACCGCAGGATGGCGCCGGCGTCCGCCGACTGCACGTTGAGCGAGCGTCTGTCGTCGGCGGTGGTGTTGCTGATGGCGATGGCGGCGCCGGAACTCGCCGTCGCGCTCACCTTCAGTCCGTTCACCCTTGAACCGGCCGCACTGTAGTCGAGCTTCAGGTTGGACAGTTGCTCATCGTGGAAACCGGTCAGCTGATTGACATCGGCGCTGACGGAAATGTTGTCTGTTCCCGTCGTCTTCGTTGCGGTGTCCACATCGGACGTGAACTGCTTGATGAGCGAACGAGCGTCGAGCGCACTGCCATTGATGTCGACCGCGTAGCCCTTGCCCGATCGCTTGACCGAAACAGCCACGTCGTCGCCCCTGTTCAAGGTGACCTTGCTGAACTTGGCCGAAGACAAGGCGCCGTTGACCAACACGATACTGCCGTCGACGGAGAACGTCTTGCCGTCGAGCTCGAAGTCGGACAGCGTCGTGGTGTCGCCGGACTTGGTCATGACGAATGTGGCGCTGGCGGGAACCCCCGCCCCCTTGCTCCAGCCGGCCCAGGGAATGTCCAGCCTGGCGTTGGTCAGGTCGGCCGAGACGTTCTGGTTGCCGTTGCCGCTCTTGTCGATCGCGACCTTCACCGTTCCGCCAAGCAGCGGCGTCAGGCCGGGCATGGCGGCGGCGCGGATCTTGTCGTCGAGCACCAGGGCTACCTTGCGGCTGCGCGCCGGCCCGTCATCCGCCAGCGGCTCGACGAGGTCGAGTTCGGCCGGAATGCCATTCAGCGATGCCTTGGCCGAAATGACAGCCTTTTGCGGGTCGACGGTGATCGAGCCATCGGCATTGGTTACGGCCTGTCCCTCGAACGGCTTGGCCAAGGACAGGCCGGTATAGTCGAGCGACACCAGCCAATCGAGCTTCGCGGTATCGACGCCCGACTGCAGCGGAATGTCCGCCTTGACGTGGCCCGTAACGCTGCCGGAAAGATCCTCCGGCAGAAGGCCGACATGGCGCATGGCATTGATCGGTTCATAGGATGCAAGTTCGGCGACAGCGGACGCATCGCCGGCAACGTCGATATCGAGAGCGCCGATGACCGGCGGGCGGTTGGCCGCCTTGACGGTCAATGTCCCGTTGCTGGCCGCAACCACGCGGCCACTGGGCATGAAGACGGTGCCCGAGGACAATGAAATGTCGACGTCGTTGCCGTGGAATCCGACGACGCCCACCGCGTCGCGGATCGGCGGAATGCGCCCGGCCGTGTCGAAGCGCGCCCCCTCGATCTGGAAGCGGCCGAAGACCTCGTCGGCGGAAAGCGGTACCCCATTGCCGAGGCGGTCCGGCACCACCTGGAATTGGAGATTGGCGTCGACCACGCGGCCGCCGAACAAATTGTTCAGCACCCAGAGCCGCGCATTACGCGCCGAAAACCATGGCCAAAGCTGTTTGACGTGCGAGACCGGCATGTCATGGACGCTGAGCGCCAGATTGATCCCGGGAGCCTTGCCGTCAACGAATTCCACCGTTGAGGTACCAAGCACCTCGCCGGAACCAGAGGACCGAACCGCGATCTGCTCGGCCACCAGTTTACGGCTTTGCGGCTGGTAGACGCCAGCAATCCGCGCCAGGAAGATCAATGCGGGTTCAGGCGATTCCGACGGTGCCAAGGTCGAACCGTCGCTGGTCAGATCGTAACGGTACGAGGGTTCCTCACCCGCTACCCCGGTTGCTGGTTTTGGCCCGATCGAGCCGCCGAAATCGAATGAAGACCGGCCGGTTTTCAGCAGCAACCTGTCCACCTGGATCTTGTTGGAGCCGTAGACAAGCGTCGCATTGACATCGGCATCCGCCGGCAGCAGCCCGCGCGCGCCAAGATCGAGCACCGAGCCGGTGGATGAAAGGGCGGCGGCCAGGCGTGATGCGGTGGCGCCTGAGCCTTCCGATCCCGTCAGCTTCAACGCGACGGCACCAAGCTTCCCGGAGCCGGCAGCGGTGGCGCCGGCATCCGCCAGATTGATGCTGGCATCCAGGCTTGTTACCCGGTGCGCCGCGACATCGCGGATGGCGGCGGCGGCAACCGTGACTGTCCTGCCGTCGACATCCGCCTCGGCGGTGAACTTCATGCCCCCCGGCCCCGACTGAACCACGGTGGCGTCGGCGATCTTGACCAGCTTGATCGATGCGGCGTCGGGCAGCACGAACTCGACATTGCTGAGATCGATCCGGCGCATCGAATCTTCCCGCACGGCATCGAGCGCGCGATGGATATTGCCGAACACCGCGTCCGACAGTTTCTCCGGATCGACGAGGCCGTCCTGGTTGCGCAGCGCCGCGGTCCAGTCGCCGCCGGACGGCATCGCCGCCATGACGACACGGGCATCCGAGATCCTGGCACTGGTCAGCCGCACCTCACCCCATAGCAGCGGCACCAGACGCACGCCAAAGCGCACACGACCGGCATCCGCCATCGGCTTGCCGTCTGATGTCTTCAGGCTTACATCGCTCACCTGGAGGGCGACGAAGCTCGAACTGTCGAGCGTAATGCGCGCGGGCCCGACCGCGACATTGACGTCAACGCCCGCCAGCCTCTCTATGGCGCTCTCCGCCTCGACGCGCAGCCGGTCCGAGCCGATGCCGGAAAGGCCGATGAGATAGACGGCCACCGCGACCAGCAGCATGAACGCGACCAGGCCGGCAAACAGGCGTGAAAGGATGCGAACGCCGCGGCCGATGGCAGCCTGACCGAGAGGCGGGACGCGGCACGCGGACGGCAAAGCCCCCAGGTCGGTGATCTCGTCCCGCCTGAACCTGATCTTCTCGTGCTGCGGTTGCTCCTGATCCACGCAATCTTCCGTTGTACGAATTCGCTCGTGGACGAATCCCCGCTCGACACTATATCGGTGTGGCTTCGCGCGTAACCTCAAACAAGGGCATCGATATGGCCGACCTCGACGTAGGCGATCCCGCGCCGCAATTCGACCTGCCGCGGGACGGTGGCGGATCGCTCAGCCTGGCGGCATCCGCCGGCAAGCCGGTGGTGCTCTATTTCTATCCACAGGACGACACGACAAGCTGCACGCAAGAGGCGATCAGCTTCTCACGGCTGAAGCCGGAATTCGAGAAGGCCGGCGCCGTCGTCATTGGCCTGTCGCCCGACAGCGCCAAGAAACACGACAAGTTCAAGTCGAAATACGATCTCACCATCGATCTTGCCGCCGACGAGGAGCGCAAGGTGATCGAGGCCTACCATCTGTGGGTCGAGAAATCGATGTATGGCCGCAAATACATGGGTGTCGAGCGCGCGACGTTCCTGATCGGACGCGACGGACGGATCGCCAGGATTTGGCGCAAGGTCCGCGTCAAGGGCCATGCCGAGGCCGTGCTGGAAGCCGTTCGCGCGCTCTGAGCGCCGCCAAAGCCCACCAAAGCAATCGACAATTGTGGACGCTACTCGTCAGGGGCCTCAGCCTTCGGCTGCCGCCGTGTGCTCCAGGATTTCGAAGTATGGCTCACTTGATCGGCCAGCGCGGCAAGATGGCCACGCAAGCCGCGCGCGCCCATCATCGACGACAGCGTGACCGATTGCGTGGCGAAGCGCCGCTTGAAATCCTCGCCGCCGCAGAGAAAATCAATCGTGGCAAGGCCACGGTCGAACGACCACTGGATATAGTCCATCATCAGCACCATACCCGGCGAGGCGCGCTCGTATTCGGGATCATAGGTGGTGACGAAAGCCATCATCGTGCCGCGCTGCTCGAAATTGATCGAGACGGCGACGATCTTGTCGTCAAGCTCCAGCACGAAGATGCGCAACAGCCCGAGGTCGGCCAGCACCGAAATAAGCGCGGCGAGAACGGGCGAGCCCTTGTCGAACAGATCCGAGGCGCGGCCATGGCGAGCGAGCCAGAGGCGCTTCAACGTCGCGACCCGCTCGAGCACCGGTTCGCGCGGCTCATCCGGATCCAGCAGCCGGAAACGCAATGCGCCGCTTTCTTCCATGAACTTGCGGCCACGACGATAGTTCTGCCGGCCCTTCTTGGACAACGTCTCGAACCATTCCGCCCCACGCTGCCAGGAGCCGCAGACACGATAGCTGATTTCAGTGCGGTGGTTGGGCCGAAGCGCCTTGCCATGGGCCGGTTCCAGCAGGGCATGAACACCGGCATCCGGCAGCAGACGGTTGAGATAGATCAGGTCGAAGCCGCCCTGGTCAAAAACATGCTGCCAGAGGCGGGAGATCGCCCGCGGGTCGCTGTCAGGTGCAACCAGCGCGTCGCCATAGTCACTGTGATCCTTCGCTGCCCATTCGAGTATGCGGATGCCGGAGCGCCTGAAGGTCGCGAGCGCTATCACGCCGTCGAGCCGGTCGCCGTTCCAGGCAAGCCCAATCCTGAGCGCGCGCCGTTCCTGATGCGGGGTGGTTCGCCACCAGGCCGCGATCCAGTCCGGGTGCTGGAAGACAAGCCCGCCGGCCCGCTGCCAGAGCGCGCTCCAGGCCGGTGCGATCTCGGCCAGGCGCACCGCCGATGTCACGATTTCGAAGGTGCGTGTCCGCGGGATGGCGAGCACAACGGGAGCGTTCATGGCCGTGTCCCTTCCGAGGATCGCGAGGTGCGTGAGCGTGACTTTCCGGGCCGGATGCGCCTGGCGATATGCCCCCACATCCGCTTCAACGGCATGACGTAAAGGCCGGCGAGAGACTGGTAGTCACGCACATCGCGGTCAACCAGCCCGAACTTGAAGTCCTCGTCGGGCCTCGGCACACACAATGTCCCAAAGAGCCGGTCCCAGAACGAGAAGAGCAGCCCGAAGTTCTTGTCGTAGTGGCGCGGATCGGTGCTGTGATGCAACTGGTGCCAATGAGGACACAGGATCAAATTGTTGAGCGGGCCGAACGAGATCTTGAAATGCGTGTGCCTGACGAAATCCATCATCAGGATGTTGCGCATGACATAGACGTTGACGCCAAAAACGGTCAGTTCGACAAGGTTCAGCGAAATCAGCGACCAGATGCCGAAGCAGAGCCCCACGATGAGGCCGTCCCAGGCCCGGTTCATCAACTCGTCGAGCGGATGGACCCGGTCCTTGGTGATCCCGACCATCACCTCGGCCGAGTGATGCACCTTGTGCAGTTCCCAAAGCAGCGGATAGCGATGCTGGGCGACGTGATAGAGATAATAGGAAATGTCGTAGGCAAGCAGCATGCTGACGGTGAAGATCAGCACCGTCACCGGCCCTGCCGGCCCCTCGATCAGAGGCGGCTGGAACTGGAACAGTGTGGAAAACAGCCAGTTGGTCCCGTAGCCCACCGCCGTGACGAAGACGATTCCGGCGGGCAGCATCAGGAAGGGCATCAGGGCCTTCTTCGTGACCCAGAACAGCAGGTCGGCCTTCGCGGACGGATGGGTGATGACCTCATGCGGGATGACGAACTCGAAAAACTCCTTCCAGCTCTTCTCCTCGACCGTGCGCCAATAGGCCACGAGGGCGCTGACAAAGGCCGTCAGCAGCAAAAGCCCGGTCGCCAGCAGACTGGTGCCCGAAATCTTGTCGAGGATCTTGCCAACCAGATCGTCCAGCATTCCTACCGCCACGGTGAATCCCAAATACCAACACGCCTTTACTCGAAAAGCGTCAACTAAATGCAATCGAAGACAGTTAAGAAACCCGAGCCTTGCTCTGCGAGCTACTGGATGCTCCCGACAGAACATGAGTGTTCATCGCCAACGATTCCGCGGCATAGGGTCCGTGTCCTGGAGATTTTCGCGCAACCTCGTGCCCGCGCTGCGTGCATTCGGCGCCGCGCGGCGATAGGGCAAGCCTTTGTTAACCCTAATAATGTGTAATCAAGCTCTCGTGGTGTCGTAAACGAAAGCTTGGTCCCGTGAACGCAACCGGTCAGTCCGCAGTCTTCGGCAGGCGCAAGGAACCACATACGGTCATCATCGCCCAAGGCAACGAGATCAGGCACTTCACGGTCCGCCCCTGGCTGGCGGCATTCATCGGTTCAGCACTCGCCGCCATTGCCATCGGCTACCTCCTGGCCACATCCTATCTCGTGCTGCGCGACGACCTGATCGGCGCCACCACCGCACGCCAGGCGCGGATGCAGCAGGCTTACGAGGACCGCATTTCGGCGCTTCGCGCCCAGGTCGACCGCATCACCAGCAGGCAGCTGCTCGACCAGCAATTGATGGAAACCAAGGTCAGCGAACTGCTTCAGCGCCAGACGCAGCTCAGTCAGCGGCATGGCCGTCTCGGCCCGCTGCTCCAACGCGCCGAAAACGACGCCGGAACGGTACCCGCCGACGATCCGGCCGCGGCCGCCAAGACGGACAAGCGCGCCGAGGTGACCGGCAGCATCAACCGGCCCGCGCAGACCTACGCGGTTGCCAGCCTGGGCGCCGACCTCGGCACCGCCGACACCAGGCCCTTCTCCTTGTGGTCGACCCGCACCGATCCGCTGCCCAGCGATTCAGCCGCAGATCGTGCCGACAAGCTGTTCGTCTCGATCAACCAGTCGCTGAAATCCATCGAGAATGAGCAGCTCAGCCGCATCAGCACGCTCGCGGACAATGCCTACAAAAGCGCCGATGCCATCCAGCAGGCGCTGCAGGCGGCCGGACTGCCGGTCGACAGTGATTTCGGCAAGAACGAAAGTGATGTCGGCGGACCGTTGATCCCGCTCGACTCCTCGATGATCTTCGACAGCAAGGTCAAGGAGCTGGACGAGGCGCTGGACACCCTCGACCAGCTGAAAAAGGAAGCGCGCCGGCTGCCGCTTGCCAATCCCGCCCCCGGCCACTCCGTCACCAGCCCGTTCGGTGTGCGCACCGATCCCCTTCTCGGCACGGCCGCGCTGCATTCGGGCATGGATTTCAGGGCGCCCATCGGCATGGCGGCGCGGGTGACAGCGCCCGGCGTCGTCACCAAGGCCGGCTGGAATGGCGGCTATGGCCGTATGGTCGAGATCGACCATGGCAATGGTTTTGCCACGCGCTACGGACATCTCAGCGAGATCGACGTGACGGTAGGCGAAAAAGTCGACGCCGGCGCCATCATCGGCAAGACCGGCAGCAGCGGACGCTCGACTGGCCCGCATCTTCACTATGAAGTGCGGCACAATGGCGAGGCGATCGATCCGCTACGCTTCCTGACCGTCGGCAAGAAAGTCGCGCAGTATCTCTGACAAGGGCAACCGCTCGCCCGCCGGCTGAATCCCGAGCCACCGGCCCCGGCAGAACCACGCCTCTCCCTCGCCAGGCAGTCTCCCGCGTCCCATTAAACCGCTGGTGGCCTTCCGCCATTGTAGCGGCAGAGCGCAAACCGTCGCTTCTTAGTCTCATCGTAAGCGGTGTTTCCTCGCACATTTGATCAAGCGCGACAGGCCATTCCGACAATTACCGGTATGGCAAGAATGCGCCAAAGCGGCCATCGGATGGTGACGTCGACAATGACAGAGCCGTACGCGATGTTGGGCACACATGTAGCCGATCTCGATCGGAAGTGACCATGGCCACCTGGCTCGCCGTTCAAATGCCAACGGAGCATCGCCAAACGATTTGCTCAGCGATGCTTGCTTCATTGCACCGATCGACGGGTTGCAAGGGCAGTCTACTTTACCTTGACGACCTGCGGCAGCGGCCATTTTCCGTCCAAGAGTTCGGCAGATGGCTGAGACGCCACGGGATCCAGCTCGGCGCGCGTTCCGATTATTTTTGAATTCCATTTGACTGAATAAATATTTGATGCGAACCTTACGTCACGTGAGGGCGCAAGGCATGGCATTGCGGGGGACCAATCAGGAGTTCGGGCGGCCGTACAACCGGCGCATCGTGCTGGAGTCCATCCGCCGTCATGGCCCGATCGCACGTAGCGACATCGCCAGGCATGTCGGGCTCACCGTCCAGACCGTGTCGACCATCGTTCGCGAACTGGAGGAACAGGGCTACATCCTGTCCGTACGCGAAGAGCCGAAGGGCCGTGGCCTGCCACCCGCGACGCTGCGCATCAACCCGGAAGGCGGCTATGCCGTCGGCATCCACCTGACGCCGCTTGGAATAGACGCCGCACTGATCAATCTCAGCGGCGACGTTATCGAGAGTTCACGCCGCGAGGCCCCCAACGCGGCGCCTGATCATGCGTTCGACCAGATTGGCGCCATGGTTCGCGACCTGACGGGCAAGCGGCCCGCCGGCCGCGTCATCGGCATCGGCATGGCGCTTCCCGGTCCGTTCGACGTGGACTCCATGAGCTTTGTCGGCCCGACCACGATGACCGGGTGGAAGCACGTGGCGCTGCGTGAACGGCTGACGGCCGCGACGGGATTGCCGGCGTTCTTCGAGAGCGACATGGCCGCCGCCGCGATGGGCGAGAGGCTTTATGGCATCGGAGCCCGCCATTCCGATTATTACTATCTCTATTTCGGCGTTGGGCTCGGCGGCGCCATGATGCATGACGGCAGTGTTCTGCGCGGCGCCTGGGGCAATGCGGGCGAGATCGGCCACATTCCCGTGGTCCCTGATGGCGAGCTCTGCCCCTGCGGCAACCGCGGCTGCCTCGAGCGCTACCTCTCGCTCGAAGCGCGGGGCCGCCGGGCCGGCGGCGACGCCGATTGGGTGGCGCAGGTCGGCCCGATCTTCCGCAATGCCATCGCCATCATCGAGAACCTTTTCGACCCAGAGACGGTCGTGCTCGGCGGCCTGGCGGCGTCGGAGTTGCTCGAACGCCTGGCGGACGCGGCCGAACCGCTGCACAATTCGGTTTCGGCTCGCGCTGATCGCAAGACGCCGCGTGTCATCGTCGCCAGCGGCGGCCAGCATGCCGTGCTGCGCGGCGCGGCGGCACTCGCCGTCTCAGGGGTGTTGTCGCCACGTTTCGGCCAGATGTTCGCCGCCGAACGCGAGCGCGGCCGCGACATCCTTTCGGCCAGGGAGATTGCTGCATGAGCGAACCCCTGCTGGTGCTCGACAACGTGACCAAGAACTATGGCGCGATCGAAGCGCTGAAGGGGATCAGCTTTTCCATCGGCAAGGGCGAAGTGGTGGCGCTGCTCGGCGACAACGGCGCCGGCAAGTCGACGTTGGTCAAGATCATTGCGGGCGGTCTCGAACCGACATCCGGCCGCATGCTGTTCGAGGGCAAGGAGTTCCTGGCCCGTTCGCCGGCGGAAGCCAAGGCGGCCGGCATCGAGACCGTCTACCAGGACCTGTCGCTCTGCACCAATGTCGACGTGGTGGCCAATTTCTTCATGGGCCGCGAGATCACGAGGAAGGTGCTCGGCATTCCCGTGCTCGACGAACGCGCCATGGAGGCTGTCGTCGGCAAGGCGCTGGCCAGCGCCGGTACCCGCATTCCTTCACTGCGCACCAATGTCGAGCACCTCTCGGGCGGCCAGCGCCAGGCCATCGAGCTCAACCGCTTCGTCCACTGGGGCGGCAAACTCGTGCTGCTCGACGAACCGTTCGCCGCACTTGGCGTCGAACAGACGCGGCGCGGTCTCGACATGATCCGCCAAGTGGCGAGCCAGGGTATCGGCGTCGTCATCATAACCCACATCATGCAGCAGGCTTTTCAGGTCGCCGACCGGATCGTGGTGATCCGGCAAGGCGTCGTGGCGGGCGATGTCGCACGCAACAAGACAAGTCCCGATGCGGTGATCAACATGATCACCGGGGAGACGCTTGCCGGTGCCGGACCGGCGGGCTGAGGGACAAAGAGGGGTCCGGCTTAACAGGGAGCCAACGACATGAAGCGAATACTTCTTGCTGTCTTCGGTATCCTGGCACTGGCCTTTGCCACGCTCACGCCGGCATTCGCCCAGTCCAAGGGTATTGTTTACTACTTGGTGCCGACATTGCTCGACGAGTTCCAAACCGGATCGGTGAGCGCGCTGGAGCTGTTTCTGAAACAGACCGGCTACGAGATGAAGACGCTGAACGCCGACAACAAGACCGACGCGCAGCAATCGCAGATGAACGACGTGATCGCGCTGAAGCCGGCGGCGATCATCCTGGCCGCCGTCGATTTCAATGCGCTGAAACCATCGATCGAGGCCGCCCGCGCCGCCGGCATTCCGGTGGTCGAATTCGATCGCCAGATCACGTCGACACCGTCCGATTTCACGTCGGTCGCGGGTACCGTCGAGATCGGCTATGTCGCCGCCGATCAGGCCGAAAAGCTTCTGAAAGCCAAGAACGGCTCGGTGAAGGGCAAGGTCCTTCAGGTGCTTGGCGACCCCGGCGATCCTTACACGCTCGACATCCAGAAGGGTTTTGAAGAGAAGATGAAGGCGTTCCCGGACGTCAAGATCATCTCGCTGCCGGCCATGCAATGGGAGGCCAGCAATGCCGGCACCATCGTTGCCGACCAGATGCTGGCCAATCCCGACATCGACCTGATCTTCAGCCATGCCGCGCACCTGTCGGTCGCCGCCGTCGCTTCGCTAGAGGCCGCCGGCAAGAAGCCGGGCGACGTGATGCTGATGAGCTCGAACGGCGCGCCGGTCGGCCTCGACCTGATCCGCAAGGGCTGGCTCAATGTCGAAGTAGAGCAGCCGCTTTACGCACAGGCCGCGGCCGTCGCCATGTTCATGGACAAGGTCGCGAAGAAGCAAGAGATCAAGCCCGGCGAATACGACGTGCTTGGCCTGAAATCGACCGTCACCAAGGAAGCGTGGGGCCCGAACATCAAGATTCCGGGTGCCGCCATCACCAAGGAGAACGTCGACAACCCGGCCTTCTGGGGCAACCAGAAGCCGCCGACCGATACGGTCAAGTCGGTCGAATAGGCATGTCGCCTGAACGCTCCGGGCCATACCTGGCCCGGAGCCCATCCCTGCCCGCATGAAACGAGACGCAGACAATTCGCTGCGGCCTTGATTGCGCATGCCAACCGGATCGACACATGAACCCTCGCACGCGTCACGCCCTGGAGTTCGTCCTCGACAACCTCGTCTGGTTCATGCTGCTCCTTGTCCTGGTCGTCTTCTCGCTGTTCATCCCGAACTATTTCCAACTCGGCATCTTCGCCAACATCATCGAGGCGTCGAGCGTGCTCGGCGTCATGTCGATCGGCCTGGCGCTGGTCATCATTGCCGGCCACATGGACCTGTCGGTCGAATCCGTCGCCGCACTCAGCGCCATGGCGGTGGGCATCCTGTTTTGCGCCTCGGGCATCGGCCTCGGTGTTCAATTGCACCCGGAATGGCTGATGGTTCCGGTCTCGCTGCTGCTGGCGCTGGCCGTCGGCGGCCTCATCGGCGCCTTCAACGGCTATCTTGTGGTCAAGGTCAAGATGAGCGCCTTCATCATCACGCTCGCCTCCTACATCTGGGTACGCGGCCTCGTGCTGGTCATTTCGGGCGGCCGCTCGGCACAGGATCTGGCACCCGCCATCCGGTGGTTCGGCATCCAGCGCCTGATCGGCCTGCCGCTTACCGCCTGGATCGCGGTGGCCTGTTTCGTGGTCTTCTCGCTGATCATGGCCAAGACGCCGTTCGGCAGGCACCTGGTGATGATCGGCGGCAATGAAACCGCGACCTTCCGCGCCGGCATCCGGGTGAACCGCAACCTGATCATCGCCTTCGTGCTCGCCGGCGCCATCGCAGGGCTCGCCGGCTGGCTGCTGGCGATCCGCACCTCCGGCGCCACCGCCAATCTTGGCGTCGGCCTGCTGTTCAATGCCTTTGCAGCCGTGGTTATCGGCGGCGTCAGCCTGAAGGGCGGCGTCGGCACCTTGCCGGGCGTCTATGCCGGCGTGCTCCTGCTCTCGGCCATCAACACGGCGATCAACCTGATGGGCCTGCCCGCCAATTTCACCCAGGTCATCCACGGCCTGCTGGTTCTGGCCGCGGTGCTGCTCGACGCATTCAAGCAAACCATTCGCCAAAGACTGGCGTGAGAGGGCGTGAGGCGAGGATTGGCATGACAGGACGACTGAAAGACAAGGTGGCGCTGATCATCGGCGCCGCGCGCGGCATCGGCAAGGGCATCGCGCTGCGCTTTGCGGAAGAAGGCGCACGGCTCGTGCTGGCCGACAGCGAGGCGGAGGCGGGGCAAGCAAGTGCGGATGAACTGGGCGTCCCCTTCATCCGCACCGACATCTCGCAAATGAGCGACGCCGAGGCCGCGGTGGCACTTTCGCTGAAACAGCACGGCCGCCTCGACATCATCGTGCAGAATGCCGGCATCTATCCCTGGCAGTTGATCGAAAACACCAGCGCCGACGACTGGGACCGCGTCATGGCCGTCAACCTGCGCGGCACTTTCAATGCCAGCCGCGCCGCCCTCGTGCCGATGAAGGCGCAGCGCTCTGGCCGCATGCTCTACACCTCATCGATCACCGGCCCCCACGTCACCAGCCCTGGCCACGGCCATTATTCGGCGACGAAAGCAGGCATTAACGGCTTCATTCGCGCGGCGGCGCTTGAATTCTCCGGCTACGGCATCACCGTCAACGGCGTCGAACCCGGCAATATCCTCACCGAAGCCATCCAACAGCATCGCGGCGCCGCCTATATCAAGAACATGGAGGATTCGATCCCGCTCGGCCGGCTCGGCAGCCCGCGCGACGTGGCCAACGCCTTCCTGTTCCTGGCCTCGGACGACGCCAGCTACATCACCGGCACCACCATTGTCGTCGACGGCGGGCAATTGCTGCCCGAGGGCAAGGATTTCCGGATGGTGCCGCCGTGAGCGGGCAGCCATACGCCAAGAAGCGTTTGCCTGTTGAGTTGCGATCGGGCTCCAGCGCTTCAGCGAATTCCAAGTGTCCGGCCGGCTTCATGCCCTTACGGATGGCTGAGAGCAGGCAAGGCTTTCGTCTTGCCGGACAATCTGGCTCCTAAGGTCAGGCTATTCGGGAACCAACCCACGAAAGTCTTCATCGCCGTATTAGAGTTGGGGAGGACGGCAATGCGCGCCAACAGTGCGGCGGCATGAATGCGAGTGGCAAATTGCCGGCTCCACGCTCTTGAATAGCGTTTGCCGACGGCGATGCGCGCCGTCCGGTCCCATTGTTCGAACCTTGCCAATTCGCCAGCGAGAAGCCAGCTGGACTGCAGGGCCATGGAGATGCCTTCAGCGATGATGGGATGAGACTCGCCGGCGATGTTGCCGACCCGAAATATGTCGTCGGCAAATCGTGGGCGCATCCCCGGACGTATGGGACCGGCGGCAAGCCATTCACCTTCGAGGCTGGCGTCGCCGATCGTGGAAACCGCGGCCGGACACGATGCCAGTATGTGCGCGTGAACGGCTTGGGCCGCGGACATCGCACCGCCCTCTTTGCGCAGCCTGGTCAACACGTCGCGGCGTATGCAGCACGACAGCGATATCCTGTCCTGATCCGCCCACACCATGCCACCATAGCCGCCCGGAAACACCAGGAGCGGCATGAGGTCTCGAGCGAGCGACGCTCCCCTGAAATGGGCCTTGAAGCCAAACAGATCGGATGCCGCGCTGCTCTTCTGGAGATTGGTTGGCAACCTGCCCTGCCCCCAGGAGCCATGCGCCGCAATCACCACCTGCCCGCTAAGACTTGTCTGGCCCTCCCTGTTGGCGATCCGGACGATGGCACGATCGCCATTGCTGGCGATCTCCACTGCGCGCCACGGCTGAAAAACGTCGGCTCCGGCATTGCGCGCCGTGTCCAAGAGGATGCCATCCAGAACGTCCCGTCCAAGCGCCCGCCCGAAAGCATTTCCCGCGGCGCGCGGCATGCCCGCTATGATGCCAGGGCCCGACGCGAACAAGCCAACCCGCTTGACTTCCGGCCCTGCCTTGGCACGAACCGCCACGCCCGCCTCCAGACGGTCCAACAGCTCCAGATTGACCGCCGACATGAATTCGCCGCAGACCTTGCGGCGTGGAAACTCGCTTGCTTCGATGATGGCCACAGAACGACCTTGGCCGCGCAAGGCCAATGCTGCCGACGAGCCGCTTGGGCCGGCACCTATGACGATGGCATCGTACATCGCGCAAGTCCTTTCTTGGGGAAAACGCGGAAGGCGTGGGTAAACGGGCCAATTCTGCGCTCTTCACACTGCTGCGCGGAACCGAGAGGCCACAAACCGGAAAGTTCCTTGCCAGCGAAACCTGCGCGGACGCTTGCCGCCGCATCGTGCATGGTGACCTGGTTTGCACCGACAAGGCGCAGGAGCGGGCATGCTTTTAAAGCGACAATGTTTCGGCTCGGCTCGGCGGCGAGGAATACTGGCGCCAGACGGCATAGGGCTTCGAACAGGATCTTTAAGGCGGTGTCGGAAAAATGGTGCAGGAACAGATTGGCCGAGACAACGTCGTAGGCGGCACCCCCGGGTTTTGCGATCCAGTCGAAGATATTGTCGGTAACGGTTTCAACCCGCCAGCCCAGAGCCGCGAAATCGGCGCGCCGCCGGTCGGTGACGAGGTCAACCTGGTCGAGCATGACCAGCTCCACGTCGATCCACTTCGTGGCGAGGCGCCTTGCAACCGAGAGCATGAATGCACCGTCGCCGGACCCGACTTCCAAGATTCTGATCGAACCCTCGCGCACGCTGGCCTTCAGGAGGTTGGACATGATCGCATGTTGAAACATCAGCGAATTTATCCAAATCAGATCACGTCGGGAGCCAATCGCCCTGGGATCGTCGGGAGGCAAATGATCGAGCAGTTCCGGCTGGATAAGACGGCTGTCGAGACCGGTGGCCATGTCAGGCACTGCCGGCGGTGTGGAACATCATCGTCTCGGCCGTGAGGCCGGGGCCAAATGCCATTGCACAGCCCACGTCATCATCCGTGAACCCGCGAAGCATCCGCTCCAGCACGAACATGACTGTGGCGGAAGACATGTTTCCGTTTTCGCGAAGCACATCGCGCGACGGCAACAGCGCATCGGGAGGAAGATCCAGCGCGCGCTCCACGGCGTCGAGAATGGAACGCCCACCCGGGTGAACAGCCCAAAGGTCGATGTTGGCGGCGATCCTGTTTCCCAAGATGGCGCCGATCCCTTTGCCAAGCGCATTCTGGATTGCAGCAGGAACTTGCCCCGACAGAACCATGTCGAAACCGTCGTCGTGCAAGCTCCAGCTCATCAAGTCGCGGGCGTCGGCGTCCACGATCGCGTGAAAACTGTCCAGGCCGATGCCGAAAGGGCGGGAGGTCACCGACGCGGCCGCGCAGCCATCGCCCCAGAGCGAGAAAGACAGCAGTTTTTCGAGATCGGCCGTCTCCTTGAGATGGAGCGTACAGAGTTCGATGCAGACAATCACAACGTGGGCCGAAGGTTCCGACAGGACGATGTGCCGCGCCAGTTTGAGCGCATTGATTGCCGCATAACATCCCATGAAGCCGATGATCGTGCGCTCCACGGTGGTGGGCAGATTGCATCGGGCGATTATGTCCAGATCGATGCCGGGGGCGGAGAAGCCCGTACAGGTGGTGACAATCAGATGCGTGACACCTTTCCTGTCTTCGCCCTCCAGGAGTCGCTCCAATGCTCGCTCGGCCAGCGCGGGCGCGGCAGTGGAATACATTTCCATGCGTTTGGCCGTACCCGGAAACGCACCGCGCTTGAAAACACCCGCCAGGTCGACGCTCAGCCCCTCAGGATCACCAGCGGGTGCGAAGCAGGAATAGCGATGTTCGATGCCGCCCTTGTCGGCCATGCGATTGAAAATTGCGCGGCGGCGGGGATCTGCCAACTGGGAGCCCGCAAATTGAAGGAAGAATTCGTGAACGCCGTGATCAGGGACGGCCGTGGCAATTCGGTTAATGAAAGCTTGAACGGGCATTTTCCCTTGACCTGCAGCCACAAACCCGCGGTCGCGAGCCGAGAGGCCCAGTTGCCCCCGGCGGGAGCTGTAGCTCCACGGCAATGGCTATCTCTATTGAGATAAACGCCCGAGGCCCAAAAAACTTCCTGCGAAAATGCCGCTCACCCGTGAAAAAGCAATGCACCGCCCGCACGAAGGACAACAGGTGAGCTATTGCCCGTTGTCGACGTGGCGATTTCGTGGCGCCCGCAACCGGAAAACATCAACTGGGGGAAAGATATGGTGGGCGATGACGGGCTCGAACCGCCGACATCTTCGGTGTAAACGAAGCGCTCTACCAACTGAGCTAATCGCCCGCTCCGGGCCGGACCTTTAAGCGGTCGGGACTTGCTTCGCAAGGCCAAATGAGCGCGAGGCGCCCTGTTCGCAGGCCGGATTTGCGAACAAAATGCCGGCTGTCAAAAAACCTTCTCCTGTTTGGCGTTATGATGGTTTGGTGCGCTTGACACCCGGTAGCGAACCCCTTATCCAGCGCCCCAACGACGAACACGGCTGACACGTGCTCGTCAATGCGCGGGTGTAGCTCAGTTGGTTAGAGTGCCGGCCTGTCACGCCGGAGGTCGCGGGTTCGAGCCCCGTCACTCGCGCCATTTCTCTCAAGGGACACAAACCCTTGGCTTAGTAGAAATGTCGACGTTGTCTGTCAAAGATGCATGTATGGGGATGTGATCCAGAACCTTTCAAATCTGGGTTCGATCTGCCATGCATGGGCTTGCGGCCATGATCGTGGTGCCGGATGAGATTTGTCTCCTGTCAGCTCGGAACGTCGGCTGCCGGCTTGTTTCGGCTCCTGCGTTGACAGATATCTCCCTTGGCCTGACGTTTGCGCCAGGCAAACCGCTTGGGGCTTGCGCTTCCGCCTAAAAAAACGCTTGATTCACCTCTGAAATATCCTGGCCTGAGATAATCCGGCTACCATAACCATACAGCCTGAACGACCCGGGAGGACTTACAGTGTCTATCGCCTCAACCACCTCGATGAGCACGGTGTTCACGGCCATAAGCCTTGCTGGCCTTACAATGGTTGCTTCCACCATCTTTCCCGCCACTGCTTCGGCTGCTCGGCTTCAGCGATGCGCAAGGGAGGGCGGCATTTGCCGACTGCCATTTCCGGCTGAAGTGGTTTTTGGTGACGGGGGCCGCACTACATCGCGCTTTATCGACCGTGACGCGGTCCCCTGCTCAACTCGCGTTTTTGGCGACCCTGCGCCCGGCCACGAAAAGACGTGCTATATCGTGTTACGCGGTCGTGGCGAAGCCGATGGCGGTTACGATGAGCCTCGCCGCGAGAGATGGGTGGCCTGTGCCGACGAAGGCGAATTCTGCGATTTCTATGGCCGCAAGGTGGTCAGGTATGGCGCGCGCGGCCGGTTCACGCAGGACGTGTTCCGGGATGGCGTCGAATGCGACAATGAATCCTTCGGCGATCCCGCTCCCGATGCCGGGAAGCGTTGCTATATCAAGCAGTAGCTTCTCAACGCCCATCGAACACGAGACATCGGAGGCCGAACAGTCCGGCCTCCGGGGTGGCCTGCGAGCCCCGTGCAATTGCCTCAGCTCTTGGCCAGCAGCGCCTCGACCTCCTGCACTGTCGGCATAGACGGTGCGGTGCCTGGACGGGTCACGGAAATGCCGGCAACGGCGCAGGCGAAGCGTACCGCCTCCAGAGGCTCCACGCCGCGCGAAAGTGCCGCGGCAAGGCCGCCATTGAACGCATCGCCAGCTCCCGTCGTCTCAACCACAGGCCCCGCGCTGATGGCGGAAACATGCTCGGAGCGATCCTTCGTGTGCAGGAGCGCCCCCTTGTCGCCGAGCGTGACGATGACTGTGCCAACGCCCTTTTCCAGCAGCTTGCCGGCGGCGGCGCGCGCTTCATCGACCGAGGAGACTTTCAGCCCGGTCAAGTCCTCGGTTTCGGTCTCGTTCGGTGTTAGATAGTCGCAGAGCGTGTAGACGCGGTCGGGAAGCTTTGCCGCCGGTGCCGGATTGAGAATGGTCGTCACCCCTGCCCCGCGCGCGATCTCCAGCGCCCGCAGCGCGGCGTCGATCGGCTGTTCGAGCTGCGTGACGAAAACACCGGCACCACGGATCAGCTCGGCATTGGCTTCGATATCGTCCGGCGTGATCAGCATGGCGGCGCCGGGACTGACGATGATGGCGTTGTTGCCGCTTCCCTCCTCGACGAAGATGTAGGCGGCACCGGTATAGCTGTCCGGCGTATCGATGGCGGCGCTCTTCACGCCGGCATCCTTCCAGGTCCGCTTGGCCATGTCGGCGAAGGCATCGACCCCGAGCCGGGTCAGGAACGTGACGTCGGCCCCCAACCTGCCGGCCGCCACCGCCTGGTTCGACCCCTTGCCGCCTGGTCCCAGCTTGAAGGAGTTGCCGAGGATCGTTTCGCCCATGCGCGGCTGGCGCTGCGCCCTGTAGGCCGTATCGGCGACGAAGACACCGAGGATGACGATCGGCTTGCCCGAGGCCATGCCGCTACTCCGCATCCGGCGGCACGACGCCCTTGCGGAAGGCAAAGCAGCCATAGAATCGGCGTTCGCCGGTCTGGATGACGCAATAAGCCTGCTTGGCGCGCTCGTAGAAGGCGTAACGCTCAACCGGCACCATCGGCCAGGATTTGCCCTCGGCGGCATCGATCTCCTTCTGCACTTCTTTTTGCACCGCTGGGATCTCGTCGGATTTGCCGACGATCTCCATGCGGGCGGCCGAGTCGTCGACAAACGTGTCCAACGGGTAAAGCGACAGCACCGCCTTCACCACCTGTGCCGCCGAGGCATCGATGCGCAGCACCCGACCGAGCGCCGTCCGGCGCGCGACCGAATCGGACGGGAAGTTGGTGTCGGCGATGATCAGGTCGTCGCCATGTCCCATCGCCCGCAATGCCTGGAGCACGTCGGCATTGAGCAACGGATCGATCCCTTTGAGCATGATGGTCCTCGTGAAGTGCGTTGCGATCAGAGACGCTTGCCGGTCTCGGCGTCGAACAGATGGATATGGTCGAGCCTTGGCCGAAGTTTCAGCGTATCGCCGGGCTTGAAGTCATGGCGTTCGCGAAACAGCGCCACCATCTCGCCGTCACCAAAACGCAGGAAGACCAGGGTTTCCGAGCCGGTCGGCTCGACCACGGAAATCTTCGCCGGCACGCCATCGGGATGGATCTCGAGATGCTCGGGGCGCACGCCATAGACGACAGCGCGCCCCTCCTCGACGGCGTTGTTCGGAGCGACCGGGAACAGCGTCCCGGCGATGTCGACGCCGCCCTTGCGCCCGGTACCCTTGAGCAGATTCATCGACGGCGAGCCGATGAAACCGGCAACGAAAAGGTTCGCCGGCCGGTCAAAAAGCTCCAGCGGCGCGCCGACCTGTTCGATGCGGCCGTCGCGCATGACGACGATCTTGTCGGCCATCGTCATGGCTTCGATCTGGTCGTGCGTGACATAGATGGTGGTGGTCTTCAGCCGCTGGTGCAGTTCCTTGATCTCGGTGCGCATCTGCACGCGCAGCTTTGCGTCGAGGTTCGAAAGCGGCTCGTCGAACAGGAATACCTGTGGATTGCGCACGATGGCGCGCCCCATGGCGACGCGCTGACGCTGGCCGCCGGAAAGCTGGCGCGGATAGCGCTTCAGATAGGGGCTGAGGTCGAGGATGTCGGCGGCGCGCTTGACCCGCTCGGCCACCACGGCCGGGTCGGTTTTCCGCAGCTTGAGGGCGAAGGCCATGTTCTGCTCGACCGTCTTGTGCGGATAGAGCGCATAGTTCTGGAACACCATGGCGATGTCGCGCTTTGCGGGCGGCAGGTGATTGACGACGCGATCGCCGATGGCGATCGTGCCGCCGGAGACGGTCTCGAGCCCCGCCACCATCCTGAGCAGCGTGGACTTGCCGCAACCGGACGGCCCGACAAGCACGACGAACTGGCCATCGGCAATGTCGACGCTGACTTCGTGCAGAACCTTGACGGTTCCAAACGCCTTGGCCACATTGCTGATCGCGACTTGAGCCATCGTTCCCCCATCGGCTCCAACTGGCCGTAGGCGCAGAAGCTAACCAACGCGACCGGTCAGGGCAAGTCGGTCCCTTATAGATAAGAACCCGTCCTCGTTGACACGGCGTTTGGTTGTGAGAATAGTGACGAGCGCCAATCCGAACGCCGGTACTCTATCCGAAAAAACGGAACGCGAGGCGACGCAGGTTGGGGTCCTGGTTTCGCTTCTGAACAAGGCCAGCGCCCGGCACGATTGGCACTTCGATTCACGACTAACGTTCTGGGAGGAATAGTCCATGCGAGTAGGTCTTTACGACAAACTGGTCCGTGCCGGCGCGACAAGGCGCGACATATTGAAGGGCGCGGCCTCGATGGCCGCGATCGCGGCCGCATCCGGCGCCGGGCTTGGCGCCCTGACGCGCCCGGCTTCCGCCGCAAGCGAACTGCGCTCGAAGATCCTGCAGATCCCCGGGGTTGGCAAAGGCCAGCCGACCGACGCCGACTTCCAGAAGGTCGGCGAGCTTTGCCTCGAGGCGACCAAGGCCAATGTCAAGGAAGGCGAGTTCGCCGGCGTCGAGCTCACCTTCATGGGCCTCAACAACCAGAACCTGCACAATGTGCTGTTCCGTGGTTTCCTGAAGCCATGGGAGACCTATACCGGCGCCAAGATCAGCTGGATCGATCTGGCGCAGGCCGACTACAACGCCCGGCTGCAGCAGTCGATCGCCACCGGCACCGTCGATTTCGACATCATCGAGATGGGCGCGCCGTTCGAGGGCGACGTCTGCGGCAAGGGCCTGACTTCGGAGATGCCCGACTGGGTCAAGAAACAGATCGACTTCGACGATCTCGTCAACTACCTCAAGCCGCCCGTCGGCACCTGGGATGGCAAGCAGTATCGGGTCACCATCGATGGTGACGCGCACAACTTCAACTACCGCACCGACGTGTTTGCAGACGCCGACCTCGCCAAGCAGTGGAAGGATAGCGGAGCGACGAGCGAATGGGGCGTGCCGAAGACCTGGCAAGAGGTTCAGGCCGTGACCAAGTTCCTCAAGGGCAAGAAGTTCAAGGGCCAGGATGTCTATGGCTATCTCGACGCGCCCAAGCCCTGGGGCGGTTTCGGCTTCTACTTCCTCGGCAGCCGCGCCACCGCCTACGCCAAGCATCCCGACGACAAGGCCTGGCTGTTCGACGCCGACACGATGAAGCCGCGCGTCAACAATCCGGCCTGGGTACGCGCCATCCAGGACGTCATCGATGCCCTGCCGTCGGAACCCGCCGACCAGATCAATGCCGATCCGAACACCACCGCCTTCCAGCAGTTCCTGGCCGGCACCGGCTCGATGATCCCCTGGTGGGGCGACGTCGGCTCGAACGTCAAGACCAACGATAGCTCGGTTATCGGCGACGTCACCGGCTTCTCGATCCTGCCGGGCTCCGACGACGTCTACAACTCCAAGACCGGCAAGTGGGAGAAGCTCGCCAGCGGCCCGAACTATTCGCCCAACTGCGCCTATCTCGGCTGGGGCGTCTATGTCATGGCCCGCGTCGATAGCGACGAGAAGAAGAAGAAGGCGGCATGGTCGGCGGCCGCCCATCTCGGCGGCAAGGACCTGTCGATCTGGACGGCGATGTATCCGTCGGGCTTCCAGCCCTATCGCAACTCCCATTTCGACATTCCCGAATGGGTGGCGGCCGGCTACGACGAGGCTTTCATCACCTCGTACCTGAAGTCGGAAGGCGACAGCTACAACCATCCCAACGCGGCAATCGAGCCGCGCATCCCCGGCATCTTCCAGTACTACAGCGCCGCCGAGGATATCCTGGCCAACACCTTCGCCGGCAAGATGAAGGCGCAGGAAGGCGCCGACGCCATCGCAGCCGCCTGGGAGAAGCTCACCGACCAGATCGGCCGTGACAAGCAGGTCAAGCTCTACAAGGCCTCGCTCGGCATGTAAGCTGCCCTTTGAACCGTGGTCCGGCGGCAACGCCGGACCACAGCCTTCCCTTCCAAACGGGCGAGATTTGTGGCTGACCAGACTTCGACCGCGACCCGGTGGCCGGCAGACGCCGCCCCCCATGATCTGATCCCGCCAGGCCGCCGGCGTTTGGGCTGGGCGCTGATGGCGATTGCCACGCTCGGCCTGCTGGCAACGATCGTGCTGCAGATCCTCTACAAGACCGAGGTCGATACGATCGGCTTCGAGACATGGCGGCCCGTGGTCTACGCCTATGTGCTGTGGGGCGTGGCGATCGGCATCGGCCAGGTTCTGACACGCGGCGAGGACGGCCAGCGCGCGCTGTTCCTGCTGCCCGCTCTTTTGTTCACCATCGCCATGGTGATCTTCCCGACGCTGTTCGGCTTCTACATCGCGCTCACCGACTGGAACCTCAGCTCCTTTAGCGGTCGCAGGTTCAACGGGCTCGACAATTTCTGGCAGATGCTCGCCGATCCCTACTACCGCAACGCCCTGTTCAACATGGTCCTCTACGTGCTGGCGGTGCTGGTCGAATATGTCGTGGCCTTTGGCCTGGCGCTGCTGCTCAACGCGCAGATTCGTGCCCGAAAATTCTTCCGGGTGGTGTTCCTGATGCCGCTGATGCTGTCGCCCGTTGCGGTCTCGTGGATGATCGGCAAGTCGCTGATGGAATATCGCTTTGGACCGGCGGCGACGCTGGCGCGCCATCTCGGCTGGGAAGACCCGGCCTTCTTCTCGAACCCGATCACCGCCCGCATCTCGATCATGCTGCTGGACGCCTGGACCTTCATTCCATTCATGATGATCATGCTGCTGGCGGGGCTGCAGGCGATGTCGCGCGAGGTGCTGGAGGCGGCACGTGTCGATGGCGCCACGGCCTGGCAGACCTTCTGGCAGGTCACTTTCCCGCTGATGCTGCCGGTGTCGGTAACGGCGGTGATCCTGCGCATCATCTTCAAGCTGAAGCTTGCCGACATCATCATCACGGTCACCTCGGGCGGTCCGGGCGGCGCCACCGATTCGGTGTCGAGCTTCATCTACCGCGAGTACCGAGACCGCTCGAATGTCGGCTACGGCACCATGCTGGCGATGGCCTATCTCGTCATCATCGTAGTGTTCGTGACCTGGCTGTTGAAATTCGCCAGCCGTTTCGTGCGCAATGTGAATTAGGGCAAGATGAGCGTTCAGACCACCGACTACGTCGCATCCGAAATCCGCTCGCCGGCGAGCTTCGTCGCCAGCCGCGTCTTCATTTACGGCGCGCTCGCCTGCTGGGGCTTCATCTGCCTGTTTCCGATTTATTGGACCATCACCACATCGTTCAAGACGGCGGTGGATGTCACCCAGGGCCACCTGATCCCGTTTGTCGACTTCCAGCCGGATTGGAAAGGCTGGCGATCGCTTGGCCTGTCGCCGGACTCGATCTTCCAGACATCGACCGTGCGCGACGAGTTCCTCAAGCGCTTCATGAATTCGGTCATCACCTCGGTTGGGGCGTCGAGCCTGGCGATCATTATCGGCAGCCTCGCCGCCTATGGCCTGACCCGCTATCGCTACCATTTCGCCTGGTTCAAGAACGAGGACATCTCCTTCTTCTTCCTGTCGCAGTTGATCCTGCCGCCGGTGGTGCTGGCCTTGCCGTTCCTGGTGCTCTACCGCGAAGTCGGGCTGCTCGATACGCGTATCGGGCTGATCCTGCTCTACACGCTGATGGTGCTGCCGATCGTCATCTGGATCATGCGTGACCAGTTCAATTCCATCCCCGTCGAGCTGGAGGAAGCAGCCCTCGTCGACGGCCTGTCGATCTGGGGCGCCTTTTTCCGCATCGTCATGCCGATCGCGCTGCCAGGCATGGTGGCAGCCTTCATCCTGGCGATGGTGCTGTGCTGGAACGAGTATTTCTTCGCCGCCCTTTTGACCTCGACGGACGCCAAGACAATCCCGGTCATGGTTGCCAGCCAGACGGGCTCGCAAGGCATCAACTGGTGGTCGATGGCCGCCCTTGCCACCGCCGCCATCGCGCCGCTTGCCGTCATCGGCATCGCGCTGGAGCGCTACCTGATCATGGGCATGACGGCTGGTGCGGTGAAGTAGCGTTTTTTCCTTCTCCCACAGGGGGACAAGGAAGAACCCGCGTTAGCGCCTCAGGATCGCCCTGAGGTGATCCATGATCATGGCGACACCCTTTTGCCCCAACTCCACTGACGCCTCCTTGGCACTCGCCGTATACCAGCCCGTATTGTCCTCGAAACGCGCGGCATCCACCCCCTCCGGACATAGCGCCAGCATCAGCGATGTCTCGCCGATGCCGGCATGGTCGAAAGGATATTTGCCGTTCATCGCGGCCGGCATCAGCGGATGCACCTGCACCCAGTTGAAGAAATTCTCGCCCGCGGCATGTCCGGCATAGTAGTCGGCCATGGTGTCGGAGCCCCACCAGCCCTCGCCGCGCTGCTTCTCGAGAAAGCGGAAGATCGCCTGTCTGCCGGCGGTCTTGAAAGCGAGATCGGTCGGCATGCCGGCAGCGAAATTCTCGGTCTGGTGATGAATGATGGCGTGGATGTTGCGAAAGCCGATACGCAGCAGGCTGTAGAACAGCTCCTCGCCGAACGGCGCCAGTTGATTGCCGCCGACCTGCACCGAGCCGCTGCCTTCCGGCGGCACCACGGCATAGCTCGCCGCGCCATAGTAGAAGGGCGGCAGGATGACGATGTCGCTCTCCTTTTCGAACAGCTCCAGCGTCTTGATGACGGCCAGTGTGTCCATGCCAACAGCCATGTGCTCGCCATGATATTCCAACACGCCGAGCGGCAGTGCGACCGGCCAATTCTGCGCGATCGCCTTGCGGATCTGGTGCGGCAGCATCAGTTCATAGCGCATGATCTATTCCATGTTGGTGTGGCGGGCGCGCATGGCTTCAGGCGAGGCCGCGGTCAATTCCCTGAGTTTCAGCACCATGATCTCGAATAGCAGGAACAACGCACCCTCGAAAACCGAGCCCATCGGCAGCACCGACGTCTTTTGCGATCCCTGGTCGTTGGCCATGGTCTGCGCCGGCACCAGCAACGTCAGATCGGCCAGGCTTGCGGCGCTGCCGCCCGCCTGGGCGGTCACGAGTAGGACGGTCGCGCCTGCCTCACGCGCGATGCGCATCAGGGTGAGTACGGTCGAGGTTTCGCCGGGCCCGGAACTGACAAGGAAGACGTCGCCCTGCCCTACCGGCGGCGTGGTCATGTCGCCGACGGCCGAAACCGGCAGGCCCAGATGATAGAGCCGCATGGCGAAGCCCTTCACCTGCAAGGCCTCGCGGCCGCAGCCATAGACGACGATCTGCCTGGCACCAACCAGCATCCCGCAGGCGGCGTCGATCCGGTCGCCATCGACGCGCGCCAACACCGCGCCAAGCTCGTCGAGCGCGGTCTTGAACATCTGCGAGCCGGAGTTGTTCACGGCGGCGCCACCGCCGTGCCGGCAATCGAAGATGATTGGCAATTCCCGATCACGCTTTTCCCCGGAACAGCTTGATTTCGTTCATGCTAGCAACCGCGAAAATGCGTGTCCAACGCTCAGCGGCGCTTTTGCCGAGCCACGAGCATGATAGTGTCATGTCAGACAAATCAGCAAGGCAAACGGGCAGGATATGAAGACACGGAATTTCGACCGCATCGGCAATGGCGGCATCACCTTCACGGAGTTGGGCTTCGGCACGGCGCCGCTCGGCAATCTTTACCGCGCGGTCTCCGACGAGGACGCCAATGCGACGCTGGAGGCCGCCTGGGCGACCGGCTGCCGCTACTATGACACCGCGCCCCTCTATGGGCTCGGCCTGTCGGAAACGCGCCTTAACCCGTTCCTGCGCTCCAGGAAGCGCGACGACTATGTGCTGTCGAGCAAGGTCGGCCGCATCATGCGCGCCTGCCCGCCCGAGGAGCGCACCGGCATCGGCAAGTTCTTCGACACGCCGTCGCGCAAGGAGGTCTACGATTACAGCTATGACGGTGTCATGCGCTCGTTCGAGGCCTCGCTGGAGCGGCTGGGCGTCGACCGCATCGACATCCTGTTCGTGCACGATGTCGACATCTTCACCCATGGCAGCAAGGAGGCATCCGACCAGCGCATCGATGAGTTCATGCGCTCGGGCTATTATGGCCTGCTCGCCTTGCGCGACCAGGGCGTCATCAAGGCATTCGGCGGCGGCATCAACGAGTGGCAGGTTGCGCAGGCCCTGGCCGAGCGCGGCGATTTCGACCTGTTCCTGCTTGCCGGGCGCTATACGCTGCTGGAACAGGAGGCGCTGACGTCTTTCCTGCCGCTTTGCCAAAAACGCGGCATCGGCATCGTTCTCGGCGGCCCCTACAATTCCGGCATCCTGGCGACCGGACCGAAGCCCGGCGCCTATTACAACTATTCCGAAGCGCCGCAGGATGTCATCGACCAGGTGACGCGCATCGAGGCCGTCTGCAAACGCCACGGTATCAGGCTGATCGAAGCCGCCCTGCAGTTCCCGCTGTTGCACCCTTCGGTGGTTTCAGTCATCCCTGGCGGTCAGCGCCCGGGCGAAGTCGAGAGCAATCGGTCGCTGCTGGATGCGAAAGTCCCCGCAGCGCTCTGGGCCGATCTCAAGCAAGAGGGCCTGATGCGCGCCGACGCCCCGACAGTTTGAGGAGCTTCCGATCGGGAGATACGTGTCCAAAAATGAAAAGCCGGGCAAGCCCGGCTTTTCTGGTTTTTTGAAATAAAACGCGCTTAGTTGACGGCGTCCTTGAGGCCTTTGCCGGCCGAGAACTTCGGCACGGTGCGCGCCGGGATCTTCACTTCGGCGCCGGTCTGGGGGTTGCGGCCGGTGGACGCAGCGCGCTTTGACACGGTGAAATTGCCAAAGCCGACAAGCCGTACATCGCCGCCCTTCTTCAGTTCGCCGGAGATGACAGAAAACACTGCATCGACCGCCGACTGCGCGTCACCCTTCGAAATGCTCGCGGCGTCGGCGACAGCGGACACCAGTTCGTTCTTGTTCATAAAAATTCCCTTCCATGAGAACACCGGAACTTACGACTCATCCGGCAGGAAACGGACTTTAGAAAGAAGCGTTCCCGCAACCAAGTCGAAAAGGCAGGAAAAAAGCGGAAAAAGCCCGGAATTCCGGGGTTTTTCACATGAAAAAGCCGGGCGCGAGGCCCGGCTTTCTGTTTGTGCGCTGCAACCTTAGAAAAAACTAATGCGCAAGCGACTTTCCGGCATCGTCGGCACTATCGGTCGCGGCCGGCGGATTGACCGGTTCGACCCATTCGATCGGCTCCGGCATCCGCACCAGCGCGTGGCGCAACACCTCACCGACGCGTGAAACCGGAATGATTTCCATGCCGTTCTTCACGTTGTCCGGAATCTCCGCCAGGTCCTTGGCGTTGTCTTCCGGGATCAGCACCTTCTTGATGCCGCCGCGCAGTGCGGCGAGCAACTTCTCCTTCAGGCCGCCGATCGGCAAGATGCGGCCGCGAAGCGTTATCTCGCCAGTCATCGCCACATCGGCCCGCACCGGAATACCCGTCAGCACCGACACAATGGCCGTGGCCATGGCCGCGCCCGCGGACGGACCGTCTTTCGGCGTGGCGCCTTCCGGCAAGTGCACGTGGATGTCGCGCTTGTCGAACAGCGGCGGCTCGATACCGAAATCGATGGCGCGCGAACGGACATAGGAGGCCGCCGCCGAAATCGATTCCTTCATCACGTCGCGCAGATTGCCGGTCACCGTCATGCGGCCCTTGCCGGGCATCATGACACCTTCGACCGTCAGCAGCTCGCCGCCGACTTCCGTCCAGGCAAGCCCGGTGACGACACCGACCTGATCGTCAGCCTCGACCTGGCCGAAGCGGTAGCGCTGAACACCGAGATAGTCGGCGAGATTCGCCGCCGTGATGCTCACCGTCTTCTTCTTCGTCTTCAGGATCTCGGTCACCGCCTTGCGCCCGAGCTTCATCAGCTCGCGCTCCAGGCTTCTGACGCCCGCTTCGCGGGTGTAGGTCTGGATGATGGCGCGGATCGCGTCCTCACCGACGGAGAACTCCTTCGGCTGCAGCGCATGATCGCGGATCACCTTCGGCATCAGGTGCCGCTTGGCGATCTCGATCTTCTCGTCCTCGGTGTAGCCGGCGATACGGATGATCTCCATGCGGTCCATCAAGGGCGCAGGGATGTTCAGCGTGTTCGCCGTCGTCACGAACATCACGCTCGACAAGTCGTATTCGACCTCGAGGTAATGGTCCATGAACGTCGAGTTCTGTTCGGGGTCGAGCACCTCGAGCAGCGCCGATGACGGGTCGCCACGGAAGTCCTGGCCCATCTTGTCGATCTCGTCGAGCAGGAAGAGCGGGTTGGACTTCTTTGCCTTCTTCATCGACTGGATGACCTTGCCGGGCATCGAGCCGATATAGGTGCGCCGGTGGCCACGGATCTCGGCCTCGTCACGCACGCCGCCGAGCGCCATGCGGATGAATTCGCGGCCGGTTGCCTTGGCTATCGACTTGCCGAGCGAGGTCTTGCCGACGCCGGGAGGGCCGACGAGGCACAGGATCGGCCCCTTCAGCTTCTTCTGGCGGCTTTGCACGGCAAGGTACTCGACGATGCGGTCCTTGACCTTGTCGAGGCCGAAGTGATCGGTGTCGAGGACGTTCTGCGCGTAGGCCAGGTCCTGCTTGACCTTGGAGTTCTTGCCCCACGGGATCGACAGCAGCCAATCGAGATAGTTGCGCACGACGGTCGATTCAGCCGACATCGGCGACATCGTCCTCAGCTTCTTCAACTCGGCTTCCGCCTTTTCGCGGGCCTCCTTGGAGAGCTTGGTCTTCTTGATGCGCGCCTCGATCTCGGCGGCTTCGTCGCGGCCGTCCTCGCCCTCGCCGAGCTCCTTCTGGATCGCCTTCATCTGCTCGTTGAGGTAGTATTCGCGCTGCGTCTTCTCCATCTGGCGCTTGACGCGCGAGCGGATGCGCTTCTCCACCTGCAGGACGGAGATTTCGGCTTCCATGAAGCCCATTGCCTTTTCCAGCCGCTCCTTGACGGAAAGCGTGGCCAGCATTTCCTGCTTTTCAGGAATCTTGATGGCGAGATGCGAGGCAACCGTGTCGGCGAGCTTGGAATAGTCGTCGATCTGGCTGGCGGCGCCCACCACTTCGGGCGAGATCTTCTTGTTCAGCTTGACGTAGTTCTCGAAGTCGGTGACGACCGAGCGGGCCAGGGCCTCGACCTCGACCTCTTCCTCTTCCGGCTCGACCAGCGCCGTGGCTTTGGCCTCGTGGAAGTCGGGACGGTCGGTGAAGGAGACGATTTTCGCACGCGAGGCGCCCTCGACCAGAACCTTGACGGTGCCGTCGGGCAGCTTCAGCAATTGCAGCACATTGGCGAGCGTGCCGATGTCGAAGATCGCATCGGGCTCGGGATCGTCATCGGCGGCATTCATCTGGGTGGCGAGCAGGATCTGCTTTTCCTGACCCATCACCTCTTCCAGCGCCTTGATCGACTTTTCACGCCCGACAAAGAGCGGAACGATCATGTGCGGGAACACCACGATGTCGCGCAGTGGGAGGACTGCGAAGACGCCGTCGCTGGGAGCCTTGGATATTTTGGCCATTGTCCAACCTTTCATGTCGCGGCCACCATCAGGCCAACCGCGAATCTTATATTAACGACCGGGGATCGTTCCGCCTACCACCGTTTGTGACGGGAGTTTTACAGCACAGAAATCGGGCACCTCGGCCTTCTGGTGTTAGGTGGATGCAAGCGGGGCAAAGATCAAGAGTTAACATCGTCCGCAAATCCACTCCATCGCTCAGGCCGTATACCCGTCACAGCAAAACGGCGCCGCAAGGGCGCCGTTCCACAAAAATATAGGGCCAAGTGCCATATCAGGCGCTGACATTGCCCTTCTTTTCCTTCTGTTCGGAATAGATGTAGAGCGGCCTGGCGCTGCCGGTCACCACTTCTTCCGAGATCACCACCTCGCGCACGCCTTCGAGCGCGGGCAGTTCGAACATCGTGTCGAGCAGGATCGCTTCCATGATCGAACGCAGGCCGCGCGCGCCGGTCTTGCGCTCGATAGCGCGCTTGGCGATCGCAGAAAGCGCGTTCTCGTGGAAGGTCAGGTCGACATTTTCCATTTCGAACAGGCGCTGATACTGCTTGACCAGCGCGTTCTTCGGCTCGGTCAGGATCTGGATCAATGCCGGCTCGTCGAGATCCTCCAGCGTCGCCAGGACCGGCAGACGACCGACGAACTCCGGAATGAGGCCGAATTTCAACAGATCCTCGGGCTCGACCAGGCGGAAAACGTCACCCGTGCGGCGATCCTCCGGCGACGCGACGATGGCGCCAAAACCGATCGAGGTCTTCCTGCCGCGATCCGAGATGATCTTGTCCAGGCCGGCAAAGGCGCCGCCGCAGATGAACAGGATGTTGGCGGTGTCGACCTGCAGGAACTCCTGCTGCGGGTGCTTGCGGCCGCCCTGCGGCGGCACGGAAGCGACAGTGCCTTCCATGATCTTCAACAGCGCCTGCTGCACGCCCTCGCCCGACACGTCGCGGGTGATCGAGGGATTGTCGGACTTGCGCGAAATCTTGTCGATTTCGTCGATGTAGACGATGCCGCGCTGGGCGCGCTCGACATTGTAGTCGGCCGACTGCAACAGCTTGAGGATGATGTTCTCGACGTCCTCGCCGACGTAACCGGCCTCGGTCAGCGTCGTGGCGTCGGCCATGGTGAAGGGCACGTCGATGATGCGGGCCAGCGTCTGCGCCAGCAGCGTCTTGCCGCAGCCGGTCGGGCCAATCAGCAGGATGTTGGACTTGGCCAGTTCGACATCGTTGTTCTTGCCGGCATGCGCGAGGCGCTTGTAGTGGTTGTGCACGGCCACAGACAGCACGCGCTTGGCGTAAGGCTGGCCGATGACGTAGTCGTCGAGAACCTTCAGGATCTCCTGCGGGGTCGGCACGCCCTCGCGCGACTTCACCATCGAGGTCTTGTTCTCCTCGCGGATGATGTCCATGCACAGCTCGACGCACTCGTCGCAGATGAACACCGTTGGGCCGGCGATCAGCTTGCGCACCTCGTGCTGGCTTTTGCCGCAAAACGAGCAATAAAGCGTGTTCTTGGAATCACCGCTGTTGTTGCCGACCTTGCTCATTTTCATGTCCTTTCATGGCCGCCCGCCGATGGTCTGGCTGAAAGGGCGCATACTCTATTTATCGCGGGAATCCGCCGCCGCCAGTCTTCCGGCTCCCCGCAACGTATTCCGTACGAAACACAAATCAGAAAACGTGGCAATGATTCGCAGCTTCCCCACGCAAAGCTAAGCCGTCGAAAATCAACATTGCCTTAACGTAGGCAATCCCGACCTCCGAGGGAACAGCCAATTGTGGCCGAAATGACGCAAGACACGCCAAAAGCGCGTGATGGTGCCATCCAACTGCCACCCAGCCTTTATGCCAACGCTCCCTCAGCCGCCTCGCGCGACGAAATGACCTTGTCGATCAGGCCGAAATCCTTGGCCTCGTCGGCGGTCATGAAATGGTCGCGGTCGAGGGTCTTCTCGATCTCGTCATAGCTCTTGCCGGTGTGCTTGACATAGACCTCGTTGAGGCGACGCTTCAGTTTGATGATGTCCTGGGCATGACGCTCGATATCCGACGCCTGGCCCTGGAAGCCGCCGGACGGCTGGTGAACCATGATGCGTGCGTTCGGCGTGGCAAAACGCATGTCCTTGTGGCCCGCGGTCAGGAGCAGCGAGCCCATCGAGGCCGCCTGGCCGATGCACAGCGTCGACACGGCCGGCTTGATGAACTGCATGGTGTCGTAGATCGCCATGCCCGAGGTGACGACGCCACCCGGCGAGTTGATGTAGAGGTTGATTTCCTTTTTCGGGTTCTCGGCTTCGAGGAACAGGAGCTGCGCGCAGACCAGCGTCGCCATGCCGTCCTCGACCGGACCGGTGATGAAAATGATGCGCTCCTTGAGGAGGCGCGAGAAAATGTCGTAGGCCCGCTCGCCGCGATTGGTCTGTTCGACCACCATCGGAACGAGGTTCATGTAGGTTTCGACGGGGTTCTTCATTCGATATCTCTTGTCTCGCGGTGGGATTCCGGCGCCGGACAGGCTGGCAGCTCGGGCAGAATCGGTTCTGGATCGTCAAGATGTAAATAGGATGCCGGCTCATCCTTGTGCAAGGCCGACCCGTCCTAGCCATCTGGGTAAGTCGAATCAAGCTTCCCGGCAAGGATTAGCAGCAGCTGATGCCACGCCGACCCGAAATACCGAGCCAGCCCCCGCAAGTAGTAGTTTCTTAACCTCGTCGCTTAACGAAATGCGCCGAAACCGCTTTTCTCCGCAACGGCTTCCCCTACAATTCAGCGTTGAACTTTTGCCTGCAGTTCAAACGGGGAGTGCCATGTCTGGGAAAACCGCACGCTTCGCCATTGCCGGGCTGACCCTGCTCGGCTCGATTTCGCAGACGGCGGCCGGCGGCCGCGCCGTCGAATGCTACGAGCCCGTCCGCACACCCGATGTCTATGACACGGTCTACGAGGACGTCATGATCAGCCCTCCCGGCCAGCAGGTCGTCGACTATGACCCGCCGATCTACGGCACGCGGGAGCGCGTGGTGATGACCGTGCCGGCCCAGGTTCGGTATGAAGTGGTGCCGGCAATCACCCGGACCGTCTACCACACCGTCAGGGCCGATGGCGGCGGCTATTCCTGGGAATGGCGCGTCATCCATGGCCGCCGCGTGCTGTGCAAGGTCTGGCACAAGGCACGCTACGAACGCGTCGCCGAGACGGTGGTGATCCAGCCCGAACGCACGCGCCGCGTCGTCATTCCGGCGCAATATGACAGCATCGCCGAGGAGGTGCTGGTGCGGCCCGAGCAAAGGCGCGTCATCGATGTTCCCGCTTCCTACCAGACCGTCGCGCGCCGCGTGCTGGTGCGCGAAGGTTCGTCCGGCTGGCGGCGCGTGCATATTCCCAGGCACTGCCAGGACTAGGGTTAGGCCACCTCGGCCCGCAGCCAGGCCTTGAGACCGGCGATATCGCCATCGCCAATGGCTTTGGCAACACGGCGCCCCACTGCCGCGCCGAATTTGTAGCCGTGACCGGAACAGGCAGAGACGATCACGCACTTGCCGGTCTCATGTGCCAGGAATTTCTCGTCATCGGTGAAAGTGTAGGCGCAGGTGACCACTTCGGTCACCTTGTACTCATCGATGCGGGCGATCGGCGGCGAAAACAGGTTGCGGATCACCTCGCCCTCGCCCGACACCGGCTCGCGGTTCCAATCGGCGTTGCTGGTCGGCACCTTGTGCAGGCCCGAACCGAACTTCATGCCGGCGCCCCGGGTGAGCGGGATCATGTAGCCGTCGGTCTTGCCGCCGACATCGAGAATGACGGGCGCAGCCTCCCATGCCGCCTTGAGATCGGCAGGCGGTTCGACATAGGCGAGCGCGGTGCGAAAGGTCCTCAATTCGCCGCCGAGCTCAGGGAATAGCTTCAGCACCCAGGCGCCAGCGGCTACGACGATGCGGTCGGCCTGCATCGTCTCGCCGCTTTCCAGCACGATATGGCCGGCCTCGGCATCGATCTCCGTCACCTTGCTGTGCTCGTAGACATTGGCTCCGTTGGCACGCAACCATATGGCCAGCCCGGCTGCTATCTTGCGGCAATGCAGTGCGCCGCCTTCCGTCGAGAAATAGGCATAGCGGAACGAGCCAGCCTCGAAGAACGGCCAGCGCTCGACGGCTGCGTCCGGTTCCAGCAGTTCGAAAGGGAAATTTCCCTCTTCCAGACCCTCACGGTATTCCTCGGCCTCATCGCCGGGCTCGCGCGAAACGCAGACGAAGCCGCGCGCATCGAGGTGGTTCTCGCCGAGATCGGCCCACATCTCGTCCCAGGCCTCATAGGCCTCGGTGATCAGCCGCCCATAGCCGGTTCCCGCGCGATAGGCCCGGCGGATGATGCGGTGATGGTCGCCCGATGCCGCCAGCGGATTGGGGATCGGCCCCTGCTCGACGATCGACACGGCGTGGCCTGCCTTGACCAGCGACCACGCCGTGGAGAGACCCGCGATACCCGCGCCGACAACAATCACATTCATCCGTTCAGACTTTCCGCGACCCTACTGGCTGGCTCAATCAATCGGGCTGCCGCACGCAACATACGGTCTGGAACCGGACTGGCAAGCCGCGCTATGGGTCTGGCATGACCAAACCGACGCTCTCCTATCTGGCCTTTGATCCAGCCACTCGCCGGCTTAGGCTCGACCCGCGCGAGCCGGCCTTCTTCCTGAATCCGTACGAGGCCTACGGCTTCCTGCACGACGCATCGAATGCGTTCTACTGGGAAGAATTCGGCTTCTGGTGCTTTGGCGGCTTCGGCGACGTCAACAAACTGCTGCGCGACCGCCGCTTCGGCCGCCAGAACCCGGCCGGCATTCCCGACAGCCGGGGTGTCGGTCAGGATAGAACCCATCTCAAGGCATTCGACGGCATCGAAGCCAATTCGATGCTGGAACTGGAGCCGCCGGTGCACACGCGGCTGAGGACGTTGGTCAACCGTGCCTTCGTCTCGCGTCAGGTCGAACGGTTGCGGCCGCGTGTCGAGGCGCTCGCCAACGAATTGATCGACCGTTTCGACCCAGGCAAGGCCGTCGACCTCCTGCCGGCCTTTGCTTCGCCCCTGCCGATCACAATCATCGCCGAAATGCTCGGCGTGCCGGTCGAGATGGGACCGCAACTGCTCGACTGGTCACATCAGATGGTCGCCATGTACATCCATGGCCGCACACGCGAGACCGAGGACACGGCCAACCGGGCGGCGGGCGAGTTCTCGGACTTCCTGCGCGGCTATGTTGCAGAGCGGCGCAAGAACCCGGGCGACGACCTGCTGTCGCTGCTGATCTCGGCCCAGGAAGACGGTGAGAGGCTGTCCGAGGACGAGTTGGTCTCCTCGGCCATCCTGCTGCTCAACGCCGGCCATGAAGCAACCGTGCACCAGACCGGCAATGCCGTCTATTCCATCCTGGCGCAAGGCGGCGACCCGCGCCGCTTCTTCACCTCACCGGAAACGACTGCGGCGACGGTCGAGGAATGCCTGCGTTTCGACGCGCCGCTGCACATGTTCATGCGCTATGCCTATGAGGAGATCGAAATCGCGCCCGGCATCGTCGTGCGGCCGGGCCAGACGATCGGGCTTTTGCTCGGCATGGCCAATCATGACCCGTACGCCTTCGCCGACCCCCTTGCCTTCCAGCCCGGCCGACCGGACCAGAAGAACGTGTCGTTCGGCGCGGGCATTCATTTCTGCATCGGCGCGCCGCTCGCCCGGCTCGAACTCCAGGTTTCGCTGAAGACTTTGTTCGAGCGGCACCCACAACTCCATCTTGCCGAACAGCCCCGCTTCCGCGACACTTACCACTTCCATGGGCTGGAGGCGCTCTCCGTGCGCTTCTGACCATAGTGGGCTGGGGCTTGCTATGAGATTGTTTTCGAGAGGCGCGATCGCGCTCGCCGTGACGATTCTGCTCGGCTGCCTGGCTGGTGCCATGGCCCAGCAGCCGGAGAATATCCCGCAGCAAAACAGTGACGCCATCGCCAGGAAACTGGCCGGCGTGCTGCTCGAACGCCAGATTGGCGCGAAAGTGCCGGCGGAGAGGTTCGGCGCCTATGAGGTCGATTTCAACCTCGACGGATTTTCCGAGATCTATGTCTATGTGCAGGATCCCGCCTGCGACGGGGTCAAGTGCGGGTTGTTCCTGTTCGTGCTGGAGGGCGACGGCTATCGCGAGGTGCTGGGCGACATTCCGGGCGCCAGGCTGACGGACCCGGCCAAGGTCGGGCTCGGCGCCTTCAAGCGCAAAGGCTTTATTGACCTGCAGCTCAACCAGACGCTGGCCAGTTGGAACGGTGAGCGCTATGCCGACAGCTCGACTTTTCCGGCTTCTTCGCTCGACGGCACTGCCTTTATCGCGGCCTGCCGAAAAAACAAATCGAGCGAACAGCCCGAAGAGGGTGAGGCTGAACGGGTGACCAGCGAATGCCAGTGCCAGTTCAACCGGTTCCAGACGATCGGCTTTGCACAGGCCGATCTCGACACCTATGCGGCCTCTTTCGGCGAAAACTTTGTCTATCCGACCGGTGACAGGGAAAAGCCGTGGCAGGCGCTGGTCAAGGATGCGGAGGATGTCGGCACCGGCTGCGACGTCGTCAGCGGCAAAAGCCAGTGGCAGCCGGCCTATTTCAACCATGGCGACCAGCAGCAGCAGAAACTTGACTTCGATGCCTTCCTCGACGCCTGTCCAGCGCAGAACTTCATCCTGACCAACCGGAAGACCGGTTCGCCGGACCGCGCGCTTGGCCTGTGCGGCTGCCTTGCCCGCGAGCTGCCGACGCAGGGCGTCACGCAAACAGGGATGGATCTCCTGGCGCAATATTATCGCGACGAGATATCGGACGCGGACATCGATGCGCAGGACAGCGAATTGCTGGCCGCTCACGACAAGGCCTCGGACGCGTGCCTCGCCCAGTTCCCGGCGAAATGATCAAAGCTTGATCACATACTCCTTGCGAGTCGTTTCAAGCACTTCCCAGCTTCCCCTGAAGCCCGGCCGCAGCACGAAGCTGTCACCGGCTTTGACCGTGCGCGCCTCTCCGCCCTCTTCCGCGATCACCGAGACGCCTGAGAGAATGTGGCAGAACTCCCATTCGTCATAGACGATGCGCCATTTGCCGGGAGTCGATTCCCAGATGCCGGCATAGAGGCCGCCGTCGCGCTCCTCGACATTCCAGGTGCGGAATTTCGGATCGCCGGAGATCAGACGATCCGGCGCGGGCGCGCCGGATTCGGCATCGACGGTGTCAATGCCGACGGCAAGGAATTTTGGCTCGGCCATGGCAATCAAACCTTGGCAAGTGCCTGTTCGAGGTCGGCGACGATGTCGGAGACATCCTCGATGCCGATGGACAGCCGCACCGTGTCCGGGCCAGCGCCGGCCTTGACCTTCTGCTCGTCGGAAAGCTGGCGGTGCGTGGTCGATGCCGGGTGAATGACCAGCGACTTGGTGTCGCCGACATTGGCCAGATGCGAAAAGAGTTCGAGTGCCTCGACGAATTTGATGCCCGCCTCGTAGCCGCCCTTGAGGCCGAAGGTGAACACGGCGCCCGAGCCCAGCGGCGAATATTTCTTCTGCAGCGCATTGTTCTTGTCGCCGGGCAAGCCGGGATAATTCACCCAGGCGACCTTGGGGTGGTTGGACAGCCAGCCGGCGACCGTGATCGCGTTGTCGCAGTGGCGCTGCATGCGCAGCGGCAAGGTTTCGAGGCCGGTCAGGATGAGGAAGGCGTTGAAAGGCGAGATTGCCGGGCCGAGATCGCGCAGGCCGAGCACGCGGGCGGCGATGGCGAAAGCGAAATTGCCGAAGGTTTCGTGCAGTACGAGGCCGCCATATTCGGGGCGCGGTTCCGACAGCATCGGGTACTTGCCCGATTTCGACCAGTCGAAAGTGCCACCATCGACGATCACGCCGCCGATCGAATTGCCGTGCCCGCCGATAAACTTGGTCAGCGAATGGACGACGATATCCGCGCCGTGCTCGATCGGGCGGATGAGATAGGGCGAAGCCAGCGTATTGTCGACGATCAATGGCAGGCCGTGCTTGCGGGCGATGTCGCCGATCTTCTCGATATCGACGAAGGTGCCGCCCGGATTGGCCAGGCTCTCGATGAAGATCGCCTTGGTCCTGTCGTCGATCTGGCTTTCGAAGGTCGAGACGTCATTGGTGTCGGCCCAGCGCACCTCCCAGCCATAATTCTTGAAGGCGTGCCCGAACTGGTTGATCGAACCGCCGTAAAGCTTGTTGGCGGCGACGAAATTGTCGCCCGGCTGCATCAGATTGTGGAACACGATCACCTGCGCGGCGTGGCCGGATGCCACAGCAAGGGCAGCCGTGCCGCCTTCGAGTGCGGCGACGCGCTCTTCAAGCACCGCCTGCGTCGGGTTCATGATGCGGGTGTAGATGTTGCCGAAGGCCTTCAGGCCGAAGAGAGAGGCGGCATGGTCGGCATCGTCGAAGACGAAGGACGTGGTCTGGTAGATCGGCGTGGCGCGCGCGCCGGTGGCCGGATCGGGCTTGGCGCCGGCATGGACGGCGAGCGTATTGAAACCGGGCGTACGGGTCACGGAAACCTCCCTCAAGAACTTTCTCAAAATTCGCCGGGCATTCTTGGCGAAGCGCGGCCTGGAATGCAAAGAAGAAAATACCTTTCGGCGTGCGATCCGCGATGAACGCGCGGGAAACTCAATCGCTTCCCGGAAAAATTTTTGCGCGCCGGCAGTGGACTGGAATCTCTTGCCAAAAAGCAATCCCGGATCACGTCACTTCTGGCGGACGCCAAAACTCTGGAAGCCCTGGCGCATCAGCGGCTTCTTCGACGACAGCACCCCGGAATTGACCCCGGTCCAGCCGATCTCGCCGGAGAGCTTGCCGTATTCGATCTTGGGGCAGCGGTTCATCACCACCTTGATGCCGGCGGCCTCGGCGCGCGCGGCTGCCTCGTCATGGCGCACGCCAAGCTGCATCCAGATGACTTTCGGCAAGGGAACGAGCCGCAACGCCTCGTCGACGATGCCTGGCACCGCCGCCGGCGCGCGAAAGATGTCGACCATGTCGATCGGCTCCGGAATGTCGGCCAGCCTGGCATAGGTCATCCGGCCAAGGATTTCCTTGCCGGCCTGGCCAGGATTGATCGGAAACACCGAAAACCCCTTGGCCAGCAGGTATTTGAGCACGAAATAGCTTGGCCTGACGTCATTGGCCGACGCCCCGACCATGGCGATGGTCTTCACCGAATTGAGGATGCCGCCGATGTAGGTGTTGTCGTAGCTATCGTGATTCATGCCTCGTCCTCATACAACGCCTCGGTGAGAAAACCATCCGGGTCATTGCTGAAATCGCGCAGCATGCGGAAATGGTCCGTATCGCGAAAGTCGGCGGGCTCAAGCCCGAACCTGCTGATGCGGAACAGCCGCGCGCCGGGACAGGCCATCAGCAGCGGCGAGTGCGTCGCCATGATCACTTGCGCGGTGCCCGACTGGTCCATGCGCCGCAGCATCTTGAGCAGTTCGATCTGGCGCGAAGGCGACAGCGCGCTTTCAGGCTCGTCGAGTATGTAGATGCCTTGCCTGCGGCAGCGTTCCTCGAAGAAACGGATAAACCCCTCGCCATGCGACCAGGAGAGAAAGTCAGGCGGAGGCGGCCCGAACGGGTCTTCCAGCGCCGCCTGATCGAGATAGCGGGCGACGGAATAGAAGGATTCGGCGCGGAAGAACCAGCCGGCGGTGACCTTCGGCAGCCAATGGCCACGGAACGTGTTCGCCAGCGCGGCGCCACTCTTGTCGATGGCGCTGGAATGGTCGACCGGCCGGTAACCCTTGCCGCCGCCGGCCTCGTCGTAACCGGCCAGCGCCCCGATCGCCTCGAGCAAGGTGGATTTGCCGGTGCCGTTCTCGCCAACGATGATGGTGATCGGCGTGGTGAATTCGAGTTCGAAGGCGTGGCCGCGAAACAGCGGCAGGTTCCACGGGTATTTTTCCCAATCGTTCACGCGCTCGGGGTCGAGCAGGATGCGTTTGAGATAGGGTGCCTTCAGCCGCGTCAGCTGCTTGCGGTGGGCCATCACTTGGTCAGCATCGCCGGGGCTGCATCATTCGGGCAGCGAAATCGTGCCGTCTTCCGCGATTGGAAAGGCCGGATTGTGCGCCACTTCCCAGACATGTCCATCGGCATCGGCGAAATAGCCGTACCAGCCGCCCCAGAACGCGCGGCCTGCCGGCTTGACGATCTTGCCGCCGGCCTGTTCAGCCATGGCGAGCACCTCGTCGACTTCGGCATCGGAGCGAGTGTTGTAGGCGAGGTAGACCGCTGACGGCGCCTTGGTGAAGGCGACGCCGGAATCCTCCTCGGCGCTGGCGCGCGGGAACAGGCCGAGGATGGCGCCGCCCATCTGGAAGAAGGCGACACCATCGGTGATCCCGGCATGACGTTTCAGGCCCATCGCCTCGTAGAAACGCACCGCGCGATCGAGATCGTCGGTGGCGATGGTGATGATGGAGATGCGCGGTTCCATGCTCCCGTCCTATTCGTCCGTCCATTCCGGCTTGCGCTTGCCGATGAAGGCGCCGATGCCCTCTTCCGCGTCCCGCGCCAGCATGTTCTCGACCATGACGCGGCCGGTATAGGCATAGGCATCCGCCAGCCCCATTTCGGCCTGCGCGTAAAAGGCTTCCTTGCCGGTCTTCACGACCAAGGACGATTTGGACGCAATGGTTTGCGCGTATTTGGTGACAATCTGATTCAGGTACTCACGCGGCACGACGCGGTTGACGAGGCCGAATTCCTTGGCCGTTGCCGCATCGATCGTCTCACCGGTCAACAGCATCTCCATCGCCTGCTTGCGCGAGACGTTGCGCGACAGCGCCACCATCGGCGTCGAACAGAACAGGCCGATGTTGACGCCCGGCGTGCAGAAGGTCGCCTCATGCGAGGCGATGGCCAGGTCGCAGCTCGCGACCAGTTGCAGGCCGGCGGCTGTCGCCAGGCCATCCACCTCGGCGATGACAGGCAGGGGGTGGCGCACGATCGTCTGCATCAGCGTGGCGCAAGCGGCAAAGGTCTCTTCGAAGAAGGCCTTGCCGCGATCGGCGTCGGCGCGCCGCGCGGTCATTTCCTTGAGGTCATGGCCGGCGCAGAACACCTTGCCGGCCGCCGAGAGTACGATGACACGAACGGCCTTGTCGGCCCTGGCGCGGTCGAGTTCCGCCGTCAGCGCCGCCATGACCGCCAGCGACAAGGCGTTGGCGGGCGGATTGGCAAGCGTCAGGCGCAGCACGCCCTTGTCCAGCCTTGTCGTGACCGGGCCCTCTTCGGCGGCAGCAGGCTTGATGGCAAGGATTTCGGCCATGGCTAAGGTCTCCGCGATTCCGGTCGTGCCGGCAGAGTATCTAATATCGGATCGGGTTTCGTCCAACACCCATCGCTTGCGCCAGGGCGATGTATATGTTGCCAGAAACGCCCGCCTGCGCCCATACAAGCATGCGCAGAACGAGAGACCGACATGCCCGCCCAGACCAACCTCAAGCCGGTGCTGACCGCAGTGCAGATCAACGTGTTGATGGAGAGCGTCTTTCCGCAACTCAATGAGAGTTCCGCCGCTTATGAGGCGATCGACGTGTTTCCCGGCGGCTGTATCGTGCGGCTCAATGCCGGCGAGCGGCATTTGCGCCCCGGCGGCACGGTGTCCGGCCCCGCGCTGTTCACGCTGGCCGATATCGGCGGTTATGTCTGCGTGCTCAGCCATGCAGGGCCGGATGCGCTCTCGGTCACCACCAACCTCAACATCAACTTCGTGCGCAAGGCGGAGGCCGGGCCGATCGACGGGCATTGCCGCATCCTGAAGCTAGGAAAGAGCCTGATGGTGTTCGACATCGACATCGTCGCCGGCCCCGATGGACAGACAGTGGCGCATGCGACAGGCACCTATTCGATCCCGCCGAAGCGGGGATAAGCTGCCAGGCCGGTTCGTGCTTTGCGTGGAACGCCCGGCCGACTAGATCGTTCTGCCGCATGCCCGACGTGACAACCTACCTTGCGTTCCTCGCTGCCGTGCTCACCTATCAACTTTCGGGCGTCGGTCCCGACATGATGCTGGTGATCAGCCGCGGCGTGGGGCAAGGCTGGCGCCATGCCCTGTCGACTGCGGCGGGATGTGTATCGGCCGGCGTCGTCCAGATTCCGTTGCTCGCAATGGGACTGGCCTCGCTAGTCACGTCCTCGCCATCTCTCTACTCCATCCTTCAGGTCGTCGGCGCGGTCTATCTGATCGCCATCGGTATCAAATTCCTGTTGGCGCGCCGGCAGGGCGAAGATGGCGGCGTCTTTGCCACCAAGAGCAGCATACCGGCCGCTTTCCGGCAGGGCTTGGTCTGCAACCTCACCAACCCGACGACGCTCGCTTTCATGCTTGCGGTTCTGCCGCAATTCGTTCACCCGTCGGCCGGGTCACCTGCGCTTCAGTTCATCGTTCTCGGCGCGACCATGAAGATGACGGGAATGGTCGTTCTCGGCGCTGTCGCGCTGACCTCCGGCGCGATCGGCGACTGGCTGGCGCGCCGAAGCTCGCTCCTTATTTGGCAGCAAAGGCTGAGCGGAGCCCTGATGGTCGCCATCGGCATCAGGCTCCTCCTTGCCGCCGTGAGCGGGCGGCGGTGAGCGGGATATAAGCTATCAAATCGAGCGTGCTAGTGAGGTAAAATAATACCGTTTCATCTACTCTTTGAAATTAAAAGGTTTTTCCGGATCTTCAATCACCACCGATACTTGACGCACCCACCGCCCTCGCCTATAAGCCCTCACGAAGCAGCGGCCCGCAAAGGCCGCCGTTTTGTTATTGGCTGATGACAAGCGTCTTTCGCCAATCCAAGCAACAAGAAACGCCTTCCCCGTGAAGGTCAAAACCGAGAGCAGAAAACATGACAACCTTTTCGCAGAAGCCTGCGGATGTGGTGAAGAAGTGGATCCTGATCGACGCCGAGGGTCTCGTCGTCGGCCGTCTTGCCACTGTCATCGCCAATCATCTTCGCGGCAAGCACAAGCCGACCTTCACCCCGCATGTCGACGACGGCGACAATGTCATCGTCATCAATGCCGACAAGGTGGTGTTCACCGGCAAGAAGTTCACCGACAAGGTCTATTACTGGCACACCGGCCACCCCGGCGGCATCAAGGAGCGCACCGCGCGCCAGCTGCTCGAGGGCCGTTTCCCCGAGCGTGTCGTCGAGAAGGCCGTTGAGCGCATGGTTCCGCGTGGCCCGCTCGGCCGTCGCCAGATGAAGAACCTGCGCGTCTATGCAGGCGCGGAGCATCCGCATGTCGCCCAGCAGCCAGAAGTCCTCGACGTGGCCAAGCTGAATTCCAAGAACAAGAAGGTCGCATAAGATGGCTGAGCTTTCCTCGCTCGCAGAACTGGGCGCCGCCACCGGGAACACGAACACCCAGGCCGCGGCCCCCGTCCATGTCCAGAAGCTCGACAAGTCGGGCCGCGCCTATGCCACCGGCAAGCGCAAGAACGCCATCGCGCGCGTCTGGGTGAAGCCGGGTTCCGGCAAGATCGTCGTCAACGACAAGGAATTCGCGACCTATTTCGCGCGTCCGGTCCTGCAGATGATCCTCAACCAGCCGATCATCGCGTCCAACCGTTCGGGCCAGTACGACATTGTCGCCACCGTCGTCGGTGGCGGCCTCTCCGGCCAGGCCGGTGCCGTTCGTCACGGCATCTCCAAGGCGCTGACCTACTACGAGCCGGCGCTGCGCGCCGTGCTCAAGAAGGGTGGCTTCCTGACCCGCGACAGCCGCGTCGTCGAGCGCAAGAAGTACGGCAAGGCCAAGGCCCGTCGCTCCTTCCAGTTCTCGAAGCGCTAAGCGTTTCGAATTTCCGATATCAAAGGCCGCTTCCGGGCGGCCTTTGTTTTTCGGGCCGCGGATTTGAGTGATCGACAGGTCGTGGGACAGCGCCCTCCGACCTGGCGGGCAACTGTCACGAGAGGGAGATCGGCAGCTTCAGTCCTAATTGATGCTGGCCGTATGCGCCGGTTCGGCCGGCCGCTTCTCGTCGGCATAGGGCACACGATAACCGTTGGCCGCCAGCCAGGCGATCGCGGCCTTCGGCTCGTCGGTCTGGATGATGGTGGCGCCGCGATCGGCCCAGAAGCCCCAGGCTTCGCGCGGCGAGCTGGCCTGGACCGCCAGTTCGTCGCCGCGGCCGCCGGCCAGGAAGCCGCCCGGCTTGTTGACGATGGCATAGGTGTCGGCCCAAATATGCCAATCGCCCCTCACCGCCTCGGCGCGCATACGCGTGCTAAACAGCGGCCCGCCGGTTTCGGTCAACGTCTCGGCGCCCGCCCGCCAGTTGATCAACTCGATCGCGCCCGGCGCGAAAGCGTGGTCGACCGTCGAGGCGAAGCCGGCATCATGCACGGCGTCATCGGCAATGATCGGCATGAACTGAAAGCCACCGCCTGCCGCGGCCATGGCGGCTTTCACCGTGATGATCCTGTTCTGGTTCCAAAGGTTTTCCTTGACGATGACCTGCTCGGCCATGCCGAGATCGCGAGCCACCGCGATCATGCCCGGGAGGTCGCCGACTTCGAGCTTGTTGTCGAGATTGATGAGGATTCTGTCCCTGGTCGTCATCAGCATTTCGCGCAATGTCGAGACGGTCTCGTTGGTGACGGCATGGGTGCCCTCGATCACCAGCCGGCATCTCTTCAATTCGGCCAGCGTGTAGTTGATGACTTCGCCCTTGCAGGTCGTCGTACGGTCGAGCCAGCTGTCATGCATGACGATGAGCTCGCCGTCCTTCGAGCGCCTGATGTCGACTTCGACGATTTCGGCGCCGATCGCGATCGAACCTTCAACCGCCGCGAGCGAGTTTTCCGCATAGAGCGTCTTGCCGGCCTGCATGCTGCCGGCCCTGTGCGCGGCCACCATGACATGGTCGCGCCACTGGTTGGCATGTTCGAAGCGGTCGAGGATCTGCCTGGCTCGTGTTTCGCCGGCCAAGGCCTGGCCGGCGGAGGCCGCCAGCGCGGTGGAAAGCAGAAGGTTCAGCCAGATCGTCCGCATCGAGAATCGCTCCTTGCCGGATCGAGCCGGGGATAGGCGACCTCGGTGACATCCAGGTGAACGAAGCCGGCTAGCGGTTGGCCGGCGATGCGGGTCAGATGCGTTTCGAGAGCCGGCGGAACCAGGCCATTGCAGGCATTTCGACCAGGCGCCATGTGATCCACGACACGGCGATGGTGGCGGCGAGCATGACGACGATCGCTACAGTCCCTGTCCAGCCGGGCCCAAAGCCTGTCGCGGGCCCGCCACGCAGCACGATGTCGCCAATCAAGCCGAGGCCGAGCTTGCGCTCGACGAGCCCGGCGACGTTGATCAGGCGCGCCTGGACGAAGATGTGGACCATGTAGATCGAATAGGACAGCGCGCCGAGCGTCAGCATGAAGGGCGTCCTGAGCAACGCGCTGATCCAGCCGCCTTCATGGGCGAACAGAAACAACGCCAGGGCGAACACCAGGGGCGCGGCGATGCCGAAATCATTGTCGCCCGCCAGCGAGACAAAAAGAACGATGACGGCCACCATGACGATTTCGGCAAGAGTCCAGCTCACCCGCGGGCCGTTTGTGACCAGGACCTGTCGCGCCCCTGCAATGGAATCATGCTGAAACCAGGCCAGCAGGGCGCCGAGCGAGAAGCCGTAGAGGCAGCGGATGAAGCCGAAATCGTAGGACACATCCATATGATGCGTGGAGAAACCGAGCAGGAACAGCGGCGCGGTGACGGCGGCGGCGACAAACCATATCCAGGCGCGTGCGCCGGCGATGAGGACCACGCCGGCAAACAGGAGATAGGCGAAAAACTCGGCCGAGATGCTCCAGCTTGGCGCATTCCACGTCAACCGATCCTCGAAGCCGACACCTTGCAGCAGAAGGAGATTGGCAGCCAGGCTCTTGAGGTCGAAGCCGCCGGTGAAGGGAGCGGCCCCCGTGCCATGCAATTGCGGCAGCATCAGCCGCAACAATTCGAAGGCGGCAAAGGCGGCAAGCATGACCAGATGCAGCGGATAGATGCGGCCGAAACGGACCAGGGCAAAGCGGGCGACCTCTTCCGGCCGGCCCAGCCGATTGGCATAGCTGGAGGCGATGACGAAGCCGGAAAGGACGAAGAAGAAGTCGACGAAAAGATAGGACGAACCGATAAAGCTGCTCTGCGAGATCACTGATGCGGTCGGGAAATGAAACAGCGCCACCAGCAACGCGCAGATGCCGCGCCACGAATCGAGAACCTGGAAGCGATCGCCGGCGATCGTGCCGGCGTGGGTCGACACCACGGCATCCGACGGATTAAGAAACGCGGTCTGCGTCATGATGATACAAATCCTGTCTTGCCGTGGCGCCCGGGCGGCGCGGTTTCGTCTCCCCAAGCTGTGACTGGCATCTTCCATGCCGGTTCTGTAGTTGTTGCACCCCGATGAAAACGAGGACCCGTAATGGCGACCAAGAACATCGACCATGCCTTCACCGCCCGCTCCAAAACGGGTGGCGCCCTTGAGCCGACCTATTCGGGCGCGCTGTCTTTCATGCGGCGCAAATACACCAAGGACGTGAAGGGCGCGGATGCGGTGGTGTGGGGCATTCCCTTCGACGCCGCCGTCACCAACCGGCCGGGCGCCCGGTTCGGGCCGCAGGCGATCCGCCGCGCCTCGGCGATCCTCGACAACGACCCGCAATACCCGTTTTCGCGCGATCTGTTCGAGCACCTCGCCGTGGTCGATTATGGCGACTGCCTGCTCGACTCGGGCAACCATCAGAAGACGCCCGGCACAATCGAGCGCGAAGCGGCCAAGATCCTGAAATCGGGCGTCTTCCTGCTGACGCTCGGCGGCGACCATTTCGTCACCTGGCCGCTGCTCAAGGCGCATGCCGCCATCCACGGACCGCTGGCCTTGGTGCAGTTCGACGCCCACCAGGACACATGGCCCGATGACGGCAAGCGCATCGACCACGGGTCCTTTGTCGGCCGAGCGGTCAAGGAAGGCATCATCGATCCCGACCGCTCGATCCAGATCGGCATCCGCACCCACGCGCCCGACACGTTCGGCATCAAGATCCTCTATGGCCATGAGATCGAGGAGATGCGCGCCTCCGACATCGCCTACGCCATCGTCGATCGCACCGGCGGCAAGAAGACCTATCTGACCTTCGACATCGACTGCCTCGATCCGGCCTATGCGCCTGGAACCGGCACGCCAGTTTCGGGCGGCCCGTCCTCGGCGAAGATCCTGTCGACGCTGCGTCAGCTCAACCAGGTCGATATCGTCGGCGCCGATGTCGTGGAGGTTGCGCCGGCCTATGATCACGCCGATATAACGGCGATCGCCGGCTCGATGGTGGCCATGCAGTATCTCGGCCTGCTGGCCGAGCGAAAGGCACGGCTCGAGGAGCTGAACAACGGCAACCACAACGGCGCCGCGGTCAATCATGGCAACGGCATATAGTCTTGGTATATCAGGGAATTTGATCAGGCAATGAAACCGAAAATCTTCATCGACGGCGAGCACGGCACCACCGGCCTCCAGATCCGGGCGCTGCTTGCCGAGCGCGGCGATCTGGAGATCATTTCCATTCCGGTCGAGCGTCGCAAGGAAACGACCGCGCGCGCCGAATTCCTCAACGCCGCCGATATCGCCATCCTGTGCCTGCCCGACGATGCAGCCAGGGAAAGCGTCTCGCTGATCACCAACGACACCACCAAGGTGATCGATGCGTCGACCGCGCATCGCGTGGCCGAAGGCTGGGAATATGGCTTCGCCGAACTGGACAAGGAGCAGGCGAAGAAGATCGCCACGGCCAAGCGCGTCGCCAATCCCGGCTGCTGGCCGCAGGGACCGATCGCGACGCTCAGGCCGCTGGTCACCGCAGGCCTGCTGCCGGCCAATTTCCCGATCGCCGTCAACGGGATCACGGGTTATTCGGGCGGCGGGCGCCCGATGATCGAGGACTATGTCGCCAAGGGCGAGGACGCCTCGGAGTTCCTGCCCTATGGCCTGACCCTGCAGCACAAGCACGTGCCGGAATTGAAGGCCTATGCGAAGCTGTCGCATGATCCGATCATGCAGCCGGCGGTGGGCAATTTCGCCCAAGGCATGATCACGGTGGTGCCGTTGCAGCTCGGCGGCCTCGAACGCGTGCCGACGGGTGCCGAACTTCACGCCGCCATTTCGGACCATTTCGCCGCGATCAAGGGCGGTGTGGTCGAGGTGGCGCCCTATGCGCATCTGGAGCGCGTGCCGGACATCGATCCGGAGATCTATAACGGCACCAACCGCATGAGGGTCTATGTCTTTGCCAACGACAGCAGAGCCCAGGCGCTGCTGCTGGCGGTCTACGACAATCTCGGCAAGGGCGCCTCGGGCGCGGCCGTCCAGAACATGGACCTGATGCTCGGCCTGTGATGGACGCACCGGCCTTTCCAGCGCGCTGGCAAGTCAGCGAACCCGAACTCATTGCCGAAACATTCTCGAGCCGCATCTGGAAGGTGCGGCGCGAGGACGGCTCACCGGCGATCGTGAAGGCGCTGAAGCCGTTCGACGACGTTGCCGACGAGTTGCGCGGCGAGCATTTCCTTGCCTGGCGGCGCGGCGAAGGCGCGGTGCGGCTTCTCGGCCGTGACGGCCATTCCATGCTGCTCGAATAATGCGGGGACACACTTCTATCGCAGGTTCTCGACGAACAAGGCGACAATGCAGCGACCGCCATCGCGGCGGATATGATGGCGAAATTGTTTTCGCCATCTGATCACCCCTACCCACCCGAACTTCAGCCGCTCGGGGAGCGGTTCGCCAGTCTTTTCAAGAAAGCCGCAACCGATCGCGTCATCGGCGATGACAGCCTCTATGTCGAGGCCGGCGCCATCGCGGACCGGTTGCTGGCCAATCCGCATGACATCAGGCCGCTGCATGGCGATCTGCATCACGAAAACATCCTGCGGGGACCGCGCGGCTGGTTGGTGATCGATCCCAAAGGCGTGCTCGGTGATCCCGGTTTCGATGCCGCCAACATGTTCTACAACCCGCTCGACCGCGATGCACTTTGCCTCGCCCCGGAGCGGATCGCAGATATGGCCGAGGTCTTTGCCCGGGCGCTGGGACAATCACCGGCAGCGATACTGGATCATGCCATCGCCTATGGTTGCCTGTCCGCGGCCTGGCACCATGAGGACGACAATGCGGTCGAGGAGAACCGCGAACTGTCTATTGCCGCGGCGATCCGCTCAGTGCGGGCGCATTTTTGACCTCCGAGACAGCTGTGGTAACCGCCGCGGACGCCGACAAGGCTGCCAAGGCCGCTCAGCGCCAGTCGACGCCATCCGCCGCCGCATTGCGTCAGGCGGAATTCGACGGCGAGAAGACGACGCAGTCCAACGAATTCTGGATGTGATCGGCCGCGCTCAGCGTCCGACGGCAATCTCGTTGGGCAAGGGATAGGCGCCTTTGGTGCCGCGCCAATGGGCGGCGGCAAAGCCCAGCACAACAAGCGCAAACGCCTGATGGGTCAGTGCCATATGCAGGGGCACCTGCATCAGCAGCGTGCCGATACCGATCGAAGCCTGCACCAATACCAGAACGAACAACAGCGTCGCGCGTCGCGCATGCGTCGAGCCTGGCAGCCGCCGACGCGTGGCGATCATGTGCCAGAGCGCGACCGCGAAGACCGTATAGGCGCCGAGCCGGTGGATGAACTGCACCGTCTTCGGGTTCTCGAAGACGTTGCGCCACACCGGATCGAGGATGAGCAGATCGCCTGGAATGATCCTGCCGTCCATCAGCGGCCAGGTGTTGTAGCTCATGCCGGCGTCAAGACCGGCGACCAGACCGCCAAGATAAATCTGGATCAGCGCCAGAAGCACAATGAAACCGGCCAATCTCTGCGTCGAGCGATCGGCCGCAGGCTCGGAGTGAGGAGCAAGACCCCGCGCGACAACCATGGTCGCGGTGAAGATCAGGGCCGCCAGCGTCAAGTGCGTGGCGAGCCTGTACTGGCTCACCGACACGCGGTCGACCAGGCCGGAGGCCACCATCCACCAGCCGATGGCCCCCTGCAGCCCGCCGAGAAGCAGAATGCCGACCAGCTTCGGTCCAAGGCCGCGCTCGATGCGGCGCGTCGCCCAGAAGACCAGAAGCGGCAAGGCAAAGACCAGGCCGACACTGCGCGCGAGCAGGCGATGCGCCCATTCCCACCAGAAGATCGACTTGAACGCCTCGATGCCCATGCCCTTGTTGAGCTCTGTGTATTGCGGGATCTGCTGGTAGCGTTGGAATTCCTCCTGCCACTCGGCGTCGTTGAGCGGCGGGATGACGCCATGGATCGGCTGCCATTCGGTGATCGACAGGCCGGATTCGGTCAACCGCGTGGCGCCGCCAACCAGCACCAGCGCGAACAGCACCAGGAGCACGACGTACAGCCAGCCGCGCACGAGTACCCGGTTGTGCAGGTCGCGGTCGCGGGCCTGATAGGGCGCGGCGGCGGTGATGGCGGCCATGGCTATATCCCGGCAGGTTGAATGTCGCGGATTGGTGAACCATCGCACTCCTGCTGGCAAGACCGCGCAGCGCGGCACGCCGTCGCGCCTGATGTGGTAGGTTGCGCGCGTCCCGCGTTCGGCCTAAGCGGTAGCCATCAACGAGGCCAAGCCATGCCCATTCGACTGAAAAAGCTTATCGGAATGTTCCTGCTTTTGGCGCTGGTCATCATCTACGCGCTGGTCGCGTCGATCTTCGCGGTCGCCCGCCTGTCGGAGTCGGGCGCGCTGGTGCAATTCCTGTTCTTCCTGCTTAGCGGTCTGCTCTGGGTGCTGCCGGCGATGGGCATCATCAAATGGCTGATGCTGGAGCCGAGGGCCAAGCGCTGAGCCCAGCCCGGACCGGGCAGTCCGTCAGATCGTGACGAGCATCTTGCCGGCGTTGGCGAGCGGCGTCGTCACGCCCGACAGCATAGTGCGGATATGGTGCAGGCTCTGGTAGCGGCCATTGACCGAAATGCGCGGCAGGGCATGCAGGAAACCGGAATGTTCGGCGCGCAGCACGCCGTGGCGGGTGGTCACGGCGGAAGCATAGCCGGCGTCGCGCGCGAAGCCCACTTCGCGGCAACCGACGGCGCTGGCGTAGCCGTAGGGATAGGCGAAATGGCGGGGTTCCTCGCCAAGCTCAGTTCGCAGCATGTCGTTGACGGCGCCGATCTCGCGCCGCGCATCGGCCTCGGAAAGCCGCTTCAGATTGCTGTGGTTGACCGTATGGGCGCCCATCGTCACCAGCGGATGTGCGGCGACGGTACGGATCTCATCCCAGTTCATCAGCGTGCGCAGGCGTGGGGCGTCCGCGTCGACCCCATTCGAAGCGGCCAGATCGCGCAGCACGCTCCGCAGGTCCTCCTCGCCGACCTCGGTGGTAAAATAGGCATGCAGGCGGGCGATGGCCTGATGTTTCCTGACGGGGGTCGCGCAATCGATCACGGTCGGGCCGTTCGGTGTGGTCAGGGTCAGGCGATCGCAGGCATTGACGATATCCTCGACCACATCCCACCAAAGGTGGGCGGTGCCATCGATCAGCCCTGGAGCGACATAGATGGTGAGCGGCGCGCCATGCTTCTCCAGGACCGGCAAGGCCTCGGTCATGTTGTCGCGATAGGCATCGTCGGCGGTGATGGTGGCGAACCGGCCGCCCTTGCCGCCTGCCTTGATGCGCTCCACGGCTTCGTCCATCGAGACGAAGGCATAGCCGTCCGCTCTCATGTCGGCGATCACGGCATCGAGGAAACTGGGCGCGATGTTGAGGTGCTGGTTGACGCTGTCGGGCTTTTCGGGTGTCGCCGTCACGCGGTGCAGCATCAGGATGGCGCCGATGCCGCCGACAAACGGCCTGGCCAGCGGTGCGAGGCCGGTATAGCGGGCGACGTTGAGCGCCAGTTTCCGGATTGCCTCCCCACCGTCGATCATTCATTCACCTTTTGCGCCTAGGCTATCCAAGCACGGAATACGCCCGAGCGCCCCCCAAATCGGGATCAGTACGCCTTAAGGATTGAGGTATGGTTGACGCAACCGCGTCATTTGATGGCAAGCGGCTCGCGGCGATCCAGGCTTCATCACGCGCACTGCCCGGGCATACCGCGGGGCTGTCGGTTTCAGTTGCCGCCGCCGAAGGACTCGCGGCGTATGCGGCGTTCTGTCGTTCGGCACTTTATGCGCCGGCGCAAAGTGCGGCATGGGTCTTGACCTGGGCCGCCGAGGTCAAGCCCGATCTGCTCATCGCCACGCTCGAACTGGAGGGCAGGCCGGCTTTCGCAGTGGCGCTGGAGGTGGTCAAGCGCGGCCCGTTGCGGGTCGCCCAGTTCATGGGCGGCCGCCACGCCAATGGCAATTTCGCCGCCGCCGAACCGCAATGGCTGGCGAGCGGCGACATCACAGCCATCCGCTCAATGCTCGCGGCGATCGCCGGGTCCCGGCCCGATATTGATCTCATCGCGCTGGAAAGATTGCTGCCCGATCTCGACGGCATTGCCAATCCGCTGGCATCGCTCGATCATTTCGCCAGCCCCAATCTTTCGCTGGCCGTCGACCTCAGCGGTGGATTCGATGCGCTGCTGCTGCGTGCCAGCGGCAAGCGCAAACGCAAGAAGCATCGTTCGCAGACGCGCAAGTTCGAGGCCGTCGGCAGCCACCGGCGCATCGAGGCGCGCAGCGCCGACGAGGTGGAGAGGCTGCTCGACGCGTTCTTCGAGATGAAGGAACAGCGCTTCCGCAAGATGGGCATTGCCAACGTCTTCGGTGACGACCGGACACGCGCTTTCTTCCGGGGGCTGTTTACGCAAGCGCTTGCCGAGGACAAGCCTTGCTTCGTGCTGCATGGGCTGGAGGTCGCCGGCAAGTTGCGCGCCGTCACCGGATCGAGCCGCTCGGGCCGGCGCCTGATCTGCGAGTTCGGGGCGATCGCCGAGGATGAACTCGCCAACACCAGCCCGGGCGACTTCCTGTTCTTCGACAACATCCAGAACGCCTGCCAGAGCGGGTTCGCGGTCTATGATTTCTCCGTCGGAGACGAGCCCTACAAGCGGCTGTGGTGCGATATCGAAACGCAGCATTTCGAGGTCCTGGTTCCGCTGACGCTCAAGGGCCGTGCGCTGGGACAGGCACTTCGCCAGGGCGCGCGGCTGAAGGCCTTTGTCAAGAACAGCCCGACGATCTGGAAGCTAGCCAAGATGCTGCGCCGCAAGGCAGCCGGACAGACGCCCCCCCTTCCCACGGAAGACGAACACTAGACCTCAGAAATTGAGAGCCTCGCGGAGCGCTGGGCCTGCCCTGACGCGCAGATCGAGATCAGCCTCGATGTGGTCGATGTGGTGCAGCATCAAGCGGCTCACCAGCCCGGAGTCGCGGCTTTCCAGCGCACCGACAATACCCGTGTGCTCCGTGTGGCCGCAGGCCGATACGCCAGACCGTCCGTAAAGCGCAATGACAAGCGACGAGCGCGCAACCAGTTCCTCCATGAAGCGCTGCAGGATGGCATTGCCGGCGACCGAGGCGAGCAACAGATGGAAATCGCCGGACGCCTTGATTTCGGAACGCCGCGCCGTCGGACCGCGCTCGGCGATGAAGCGGCCCTCCTCGTCGAGTTGCGCCCTGAAGGCGACAATATCGGCTGATGTGACCCGCTCGCAGGCGGCAGTGGCAATGCCCGGCTCGATCAGCCGGCGCGAGGCGAACACCTGGCGCGCTTCCTCGGGCGATGGATTGGCAACGAAGGCGCCTCGATTGCGCTCGGTTCGCACCAGCCCTTCGAAAGACAGCATCTGCAGCGCCGCGCGAGCGACGGTGCGCGACACATCGAACAGCGTGCCGACCTCGCCTTCCGACAGCTTGGTTCCCGGCGCCAGCCTCCGGTCGACTATGGCGTCGCGCAGACTGTCGCGAATCGCCTGGGCGCGATCCTGGTTGGCGCTGTCTGCGGCGGAATAGACCTGATCGGTGATGTTCATGGCGATGATGGTTCCCGCCCTCTTCTAACGCGAGTCCTCGCTCGTGCACGAGAGGCAAAGTGAACACGAAGTCGAAAAAGATTGCATACGATTTTTGTGCAGATCGCGCGCGATAGCTCATAATTTGTGCAATGCACAAAGTAGCCTCGAAGGTAGGCAACCGGCAAGAAGCCTGATTTCTTTAAACGATTCAAACGCTTGGCCCCACATCCCCAGGTTGGCACGCATGATGCTTTGGTTAATGCACCAAACGGGGAAGCCTGAATGTCCAAAGCCGCCGAGATCGACATCGTGTCCGTTTCGAAAGTCTATGGAACGACGACCGCCGTCGAGGACATCAGCCTGAAGATACCGGCGGGCACCTACTGCTGCCTGCTCGGCCCTTCCGGCTGCGGCAAGACCTCGACGCTGCGCATGATCGCCGGTCACGAAAGCATCTCGTCAGGCGACGTACGGCTCGGCAACATTGTTGTCACCGACCTGCCGCCGGCAAAACGCGGCACGGCAATGATGTTCCAATCCTATGCACTGTTCCCGCATCTGGATCTCGTCGACAATGTCGCTTTCAGCCTGAAGATGAAGGGCGTCGACAAGGAACAGCGCCGTGCCAAGGCGCTCGACATGCTGAAGCTGATGCAGATGGAGGCCTATGCGACGCGCCGGCCCGCGCAGCTTTCCGGCGGCCAGCAGCAGCGCGTGGCGCTCGCCCGGGCTTTGATCACCGATCCGGAAGCGCTGCTGCTCGACGAGCCGCTGTCGGCGCTCGACCCGTTCCTGAAGATCCGCATGCGCGCCGAGCTGAAGAAACTGCAGACCTCGCTCGGCATCACCTTCGTCCACGTCACCCACAGCCAGGAGGAGGCCATGGCCTTGGCGGACCTGATCGTGGTGATGAATGAGGGCCGTATCGAACAGGCGGCGCCTCCGCGCGACGTGTTCGAACGGCCGGCCACGGCCTTCGTCGCGCGCTTCATGGGCGACCACAATGTCATGTCCGGCCGGGTCACCGGCGAGCATGACGGCATGGTCGTCTTCGACGTCAATGGCGGCGGCTCGCTCGCCGCCTGCGGTCACGGTCGAGAGCCGGGCGCGCCGATCGATATCGCCATCCGCACCGATCATGTGCGCATCGGCGACGCGCCTGCGCCCGGCCTCGGCTTCACCGGCATCGTTTCCAACGTCGAATATCGCGGCCATTCGGTAAAGTTGTCGGTCAACGGCGCCGGCATCGATGACTTCACGGTGATCGTCGACGATTCGGATTTCTTCGCAAAGCCTGTCGCCGTCGGCGACGCCGTGCCGCTCGCCTGGGACCGGCAGGACGCGGTCGTTCTTGGCCGTCTCAATTGATGACCGCCTTCATTCAACACTCAATGACCAAACCAAAACAAGACAGGGGAATGAACATGACAAAGACGACTGAAACAAAAACGGGAATTTCGCGCCGCTCGCTGCTGAAGACGGGGGCTGCTGCCGTCGGCTTCGCCGCCGGTTCCGGCGTCATCACAGGCTTTCCGACCATCTGGGCGCAGTCCAACATCACGCTGCGCCAGTTCGGTACCGGCGTGTCGAACCTCAATGCCATCGCCGACAAGTGCAAGGCCGATCTCGGCATCACGCTGGAGATGACCGCGACCGATTCCGATGCCGCCGCCCAGCGCGCCGTGACCCAGCCCGACAGCTACGACATCGCCGACATCGAATACTGGATCTGCAAGAAGGTGTTCCCGAGCGGCGTGCTGCAGCCGATGGATGTCAGCAAGCTGAAATATTACGACGAACTGGTGCCGCTGTTCAAAACCGGCAAGCTGACGCCCGACAGCGTCATTGCCCAAGGCACGGCGCCGCACACGGTCGGCTTCGTCGAGGCGCAAGACAGCAAGACCTTCGCCAAGGCACCGACCAACTGGTTCACCATGGTGCCGACCATCTACAACGCCGACACGCTGGGCATCCGCCCCGACCTCGTTGGCCGCGACATCACCACCTGGGCCGACATCATGGACCCGGCCTTCAAGGGCAAGACCGCGATCCTCAACATCCCGTCCATCGGCATCATGGACGCTGCGATGATCATGGAGGCTACCGGCAACATCAAATATGCCGACAAGGGTAACATGACCAAGGACGAGATCGACAAGACGATCGACTTCCTAATCAAGGCCAAGCAAGCCGGCCAGTTCCGCGCCTTCTGGAAATCCTTCGACGAGAGCGTCAATCTGATGGCGTCGGGCGAGGTGGTGATCCAATCGATGTGGTCGCCGGCGGTGGCCGCCGTGCGCTCCAAGGGCATTCCCTGCCGCTTCCAGCCGCTCAAGGAAGGCTACCGCTCATGGGGCGGCGGCCTTGGCCTCGCCGCCCATCTCAAGGGCGCCGAGCTCGACGCCGCCTATGAATACATCAACTGGTACACGTCCGGCTGGGTCGGCGGCTATCTCAACCGCCAGGGCTACTACTCGGCCAACATGGTCTCGGCCAAGAAGTTCATGTCCGAGGACGAGTGGGGCTACTGGATCGAAGGCAAGCCGGCCAAGGGCGAGATCAAGGCGCCCGACGGCACCGTCATGGAAAAGGCCGGCGCCGTGCGTGACGGCGGCTCCTTCGAAGAGCGCATGGGCAAGGTCGCCTGCTGGAACTCGGTCATGGACGAGGATCGCTACATGGTGAAGCGCTGGAACGAGTTCATCGCGGCGTAAAGGGAACAAGCGCCCTCCTCTACCCCTTCTCCCTGGCTGGAGAAGGGGAACGCGGCCCAGCCGTATCGCCAAACCCGAGAGCATTGATGACAGTCGCGCTCGAACGCCCCGCAATCGCCGCCGCGAAACCAGCCCGACGACGCCGGTTCTCCATCGGCGCCGTCGCGCCCTATCTGCAGTCGGCACCTCTGGCGCTGATCCTCGGCGCGTTCTTGCTGCTGCCCATCATCATGATCGTCGTCGTGTCGTTCTGGGACTACGACTTCGCCACAATGTACCCGGACTTTCTCACCACCAATTATTCCGACGTTCTCGGCTCCTGGGTCACCTGGAAAACCTATCTCAACACCATCAAATTCGCATTCATCGTCTGGGGGCTGACCCTGTTCATCGGCTTCTGGGTCGCTTATTTCCTCGCCTTCCACATTCGAACGACCGCCATGCAGATGGTGCTGTTCCTGGTCTGCACGGTGCCGTTCCTGACCTCGAACATCATTCGCATGATCTCGTGGATACCAGTGCTCGGCCGCAACGGGCTGATCAACTCGACGCTCGTGCATCTCGGGCTGGTGCCGAAGCCCATCGAATGGCTGCTCTATTCGGAATTCGCGGTCGTGCTGGCCATGGTCCACCTCTACACGCTGTTCATGGTGACGCCGATCTTCAACACGCTGATGCGCATCGACCGTTCGCTGGTCGAGGCCGCGCGCGATGCCGGGGCTTCGGGCGGGCAGGTGCTGTGGAACGTCATCATCCCGCTGGCCAAACCCGGCATGGCGATCGGCACCATCTTCGTCGTCACCCTGGTAATGGCCGATTTCTCCACCGTGCAGGTGATGTCGGGCGGCCAGAGCGCATCCGTCGCGCTGATGATGAAGAACCAGATGTCGCTGCTGCAATATCCAGCCGCCGCCGCCAACGCCGTGGTGCTGCTGGTGCTGGTGCTGCTGATGGTCGCCGGCATCCTGCGCATCGTCGACATCCGCAGGGAACTGTGACGTGAACCACGAAAAACGCACTCTTGAATTCTACGCGCTGGCGGTGTTCTTCGCGCTGTTCGTGCTGTTCCTCTATGGCCCGCTGTCGGCGATCCTGATCCTCTCCTTCCAGGGCGAGACCGGCGGCCTCACCTTCCCGCTCAACGGCGTGTCGCTGCATTGGTTCGCCAATCTGTTCGAACGCCAGGCGGTCGGCGATTTCGGCGGCAGCTTCAAGCGCTCGCTGGTTCTCGGCCTTATGGTGATGGTCGTCACTGTCGTCGTCTCGCTGCTGGCCGGGCTGGCCTTCCGTCAGAAATTTCGCGGCGCCACCGCTTTGTTCTACCTGGCGGTCGCCAGCCTTGTGGTACCCTCCATCATCATTTCGCTGGGCATCGGCGTTGTCTTTCAGCAGGTCGGCTTCCGACCAGCCTGGTATACGTCAGCCTTCGGCGCGCATTTGACCTGGACGTTGCCGTTCGGCGTGCTCATCATGTTCGCCGTCTTCAACCGCTTCTCGCCTGCCTATGAGGAAGCCGCACGCGACCTTGGCGCCTCGTCCTGGCAGACCTTCGCCCATGTCGTGCTGCCGATGATCGCGCCAAGCCTGATCGGCGTCGGCCTGTTCGGCTTCACGCTGTCCTACGATGAGTTCGCCCGCACACTGATGACCTCGGGAACCTTCAACACACTGCCGCTCGAGATCTACGGCATGACCACCAATGTCACCACGCCGGTTCTCTACGCGCTGGGCACGGTGACCACCGTGTTTTCCTTCCTGGTGATCATGGCGACGCTAGGCGCCATCCTCTATGTCGGCCGCCGCCGGACGAGGGCGTGATCGTGCGGATACTGGTGGTAAATCCCAACACGACGGCGAGCATGACCGAGACGATCGCGGCGGCCGCGCGCAGTGTCGCCGGAGCCTGGACCGAAATCGTCGCGGTTACTTCGTCCATGGGGCCGGCCTCGATCGAGGGTTATTATGACGAGGCACTGGCGGTGCCCGGCCTGCTGATGGAAATCGCCACTGGCGAACGTGCCGGGGCGCAGGCCGCGATCATTGCCTGCTTCGACGACACCGGGCTTGATGCCGCCAGGGCCATGGCCGCCATTCCCGTCATCGGCATTTGCGAGGCAGCACTCAGCATGGCCTGCTTCATTGCCCAGCGTTTCACTGTCGTAACCACCACCGAACGCTCGCGTGTGCCTGTCGAGGGGTTGGTGCAACGCTATGGCATGTCGGGTCGGGCGCGCGTGCGAGCCGCCGATATTCCGGTGCTGGCACTCGAGGACCCGGCATCGGGGGCAGTCGGCAAGCTGCGCGATGAGATCGCCCGGGCCGTGGAGGAGGATCGCGCCGAGGCCATCGTGCTTGGCTGCGCCGGCATGGCGGATCTTGCCCACAGGTTGCAGAGCGAGTTCGGTCTGCCTGTCGTTGACGGCGTCGGAGCCGCTTTGAAGCAAGCCGAGGCCCTGGTGGCTCTTGGCCTCGCGACATCGAAGCGCGGTGCTTATGCGACCCCGCTCGCCAAACCCTATCGTGGTATGCTGAAATCGTTCTCTCCAGGAGCAGTCGCTGCCGAGTAAGCACCATGAAACCGATCACCCGCCCGCTGTCGCTGGGAGAATTGGCTGACCTCATCGACTGGGCGGCCGCGGAGGGCTGGAACCCTGGCGTTGACGATGCGGCGATGTTTCAGGCAGCGGATCCCATGGGTTTCATCGGCGCCTTTGCCGGCGGCGAAATGGTCGCCGGGATCTCGGCCGTGGCCTATGGGCACGATTTTGGTTTCGTCGGTCTCTACATCTGCCGGCCGGATATGCGCGGCAAGGGTTACGGCAAGGCGGCATGGACCGCGGGCATGAACAGGCTGGCCGGGCGCACCATCGGGCTCGATGGCGTCGAAGAGCAACGAGCCAACTACGAGAGCAAAGGGTTCAGGCCGCTCTACGAGACCATCCGTTACAGCGGGCGCCCTGCGGCCCTGACCATCGGCGCCAAACGGCCTCGCATGGTGACCGCGCAATTGGTGCCCGACATCATGAGATATGACGCGCTCTGCTTTCCCGCCTCCCGCCATTCTTTCCTGCAGCGATGGCTGCTGCCGCCGCACCGCGCGGTGGCAGCGATCGGGCCACGGGGAACGGCCGGCTACGCGGTAGCGCGATCCTGCCGCAGCGGCTTCAAGATCGGCCCGCTCTTCGCCGACGACATGCAGACCGCACTGGGATTGCTCGAAGACCTGGCAGGCGCCTGCGAAGGAGGCGACCTTCACATCGACGTTCCGGCCAGCAAGGTGGACTTCATCGCGGCGCTGGTGGCGGCAGGCTTCTCACCGACCTTCACCACCACGCGCATGTACAAAGGCCCGCCGCCGAGGCTTGACGCCAACAGGATATTCGGCGTGACGACGCTGGAACTGGGATAGGCCAGGCGTGCCTTTGAGCGGCGGCTCTTTCAGGCTGCTGAACGCCGCCCTGGCACCGGATTGCCTGGCGGCTCGTGGCCGAGCGGCGTCACCAGCGTCAGGTCGGGATAGCCGCTCTCGATCAGCTTAACCGCGGCCTGCGTCACCTCGTCGTCGGCCTCCAGCATCGACAGGAACACCTCGGTGGCCTCCCCGCCCAGACGGCTGATGCCTTGCGCATCGGCCGGCCCGCACTCGACCACCACCAGATCATAGGCTGTCGTCAGCGACTGCATGATGATCGGCAGCCGGTCGGCGGCACGCATGGCACGCACCGGATCGGCGGTGCCCACCGGGATGACATGGCAGTCGGAATAGAGGTCGGCATGGATCACGTCGCTGAACTGCGCCTGCGACGCCAGCAGATTGGTGATGCCGGGGAAAAGCCCGCTGTCCAGCATCGGCCGCGAGGCAGCCCCCGAGGCCGTGAGGTCGAGCAGCAGGACGCGCAGGCCGGCATCGGAAACCTCGCGCGCCACCAGGATCGCCGACGCCGCCGCTTCGTCGCCCTCGGGGGAAACGAATATGGCGCGCGCCGCCCCGCTGGCGATCAGCTTCTCGGCGGCCTTCTCGACGTCGATCTCGCCGAGCACGGAGCGCGGTCGCCGAACCTCCACGACGGGTTCAGGCTCGGCCATAGGTTCAGGTTTGGCCACGGGTTCAGGTTTCGCCAAGGATTCAGGCTCGGCGGCAGGCTCCGCTTTGGCGACAGGCTCGACCTCGGCGGCAGGTTGCGGCTGCGCCGGTGTTTGCGCGACCGTTTTGGGCCGTGATGCCTCGGAGGCGCGATTGGCGAATTCGTCGGCGATCGCCGGCTCCAGGCGGTTGGATGGCTCCTGATAAGCGGCTGGCGACATTGCCACCTCGTCGATCGGTTCAAGCCGCGCGCCGCTTGCCGGGCGCATGGCGCGGCCCGAGAAAAGTTCCCGCAGCAGCGTGAACACCGCCGCCAGCAGAAGGGAAGCCGCCGCGGCAGCGCCGACGATCGGCCCGACCTTGGGGAAGTACGGTTCGGAGGGGACCGAGGCCGGCGAGGCGATGCGAGCGTCGACCGGAACATAGTTGCGATCCTGACGCGACGCCGCCTCGCGATAATTGGTCAGGTAAAGTTCGAGTTGCTGGCGCTTGGCGGCGGCATCGCGCTGCAGCGCGTCGAGACCGACCTGCTGTTCGCCGGCCTGTGCCGAAGCAGCCTTGAGCGTGTTGACGTCGGCGACGAGTTGGTTTTCGCGCGACTTGGCGGCATCGGCCTGCATCGCCAGGCCCTTCATGATCTTCTGGGCTTCGCTGCGGATCTGCGCATCGAGATCGGCCAGCTGTGATTTGGCCGCGCGAATACGTGGATGATTGTCGAGCAGCGTCGTCGACAGATCGGCGATGTTGGCGCGCAGTTCGACCTGCCGTTCCCGCAAACGCTGGATCAGATCGGAAGACAGCACTTCCGGCAGTGAATCCAGCGATCCGCCATTTTGCAGTGCCTTGCGCACGCTCTCGGCCGTGCCTTCGGCCGCGGCGCGGTTGGCTCGCACCCGCGACAACTCGGTCGACAACTCGGCCAATTGCTGGGTGGCCAAGGTGGAATTGTTACCGCCTATCAGGAGGTCCGACTGGGCGCGGTAAGCCGCTACCTTGGCTTCGGCATCCCTGACCTGCTTGGACAGGTCGGCGATCTCGGGTGCCAGGAAGTCCGCGGCGGCGGTGTTCGATTCGCTCTTGGCCGCGCCCTGCCCCGCAATATAAGCCGCGGCAATGGCATCCGGGATGGCGGCGGCAAGCTTCGGATCCTCCGAAGAGAACTCGATGGCAATGATGCGAGTCTTTTCAACGCCGTAGACGTTGAGCTTCTCGCGCATTTTCTTCAGCACGCGTTCGTCGGCCGGAACATCCATCGGGTCGTTCTTCAGGCCAAGCAGGATCAGCACACGGCTCAGGGACGACATGTTGATCGTCTCGTCGAACTCAGACAATCGCGACAGGCCGAGTTTCTGGGCGACCTGCTTGAGGATTTCGTTGGACGAAATTATCTGGACCTGGGTGGCAACGCCCTGCTCATCGAGGATCGGCTTGTCGCTGTCCGGGTTGCTGCTGGCGGGCCGCGTATAGACGGATTCTCGCGGGGCGATCTCCACCTGCGTCTGGGCCTTGTAGTGTCGGGTCGCGAACGACGCGGCCGCGAAGGCAAGTCCCGTCACCACGAGAACGAAGACCAGAATCCGCAGCCAGTTCCGCCCCAGGCTGGCGAAGAGCTGCCTGAGATCAACGTCGACGTCTGCGGCCGCGGACTGAACGGACATGCATCCCTACTCCGAAACTGGGTCGGGACGCACCGTAAACAACTATGGTAACTCAGCCGTTAAGATCACGGTAAGCTTCCATTAGGGTTTACTGGCGGGCGATCGAAAAAATCGATAAAATCGCAAAACCTGCCCGTAAGAACGGCTATCGGCGCACTCCTTTACCGGCCATTAACCCTAACAGGATGATAACGGACCCGATCCCAGATGTTTGCTGCGACGCCGCAGCGGCCAGTCGAAGGTACCTGTCCGGTCATGAAAAGCACTGCTTCCCTCTTTCGCGCACTGCTTGCCGTGTCGATGCTCGCGGGCTGCTCCAGCTATCGGCCGACGCCGGCCGCCTTTCACGAGGTCCTCGACCAGCCGTATCGTCTCGGCGCCGGCGACCGTGTTCGCGTCACCGTGTTCGAGCAGGAGGGCCTGACCAATAGCTATAGCGTCGACCAGTCCGGCTACATCTCCTTCCCACTCGTCGGCGCCATTCCGGCACGTGGCCACACCGCGCAGCAGATGGAAAAGGAGATCGCCGACAAACTGCGGCAGGGCTATCTGCGCGACCCCGATGTCTCGGTCGAGATCGATCGTTACCGTCCGATCTTCGTCATGGGCGAAGTGGGCGCCGCCGGCCAGTATTCCTATGTGCCCGGCCTGACTGTGCAGAAGGCCATCGCCATCGCCGGCGGCTTCACGCCACGCGCCAACCAGGAGAGCGTCGACATCACCCGCGACATCAACGGCAAGGTGATAACCGGCCGCGTGGTCACTTCCGATCCGCTGCTGCCGGGAGATACCGTCTACGTCCGCGAACGCCTGTTCTGAACAGACACCTCGTGGCGGGCAAGCTCAGGATCGTCCACTGCTTTCGCTCACCCGTCGGAGGAATTTTCCGGCACGTGCGCGACCTGACGGAAGCGCAGGTCGCCGCCGGCCACATGGTCGGCATCGTTTGCGACTCCACCACCGGCGGCGAACTCGAGGAGCGCCTGTTCGAGCAGATGAAGGGCACGCTGGCGCTCGGCATCCATCGCACGCCAATGCAGCGCCATGTCGGCCCGGGCGACGTGACCTCGGCGCGGCGCACCTACAGGATCATCAAGGAATTGCGGCCGGACGTGCTGCACGGGCACGGCGCCAAGGGTGGCGTCTATGCCCGTCTGTTCGGCTCATTGTTGCGGGTATCAAGGTCTCGCGTAGCCCGCCTCTATTCGCCGCATGGCGGCTCTCTCCACTATGACGAGAACACAGCCACCGGAAAGCTGTTCTTCGCGCTCGAGTATCTCATGGCGCGCTTCACCGACAGCCTGCTGTTCGTCTCCGACTACGAGCGGCGGACCTATCGCAGGAAGGTAGGCGAGCCGCCGATCCCGAACACGCTGGTCTACAATGGACTTCGCGCCACCGAATTCGAGACGGTGACCGCCGGGTCCGATGCGGCTGATTTGCTCTATATCGGCATGATGCGGGACCTCAAGGGCCCAGATATCTTCATCGATGCGCTGGCCGCCGTCGCTTCCCGGCTTGGCCGAGCACCGAGTGCCGTGATGGTCGGCGATGGCGACGACCTGCCCCGCTACCACGAGCAGGTGAAGCGCCTGGGGCTTGAAGGCAATGTCCGCTTCCTGCCGCCTATGCCGGCCCGGGAGGCCTTTGTCCTGGCGGCGCTCGTCGTCGTTCCCTCGCGTGCCGAGGCCATGCCCTATACCGTGCTGGAAGCACTTGCCGCGGCAAGACCAATGATTGCGACCTCGGTCGGCGGCATACCGGAGATTTTCGGTTCAGGCTCCCCCGCCCTGATCCGGCCGGATCCGGCCGAACTCGCCGATAAGATGAGCCAGGCACTGGGCGACCTCGCCGCCTATCGCAAATTGATGCCCGATGAATCCACGCTCAGGGCGCGCTTCGGCGCCGACGTCATGGCCGCCGAAATCGAGAAGGCGTATTTCGCCGCGCTGGCAAACTAGTCCCAAGCTCTTCCAAATCCATGGGTTGTTTCAAGGGTTTCTTAGCTCTCTTTTGCTAATCACCCTGGGGAAGCTTGCGGACTGTTCCATGAACGAGATCGACCCCGCGCACCGCTTTTCATCAGAAGCGGTCCGTAAATTCGACGGCCCTGCCGAAGGCGACAAGCCCGGCGGCATGAACGACGTTGCCCGACAGGTCGCGTCGCAATACCGGCGCGATACAATGTCGCCGATCATGGTCAGCGGCGTGCTGCGCATGGTCGAATTCGCGGTGCTCCTGGTCTCGGGGCTTTGCGTCTATTTCTACTATGTCGGATTCTTCAATTACCTGGCCTGGCAATATCCGCTGACGATCGCCGCCGCGTCGTTCCTCGCCGTGGTGCTGCTCGATGTCACGGATTGCTACCAGGTCGTATCCCTGATGCGGCCGATCGCCAATTTCGGGCGCATCCTGCTGGTCTGGGCCGGGACCTTCGCCCTGATGGCGTTGACGGCATTCGTCATGAAGATGTCGCAAGACTATTCGCGCCTGCTGTTCGGCACCTGGTTCGTCGTTGCCTTTGTCTGCCTCTTCGGCCTCAGGCTGGTGATGTCGAAGCTGATCCGGCGCTGGGCGCGCGATGGCAGCATGGAACGGCGCGCTGTCATCGTCGGTGGCGGCAAGTCGGCGGAAGTGCTCATCCGCTCGGTGGAAAAGCAGCCTTACAATGACATCCGCATCTGCGGCATCTTCGATGACCGCAACGACAAGCGTTCGCCAGCCCTCGTCGCCGGCTATCCCAAGCTCGGCACCATTTCGGAACTGATCGAATTCGCCCGCATCGCCCGCATCGACATGCTGATCGTGTCGTTGCCGCTGACCGCCGAATCGCGCGTGCTGCAATTGCTGAAGAAACTGTGGGTGCTGCCGGTCGACATCCGGCTGTCGGCGCATTCCAATGCGCTGCAGTTCCGTCCGCGCGCTTATTCCTACATCGGCTCGGTGCCGATGCTCGATATCTTCGATAAGCCGATCAACGATTGGGATTCGGTCGCCAAGCGCGCCTTCGACATCATCTTCAGCCTCATCGGCATCATCGCGTTCTCGCCCTTTATGCTGGCCACCGCCATCGCCATCAAGCTCGACAGCAAGGGACCGGTGCTGTTCAAGCAGAAGCGGCACGGCTTCAACAACGAGGTGATCGAAGTCTACAAATTCCGCTCTATGTACACCGACAGGTCGGACCCGACCGCCAAGCAGACGGTGACCAAGAACGATCCGCGCGTCACCCGTGTCGGCCGCTTCATCCGCAAGACGTCGATCGACGAGCTGCCGCAATTCTTCAACTCGCTGCTCGGCTCGCTCTCGCTCATCGGTCCGCGTCCGCACGCCATAGCAGCGCAGTCGCACAATTTGCTCTACAACGAAGTGGTCGATGGCTATTTCGCGCGCCACAAGGTCAAGCCAGGGGTCACCGGCTGGGCGCAGATCAATGGCTGGCGCGGCGAGATGGACACCAATGAAAAGATCCGCATGCGGACGGAGTATGACCTCTATTACATCGAGAACTGGTCGCTGCTGTTCGATCTGCGGATTCTGTTCCTGACGCCGATCCGGCTGCTCAATACGGAAAACGCCTATTGAGCGCGATCAGCCATGATCTGCCGCGCGCGGCGATCAACGCCAAGCTGATCACGCTGATTTCCTCGAGCGCGGTCGTGCTCGGCATTCTTCTGTCGGGCTTCGTCATCAGCGAGCCGGCGCCTTACGAAATTTACATGGCCGCGCTTATCGCCATCTGGGCCCTGTTCGGCCTGCGGATTTCGCGCGCGGCCATGCCGCTGCTGGTGCTGCTGGTGACCATGAACATCGGCGGCATGATCTCCATGACGCAGATGGCGGACCTCGCCTATACGCCGCTCTATCTCGCCGTGTCGCTGTTTCTCGCCTTCAGCGCGGTGTTCTTCGCATCGGTCACCGCAACGCAGCCGAACCTCTACCGGCTGATCTTCAATGCCTATGTCGTCTCGGCCGTGGCCACGTCGCTGCTTGGCATAGCAGGCTATTTCCACGCCTTCCCCGGCGCGGAAATGTTCACCAAATACGACCGCGCCGCCGGTGCCTTCCAGGACCCGAACGTGTTCGGGCCGTTCCTGGTGCTGCCCGGCATCTACCTGCTCTATCTGCTGTTGACCGGACCGGTCACGCGCATGCCGCTGCTGGCCGTGCCGCTGCTGATCATCAGCGCCGGTATTTTCTTCTCGTTCTCGCGCGGCGCCTGGGGCATGTTCGCGGTCTCGGCCATCCTGCTCACCGGCTGCCTGTTCCTGCAGAGCGCCAGCGGCATGTTCCGGCTGCGCGTGGTGATCATGACCATCGCCGCCCTGTCGCTGCTTGCCGTCGCCATCATCGTCATATTGCAATTGCCTGGGGTGGCGGAGATGTTTTCCAGCCGCGCCCACCTCGAACAGAGCTACGACACCGCCCGCCTCGGCCGCTTCGCGCGCTACTCGATCGGTTTCCAGATGGCCATGGAGCACCCGTTCGGCATCGGGCCGCTGGTCTTCGGCACGATCTACGGCGAGGACACACACGACATCTGGCTGAAAATGCTGATGGATTATGGCTGGCTCGGCTTCGTCTCGTTCCTGACGCTGGTCGTCTGGACGATATCGGCCGGATTCCGCATCCTGCTGCGCGACCGGCCGTGGCAGCCCTACCTGCTGTGCGCCTACGTCGCCTTTATCGGCAATATCGGGCTCGGCACCTTCATCGACATCGACCACTGGCGCCACATGTACCTGCTGCTCGGCTTGATCTGGGGCGCCATCGCCCTGGAATACCGCCACCAGCGGCTGTTGAGGCCGGTCTTGCCGGCCTCATTCAAACCAGCGATCGCGGCAAGATAATTATCGCGGAAATCGGTTGACCCGAGCCGGGTTATCACGATACATCGCGACCGGTCCGGAGTGTAGCGCAGCCCGGTAGCGCACTTGACTGGGGGTCAAGGGGTCGTCGGTTCGAATCCGGCCACTCCGACCATTACGAAGCAGGACTTGCCCCCAAAAGTCCGCCCTGCCGCATCACCTAATTCTCGAATTGCCCGTTTTGCCCAGCTCAGCTCCTGATTGGATCCGGCGCTAACCTTGGCACACATCCACCCATTGCGCGCCAGTAAGCTCAACCATGCGCTGCGGTGCAACGCGCACCGCAGCGTTGGTGGCGCCGGCGGCGGGTACCACCTCGACGAATTCACGCAGCGAGACGTCGCAATAGACCGGCAGCGGTGACGGCAGGCCGAACGGACAGACACCGCCCACCGGATGGCTCGTGGCAGCGACAACCTCTTGCGCGTCCAGCATGCGCGGTTTGCCGCCGAACTGGTCCTTGAACTTGCGGTTGTCCAGCCTGGCGATGCCGCTGGTCACGACCAGCATGGTGCGCTCGCCGACGCGAAGGCAGATGGTCTTGGCGATCTGCGCCGGCAACACGCCATGCGCCTCCGCCGCCAGCGTCACCGTGGCCGAACTTGCTTGCGTGACAATGACCTCGATGTCAGGCGCGTGAGCAGCAAAGAAGGCACCAACGGAATCCAGGCTCATATCGAAAAACTCACGGTTCCCGCTGCATGGCAGATGCGATCGGCGCGGATTTGGATGTCGCACCTATAAACACGTGCGATTTGCAGATCGGCAAGCCCGGCCTGCCGGAGAATGCCGGCATCAACAAGAAACCCGCCAAGCGGGCTTGGCGGGTTTCTTGGGCATGCCTGCCGCCGACCTATGCCTGGGGCCGGCCTTGTGCGGCCAGTGTCGGTGCGGAAGCAATGGGAGCGTCCTGGGGCAGACGAAGCGCGGACGCAATACGACGCAGCTTCGCCGGGTCGGCCGTTCGGCCGCTCTCGATGTCCTCGATCTCGTCGACTGAGAGGCCGCAGGTCAGGGAAAGCGCTTCGAGGCTGTATCCGCGCGTTTCCCGCATTGCCCTGAGGGTATTGTAATCGGGCCCGATCTCGTTGGCTAATGGTTCGGAGAGGGCGTGGCTTTTTGCATTGTTGGGCATTGGCAACTCCGTTGGCTGAAAGCGTTTGATCAAAATGGGATGTTGCCTGAGACGAGCAGGAAGATGCCCTCTCGCCGGCGATTTGCCAAGCGCCAAACCGACCGTCACGGGATCGTGAAGCGGATGTCCATGCGGCTGCCTCGTCCTGTCCCGATCAAGTTGTTTTGAACGCGTGAGCGGCTTTTGCCCGGCAGTTTCGCTCCATCCGGTCGTTATCTCGATGTCGCCGGCGTGAAACCATCCCGTTCCAGCCAGCCTTTCCCAAAAGGATACCCCTAATGAACCTCAAGACATCCCTCTTCGTGCTCGGCACGATTTCCATGCTTTCCGGCGTCGGTGTGGCCAGCGCGCAGGCGGCGGACGCATTGCGCGTGCGCGGCACGGTGGTCAGTTTCGAGCCGTCGCTGCTGACCGTGAAAACCCGTCAAGGCGATACTTCCGCGATCAAGCTGAAAGACGGCTGGAAGCTGGCGTTGCCAAAGCGTCTGTAAACGACATCAAGCAGGGCGATTTCCTCGGCATCGCCTCTGTCTCCAAGGCCGACGGCGGCAGCGGCGCGCTGGAAGTGGTGGTCTTTCCGGCTGCCTTGAAAGGCACTGGCGAGGGGGACCGCCCCTGGGACCTTGAGCCGAACAGCCGCATGACCAACGGCACCGTCGCCGACGTCACCGACATAAACGGGCGGGCGGTGACGTTGACCTATGACAATGGTCAGACGAAGAAGATCTCGATACCCGACGGTACGCCCGTCGTCACGTTCGCGCCGGCCGCGGCGGCCGATCTCAAGCCAAGCGCGACGGTTTTCGTTACCGCTCAGCGCGAGGCTGACGGCACGCTGAGTGCCAGCCGCGTCGTGGTGGGAAACAAAGGTGTGGTCCCGCCTATGTAGGCCAAAACGGACGACACGGCTTTCGGCCTGCGCCCTCGCAACGGTGCAGGCCCTCCGGCTTGCCCGGCAACAGTCCAGAAACAAAATTCTACAGTCGGGAAATACTGACGAAAAAATTCAGGAGCGTAATTCCATTCGCGGCGGTCGGGATATCGGCCCGATTGATACCTGCCTGCGAAAGAAGGAAACGATCCAATGAAGAAGTCCCTCCTCTCGGCCCTCGGGCTTGCAGCTGCAATCGCTTTCGCGGTGCCGGTGGTCGGCGCGACGAGAGCGGACGCGGCCCCGATGGCAAAGCATCATCACCATCACCATCACCATCATCGCCACCACCATCGCTATCACCACCATCACCACCACCACCATCATCACCACATGAAGAAGATGACAAAGAAGACCTACTAAGCATACCAGACTGCCAGAGAAGACCGGTCTTGGCTTCCTGTTCGAGGCCGGTCTTCTCCGGTCATGCAATGCCTGGCCCGGACGACCCGGGCTAATCCGACTGCCGGATGGCGGCGACGGTCCAGCTGTAGCGACAACAAGCAAGTGCCTTTGATGCGACGCCAAACCGCGATACGGCAAGGGGTACTTCCAACCGGCACGCTGCGCCGGATCAGGCTTCGCCAACAAGGCCAGGGTATCCCCGATGACGGCCAAGGCCGATCTTTCCCGGACAGACCGCATTGTCCTGTCGGTCGCGCGATTGTGGCTGACGCTGCGCCATCCTGTCCTTGTCGTACGATTTGTCATGAAACTGGGCTATCTGCCCAATCCGGCCGCGCCCGTGCGCTATAACGAGCTTTTGCTCTGGCGAAAGATCCTCGATCGCAACCCGCTATTCGTGACGCTGACCGACAAGCTCGCGGCCAAGGCTCATATCCGGGAAACCTGCCGCGATGTCGCCGTGCCAAAGACGCTCTGGTCCGGGCGCGACCCTGCCGACCTTCCACCTGACCTGCTGACCGGAGACGTCGTGGTCAAGGCAAACCATGGCTGCGCCATGAACATTTTTGTCTCCAACGGCGAACCCGATCGCGCCGCCATCGTGCGCAAGGCCAGCCGCTGGCTCAAAAAACGCTACGGCCGGCGCAATGGCGAATGGGCCTATTGGCCTGTCGTACCGGCCGTTTTCGTGGAGGAGCCGCTGGCACTCAGCGGCGGGACGATCGCCACCGACATCAAGGTCCATCTCTGTAGCGGGGTGATATCCCATGTCTGGGTGGAGGATAAGCACGCCAAGCGCTCGCTGCTGTTCGACCGCGACGCCAATCCGTTGCCCGGCCGCGATCCAGACTATCCCGGGGAGGACCAGGCCTTGCCTGTCAATGCGCGGCTCGTCGCCTATGTCCGCCAGGCGATCTCGATCGCGCCCGGCATAGCCGGCGACCTCGATTATATCCGTATCGATTTTCTGGTCACCGACGATCGTCTCTATGCCGGCGAGGTCACCGTCTACTCGGCCGCCGGATATGGCACATGGACAAACCCGGCGATCGCCGGGGAAATCGAACGGCTGTGGCGGCTCGATCAATCCGCATTCTTGCGTCGGAAGCACAAACGGGCCGTACGCCTCTATGCCGACGCGCTTCGTGCCAGATGCCGGAGCGGCACTACAAATCGCTGATATGAATGAGAATGGCGGCCGGCCTGGAAAGGCGAGCCGCCATTTCTCAGGATTCCTTGTCCTGGGGTGGCAGTCAGCGCCGGCTAAACAGCAGGCTGGCGACGAGACCGAGCACGACAAGGCCGACCGCAGCGGCGGCCGCCGGATGGTCGCGTGCCGATTTCTCGATCACCCTGCCCTGTCTGCGGATTGCCGGCATGGCATCTCGCAGGCGCTCCGCAAGATCCGAATATGTATCAAGAGCAGCATCACGGCTGTCTTCATAATAAACGCCACCCCGCTTTGACACTGCCTTGCGCAACGCCGCGAGTTCCCTCGAGAGAGCCGCGACCTGCTTTTCGAGGTCGATGTCCGAAAGGGTCGAAAATGAAGCCATCATGCGTTTCCTTGTCTTGCAGAAGGAAACGTAACGCCTCACCCGACCGCCGGTTCCGGTTTCGAGGCGTCAAAGCACCCGGTGCTGGCGGTCAGCGCACCTGGTCAAGCAGACGCTTGCATTCCAGGAGGTCGAACAGCGCCTCCTGCAGCAGCGCGCGATTGTCACGCGAGAGTTTCGACGCGTCCGGCGCGACCGGACCTTCCTCGTCGCTCTTGCCCAGGCCGAAAAAGCGGCGGCTGGGCTTGACCCTTGGCTGGCCAACCAGTTCGTCATCTCCGCCGCGCGGCTGTGCGGCCGGCGTCAGGGGCACCTGGTCGGCCTGCTTGCGTTGCGAGATCGCCTCGACCGCGGCCATGTCGCCATTGCCGATGGCGACCAGGAAATGATTGCCGTTTTCGCGTAGCAGCTTCTGCACGCCCTTGATGGTGTAGCCCTGGTCATAGAGCATGTGGCGGATGCCCTTGATCAGTTCGACATCCTGCGGCCGGTAGTAGCGGCGGCCGCCGCCGCGCTTCATCGGCTTGATCTGGTTGAAGCGCGTCTCCCAGAAACGCAGCACATGCTGCGGCAGGTCGAGATCTTCCGCGACCTCGCTGATAGTGCGGAAGGCGTCGGGGCTCTTGTCCATGGGCGAAATCCTCACGCTGGAGCGTGGCCCGGAACGGTCTTCAGACGAGATCGCGCCCAACGAGGAGAAGAGCTTGTTCCGCCAGCGCGGAACAGATCATACGCCAGAACACCAATCCGGCCATACCCGCCGAATCGGGCCTTATTTCAGCGGTTTGTGAAGCAATATTCAAGCCCGCCGTCATCGCGGCGCCGGTTTTCAACCGTGCAATGAAGGCTATTTGCCGCCCTTGGCCTTGCTGTTCTGGTGAGAACGCAAGATGCGGCTCTTCAACACGTTGGACGATTTGAAGGTCATCACCCGACGCGGCAGGATCGGAACTTCCTCGCCGGTCTTGGGATTGCGTCCGATGCGCTCATTCTTGGAGCGGACATGAAATGTCGCGAAGGACGACAGCTTCACTGTCTCGCCGCGCACGATCGCTTCACAGATTTCGTCCAGCACGGCCTCGACGAGTTCGGCGGACTCAGTGCGCGACAGGCCGACCTTTCTGTAGACGGCCTCGGCCAGGTCGGCGCGAGTAAGTGTTTTTCCCCCCATGCGACCGTCCCATCAGTTCAAACGTAAAATCGGCACAACAGCGGCAGAGCCTAAGTAATTGATCCGGCAAGGTCAAGGACCGAAACCGGACCGTTCTCCACTTACCAGCGAACCAGAACGGCGCCCCAGGTGAAGCCGCCGCCCATCGCCTCCAGGAGCACCAGGTCACCCTTCTTGATGCGGCCGTCGGCGACGGCCACCGACAGCGCCAGCGGTACGGAGGCAGCCGAGGTGTTACCGTGCAAATCGACGGTCACCACCACCTTTTGCTCTGCTATCCCGAGCTTTTTGGCTGAAGCGTCAATAATCCGTTTATTGGCCTGGTGAGGCACGAACCAATCAAGGTCTTCGGCGGTAATCCCAGCGGCCGAGAAGGTCGCCTCGATGACATCGGTGATCATGCCGACCGCGTGCTTGAAGACCTCGCGGCCTTCCATGCGCAAATGACCGACCGTTCCCGTCGTCGACGGCCCGCCGTCGACGAAAAGCTTCTCCTTGTGCGCGCCGTCGGAACGCAGGCTGGCCGCCAGGACGCCCCGGTCGGCGATCGTGCCGGCCCCCTCGCCCGCTTCCAGAACCAGCGCACCGGCGCCGTCGCCAAACAGCACGCAGGTCGAGCGATCACTCCAGTCGAGAATGCGCGAAAAGGTTTCCGAGCCGATGACCAGCACGCGCTTTGCCAGGCCGCCGCGGATATAGAGGTCGGCTGTCGCCACCGCATAGACGAAGCCGGAGCACACCGCCTGCATGTCGAAGGCAAAACCGTGGTGCATACCGAGCCGGTTCTGGATTTCGACGGCAGTGGCGGGGAAGGTGTTGTTTGGCGTCGAAGTCGCCAGCACGATCAGATCGACGTCGTCCGGGGTCAATCCGGCATCGGCAAGGGCGGCGCGCGCCGCGGCCTCGCCCAGGGAAGCCGTCGTCTCGTCGTCAGCCGCGATATGGCGCTGGCGGATGCCGGTGCGCTGGGCGATCCACTCGTCGGAGGTCTCGACCATGCCTTCAAAATCGGCATTCTTCATGATGCGGCGGGGCAGCGCGGAGCCCGTGCCGCGCACAACTGATCTGATCAAAATTCTTTCCTATTCCTTTGCGTCGGTAACGACGTCGGATTTCCTAGATGTCAGGGCATGCGGGTTGCGCGCATGGAACAGATCGAGGTCGGCCTCGATGCGGTCGAGCAGATTGTTGCGCACCATGTCGTAGCCGAGTTCGATCGCCGCGGCGAAACCATCCGAATCGGCGCCGCCATGGCTTTTGACGACGATGCCGTTCAGCCCCAGGAACACGCCGCCATTGGAGCGGCCGACATCCATCTTTTCGCGCAGGCGGTCGAAGGCGCCCTTGGCGAAGACATAGCCGATCTTGGCCATCAGCGTGCGGCTCATCGCGGCCCGCAGATAGCCGCCTATCTGGCGGGCGGTGCCTTCAGCCGTCTTCAGCGCGATGTTGCCGGCGAAGCCTTCCGTCACCACGACGTCGACCGTCCCCTTGCCGATGTCGTCGCCTTCGACGAAGCCATGGTAGTTCATCGAGGCCATGTTGGCTTCGCGCAACATGCGTCCCGCTTCCTTGACCTCTTCCTGGCCCTTGATCTCTTCCACGCCGACATTGAGCAGGCCGACCGTGGGCCGGGCGATGCCGAATACGGAACGCGCCATGCCGGTGCCGAGAATGGCAAAATCGATGAGTTGGTGCGCATCGGCGCCAATGGTGGCGCCCACATCCAGAACCACGCTTTCGCCACGCAATGTCGGCCACAATGCCGCAATCGCCGGGCGTTCGATGGTGGCCATGGTGCGCAGGCAGAATTTCGACATCGCCATCAGCGCGCCGGTGTTGCCGGCGGAAATGCATGCATCCGCGGCGCCCGATTTGACCGCCTCGACCGCCTTCCACATCGACGATTTCCAGCGGCCGTGGCGCAGCGCCTGGCTCGGTTTGTCGTCCATCCTGACCGCGATCTCGCAGTGGAAGAACTCGCTGACCTCGGCCAATTTGGGGAACTTGGCGAGTTCGGGGCGCACCAGTTCCTCACGTCCGTAGATGACGAAGCGGATGTCGGGACGGCGGGTCGCGACCGTCATGAGCGCTGGAATGACCACGGTTGGTCCGTGATCGCCGCCCATGGCATCGATGGAAATCCTGATCACGCGGTATTCATCTCACGGTTAGGCGGCAAGTCGTTTTAGTGATCGCAAAGGCTCGGCGAAAATAGCGGTTTTAGGCTGTCGCACAACCGACTTTTCCGTCGCGGGCGAGGTTTTCAGGATTTTCCCAGCAAGGATCGCAGTTTTTGCTGAAATTCATTCTCCGCCGGTCCGGTGTCGTCACCGGCATCAAGCGACGCGCCGGGCTTGCGCGGATAGGGGTCGATCGCCAATCCGAAGAACTGTTCGGCAAGCGCCCCGACATCGATGGTGTCGCCCGAAAATGTCTCGGGGCTATCGGGCCCATCCGCGTCGAGCAGAATCTCGCCGCCACCATCGAATCCCTGCCGTCCGAGCTTGGAGTCCTCGGGCAAGAGCAGCGCCTCGACCGGCTCATCGATATGTGCCTGGACGGGGTCGAGCGTGACGATGCAGGCCTGGGTGATGTCTGCCTCGACACGGCCGCTGACCTTGACGCCATTGCGCTTCCACGACGCAACGAGCAGTTCGGCGCGATAGGCTTCGACCGACAGCAGCCCGTGCGCCTCGGCGAGTGCGGCGCGTTGCGCGGGGTCGGCCTCGATCACCACGGGCAGCCCCTTCTGTGGCAGCCGGGCGACATTGGCGAAAAAGGATACCGGACTTTGCATATCGGCGTGTTTCATCGATCAGCCTCCGTTGGCTCCTGGAAATGCCACAGTGCCGGCAACGATCGATTCGGTCGGCTGCGCATTCAGTTGCCGGCTGGCGTCGGCGACATACCCTGCCAAACGCGATGCTTCCGACCAGGCGTCGGCGTCGGGACGGACATTACGGGCAAGTGCCGCGGTCAGACCATCATGATCGCCTCGTTCCAGCGCATCATCATAGGCGGCGGTGCGGCCATAGAACATCTTCGCCAGTTTCTTCATGCGTTTTGGCACACCGACGTCGCCAATGCCCAGTTCCCGCAGCGAATGATCGACATCGAGGAAGAACTCGTCGATCAGCACCTGCGCGATCTCCTGGGCCACGCCATCCTCGCCGCGCAAGCGGTGCTGGACCAGGAACATGTGCAGCGAAAGCATCTCGAAACGGCCGAGCGGCGTGTCCGGCACATTCCAATGGGAATAAAAAACAGTCTGCCGCGCCGCCGCCACGATTTGTGCGTAAAGCGCGTCAGTGATGGCGCGGTTGGCGTGGCGTTCGCGGCCAAAAAGGCGCTGGAACATGGGGATGGTCTCCGGGGACCGTTTGTTGAATTGGCCTTGTTGCATCGGCAAGCAAGCTGGTTTACCGGTTTTGCGGCCCAGCGCAAGTTGCGGCGATATAATGGAGAATTGTTGTTGCGCGCGCTGAATTTCAAGTCGACCTTCTCGTCCAGGCCCGCCGGCGCGATCTCGCTGCTGGTTGTCATATCGGCGCTCTCGGCATGCCACACCAACAAGATGATCGGTGACCTCAGTCCGAGCGAAACGTTCACGCAAGGGTATGTCTACGACCAGCAGGCCGTCGATTCGGTGCCCGTCGGTTCCAGCCGCGAACAGGTGCTTCTGGCGCTTGGCACGCCATCGACGACGGCGACGTTCGACAACGAGGCGTTTTATTACATTTCGCAAACCCGCAAACGCTATGTCGCCTTCGACAAGCCCAGGCTCGTCGACCAGAAAGTGCTCGCGGTCTATTTCGGTGCGGACGGCCGCGTCACCCAGATCGCCAATTACGGCTTGAAGGACGGCAAGATCTTCGACTTCATCTCGCGCACCACGCCGACCGGCGGCAAGGACCAGAACTTCCTCAGCCAGATCATCAACGGCGCCAGCAAGCTGGCCCCCAGCATGCCCGGCGGCACCCCCTGATCTTTAGATTCCTGCTTCCCTAGAATCCTGCTTCCCTGACCTTGGGGAACGGAAATGTCTCAGGCGACCGAAAACCCGTGGGAGCGATCTCACGGGTTTTTGTTTGGCCAATGAGGAGCCGGCTTGTCAGGGATGTGGCAAACCCATATCAACCGGCCAGGCTTGGGGCTTGGACATGAGCGGTGACGACCGTGCGGTGCCGGATGGCTGGATGACGACGGGGACACCCGACCGGCAGACAGTGACATCGGACTGGCTTGCCATCGATCCGCCGCCGATCGACGGCGTCAGGATCAAGGAAATCAGGCCGGTCGCAACGTCCAACCCGCGAGGATCGCTCCTCGCGGGTTCTTGATTTCAAGCGTTGAGCTATTTCAAGTTTCCGGGCTCCCGCTCAGCCGTGCGCGAGCACCGCCAGCAGCAGCAAGGCCACGATGTTGGTGATCTTGATCGCCGGGTTGACCGCCGGGCCGGCGGTGTCCTTGTAGGGATCGCCGACGGTGTCGCCGGTCACCGACGCCTTGTGCGCCTCGGAACCCTTGAGGTGCTTGACGCCGTCCTTGTCGGTGAACCCGTCCTCGAAAGATTTCTTGGCGTTGTCCCAGGCGCCACCGCCCGAGGTCATCGAGATGGCGACGAACAGGCCATTGACGATGACGCCGAGCAAGGAAGCGCCAAGGGCGGCGAAGGCGGACGCCTTCGAGCCCGAGATCAGCAGCACGCCGAAATAGACGACGAGCGGCGCCAGCACGGGCAGCAGCGACGGGATGATCATCTCGCGGATCGCCGCCTTGGTCAGGAGGTCGACGGCACGCGCATAATTCGGCTTCGAGGTGCCGGCCATGATGCCCGGATCCTCGCGGAACTGCTTGCGCACCTCCTCGACGATGGCGCCCGCCGCGCGGCCGACGGCCGTCATGGCGATGCCGCCGAACAGGTAGGGAATGAGGCCGCCGAAGATCAGGCCGGCGACGACGTAAGGGTTGGAGAGATCGAAGGAGATTTCGCCCATGCCCTGGAAGTAGGGATACTTGTCGCCATTGGCGGCAAAGAACTTCAGGTCGTTCGAATAGGCCGCGAACAGCACCAATGCGCCGAGGCCTGCCGAACCGATGGCGTAGCCCTTGGTCACCGCCTTGGTGGTGTTGCCGACCGCGTCGAGCGCGTCGGTGGAGTGACGCACTTCCTTGGGCAGGCCCGCCATTTCGGCGATGCCGCCGGCATTGTCGGTAACCGGGCCGAAGGCGTCGAGCGCCACGATCATGCCGGCAAGGCCGAGCATGGTGGTGACGGCGATCGCCGTGCCGTAGAGGCCGGCAAGCTGGTAGGTCGAGATGATGCCACCAACGATGACGATCGCCGGCAGCGCCGTCGATTCCAGCGAGACCGCGAGGCCCTGGATGACGTTGGTGCCATGGCCGGTCACCGATGCCTGGGCAATCGAGTTGACCGGACGCTTGTTGGTGCCGGTGTAGTATTCGGTGATCACCACGATAAGGCCGGTCACCACGAGGCCGATGAGGCCGCAGATGAACAGGTTCTTGCCGGTGATGACGATGCCGGCGACCGTGCCGACCTCGCCCCAGCCGAGCGTGGCCGAAGTGGCGACGCCGAGGCCAACGACCGACAGCAGGCCGGTCACGATCAGCCCCTTGTAGAGCGCGCCCATGATCGAGCCGTTGGAACCGAGCTTGACGAAGAAGGTGCCGACGATCGAGGTCAGGATGCAGGCGCCGCAGATGGCGAGCGGATAGAGCATCGCCGCACCTAGGATGGCGGTGCCGCCAAAGAAGATGGCCCCCAGCACCATGGTGGCGACAACCGTCACCGCATAGGTCTCGAACAGGTCGGCGGCCATGCCGGCGCAGTCGCCGACATTGTCGCCGACATTGTCGGCGATGGTGGCGGGGTTGCGCGGATCATCCTCGGGAATACCGGCTTCGACCTTGCCGACCAGATCGCCGCCGACATCGGCGCCCTTGGTGAAAATGCCGCCGCCGAGGCGGGCGAAGATCGAGATCAGCGAGGCGCCGAAGCCGAGCGAGACCAGCGAGTCGATGACGATGCGGTCGTTTGGCTGGAGGCCGAGGAACTGGGTGAGGATGAGATAGTAGATCGAAACGCCAAGCAGGGCCAGGCCAGCCACTAGCATGCCGGTGATGGCGCCCGACTTGAAGGCGATGTCGAGGCCGGCGGCAAGGCTGTTGGAAGCCGCTTGCGCGGTGCGCACATTGGCACGCACCGAAACATGCATGCCGATGAAGCCGGCGGCGCCCGACAGAACGGCACCGATCAGGAAGCCGATGGCGGCGGTGATCGACAGCAGCCACCAGGCGAGCAGGAGCACGACCACGCCGACGATGGCGATGGTGGTGTACTGGCGTGCCAGATAGGCCTGCGCGCCTTCGCGAATGGCGGCGGAGATTTCCTGCATGCGCGCGTTGCCCTGATCGGCCGCAAGGACCGAACGTGTCGCCCATATGGCGTAAAGGACAGACAGCAAGCCGCAGGCGATGACGGCGGAAATTATGGTCATTGCCGGGTTTTCCTCGATTGTTGGCCCAAAAGAACCCCTCCCTGGGCCGTTGAGACAAAGACGGAATCCCGTGCATGGAATCCCCCTCTTCGCATCGGTGTATGCGAAACAGGGCTGCGAACGTCAAGATATTGTTCGATTTTTGCCCGGCTTTCGCCGTATTGCTTTCTTGCAAACCGATTAAATTAAGCTCACCGGCCATGTCCGACATAGAATGGCTCGCCGCCACCCTGAAAGCGCTGACGCTCTGCAGCCAGCCACCGTGCCACCTCATCGTCCATCGGCGCGGCCAAATCAGGCGGAGCGCCCCTGAACACCACCGTCTTGTCGAACTTCGACGTCTTGAACAGCTTGGGTGTGGAGTGTTCGCCGCGCATGCCGATATAGCGGGCGTGGCAGGGGAAGGTGGTGACACGAACCGCGCCACGTTCGGCGCAGGCTACCCAGCGGGCTGCATCTTGACTGGTGATCGTATTCTTCCAGCCGCGGCTGGAATAGAAAGTCTTGATCGCCTCGTGATCACGCTTGGAATAGTCGCAATCGCCGACCAGTTCCAGATACTGCTTGCGAAAAGGCCGCTCGGCCAGCCAGGCGGATCGCGTTAGCGCGGCCCCCCAGTTCTCGTGCATCGGGATTAGGTCGTGTGCCCGGCGCCGCTGGCTGCGCCGGCCGGCCCAGAGATCCCCGTAGGCCGCGACATAGGCGATGCGCTTGTCTTGCTCGGCGAAATCGAGGAGTTGCCCGACAACGCCGAGGTAGTTGGGCGAGAGAACGAGATCATCCTCGAGAAACAGCGCCTTTTCCGCCCGCAAATCCTCGAACAGGTGACGCTCGGCGCGCTCGTAGTTCAGCGCGATGCCGAGGTTTTCCGACGCCTCGACCACCTCTCCCCACGGGATAATCCGACGAAAGGCGGCAACGCACCGCGCAATCAGTTCGGTGCTGCCCTTCTGGCGCCCGCTCCAGCGGTTCCAGCCGCCGTCCTGAAACAGTATCACCCTGTCCGGCTCCGCGATCTGCGGGCGAAGGCTGTAGAGCACCTGGCGCAGATAGTCCGGCCTGTCGAACGACAGGACGGCTATCGGGAAGCCGACTGGCCGCGCCGGCCTTGCTTGACCGAAGCGCCAAAGTCCGCGACCGAGGCCTGCTAGCCAATCCATCTTCCTGCCTCGCCAGGTGCTGTTGAGCCTGCGCCTTGCACTCACTTTCGTTGAACAAGCGTTGCAATTTTCAAGACAATGGCAAGAGCCTTGGGAAGACGGCGCCTCTGGCGGCAATTCTCGACCACTTTGCCCAGCCACCAACCGCGCTGACAGCTACTCCACTTCCCTGCCCATCTTGCGCGCCGCGTAGCGCTCGACCGCCGACAGTCCGTCATAGATCAGCACGGCAAGCGCCGCGACGATCAGACCGCCCTGCAGGATGAAGGCCAGATTGTTCGACAGCAAGCCGGCGATGATCACCTCGCCGAGCGTCCTGGCGGCCACGGTGGAGCCGATGGTGGCGGTGGCGAGGCTGATCACCACCGACAGCCTGATGCCGCCAAGGATGATCGGGGCGCTGAGCGGCAGTTCGACTTTGGTGAGCCTTTGCCAGCCGGTCATGCCGGCGCCACGCGCCGCCTCGACGACATTGGCCGGCAGCGTCGTCAGCCCGGTCAGCGCGTTCTCGAAGATCGGCAGCAGGCCATAGAGAAACAGAGCGATCAACGTCGGCTTCTCGCCGAAGCCGACGGCCGGCACGGCGAGCGCCAGCACCGCCACCGGCGGAAAGGTCTGGCCGATGTTGACCAGGCTGCGCGACAGCGGCAGGAATTCGGCGCCGGCAGGCCGGGTCACCAGGATGGCAAGCGCCACAGCGACGATGGTGGCCGCGACGGTCGCGATCAGCACGGTGCGCAGATGCAGCAGCGTCAGCGTCAGCAGGCTGCCTTGATTGTAGATCGCGGGCGCGTTGTTTTCGGTCAGCGGCTTAAGCAACGGCTCGAACCAACCCGGGCTGGTGATGAAGGCAACGAGCAACACCACCAGTGCAAGCCTGAGCAGCAGAGGCAGCCAGGCTTTCATGCCGGCCTCGCCGCCCGCTTGATCAGGCCATCCACGGTGACGCGACCGAGCGGCTTGCCGTCGGCGCCCTTCACCGGCAGCGCCGGTCTGCCGGACCAGAGAAGTTCCGCGAGCGCGTCACGCTGGCTGGCGTCGCCGGGGATCGCCTCGCCTTCGGCCCCGCCCTGCTCCACGGCGTCGCGCACTCGCCCGAGCGACAGCAGCCTGAATGGCCTTTCGCTGGCGCCAACCAGCGTCTCGACAAAGGCGTTGGCCGGCCTCGCCAGGATCTCCGCCGGCCTTGCATATTGCACGAGCTTGCCGGCATCCATCACCGCGATCCTGTCGCCCATATGCACGGCCTCCTCCATGTCATGGGTGACGAGGATGATGGTGGTGCCGAAGCGCTTCTGGATCGCCAGCAGATCCTCTTGCGCCTTGGTGCGGATGATCGGGTCGAGCGCGCCGAACGGCTCGTCCATCAAAAGCACGTTGGGCTCGGCGGCGAGTGCGCGGGCAACGCCAACGCGCTGCTGCTGACCGCCGGACAGTTCGTGCGGATAGCGCGGCCCGAACTCCTGGGGGTCGAGCTGGTAGAGCGTCATCAGTTCATCCACGCGGGCCTTGATGCGCGCCTTGTCCCAGCCAAGCAGCACCGGCACGGTGGCGATATTCTGCGCCACGGTGCGATGCGGAAACAGGCCGTGGCCCTGGATGGCGTAGCCGATGCTGCGGCGCAGTTCGTAACCGGGCACCGATCGATTGTCGGCGCCGTCGAGCTTGATGACGCCTGACGTCGGTTCGACCAGCCGGTTGATCATACGCAGCAGCGTCGTCTTGCCGGAACCCGAGGTGCCGACAATGACGGCGATGGTGCGCGGCTCGATGACCATTGAAACGTTGTCGACGACCGTCGTCGCGTCATAGCGCTTGGTGATGCCTTCGATCTCGATCATGCCGTTTCTACCCTGCGCTTGGTGGCGGTCATTTCGATCACCGCGTCGAGGATGATGGCGGCGGCAAAGGCGAGCGCGACGGTCGGCACTGCGCCGAGCAGCACCAGGTCCATCGCCGTCTGGCCAACGCCCTGGAACACGAACACGCCAAAACCACCGCCGCCGATCAGCGCGGCGATGGTGGCAAGGCCGATATTCTGCACCAGGACAATGCGGATGCCGGTCAGGATCACCGGAAAGGCCAGCGGAAACTCGACACCGAACAGGCGCTGGCGATCGGTCATGCCCATGCCCCGCGCCGCGTCATTGGCGGCACGCGGCACGCCGGCAAGGCCGACCACGGTGTTGGCCACCACCGGCAGCAGCGAATAGAGAAACAGCGCGACGAAGGCGGGGGCCGTGCCGATGCCCCTGATGCCGAGCGCGGCGGCGCCCGGCACATGGGTTGCGACCCAGCCGAGCGGCGCGATCAGCAGGCCGAACAGCGCGATCGAAGGAATGGTCTGTATGATGTTCAAGACGTTGAGGGCGCCGGCCCGCAGGCTTTCGACGCGGTGGCACAGGATGCCGAGCGGCAGGCCGACGATCACGGCGACAAGCAGAGAGCCGAGCGCCAGGGTCACATGTTTGGAGCCTTCGGCCCAAAAGCTGCCGGCGCGGTTGGAATACTCCTTGAGGATCGAGAGGCTGTCCCAGCGTCCCGAAATCAGCAGCAAGCCGATGGCTAGCGCCGCAACGACAAGCACGCCGACGCGCGCCCAAGGCGACAGGTTGAGCCGGGTCAGCACGTCGGCGAGCAAAAGCGTGAAGGCGAAGATGAGAATCCAGAAGCCGGAGGCCGGCGAGACCCTGGCAAAGGTGTTGCCGGCCGGAGTGAGGTATGTTCCGGCGACGCCGATGAGCAGCGCCAGCGCGACAAGCGCCACGACGCTGGCTGCAAGGCGCAAGATCAGCGGCGTCCTGAGCAGGGCGACAAAACCGGCCAGGACGAGGATCGCCAAAAGCAGCGGACCGGTCGTTGCCGGCAGAGCCTCGAGGATCGAACGTGCCTGACCGGGAACGATGCGGTTGGCGCGGAAGGTGGCGAACGGTGCGAGAAACGCGGCGTAGGCAGCGAGCGCGGCGATGACGACGCCGAGCTTGTCGAAACGGGGGCTCATAAGGCGCCTCGCACTGACGTCACTTATCGACGCGTAGCTACTTCAAAAACCCGTTCTTTTTCAAAAAGTCCTCGGCGACGCCCTTGACCGGCTCGCCGCCCACCTGCACGCGTCCATTGAGCTCCTGCAGGGTGACGAGATCGAGCTTGGCGAAGACCGGCTTCAGCAGCGTCTCGATCTCCGGATGCTCCTTCAGCACGGATTCGCGGATGATCGGCGCCGGCTGGTAGACCGGCTGCACGCCCTTGTCGTCGGTCAACACGACGAGGCCCGATGGTCCGATGCCGCCATCGGTGCCGTAGACCATGGCGGCATTGGCGCCGCTGGTCTGGTTGGCGGCCGCCGCGATGGTCGCGGCCGTATCGCCACCCGAGAGGGTGATCAGCTGGTCAGGCTTCAGCGTGAAGCCATAGGTGGTCTGGAAGGCTGGAAGGGCCGCCGCCGAATTGACGAACTCGGCGGAGGCCGCCAGCACCACCTTGCCGCCGCCGGCGACATATTTGCCGAAGTCCGAGAGCGTGACGAGCTTGTTCTCGTCGGTCACTTCCTTGCGCAGGGCGATCGCCCAGGTGTTGTTGGCCGGCGCCGGCGACAGCCAGACGATCTTGTTGGCGTCGTAGTCGAGCTTCTTGGCCGTCTCATAGGCCTTGGCGGCATCCTTCCACGCGGGATCATCGGCCTTCTCGAAGAAGAAGGCGGCATTGCCGGTGTATTCGGGATAGATGTCGATCTCGCCGGCGGTGATCGCCTTGCGCACCACCGGCGTGCCGCCCAGCTGGATGCGATCCGTGGTCTTGATGTTGTTGGCGTTGAAAACGAGCTGGATAATGTTGCCAAGCACGCCACCCTCGGTGTCGATCTTCGAGGAGACGACGACCTGAGCGCTCGCGGAAGCCGCCGTGATGGCGAGCGCGATGGCCGCGCTGGCCAGAACCTTGACTGAGAACATGGTGAAAATCCCTTGCTGTGAACCGGAATGCGGTGGCCGCATATGAGCATGGCTTCAACGGCCAGTCGGGGCACACGGTTTCATAAGAAGGGGGATCGGCGCAATATTTTTGTTCCGGACGCGCCGATGTCGGCCCGGCGGCGACAGCGGGCTGGCGGTCGGCCGCCATCCGGTGGATAATGCCGCGGGGGTGCGGGGGCAAACACGGAGAGCGTGTCATGGCCATACACAAGGTCGGTTATCTCATCGGCAGCCTTGCCCGGGAATCCATCAACCGCAAGCTCGCGAAGGCTCTCGTTCAACTTGCCCCTCCCGAGCTCGAAATGACGGAAATCGGCTTCAAGGATCTGCCGCTCTACAGTTACGACTACGACGCCAATTTCCCACCCGCCGCCCAGGCTTTCAAAAAGGCGATCGCCTCGGTCCAGGCCGTGCTGTTCGTCACCCCGGAGTACAACCGCTCGATCCCTGGCGGACTGAAGAACGCAATCGACTGGGCCAGTCGCCCCTACGGCAAGAATTCATTCGCGCGCAAACCGTCCGCCGTCATCGGAACATCGCCGGGTGCCATCGCGACCGCTGTCGCGCAACAAAGCCTGCGCAGCGTTTTGAGTTTCTGCAACTCGCCGCAGATGAATGCGCCCGAAGCCTATATCCAGTTCACGCCTGGGCTGATCACGGATGAGGGCGAGGTGACGGTTGAATCCACCGAGGACTTCCTGCGCAACTATATGGCTGAGTTCCACATGTTCATTGCGCGGGTGCTTCAGGTTTTGCCGCCGGACGCATAGCTGTCAGCCGGCCGTAAGCTCTTCATCTTCAGCGCGCCGAGTGCCACGAAGCAAAGCGCGGCGACCGGAAAGATCATCCAGTTGAGCATCGTCCAGCCCCAGGCGTTGTAGACCATACCCGACATCAGCGACGCGCAGGCGACTGAGCCGAACAGGACAAAGTCGTGGAAGCCCTGCACCTTGCCCTTTTCGGAAGGGTGGTAGCTGGCCGCCACCATGGCGGTGGCGCCGATGAAGGCGAAATTCCAGCCGAGGCCGAGCAGGATCAGCGCTGTCCAGAATTGCCACAGCGCCAGGCCCGACAAGGCAACGACGGCACAGCCGATCAGCAACAGCAGGCCGATGGCGACAATGCGCTCGGCGCCGAAGCGATGGATCAGCGAGCCGGTGAAGAAGCTGGGCCCGAACATCGCCATGACGTGCCAGGAGATGCCCAGCGTCGCATCGTCCTCGGACAGGCCACAGCCAACCATGGCGAGCGGCGCGCCGGTCATGACGAAACTCATCAGCGCGTAGCTGCCGACCGCGCAGAAGAGCGCCGCGACGAAACGCGGCTTTGTGACGATTTCGGAAAGGGGTCTGGCATCGCCGTCGGCAACGTCCACCTTGCTCGCGGTCTTTGCCGGCAAGCGCAGGAACGACAGGATGATGGCGCCGACCGCCGCCAGCGGCAGGATCGAGGCGAAAGAGCCGGCAAACATGACAGGCGCGAACAATTCGCGGGTGAAGATGACGATCTGCGGCCCGAGAATGGCGGTGATGATGCCACCGGCGAGCACGAAGGAGATGGCGCGCGCCTTGAACGCCGGCGGCGCGTTGTCGGCCGCGGCAAAACGGAATTGCTGGACGAAGGCGCCGCCGACGCCGATGACGAGCAGCGCGAACGCGAACAGCCAGAAGCTGCCATGGAACAATGCCAGGGTGGCGACCAGCCCGCCGAGCGCTGTGACGACGGTTCCGGTCATGAAGCCGCCGCGCTGCCCCAGCCAACGGATGATGGCCGCAGCCGGCAAGGCACCGAGCGCCACGCCGAGGTTGAAGCCGGTGATGGGCGCCGTCGCCAGGGATTTGTCGGCGCCGAGCAGATATTGCCCGGCCAATGCGCCCATGGAGATGGCGATGGGGGCCGCCGAGCCGATGATCGCCTGCGAGGCGGCGAGGATCAGCGCGGTGCGCCGCGCCTCTTTGCCCGCCTCGACGGCGATGGCGGTCACGAAGCGTCCTTGCCGCGACCCTCGCCACGCACGCGGCGTGACACACGGTCGAGCACGGCATTGACCAGCTTCGGCTCGTCTTCCTCGTAGAAGGCCTTGGCGATATCGACATATTCGGTGACGATGACCGCGACCGGCACGTCATCGCGCTTCATTAGCTCGTAGACGCCCGCACGCAGAATGGCACGCAGCGTGGAATCGAGGCGCGACAGCGGCCAGTCCTCGGTCAGCGCCTGGCGGATGATCGGATCAATGGTCTTCTGGTTCTCGACGACGCCGGTCAGGATGGCGCGAAACCACTGCGCGTCGGCCTCGCGGTAGAGCGCACCGTCGACTTCCTTGCCGAGGCGGAACGCCTCGTACTCGGCGGTGATCTCGAACACGCCACTGCCGGCGACATCCATCTGGTAGAGCGCCTGCACGGCGGCCAGACGGGCAGCCCCGCGCTTGTTGGCGTGGCGCACCGCGGGCTGTCCTGGCGAAGCGGGTTCGCTCACGATCGCGCTCCCAATTGTTCCTTCAGCGCGATCATGGTCAGCGCCGCACGCGCGGCAAAGCCACCCTTGTCGCCTTCCGAGCGCTTGGCCCGCGTCCACGCCTGCGCATCGTTCTCGGTGGTCAGGATGCCGTTGCCGATGCAGACCGAGTCCTGCACGGACAGGTCCATGAGCGCACGGCTGGATTCATTGGCGACGATATCGAAATGATAGGTATCGCCGCGGATAATGGTGCCGAGCGCGACAAAACCGTCATAGCCCGTCCCGCCTTCGGCCCTGCCGTCGAGCGCGAAGGTGATCACTGCGGGAATTTCGAGCGAACCAGGAACAGTGACGACGTCATAAGTCGCGCCCGCTTCCTCGAGCGCATTCGTCGCGCCGTCGAGCAGCGCGTCGGCAAGGTCGTCGTGAAAGCGCGCCTCGATGATGAGCAAATGCGCTTTCGCCTTCGGGCGAATGAAGGCTTTGCCGTGTTGGGATATGCCAGCCATAGAAGTCTCCGGGGGTTGCCGGTGACTTAGGCCGAAGCCGGATTGATCGCAAGCGGAAGATTGCTGGGAGGTGGGTCAGGCCTATCGCCTCTTTGGGCAAGGTGTCGAGACCGGGCAGTCCGTACCAAGGCTTTCAGCCCAGGCACGAACGGCTTCGTGATCCACCACACGGCCGGCATTCACATCGGCCAATGCTTCCCGCGTGAGCCGCTCTTGCTCTTTGGAGTTCCCGCTTTCCATCACAGTCACTTCCTCATTTGAACAGCTCTGCGATGTCGGTCATTGGCCGGAAGAACTTCATCGGCTGATCCGGGAATGGCAGAAAACTCTCGCGTTGATAAAAACCGCGTGCATTTTCGTCCTTGGCATCGACGACAATCGCGAACGAAGCAATCTCGCTCCTGATGCAACGGGACAGAGCGTCAGCCAGGAGATATCGGCCGTAGCCCTGCCCCCGATGCCGCCTGTCGACAGCGAGGCGTCCTAGCAACGTGGCCGGAATGAGCGGATAGCGGGGAAGCTTGCGAACGGTTTGGGCAGGCCATTCGCCGATGGCTACGGCGGTTGCGGACAGCGTGTAATACCCGGCCACGCACCCGTCCGGCAAAACAAGAACAAAGGGTGCCGCGACGTTCTTGCGCGCATCCTGCCCGGCCTGCACCCTGAAATACCGATCGAGCGCCTCTATGCCGCTCTCGAAAGATGTCCTGTCGTGCTGCAGATCAAGCACTTCGACCCGAAGAGCCCCCTCGGCCGAACTGCTCACCTTTAGGTACCGGTGGCTTGACGATAGTGGCGCACCGTCTCACGCAGACGATCATTCACGGGTTGCGGATTGATCAAAGCATCCACGAAGGCGCGACTATCGCGGACGGAAAGATCGAGGCGCTGATGCTCCTCGATCGCTCGGCGGGCTGCTTCCTGGATGCTGGTCAGCACAAAATCCGTCACCGTCCGGCCCTGAAGTGCGGCTGCTTGCTCGATAAGATTTTTCTGATCGGCCGTGAGGCGCGCTTCCAAACGCTCGCTACGGACGCGGCTGCGAGGTGTATTCAAAGCGGGTGAAGTCATCTTCGTCTCCTGGCGACAATGTACGGCCAATGGCCGTAAATTTCAAGATTTATCTCACGCGCAGGCGTGGAACATCAGGGCCGCTCGCCGTCCCTGCTGCGCGACCAAGATCATGATGTCGCTAAACATATCTTCGATGGAACCGTGGTCGCGCCCGGCGTGCCGAAGATCGCTTACCAGTTCCCGGACGGAACCTATGTCGATAGCGCCATGGATGCGCGACATGACCCAACCCAGTGATGGAAATGTTTCGCACGTCTGGATCGTCGTGCCGTGCGTATTTCAGGCAGACATCTTGCGCGAAATACAAGTCGTCGTGCCGCGATATGCTGAGGAAAGCCCGGATCCGCTGATGCACATCACCATACAGCAGGTCCTTGTAAGTCTTCGAACTGACGAGATCCCAAGCTCGTCGTAGATTTGCCGCTCAAAGCCCCTCTTTCGCGGCCTCCGCCAGGCGCGCCGCGTACCGTGCCATGGTGTCGATCTCGAGATTGACGCGGTCGCCTGCCTTGCGCTCGCCCCAGGTGGTGACGGTCAGCGAGTGGTGGATCAACAGCACGTCGAAACGGGTTCCCTCGACCCTGTTGACGGTGAGCGAGGTGCCGTCGAGCGCAACGGAGCCTTTCGGCGCGATGAATTTCGCCAGATCGCGTGGCGCTTCCAGCGTGAAGCGCACCGCGTCGCCCTCATCCTTGCGCTCGACGATCTCGGCGGTACCGTCGACATGGCCGGAAACGATGTGGCCGCCGAGCTCGTCGCCGATCTTCAGCGCCCGCTCCAGATTGATCCTCGTGCCCGATTTCCAATCCGCCGCCGTCGTCAGCCTGAGCGCCTCCTCCCAGGCCTCGACCTCGAACCAGCGCGCGTTCGACCCGCTGTCGGGCAAGGCAGTGACCGTCAGGCAGACGCCACCGCAGGAAATCGAGGCGCCAATGGCGATGGTCTTGGGATCATAGGCGGTGTCGATGCGCAGTCCCACCCCTTCCCGCAGCGGCTTGACGGCGGCCACGGTGCCGATATCGGTGACAATCCCGGTAAACATCGATCTCTATCCCTGAAAATCCCTGATCCATTCGGCGTAGCCGTCTTCGCCGAACCGCATCTCGCGCAGCTTGCGAAAACCTGCCGGGATATGGTCGGCGTCGATGGGCGACGCAATGCCGTCACCGCCGATCGCTTCCGGTCCCTGGAACAGCACGATGCGGTCGACCAGCCCGTCGGCCAGGAAAGCGCTCGCCACCTTGGCGCCGCCCTCGACCAGCACGCTTGCCATGCCGAGCGCCGCCAGATCCTCGAGCAGTTCCGGCAATGCCACGCCGCCCTCGTGCGTCTCCGTGCCGATGAAGCGCACGCCGGCGCGCTCGAGCGCCGCCCGGCGCTGCGGATCGGCCTCCAGGCAAGCCGCGACGTAAAGCGGTACGCGATCGACGCCCGACACCAGCTTCGACCCCTCCGGCAGCCTGATCTGGCGGTCGAGGACGATGCGCGCCGGTGAACGGTTCTCCAGCCCGGGCAAACGCACTGTCAGCGCCGGATCATCTTCCAGCGCCGTGCCGATGCCGACCAGAATGGCGTCCGCCTCGGCGCGCATCAGGTAGACTTCGCGGCGCGCCATGTCGCCTGTTATCGCGACCTGGCCGGCGCCTTCCCTGCCGATCTTGCCGTCGCTGGAAAGCGCAATCTTCAGAATCACTTCCGGGCGTTTTTTCAGAGAGCGAATCAAATAGCCCGCCATTTGTTCGGCCGCTTCGCCGGCCAGGACCTTTTCAACCACTTCGACGCCGGCGGCGCGCAGAATGGCATAGCCCTGGCCGGAGACCCGCGGATCGGGATCGCTCGCAGCTCCCACGACGCGCGCAACGCCGGCGTTGACCAGCGCATTGGCGCAAGGCGGCGTGCGGCCGTGATGGGCGCAAGGCTCCAGCGTGACATAGGCGGTGGCGCCGCGCGCGAGTTCGCCGGCCTCCGCCAGCGCCTCGGTCTCGGCGTGCGGCCGGCCACCAATCGCGGTCACGCCGGTACCGACGATCATCGGGCCTGAGCCGTCGTCACGCACGATGATCGTGCCGACGGATGGATTGGTCGAGGTGCGGCCGGCGTGCTTGCGCGACAGCCGCAAGGCCGCGGCCATGAAACGGCGGTCAAGGGCCGCTTGTTCGGCCTCGCTGCGTTGCGGTGCTGCCATGCTCAGCCGGCGTCCTCTTCGCTCTTGTCCTCGTCCCCCTTCAACTCGCCGAGCAGTTCGTGGAAATCCTTGGCCTCACGGAAATTGCGGTAGACCGAGGCGAAGCGCACATAGGCGACATCGTCGAGCGACTTCAGTGCATCCATGACCAGCCGGCCGACCTCACCCGAGGCCACTTCCGTCTCGCCCGAGCTTTCGAGCTGGCGCACGATGCCGGTCACGGCGCGATCGATGCGTTCGGGGTCGACGTTGCGCTTGCGCACCGCGATCTCGACGGAGCGCAACAGCTTGTCGCGGTCGAACGGCACTTTTCGCCCCGATTTCTTGACCACCACGAGATCGCGCAACTGCACGCGCTCGAACGTGGTGAAACGGCCGCCGCAATCGGGGCAGACACGCCGCCGGCGGATCGCCGCGCCGTCCTCGGCGGGACGCGAATCCTTCACCTGCGTATCTTCGGACTGGCAATAGGGACAGCGCATGGAGAGCCTTGGGTTCGCGAATCTGGTGAGGTGAAAGGCTTAGAGCCTTTCCGGTGCGGATTGAAGCAGTTCTGTTTCTTCGATCGCCTGCCGCGCCTCAGAGATAGCGAGGCGCGAGGAAGATTGCCAGCGCGGCAAGCAGCCAGACGGCAATGCCGCCGGCAACAGCCAGGCTATAGTCGACCTTGTCGATGAACAGCCAGCAGGCGCCGAGGAAGGCGAGATAGGCCGGAATCGTCTTCATTCCGGCAAGGCAGGCATCGCGGAACCCGCCCGGATCACCCTTGGCGCCGACGGCGAGCAACGCGATGACGGCAAAGGTCGGCGCCAGCGGCAGGATGCCGGGCAGGACATTGCCCCGCTTGGACGCCCAGACGATCAGGGCCGCAGTCCGCCGACCACGCCTTTCCAGACGATATCCATGAGCAGCGCCTATGCCGATCCGGTCGTCCGCTTCACGGCGCCACATCCTTGGTTGGGAAGCCGCAGGACGTTCCGAGATTGCGGTAGGCCTTGGTGAAGCCGTCCATCGGAATGCTGGCGACAGCCTGCTTGCCGAAGGTCACGTCGAGCGAGGTGGCCTGGCGCATGGCACGCAGCAGCGCGAGACTGGTCTTAGCCTGATTGTCGACCGTCCAGCTGGGGCGGCCGATGACGCCATCGTTGGAGTAGACCGTGGCCGAAACCTTGACACCGGGATCGCCGAAAGTCGCCGCGATCTTCTTGCCGGTTGGCAGGGTCTTGTTGTCGATGGTGATCAAGATCGCCGGATAAGCATCGGGCGGCAGCGCATCGCCGGTCGAGATCGACAGTGTCAGCGTGGCCGAATTGCCGCTCGCATCGAAGAATGCCGTGGAGGCCGCGCAGGTCTTGTGCGCGTCCTGGCCGGTGTCGAGCGTATCGACCATAGTCGTCCAACGGCCGAAAGTGCTGGTGGCGGGCATGTCCGGAGCGGGCTGCGTCTGCGCCAAGGCAGGCCCGCAAGCAGCCAGCCAGCCGAAGGCGCTGAGTGAGGCAAGACAAAAATCGCGCATCATCAATCTCCAGTTCCATGCGTCACCCGATCAGGGGTGACGCACCGCCGGTGGATAAAAGATGACGCTTCGCGCCCGGTCAACCGAGATAAGGATGGTCAACCGAGATAGGGATAGAGCGGGAACCGATCGGTCAATGCAACGACCTTGGCCTTGACCGCCGCTTCGACCGCCGCATTGCCTTCGTCGGAATTGGCGACCTTGAGCCCATCCAGCACCTCGGCGATCAGCTTGCCGATCTCACGGAATTCGGCCTGGCCGAAGCCGCGCGTGGTGCCGGCCGGCGTACCCAGCCGCACGCCCGAAGTGACGAAGGGCTTTTCCGGGTCGAAGGGGATGCCGTTCTTGTTGCAGGTGATGTTAGCGCGGCCAAGGGCCGCCTCGGCGCGCTTGCCGGTGGCGTTCTTGGGCCTGAGGTCAACCAGCATCAGGTGGTTGTCGGTGCCGCCGGAGACGATGTCGAGACCCGTTTCCTTGAGGCTGGAAGCCAGCGCCTTGGCATTGGCGGCGACGCTTTCGGCATAGACCTTGAAGCTCGGCTTCAGCGCCTCGCCGAAGGCCACTGCCTTGGCGGCGATGACATGCATCAGCGGGCCGCCCTGCAGGCCGGGGAACACCGCCGAGTTCATCTTCTTGGCGATATCCTCGTCATTGCACAGGATCATGCCGCCGCGCGGACCACGCAACGATTTATGCGTGGTGGTCGTCACCACATGGGCGTGCGGCAAGGGCGAGGGATGGACGCCGCCAGCGACGAGGCCCGCTATGTGCGCCATGTCGACCATGAGATAGGCGCCGACGGCGTCCGCGATCTCGCGAAAACGCTTCCAATCCCAGACACGCGAATAGGCGGTGCCGCCGGCCAGGATCAGCTTCGGCTTGGTCTCGTGCGCGGTCTTTTCGATCGCGTCCATGTCGAGCAGGTGGTCGTCCTTGCGCACGCCATAGGAGACGACCTTGAACCACTTGCCGCTCATGTTGACCGGCGAGCCGTGAGTGAGATGGCCACCGGAATTGAGGTCGAGGCCCATGAAGGTGTCGCCGGGCTGCAGCAGCGCCAGGAACACCGCCTGGTTCATCTGGCTGCCGGAATTCGGCTGGACGTTGGCGAAATTGCAGCCAAACAGCTTTTTGGCGCGCTCAATGGCCAGTTCCTCAGCCACGTCGACGAACTGGCAGCCGCCATAGTAGCGCTTGCCAGGATAGCCCTCGGCATATTTGTTGGTCATGATCGAGCCCTGCGCCTCGAGCACGGCGCGCGAGACGATGTTTTCCGAGGCGATCAGTTCGATCTCGTGGCGCTGGCGACCGAGTTCGTTGCGGATGGCGCCGAAGATCTCCGGATCGGCATCTTCCAAAGTGGTTTCGAAGAAGGATTCGAATCTGTTCGACGCCGCCGCTGCTGTTGCCATGGCCTGAGTTCCCCTGGGGTTGGAAGGGTAAATTCGTGCATGCCGTCGTCCCAAACCACTGGACGGTTCCGGGCGACATGCATTGCGTTCGCCGGGCCATTAACACAGTTGTTTTAGCCTCGCCACGTTTGCGGCGCGAAATTTGCTGGCCGGTTTGCGGCAAACGATCGGGCGGACCGCTATTTCCTGTCCCGCCGCTGCTTCAGCAAGGCCTCGGTCAAGGTGATTTCGGAAAATAGCGCGCGCATCGTGTGATCATTGATCTCTTGGCTCCGGAACATGTCGCGCAGCGCGGAGCGTTCGGCTTCGATGCCCGCCGCCCTGAGTTCCAGCTCCAGCCTGCCGGCCTCGCGGGCCTCGGCGCGGGCCTCGGCGGCCTCGTCGGAAGCCGCGATGCGTCTACGGTAACCTGCCACGATGCTGTCGGCGACGGCGAGCCGGGCCTCGACCGCCTCGCCCTCGCCTTGCTCGTTGGCGATGCTCTCGATCCTGGCGATCGCCGCATTGGCGGCGCCGACGCGCGCGCGGCGCTCCTCCGCGGCGGCCGGATCCTCGCCCGGCTCGACCAGCCCCCGCGCGATCCTGGGCAAGGCAAAGCTGGCAATGACGAGCGAGCAGATGATGACGCCGGCGGCAAGGAAGATCACCACATCGCGTGCCGGAAAGGGCGAGCCATCCTGCAAAGCCAGCGGCAATGACAGGATGCCCGCCAATGTGATGGCGCCGCGCACGCCGGCTACCGAGCCGGCGAGCCGGACGCGAAATCCGAACGGCGAGGCCTCGCGCTTGCCGAGGCGCGCCGCGATCGCCTGGGCGATGTCGCCGACCCAGATCCACAGGAAGCGCAGCCCGATCAGGCAGAGCGTCAGGATCAGCACCGTCGCCACCGGCTCGATCAGCCAATGCCGGCTGGACAATTCCGGCGGAACCTTGCGGATGATGTCGGGAAGCTGCAGGCCGAGCAGAATGAACAGAGCGCCATTGAAGACGAAAGTGAGCGTCGCCCAGAGCGACAGGGTCTGCATGCGCGCCGACACGCCGAGGTGGCGGTACATGCCGGAGACCCCGGTCAGCAGGCCGGCGGTCACCGCCGCCAGGATGCCCGAAGCTCCGACATGCTCGGCGCCGAGATAGGCAACGAAAGGCAGCAGGATCATGACGAGAACCTGCGCCTCGGCCGGCACGCCGCCGATGCGGTTGAGCAGTTGCAGCGTCTTGGCGGCGATGAACAGGGCCGCGAGGCCGGCCAGGATGCCGGCGGCGACGGCATAGAGGAAGCTGAGCGAGGCTCCCGCGAGGGAGAAGCTGCCGGTCAATGCCGCAGCCACCGCAAAGCGGAACATGACCAGGCCCGACGCGTCGTTGAGCAGCGACTCGCCCTCCAATATATGCATCAGTCGGGACGGAACCACATTCCTGTCAACGATCGAGGACACCGCCACGGCGTCGGTCGGCGACAGCACGGCGGCGAGCGCGAAAGCGACGACGAGCGGAATGCTCGGCACCAGCCAGTGCAAAGCATAGCCGAAGCCGACAATGGTGAAGAAGACGAGCCCGATGGCGAGGTCGAGGATCGGTCCGCGCAAACCGATGAGCTCACGTTTGGGCGCCGCGAAGGCGTCACCGAACAGAAGCGGCGGGATGAACACCAGCAGGAAAAGTTCGGGATCGATCTCGACATGCAGGCCTCTGGCCGGCCAGGCAAGGGCCGCGCCGATGGCGATCTGCAGCACCGGCAGCGGCACCCGAACCAGCCGGACGAGCGCGCCGGACAGTGCCACGAAGACGAGCACGACGAGAATGAAGAGAGCGACGTCCATGGCACGATTCCGGCTGTTTGCCGACCATGGCCAATGGCTGGAACTTCGTCCAGCCGGTCGAAGGCTCGATCTGACGGCGTCCGCAACAAAAAAGCCGCTCTGAGAGCGGCTTTTTTTCAAAAGTATCAGCCAGTTAGAGAGAAGACGTGATCTGCAGCTCGCTGGCGCCATCGAGCGCATAGACGTCGTCGCGGAACTGGACGACGCCAGGTCCCGTCGACCATGCCGAGAGATAGAGGAAATGCACCGGCACCGGGTTGGTGACCTGGATCGGTGTGTTCTGACCAGTCTTGATAGCCGCCTCGAAATGCTGGCGATCCCAGCCGGGCGTGTCGCGCAGGATCCAGGTGACGAGATCGCGCACGTTCTGGACGCGCACGCAGCCCGAGGAATCGAAGCGCATCATCTTGCCGAACAGGCTCTGCTGCGGCGTGTCATGCATGTAGACTCCGTCCGGGCTCGGGAAATTGATCTTGACCGAGGCCATGGCGTTTTCCGAACCGGGATCCTGGCGGAAACGGTACTTTTCGGCATCGTCCGTCGACCAGTCGACATTCATCGGATCGACTTCACTGCCATCGGGCGCGAACAGGCGGATGTGGCTGTTCTTGAGATAATCGGGATTCTTCCGCATCAGCGGAATGATGTCCTTGCGCACGATCGAGACCGGTGCGTTCCAGTACGGATTGACGATGATCTCGTTGATCTTGGAATTGACGATCGGCGTCTGGCGATCGATCTTGCCGACGATCGCGGTGTGGCGAAGCACGACGCGGTCGTTCTCGACCGCTTCGATCTGCGCGGCCGGAATGTCGACCAGCACGTAGCGGCTGCCCAGCGTACCGGCCTTCTCCTTCAGGCGCTGCAGATTGGTCTGCAGCTGGCCAAGCCGGATCTGCGCCGACACGTTCATCGCGGCGTAGGTGTATTTGCCCATCGAGCCGTCAGCCGGCAGGCCATGGCGCAACTGGAAGCGCTTGACCGCCGAATCGACATAGGAATCGAAGGCCGTCGAAATGCCGGCACTCTGCGACAGGTCGCCAGCAACCATCAGGCGCTTGCGAAGCGGCACCACGTCCGGATCGTCGACGCCGAGCTGAAGCTTCTTGGTCGCGGGTACGTCCGTCCAGCCGCCCTGCGAGACGATGTTCTGGTACTGCGCGACCGCCTGCTCGGTGAAGGCGACGGTCTGCGGGCTGAAGATCGGCAGCGTCGAGGCCACCTTGCCGCCTTCGCTGGCGCGGGCATCGAACTGATCATCCCAGTTGCCGCGGGCCGAGGATTTCAGGATATCCCCGATCACATCCTGCGCATTCGCACGGCCGGCCACCATGGCGGCTGCGAGCACGGAGGCTCCGGAAAGGAAAAAACGGCGGCTGGTTCTCATGGACGTTCCAGACATTCTTGTAGCGTTCGATCACTTGCTGCGTCGATCATCGCGCGATCTCGCCCGCACTCTAAAATCGGCAATCTTAACAATTAGCCAACCATGGTCCGTATCACATCGGCGACAAAGGCATAGGCGCGACACGGTTGCGGGTGGACGCATGGTCTTCACCACAGCATCACTGCCACTCTCGGTTCCATTGGAATATGGCGGCAACGTGGCCTTGGCCCGTAATTTGCTTTGGCCGGACGCAAGAAAGAAAAGACCGGTGCTTTTCGGCACCGGCCCTGACTGGAGGTCGCTGTTTCGGCCGCGCTTCTGCGGCGCGGCTCGGTTTCCTGGGTGGTCTTACATCCGATAGGCAATCGTGTCGTTCCAAAAGCGGTCGAGGCGCTGCAGGGCGCGGTTCATCTGCTTGAACTCGTCGGTGTTGATACCGCCGACCTGTTCGATCGAGCCGACATGACGCTCATAGAGACCGGCGACCACATCAGCCACTTCATTGCCCTTCGGCGTCAGCGAAACGCGGACCGAACGGCGGTCGATGCGCGAGCGCTGGTGGTTAATGAAGCCGAGATCGACCAGCTTCTTCAGATTGTAGGAGACGTTCGAGCCGAGATAGTAGCCACGCGAACGCAGCTCGCCGGCGGTCAGCTCGGAATTGCCGATGTTGAAGAGCAGCAGCGCCTGGATGGCGTTGATGTCGGAACGGCCGTTGCGGTCGAATTCGTCCTTGATGACATCAAGCAGACGGCGGTGCAGACGCTCGACCAGCTGCAGCGATTCCATGTACAGGGAACGGATAGCCTCGCGGCGATCGTCGGAAACGTTGGCGGTCTTCGCCGCCGGACGCGAATTGATCATTGTCTTTGCCTCTCGTTTGTCGCCCTGGTGATTTTTTGTTTTTCACCTTGATCGCGACACTATCGAATACTCATAAAATTCGACTTAAACGCTAGGGCTAACAAGAGCTTACCGGTAAGAGGTTTCGGAAGAGGCTTAACGAACGGTCACCCGAGCAAGGATGATTAACCTAAAGATTTAGGCAATGACCGCGGGGCCGGATAGAGGCGATCGCCAAGTCGCCAACGCGCACAATGGCTTAGTGCCGTGCCGGCCGTTTCTGCAGGTAGATGACGACGCGAAAGACGATGTAGAGCAGCGCCACGCAGGCATGCGAGACGAGGATCAGGAGACGATGGCCGAAAAGCTCGGGAAAGCCGGCATACATGACCGTCTCGGTGACCGCGCATATGAACCAGATCACCGGCCCCCAGGACGCCAGCATCCACAAGCCGGCCGCGGCGAAGGGAAAGAACACGGCGAGCATCACCGCCGCCACCTGCCAATGCACCGGCATAAGGTCGAAGCGCCACAGCGAGCCCGGATAGAATCCGATCAGCTTGATCCAGTACAGGACGCCGAACATCAGGCAGTAGCCTGCAATGACGCGCTGGAACCAGGCGAAGATCACCTCGACCGCCGAGGGCTGCAGGACGACGCGTCTCGATGTCGCCTCGCTCACAGCCCAAGCTCCCGATCGCCGAGCGGAGCGAAATAGGCCTCGACGTCCGCCTCGGCGACCGCATCGATCTTTGCCGGCCGCCATTGCGGCTTCGAGCCCTTGTCGATGATGGCGGCACGGATGCCTTCGTAGAAATCGTGGCCGGCCAGCATGCGGTTCAGGATGCGGAACTCCATCCTCATGCAGTCGTCCATCGACAATGTCTGCCCGGCGCTGATCTGCCGCCAGGCGACGCGAAGGCTGGTCGGCGAGCGCATGCGGATCGTCGCCAGAGTTTTGGCTGCGAACTCGTCCTTGCCGGCGCGATCCAGGCTGTCGATGAGATCCGGCAGCGACGGCTGGGCGAAATGACGGGCGATCGCCTCCAGGATCGGCCTGTCCGTCTCCCGCTTGGCTGGGACAAAGAAACCGCGCAGCACCGATTCCGGATCGCCCGTCAGCGCCAGCCGGTCGAGGAAGCTTGCCTGGTCTTCGGTCTTGATGGTGTGGGTGGCCAGCCCCGACCACAGGGCATCGCCATAGCGGATGCGGTTGCCTGTCAGCGCCAGGTACATGCCGAAGGAACCACCGAGATCGGGCAGCAGATGACTGGCGCCGACATCGGGGAAAAAGCCGATGCCGACCTCAGGCATCGCGAACTGCGCATTTTCGGTCATCACCCGATGCGAGCCGTGAAAGGAAATGCCGACTCCGCCGCCCATGACGATGCCATCGATGAGGGCGACATAGGGTTTCTTGAAACGAGCGATATAGGCGTTGAGCCGATACTCGTCGGCGAAGAACTCGACCGGCGGCTTTCCGGCCCGGCCGGCTTCGTAGATGTGCAGGATGTCGCCTCCAGCCGAAAACGCCCTGCCCTCGGCCTTGACGGCGACGACGTCCACGCCGTCGTCGCGCTCCCAGGAACGCAAGGCCTTGTCCAGCGCCTTGACCATGCGATGGGTGACGGCATTGAGTGCCTGCGGCCGCGTCAGCGTGACGACGCCGGCCCTGCCCATCCTTTCGAAGCGAATTTCGTCGCCTCCACCAAAATCCATCGCCAGAGAATCCTTGTCCCCGCGCCTGCGGGACTGAAGTGCTAAAGGCGGCGCATGGGTGCGTCAATGGCAGCAGCCTGTCGGCCGCGGTCTTGGCGGCACGCGGTGGCCGATGCTAGACGTTGGCAGCCATTACGACAGGCTAAGAGCCGGATAGTGAGCCATATGCCGCAGTTTTTGCGCCTTGTCCTTGTACTGAGTTGCCTGTCTGCGTCGTGGGCAAGCAATGTCCCCGCCAAGGCAACCGACCTCGGCGATCTTTACCAATCGCAGACCATCGTCACCGGCCAGGGTGAAGAAAACCGTCAGCTCGGCTTCAGGACTTGCCTCGACAAGGTCCTCGTCCGTGTTTCGGGCGATCAGCGGCTGCTTGCCAGACGCGAAATGGACGCGCTGCGCGACAAGGCCGGCAGCTTTGTCGACTCGTTCCGGTACCGCGACCGGCTGGAAGGCATTCCGATCCATGACGAGCAAGGCACGCATGACCGGCCGCATGACCTCACCTGCCTCTACAAGCCTGATGTGATCGACAAGGTGCTGGCGTCGCTCGGCAGCAAACCCTGGCTTGGCGAGCGGCCGACGCTCACCGTCTTTCTCACGACCGAACAGGGCGCTCAGCATTTCGCACTGACGGCCGAGGAAAAGCGTGGCGAGACGATGCGCGAATCCTTCGTCAATGCCACCGGTCCAACACTGATGCATGTCGTCTTTCCGAAGGCCGCGCAGCTTGGGGACCTGAGCGAAGAAGCGTTGCGCGCGGCCGGCATGGCAAGGCTCGATCGGCTGGCCAAACAGGCCGGTGGCGCCAGAGCGCTCGCCGGCAGCATCGTATGGAGCGACAAGGAATTCGGCTGGATCGCCGATTGGCGGCTGGCCGATCACGGCAAGACCTATCGTTGGCAGGTGCGTGGGGTCAGCTTCGACGAGGCGTTCCGTGTCGCCATCGGAGGCGCGGCGCAGATCCTTTCGGGTAATGGGCAGCCCTGACCCAATAGGCGTGGTGGGACAGCGCTGTGGCAGCTTTGACCCCTGGCACAAACGTGTCGCATTGGTCAGCACCAGGGGCTCGTGGTAAAAGCCGTCGATCCGGAGTTTTGGCCATGAACAAATTCACCCCAGCAAAACCTGCCGGCGCGCGCAGCGTCGACGACGTCACCGGCAGCCGCCGCCTGCGCCGCATGCGCAAGGCCGACTGGTCGCGCAGGCTCGTGCAGGAGAACCGGCTTTCGGTCGACGACCTGATCTGGCCGATCTTCGTCGTCGAGGGCAGAAATGTCCGCGAACCGATCGCCGCCATGCCCGGCGTTTTCCGCCTTTCGGTCGACCTTGCCGTCAAGGAAGCCGAACGCGCTGCCAAGCTCGGCATTCCGGCACTAGCCACTTTCCCCAATGTCGATCTCGGCCTGCGCGACCAGACAGGCTCGCACATCCTCGACCCGGAAAACATCATCAACCGCGCCACCCGCGCGATAAAGGACGCGGTGCCCGAGATCGGCATCATCACCGATGCCGCGCTCGACCCGTTCACCAGCCATGGCCATGACGGCATCCTGCGCGACGGCATCATCGTCAATGACGAAACCGTGGAACAGGTCGCGGCGGCTGCCGTCATCCAGGCGGCGGCCGGTGCCGACATCATCGCGCCTTCGGACATGATGGACGGCCGTATCGGCGCCATCCGCGACGCGCTCGACGCCAACGGTTTTCAGGACGTGGCGATCATGTCCTACGCCACCAAATTCGCCTCGGCCTTCTACGGCCCCTATCGCGAGGCGGTCGGCACCGCCGGCCTGCTCAAGGGCGACAAGAAGACCTACTATATCGACCACGCGAATTCGGACGAGGCGGTGCGCGAGGCCGAACAGGACATCGCGGAGGGCGCCGACATGCTGATGGTCAAGCCCGGCCTGCCCTATCTCGACATCATCCGCCGGCTGAAGGACGAATTCCAGATGCCGACCTTCGCCTACCAGGTGTCGGGCGAATATTCGATGATCAAGGCGGCGGGTGCAAATGGCTGGATCGATGGCGAGAAGGCGATGCTGGAATCGCTGCTCGCCTTCAAGCGTGCCGGCTGCGATGGCATCCTGACCTATTTCGCGCCCGAAGTGGCTGTGATGCTGAAGGGCTAGCCCCGACTTCCCGGGCAATGCCTTTCAGTAGGTGTCACCACTCTTTCGATCGGTCGGCGGTTCCTTCGAATTCCCGCTGACAAAAACCGGCAGCCGCGGCTATGATAGTCGCACGGCCGGAGGCGGCCGGCAGCCCGCACCTCGGACAAAGAGGTATGGCGAACGCCTTCAGAGGATGCTCCCTGACCCGTTTCACCGTCGGGCGAAGGCGTCGGCAATGCGGGCACTGACGAAGGCTTCGCCGTGACCCGAGGAAACGGACATGCTTGCCTATCGCGATGCCAAGACCATGGCGAAAGCCATGCGGGAGGCGCTTGCCGCCCGCGACCTGACGATCAGCCACAGTGACGCCCTGGAGATCGTCGCGCGCCAGTTTGGACTGGCGAGCTGGAATATTCTGTCGGCGAAGATCGAAGCGCCGCCTGCCGGCCAAGACAAGATCGTCTTCGAGCGAACCGCGCCGATCGTTCGCATCTTCGACGTCGCCAAGGCGCACGAATTCTACCTAGGCTTCCTCGGCTTCACCGTGGACTGGGAGCACCGCTATGGGGAAAGTTCCCCTCTCTATACCCAAGTCTCGCGTGGCAACCTTGCACTGCACCTGTCCGAACATGCGGGCGACGCGACGCCTGGCGGCAACATGGTCGTTTATATGACAGGCATCCGCGACTTCCACAAAGAGCTTGCCGGCAAGGAGTACCGCTACATGAATCCCGGCCTGGAGCATGAAGACGGCCGGCTGACGGTGGAGGTCATCGACCCGTTCAGCAACCACATCCGCTTCATGGAACTGACGGGCGAATGAGCTGATATCGCGGCGGCCTGGGCGGCCGTCACTGGCCGTCCGGGCCGACCGCTAAAAACAGTCCCGACATCGCCTGGCGGCAAAGGTCCGGATACATACTTTCGATCCGAAAATACCGCTTGCAATTCGCAATCAGTTTGCTAAAAGAAAACCACTTGCAAATTACAACTGGTTATCGAGGAGGTCTTCATGTCAAAACTTCGTGTCAACGCGTTTACCCTCTCGCTCGACGGCTATGGCGCCGGTCCTGATCAGGATCTGCAAAATCCGCTCGGCATCGGCGGAGGATCCTTGCACAAGTGGTTTGTCGACACCCGCACCTTCCGCAAGATGGTGCTCGGACAAGATGGCGGCACCACCGATACCAACGAGGCGTTCGCGGCGCGCAGCTTCGAGAATGTCGGCGCCTGGATCCTGGGTCGCAACATGTTCGGGCCGATCCGCGGAGAATGGCCTGACGACAAGTGGAAGGGCTGGTGGGGCGACAACCCGCCCTACCATGTGCCGGTTTTCGTGCTGACGCACCACAGGCGGGGATCGATCACAATGGAAGGCGGCACCACCTTTCACTTCGTCACCGACGGCATCCATTCGGCGCTCGAGCAGGCGAGATCGGCGGCTGGCGGCAAGGACGTGCGGGTCGGCGGCGGCGTCGATACGATCCGCCAGTATCTCCAGGAGAGGCTGATCGACGAGATGCACCTGGCGATTTCGCCTGTGCTGCTTGGCCGGGGCGAGAACCTTTTTGCCGGCCTTGACATGCCCAAGCTTGGCTACGCGTGCACCGAACAGGTGGCGACGGCGCTGGCCACGCACGTGGTTATCAATCGGGCTTAAGCTCGGCGCCGCCCCTCATCCGCCTGCCGGCACCTTCTCCCCGTATAGTGACGGGGAGAAGGAAGGGTCACTCAATATTTCTCCGGCACGTAAAGCTCGCGCGGCAGGACCTGGCGTTCGTATTCCGGGTTGAAAACGCGCTCCGGCAGCGTGATCTCCTCGTGCGGCACCTCTTCATATGGCAGCTGCTTGAGCAGATGGTCGATGCAGTTCAGGCGTGCCCGCTTCTTGTCGTTGCCCTCGACGATGTACCAGGGCGCTTCGGGAATGTTGGTGCGGGCGAAGGTTTCTTCCTTGGCCTTGGTGTACTGCTCCCAGCGCACCCGCGACTGTAGGTCCATCGGCGACAGTTTCCACTGCTTCATCGGATCGTGGATGCGCATCAGGAAGCGCATCTGCTGTTCCTCATCGGTGATCGAGAACCAGTATTTGACCACGGTGACGCCGGAGCGCACCAGCATGCGCTCGAACTCCGGCACGTCGTGGAAAAACTCCTCGACCTGATCGGGGCTGGCGAAGCCCATCACCCGCTCGACGCCGGAGCGGTTATACCAGGAGCGGTCGAACAGCACGATCTCGCCGCCTGCGGGCAAATGCGGGACATAGCGCTGGAAATACCATTGCGACTTCTCGCGTTCGGTCGGCGCCGGAAGCGCCACGACGCGACAGATACGCGGATTGAGCCGCTGGGTGATACGCTTGATGACGCCACCCTTGCCGGCGGAATCGCGGCCCTCGAAAATCACCACCAGTTTCTTCTTGTGATAGGCGACCCAGGACTGCAGCTTGATCAATTCGGACTGAAGGGTGATCAAGTCGCGAAAATACTGCATGCGATCGATCGAAGGCGGATGCGAGTTCTTGTAGATCTTGGCGATCTCCATCGACAGCGCCGGTTCCGACAATTCGAGTTCATAATCTTCGTCGAGCGTGTCGGCGAGTTCAGCTTCAAGCCAGTCCTTGGCAGGGGAATTCTGTCTTAGCTCGGTCATATCAACTGCTCCGCTTGCAAGCCTGTCGGTTCCCTGGGGCGTCCCCAAATTGCTGCCAGCGGCCGGGAATGGAAACACCTGAGCCGACTTCAATATAGGCCGGCGGTGACGGTTTTATTGCAGCCCGGGCGCGATTTGCCGCCGGTGCAAATTTCGCGACGCATGATCGATCGGCGTCATCGCATGGCGACAAGCCGACCGAATTGTCCTACAAATCCCCGGTCGCGTTCCAGGCCTGCCCCTTGGCGGCACGCCTCTTCAACAAAATCGTGAGGATCTGACATGGAATACCGCACCCTTGGCCGTTCCGGCCTGAAGGTTTCGACACTGACGCTTGGCACAATGACCTTCGGCGGCGCCGGGCCTTTCGCCGCGGTCGGCAACAGCGATCTCGCCGAAGCAAAGCGGATGATCGACATGTGCATCGACGCCGGCATCAACCTCATCGACACCGCGAATGTCTATTCGAACGGCCTGTCGGAAGAGATCATAGGCGAAGCGCTCGGCGGCAAGCGCAAGAACGACGTGCTGATCGCGTCCAAGGCCCGGATGCGGATCGGCAAGGGCCCGAACGACGAGGGCCTGTCGCGCCATCATCTGATCCGTGAATGCGAGAGAAGCCTGAAGCGATTGAAGACCGATGTCATCGACATCTATTTCGTCCACCAGTGGGACGGCCTCACCCCGCTCGAGGAAACCGTTGCCGCGCTCGACACTTTGGTCAGCCAGGGCAAGGTGCGCTACATCGGCTGCTCCAACTATTCGGGCTGGCAGGTGATGAAGGCGCTTTCCATCAGCGACAGCCGCCACCAGCAACGCTTCGTCACCCAGCAGATCCACTATACGCTGGAAGCGCGCGAGGCCGAGTACGAACTGCTGCCGATCTCGGTCGACCAGGGGCTGGGCGTGCTGGTCTGGAGCCCGCTCGCCGGCGGCCTGCTGTCGGGTAAATACCGCCGCGACAGCCCGACCGCCCGCCAGCTCGCCGGCTGGTCCGAGCCGCCGATCCGCGACGAGGACCGGCTGTGGCGGATCGTCGATGTGCTGGTCGAGATCGGCAGGGATCGTGGTGTTTCGGCGGCACAGGTGGCGCTCGCCTGGCTGCTCGGCCGCCCTGCCGTCTCCTCGCTGGTGATCGGCGCCCGCAATGACGTCCAGCTGAAGGACAATCTCGCGGCCGCCGCCCTGGTGCTAGGCACCGAGGAACGCCAGCGTCTCGACGCCGTAAGCCGGCCGCCCCTGCTCTACCCCTACTGGCATCAGCAACTGACAGCGAAGGATCGCTTCGGCCCCGCCGATCTGGTTCTCGACCGCAGCGATATCTGATCAGCGTCAGGTCGAGAGCGAGGGCTAGCTCTCGATGAACCGCCAGAGTTCGGGATCGGGTTCGATCTGGCCGCCGAGCACGAAATATTTGTAGAGGACGAGCAGGGAGATCGCCTGCTCGTCCCGTTCATTGGAAAATTTGCGGCAGTAGGCATTGGCCGTGGCGATGATGCGCTCCGCCGCGGCCGGATGCCGTTCGAAATAATCTACCTTTTCACGGAGATTGGAGAAGTCCGGGTCGAGCGGCGCATAGTGGACTCCAGCCTCGAGCTGGCTCTCGCCAAACCATGTCTCGTAGGTCGGCGGCGGCATCAGACAGAGCGAGTTGGAGTTCATGATCCATTTGAGGTTGGTCGCCACGTCATTGCCCTCCAACGAGACGATGTAGCGATAGCGCAGGTGCTGGCTGATGCTGAGGAAGGGCTTGCTGTACGCAGCCGGTGCATTGCGCTTGTGCGAACCGACGTCGCAGAACGGCAAGTCGCGCGCGACATCCAGGAACCGTGTCCGGATCGGATTGTTGAGGTCGCCGCGCCAGACCACAGCCGGGCGTTTGTCGGTGAAGACGACGGCGTCGGTGGGCATGTGAAAATGGCGGAACTTATTGAACTTCATGACGACGGCGTTGCCGTTGTCGGCGCGGATCGGCCGGTCCTTGACGAGCGTCGGCAGCTCGGGCACGCCTTTTACGTCGCCGAACTTCAGGTCGATGAGCAGTGACGGATCGAAATAGCGGGCAAATTCCTTCAAGTCGTAATAGTACATGCTCGGTTCAAAAGGCAGCTGGTCGATACGCACGGCATCCGCGCTTGGCGTAAAAGCGTCCTGCAGCTTGTTGTAGTGATTCAGCCGTCGGCGCACGGCCTCATCCGAGAGCCTGGCCTGTTCCAGGCGGCCCGCCAACCGTCGTCGGAAGATCGCCTGGGGTGCGATATCGCGGATCACGTTTCGCGCGTAGTAAAAGACCTTTGCGGTCGTTCGTTTTATGGTGGCCATCGTTCTTTTGATCAGAGATAAACGCGATTAAACAAATGACGGCCGGGACGGTTCCCTCGGCATGATCGCATGATTGGGCCACGCAATCCAGCGCTGCCCGAACACGTGGCAGCCGGCCGAGACGAGGTGCCCGGCAACTAGCCCGTTATGTAGCGCCACACCTCGGCATCAGGTTTGATCTGGCCCGAGAGCACGAAGTATTTGTAGAGCACCAGCAGAGAGATCGCCTGTTCGGTCCGCTCGTCGTCGAATGTCCGGCAATAGGCATTCGCGGCGGCGATGATGCGCTCCGCCTTGGCCGGATTCCGCTCGAAATAGGCCACATGGTCCGCAAGGTTCGAGAAATCCGCCTCGAGCGGCACATAGTGCACATTGGCTTCGAGCTGCCGCTCCGCGAACCATGTCTCATAAGTCGGCGGTGGCATCAGGCAAAGTGACTTCGAGTTCATGATCCATTTGAGGTTGGTCGCTACATCATTGCCTTCGAGCGAGACGATGTAGCGGTAGCGCTGGTGCTGGCTGATGCTGAGAAAAGGCTTGGCGTATTCGGCCGGCGCGTTCGGCTTGTGCGAGCCGGCATCGCAGAACGGCAGGTCGCGCACTGCCTTGAGGAATCTTGTCCTGATCGGGTTGTTGAGATCGCCGCGCCAGACCACGGTCGGCAGCTTGTCGGCGAACGCAATAGCGTCAGCCGGCATCTGGAAGTGACGAAACTTGTCGAGCTTCATGATGACGGCGTTCCGGTCGTCATCGCAGATTGGCCGATCCTTGACGATAGCGGGCACCCTAGGCACGTTCCTGACGTCGCCGAATTCGAGGTCGATGAACAAATCCGGATCGAAATAGCGGGCGAATTCCTTCAGGTCGTAATAGTACATGGTCGGCGTGAACGGCAGCTTGCTGATGCGCTTGGCATTGGCGCTTGGCGCGAAACAATCCTGCAGCTTGTTGTAGTAATTCAGCCTGCGGCGTGCCGCCTCACCGGAAAGCCTCGCCCTTTCGAGCCGGCCGGCCAGCCTTGCGCGAAACAGCGTTTGCGGAGCGACATCGCGCACGACGTTTCTCGCATAATAGAAAACTCTTGCGGCGGTCCGCGAAATTGTGGCCATCGGTCACTTGATCAAAACAAACAGGCAGCTCTCAATTCATTGGCGCCCCGCATTTCCTACATCATTGTGGCGCCCATCTGGCAAGCCCCCGCATCTCTTCCAGCAAGCATCCAGCATTGTCGCTTCAGCTGTTGTGTTTGACGGCTAATGCTCCTAGGCAGGTTCAGGGCCGCAAGGCAGTGATAAAAGGAGCCGATATGGCGCGAGCACCCAACTACGATCAGGAACGCAAGGAGCGTGACCGCCAGAAAGCGGCCAAGAAGGCTGAAAAGCTGGCGGCCAAGGTTGCCGCCCGCGAACGTTCGAAGCCCGAGACCGAGACCGAGACCGAGACCGAAACCGAGGAGTAACGGCATGCGGCCCGCGAATGCGGGCCGTGCCTCAATCCGAATTGTCGGTATCAGCCTATGTCAGGCTGGCGCCTTGTCACTGATGAAAACATCCACCTCCCGCGCCGCGGCGATGAAAGCGCGTCGGGCATTCATCGCCGGCTTGTCGCCGGCGAGTGCGTCGTGGCAGGCCTGCAGCGCCGCACGATGCTTGGCGCTGCGCTTGCCGGGCCAGCTGTTGAGCAGGTAATCGGAAGCTTCCCTTGCCGAACGCAAGAGCTGAGTGCTTCCCGCCGTGACGGACTTGACGGTCACGGGTGTTTCAAACCGATTGTTTTCCATTGCCGCTCTTACGCCATCGGCTTGCTTGAAGCGAGGCCGAAAGTGCGCTTCGCGTCAGATGCGGCCTGTTTTCCGGCGAATGCTGCCCTGCATCGACCGCACTAGGCGGCGACGACGGCAAATCCCCTGGCGCGAAGGCCACGTCGGTCGTTGGCAAGCGACGTCACCAACCGGTTACGGCTGCCGACGATGTGGGCCGACAGCAGCCGCGTGGCTTCATCGGCCTGGCCAAGGCGTGTCGCGGCAAGGATGGCGCGATGTTCGAGCCAGGCACGGCCAAGGGCCGTTTCGTCACGCACTTCCAGCCAGCGGGCGCGCGACAGCCGCGTCATGGCGTCACGAACCGCCCGGAACAGGAATTCGTTGCCGGAGAGCCGCGCCAGCTCGATGTGAAAATCCATGCCGACACGATGCCATTCCTCGCGCTTGGTATTTTCGTCGCAGGAATCGAGCATCGCCTCGATGACATCGATCGCGCTCTTGTCGGCTTGCCCGCACGTCAGCCGCAGCGCGGCGACCTCGACCGCCTCGCGATAGACCGCGATCTGCTCGAGCTCGGCCAGGTTGATGGGCGAGACCGTCCAGCCGCGCCCGTCCCTGCCGACCAGGCCCTCGGTCTCCAGCCGCAGAAGTGCCGCCCTGACCGGCGTGCGCGAGGCGCCGAAACGGCCTTCGATCCAGCGTTCGGTCAGCCGCTCTCCCGGCCCGACCTCGAGAGCCAGGATCATCTCGCGAAGCTGCCGTTCGACATTCTGCATCTGCGACATCGCGCGTCCTTTCCGAAGCCGCATTGACAGCGGCGGGCTTGAAGTTCATGACGGATACCAGATTGGTATCCCAAAATGGTATCCGCAACAAGCGCCGACACCGGGCAGGCAGGACATGACACAGGAAGACACGCGGCAGAGCGGCTACAACATTCACTGGCGGCGCAATCTTGCCGTCTGTTTCGCGGGCTCGTTCAGCACGCTCATCGCCATGACCCTGCTCTTGCCGTTCCTGCCACTCTATGTCGAACAGCTCGGCGCACAGGGTCATGCGGCCATCGTGCAGTGGTCCGGCATCGCCTATGGGGCCACCTTCTTCGCCGCGGCAATGGTCGCGCCGCTGTGGGGACGCCTGGGCGACCGCTACGGCCGCAAGGTGATGCTGGTCCGCGCCTCCTTCGGCATGGCGATCTGCATGTCGCTGACGGGCATGGTCGAGACGGTCTGGCAATTGGTTCTGCTGCGCCTGCTGATCGGCTTCGCCGGCGGCTATTCCTCGGGTTCAACCATATTGGTGGCCATGCAGACGCCGAAGGAGCGCTCCGGCTGGGCGCTTGGCGTCCTGTCGGCGGGTATCACGGCGGGCTCGCTGGTCGGCCCGCTGCTCGGCGGCGTGCTGCCGCCGGTAATCGGCATTCGCGCCACCTTCCTGTTGTCGGGCGGCGTGATCTTCCTCGCCTTCCTGGCGACGACGTTCCTCATCAAGGAGAGCCCGCGCCCAAGGCCGGCCGAGGCCGCGCCGGCGGCAAAGCCGAAAAGCGGCTGGTCTCAGATCCCGGACAAGCGCCCGGTCGTGGCCATGCTGACCACCGGCATGCTGCTCGCCTTCGCCACAATGTCGATCGAGCCGATCATCACCGTCTATGTGCAGCAGCTCATCGAGGACCAGGGCCGGGTGACGCTCGTCGCCGGCGTTGTGATGTCGGCGGCCGCGCTCGGCACCATCCTGTCGGCATCCTGGCTCGGGAAGCTCGCGGACCGGATCGGACACTGGAACGTTGTCGTGGGAGCGCTGGCCGTCTCGGCGCTGCTGCTCATCCCGCAGGCTTTTGTCACCAACAGCTGGCAGCTTATCGGCCTGCGTTTCCTGATGGGCCTGGCGTTGGGCGGTCTCCTGCCCTGCATCACCAGTGTCATCAGGCACAATATCCCCGACGGCGTTGGCGGCAACGTGCTTGGCCTGGCGATCTCGGCGCAGTATGTCGGGCAGGTCGCGGGACCGCTGGCCGGCGGTTTTGTCGGCGGCCATTTCGGCATGCCGTCGGTGTTTCTCGGCACATCGGTGCTGATGGCCCTCGGTGCCGTCTACAACTGGATTGTCCAGTCGCGGCGGACGCGGCATATGGCGCTGGAAGCGGGCAAGCCCTGACCCTTGGCCGACCTGCAAAAAGAAGGAGCACGCCGACCATGAACCTCGCCGATCCAAACGGCAGCCGCCTCCTCGTGCTTGCCGGCGGCCTCGTCGGCGCCGCGGGCGTGGCGCTGTCGGCAGCGGCGGCGCACCGTGGCGGCGCCTTCACCGGCACGGCCGCCTCGTTCCTTCTGATGCATGCGCCGGTGTTTCTCGCCATTGGCCTTGTCGGCGCGAACCGCTGGCTGCGAATGGCCAGCCTGGTCCTGCTCGTCGGTCTCGTGCTTTTCGCGGGCGATCTTCTCGCCCGCGATTTCCTGGGATCGAGACTGTTTCCGATGTCGGCGCCAATCGGCGGCACCTTGCTCATCGTCGGCTGGCTGGCAATAGCAATTTCTGCCCTGGCTCGCCCACGTTCCTGAGATTCAAGCCAGCAGGATCAGCGCCGACGTTCGGGTCGGATCAGCAGATCACGATTGCGCGCGGCCGGCCTCTTCAGACATCTGGACTCTGGCCGCTCGGCGGCGGGCGAGATACCCCAGTAGTTGCGGTAAATGTCTTCGAACAGATGCTGGATGGGGTGCATGTTTTTCTCCTTCCAATTGAATCGATCCAATCGCAAGCACAAAAAGGGCAATGCCGATCAGCTCCGCTTGCGCCCTACGAGGAAGCGCAAGTCGCGAATCCACGGACTGGTTCTGTCGCGGCGCTTCTGGCTGTTTGTCGCCGACCCGATATTCCAGTCGTTGCGGTAGATGTCTTCGAACAGATAGTTGATGGGATGCATCATTCCCTCCGAGGTCAATCAACAGGCTAAATCCGCCAATTTGGATCGATTCAAAGATAGGCCTTTCATTGGCGACGGTCAAGCAAAATTTGAATCGATCCAACGAAAGTGCTAGATGCGGCCCAAGAACGTGCTAAATGCATGTCAGGAGACCCGCGCAAATGGCGTCACTTACCGCAGGCAATCGACGACCCGTCCGGCTGGCCGATATCGCCAAGGCCGCCGGGGTTTCGCACGGCACCGCGTCCAATGTATTCAGCCGGCCCGAGATCGTGCGCGAGGAAGTTCGCGAACGGGTTCGCGCAGCCGCCGAGGCCATGGGGTATGGCGGCCCCGATCCAAAGGGCCGGCTGCTGCGGGCCGGCAAGGTCAACGCCATTGGCGTTGCCACCGCAGAGCCCCTCTCCTACTTCTTCGACGATCCGTTTGCGCGCGTCATGATGGCGGGCATCTCACAGGCTTGCGATGCAACCGGAGCCGGCATCTCACTGGTCTCGGCCGCCAACAACGAACAGCTTGCCTGGAACATCCAGAGCGCGCTGGTCGACGGCTTCATCGTCTTCTGCATCGAGGGCGGTTCGCGCCTGGTGGAACTGGCACGCGAGCGCAAGCTGCCCTTCGTCGCGCTCGACCTCGATTCCGAGGACGGGTCGGTCGCCGCGATCGGTGTCGACAACATCGCCGGCGCCGGCATGGCGGCCCGCCATCTCACCGATCTTGGACATCGCCGCTTCGCCGTCCTTGCGCTGCCCTTCGCCGACGACAGGACGGGCATTGTTTCGGCCGAACAGGTACGGGCCGCTACCTATGCAGGGACGCGCAACCGCCTCACGGGCTATCTCCGGGAGCTTTCGCGGGTTGGCGTCGATATATCCAAAGTGCCCGTCTACGAGACCGCCAACGACGTGGCGAGCACGAAGGCGGGGCTCGAAACCATCTTCGCCTCCGACGCGCCGCCCACCGCCATCCTTGCCATGTCGGACAGAATGGCCCTGGTGGCGCTCGAATGGCTGAGCGCACGCGGGCTCAACGTGCCCGACGATGTTTCCGTCGTCGGGTTCGACGATGTTCCGGAAGCAGCGGTGTCCAAGCCGCCATTGACCACGATCGCCCAGCCGATTGCCGAGATAGGCCGCCTTGCCGTCAGGGCGATCCTGGAGAGCGATGGGCCGGTCAGCAGGCATCAACTGCCGGTCGAACTGATCGTGCGGGGCTCGTCGGGTCCGCCCCGCGCTTGAACCGCCGCCGAACCGCCTATCGGTTGGCTCTTGCCATGGCGGAGAGGCCCAAAGGCGCACGGACCGGCGCGGGATCCTTTTGGGCCGTGCGGGCCTTGGCCGAGCCGCCGATGGTCGACAGCCATTCGAGATAGAAGGCGAGCGCGAACTGCATGGCGATGCCGGCCGATATCAGCAGGCTGTCATAGACGAACCCGCCTGGATTGATCAGCTTCATCACCTGAGCGACCATTGCGATCACCGTGCCGGCGATGAAGACCGGCAGCGATCGTTTGCCCAGTATCGCCAGCGGATGATCAGGGCTGGTGCGGAACAGGCTGGAGAGCGCCGGCAGAGCGACGACGAGGTAGCTGACCGCCAGGATGTGCAGCAGCCGCGGCAGCGACAGGAAGGTCTTGTCGAAGCCGCCGATCACCACCGGCAGGTTGAACCAGGTTATCTGCCCCCAGAGCGGGCTGTGCACCCAGACCAGCGCCGCCAGCACATAGGCGGCGGCCGCGCCGACCAGCCAGCGGTTGACCGGAATGACACCGCCGCGCCTGACATGCAGCATGGCGACAAGGCCGATGTTGAACAGGAACTGCCAGGACAGCGGGTTGAGGAACCAGAAACCGGGCTCGGGATAATTGGGCGGCGCGATCTGCCAGATTCCTGCAACGAGCCACAACGTGCCGGATGCGACAAGGGCCGCGACGGGCCGGTAGCTGACGAACAGGACAAAGGCCGGCGCCATCAAAAGCAGCGCCGCATAGACCGGCAGGATGTTGTTGTAGCCGAGCTGGTGGCCGAGCGTGACGATGCCGACCAGCACTTGCGGCGGGTTCTTCATCAGCGGCTCGATGTTGATCAGCTTCACCAGTTCCGGCCGCTTGGCAAACACCGCCACGGCGCAGAACAGGGCCATCACCACCATCGTCGTGACGATATGGGCGACATAGAGCACGCCCGCCCGCCGCCACATCTTCAAGGTCGCGAGAAGCCGGCCACCCGGGCGGAACTTCGTGCCGTAGGCGAGCGCGACCGAGATGCCGGAAATCAGCACGAATGCCTCGGCCGCGTCCGAGAAACCGAAATTCTTGTAGGTCAGCGCCTCGAAAGCCGTGCCCGGCACATGGTCGATGAAGATCGTGAGCAGGGCCAGCGCGCGCAGTACATCGATACGCGTGTCGCGTTCGGGGATACGCAAATTGCGATCCGGCAAAACAGGGGTAGTCATCGACAAAAGGCCTCAAAGCTGGTTGTTCATGTCCAGCAATGCGACCCCCGACGCACCGCTTCGATTCCTCCCACCGGAGTGTATCGGCGCAGAAACGGGCTGGAATGCGCCTGGTTCGATCAACTTTCGCGGAGCATGAAAATATTGCGTTTTGAAGCCGGCAAATTGAGCGGAACCTCATATAATCAAAGGGATGCGAGATGACCGGCGACAATGTCGACAGCGGCCCGCTAACGCTGGATCTGACCTTTCCGTATCGCCTCCTCCGCCCCGGCGAAAAGAGCCGTGAATGCCTGTTCCTGCTGCATGGATCGGGCGTCGGCGAGACAAGCATGGTGGCGCTGGCGAGACGCTTGGCGCCCGATGCCGTCCTGATCGCGGTGCGTGGCCGTGTCCCCCAGGAGGACGGTTTTCGCTGGTTCGAGCGAATCACGCCGACCACTTTCGACCAGGAAAGCATCCATTTCGAAACCACCGCCTTCGCGGCCTTCGCAAACGAAGCCGTCGCGCGCCATGGGCTTGATCTCGATCACGCGACATTCCTTGGCTATTCGAACGGCGCCAATCTGGTTTCGAGCCTGATGCTGCTCCATCCCGGCATCGTCCGCAGCGCTGCGCTGTTGAGGCCGATGCCCGTGCTCGACGAGGTCCCGGCGACGGACCTTGCGGGAACGCGAACGCTGATCATTGCCGGAGCCGCCGACGAGACCTACGGGTCTTTCGCGCCGGCGCTGGTGACGCTGCTCAGCCGGCACGGCACCGAGATCGACGCCCGGATTGTTCCATCGGGCCACGAAATCGGCGAGCCGGACGCCGCGATCGTCGGGCGATGGCTGCCGGGATCGGCGTGGACGCGCGCGCCATCGCGATAGGCAATCAGGGCAGGCGGTGCTGCCGATGCCATCAGCCGACGTGATGCTGGCTTTGCTCGCCCAGATGGCGGGAGCCTACCCCCTCCCCATCCGGTTCCAGGCATCCAGCCCGGCGATCTTGTAGGCCTCGGCCAGCGTTGGGTAGTTGAAGGTGTTGTTGACGAAGAAGTCGACCGTGCCGCCGAGATTGATCACCGCCTGGCCGATGTGAATGAGTTCGGTGGCGCCCTCGCCGACGATGTGCGCGCCGAGCAGGCGCCGCGTCTCGATCGAGAACAGCAGCTTCAGGAAGCCGGTGTTGACGCCCATGATGTGGCCGCGCGATGTCTCGCGAAAGCGCGCGACGCCGACCTCATAGGCGGCGCCGCTCTCGCGCACTTGCTCCTCGGACTGGCCGACGGTGGAAATCTCCGGCACCGCGTAGATGCCATAGGGGAACGTCTCCGGCGGCGGCGGCAATGACACGCCGAAGGCATGACAGGCAGCCACCCGGCCCTGCTCCATCGAGGTGGAGGCAAGGCTCGGAAAGCCGATGACGTCGCCGGCGGCGTAGATATTGGGCACGCTGGTCTGAAACGTCTGCGGATCGACCTTGATGCGGCCCCTGGAGTCGGCCTCGATGCCGACCACGTCGAGGCCAAGGCTGCCGACATTGCCGGTGCGGCCGGCGGCATAGAGCACGACCTCGGAGCGGATGGTGCGGCCATCGGCCAGCTCCACCTCGGCGGCTTCCGGCTTGGAGCGGATTTCCTTGACCGCGCTGCCCAGCCTTATGGTCATGCCACGGTCGCGCATCTGGTGGATGAAATCGTCGACGATCTCGCGGTCGACAAAATCGAGGATGGAGTTGCGCGGCTCGACCAGCGTCACCGGTACGTCGAGCGCGGAAAAGATCGTGGCGTATTCGACGCCGATGACGCCGGCGCCGATCACCGTCAGCGTGCGCGGCAGCCGGTCGAGTTCGAGCATCTCGTCGCTGTCGAAGACACGGGTCTTGTCGAAGGGCACGTCGCGCGGCCGATGCGGCCTGGTGCCGACGGCGATCAGCGCATTGGCGAAGCCGACTTCGCTATAGTCGCCATTGTCCGATGTCAGGCTGACCTTGTTGGGGCCGAGAAATTTTACCGCCGCGCGCGCACTTTTGACCGTGTTGCGCATGAACTGGTGTTGCAGCACCTCGACCTCGTGGTCGAGCGTCTTGTGCAGGCGCTCGATCAGGTCGCCGACCGAGATGTCCTGCTTGACCCGGTAGCCGCGTCCATAGAAGCCGCGCTCGCGCCAGCCCGAGAGATTGAGCACCGTTTCGCGCAGCGTTTTCGAGGGAATGGTGCCGGTGTGCACCGAGACGCCGCCAAGACGCCGGCCGCGGTCGACCACCAGCACCGATTTGCCGAGTTTGGCCGATTGCACCGCCGCGCGGCGGCCCGAGGGGCCGCTGCCGATGACCAGCATGTCGTAATCCATATGTCCCCGTCCCTCGGCGCCCATTTTGTTGCGCCGCAACAAGCTAACGCCATCCGCGCCGCGAATTCAACCGATTCGGACTGTCGGCCGTCTGGCTCCGCCGTGCGAGCCGGCGAATGGCCCAATCTTGATTCTGCGGCGAGCCTTCACCATTTCATCATCGAGCGGTCCGCACCCTATGTCGGACCCTGTTACGAGGAAATGACATGAACGCTCGCGTTCTCGACGGCGAAATCATCAACACCCGGCTCGACGATGTCAGGGCTTATGAAGGCGTGCGCACAAGGCGCATCCTGGCCTTCGTGCTCGACTATATCATGGTTGCCCTGCTCACCATTCCGTTCGCCATCCTGGTGTTCTTCCTCGGGCTTTTGACCCTCGGTCTTGGCTGGATGCTGTTCGGCGTCCTGGTGCCGGCAGTCGCCATCCTCTACATCTGGAACACGCTGGGCAGCGCCGACCAGGCCACCACGGGCATGAAGATGATGGGCATCCGCCTCGATCGTCTCGACGGCAGGCCGATCGACGGCCTCACCGCGGTCGTCCATTCCGTATTGTTCTGGGCCGGCAACGTCATCCTGTCGCCGCTGGTCCTGCTGGTGACGCTATTCTCGGACCGCAAGCGCACGCTGCACGATCTTTTGCTCGGCACCGTGGTCAGCCGCACCGGCCGCTAAAAACCGGCCCTCAAGAGAAGTCGCAGCCCCTTGAGCGCAAATGTGAAGGTGTTCAGGCAACCACACCTTCACAATCCTGTTGAATTTTTCGCCGCCCGAGCCAAAGGTAGAGCGATTCGAAGGAGTGTTTCCAAGGCTCGATGACGCAGCATCCGACCCAGTCGCCGCAGTTCTTCCTGACCGCGCCGTCGCCGTGCCCCTACCTCGACGGCCAGTTCGAGCGGAAGGTGTTCACACATCTGGTCGGCGACAAGGCCTCGGAAATGAACGACCTGCTTACGCAAGGCGGCTTCCGGCGCTCGCAGAACATCGCCTACAGGCCAGCCTGCGAAACCTGCCGCGCCTGTGTATCCGTGCGCATCCTGGCCCAGGAGTTCACCGCCAGCCGCAACATGAAGCGCGTGCTGCAGCACAATTCCGATCTCGTCGGCGCGATGCACAATGCCGAGCCCTCAACCGAACAATATTCGCTGTTTCGCGGCTATCTCGATGCCCGCCACCGCCGCGGCGGCATGTCCGACATGACAGTGCTCGACTACGCCATGATGGTCGAGGATACGCATGTCGACACCAAGGTGATCGAATACCGGCGGCGCGGGCCCGATACCTTCATCACCGGCAAGGGTCAGGGCGAACTCATCGCGGTGGCGCTCACCGACAAGATGGCCGACGGCCTGTCGATGGTCTATTCCTATTTCAATCCCGATTTCGAAAGCCGCTCACTCGGCACGTTCATGATCCTCGACCATATCGCCCGTGCCAAGGCGATGGGACTGCCCCATGTCTACCTTGGCTACTGGGTCAATGGTTCGCGCAAGATGAACTATAAGATGCGCTTCATGCCGCAGGAGCATCTCGGCCCGAAAGGCTGGGAGCGCTATACAAACGAAGCGGTCTGACGCTGAGTTTTCCCACGATCCACGCTTAAACTGTTTCAAGGCAGGGGATGCTGGTCTTTCAGCCGCTCGGTTGGAGAGAGTGCGCGCTTGCGCCGATCGGCCACCGCCTGCAATTCAATTGCGAAAGTTCCTGCATGTCCTCTCACCACGATCACCAGAAGGGCCTTTTGATAACCGCCATCGGCGGACTGATACTGACTGTCGACATACCGTTGATCCGCCTTGCGGATGGCGGCGCGTGGACGATCCTTTTGCTGCGCACCGGAACCACTTTCATCGCCGCGATGATCATCTGGTCGGTCTGGCGCGCGCTGAGCCGCAATGCACCGCCGCTCATCCCCGGTTGGGACGGGCTGATCGTGGCGATATGCTATGGGCTGACCTCGATCACCTTCGTCACCGCGGTCTACCACACCTCGACCGCCGATCTGGTGTTCATCCTCGCCTTCAACACCGTGTTCGCGGCGCTTCTGTCGTGGATATTCCTGCGGGAAAAACCGCGGACGGTGACCATCGTGGCCATGCTGGTGATGATCCTCGGCGTGCTGGTCATCGTCGGCGGTTCGGTCGGCACCGGCAAGCTGTTCGGCGACTTCATGGCGCTCTGCTCGGCCTTCTTCATCGCGGTCGCCATCACCATCTCGCGCGCCAGCGGCAAGGATATGGGATTCACCTCGCTCATCGGCGTCCTTCTGCCGCTTGGGCTGGCCGCCTTCATGGTGACAGGCGAAGGCTTCCACGTGAACGCGCCATGGTGGATCATCTTCAACGGCGCCGTCATCATGCCGATCTCGTTCTTCTGCCTCGCCGCCGGGCCGAAGTACATTTCAGGACCGGAAGTGGCGATGTTCTACCTGCTCGAAACGGTGCTGGCGCCGATCTGGGTGTGGATGATCTTCGCCGAGACGCCGACCCGCAACAGCCTGATCGGCGGCGGCATCCTGATCGTCACGCTGGTCGCCCATTCGCTCTGGCAGCTGCATGATGGACGTAAGCGTCGCGGCGACCTTGCGGTGCATCATCCGGCGTAGGGTTCGAGGTCAGGCGCTGGCTTTCTTCGCGGCGCCTGGTTCGGGCAGGACCTCGATCCGCCGACCGGCCTCGATCTCGGCGGCCGATCCGGCCGCCGTCTCATCGGCCAGTTCCACCTCGCGCAGCCACTCGCGCCAGATCGCGACCAGCAGCGCCATCAGGACCGGACCGATGAACAGGCCGAGAAAACCCATGGTCTTGACGCCGCCGATCAGGCCGAAAAAGGTCGGCAGGAAGGGCAGTTTTATCGGTCCGCCGACGAGCTTCGGCCGCAAGGTCTTGTCGACAATGAACAGCTCGACCGTCCCCCATATGAACAGCGCCAGGCCGGCCATCGGCGAGCCGCTGGCCGCGAGGTAGATCGACACCAGCGTGAAGGACAGCGGCGCCCCGCCGGGGATGAGCGCCATCACGCCGGTCAGCGCGCCCAGCGTCACAGGTGACGGCACCCCGGCCAGCCAGTAGGCGACACCCAGCACCAGGCCCTCGCCGATGGCAATCACGGTCATGCCGGTCACGGTCGAGGAAATGGTCGCCGGCACGACGCGCGAGATCCGCTCCCAGCGGGTCGGCAGGATGCGTTCGCCGAGGCGGTCGATCTGGCCGGCGAAATTCTCGCCATCACGATAGGCGAAAAACAGGGCGATCATCATGAACAGCAGCGTCAGAAAGAGGCTGAAAGCGCTGCCGCCGGCGGCGAGCGCGCCTCGGTAGATGCTGCCGATATTCGCGCCGCTGACCAGCTGGATCAGTTCGCCGATGCCGCCGGGATGGCCGAGATTGGTCGTCCACTGCTCGTTGAGCCACTCACCCACGACAGGCATGGTGGCGATCCAGTGCGGCGTCACCGCACCGTGGCGGTTGGTCTCGATCGCCCAGCCGACCCATTCGCGCACCTCGTTGATGGCATAGGTGCCGGCGAGCGCGATCGGTATGACCAGGAAGGCGAGGATGAACAGGATGGCAAATGTGGCGGCGATGGTGCGGTTGCCGCCAACGCCGACCAGCAGGCGACGGTAGAGCGGCCAGCTGGCGAAGGCGATGACGAGCGCCGCCAGCACCGGGAACAGGAAACCGTGGAAGAAATAGACGCCGGCGGCGACGATCAGCACCAACAACCAGCGCGCCGCCGACAGCGGCGGGATGACAGCCGAACGGAGCGGCGTCGACAGCCCGAACAGGCGCTGCTGCCGTTCCGGTTTCTGGATCTTTGCTTCCTTCAAACGCGCTGTTCTCCCCGACCATCCGGTCAGTTATGCGCCGATATAGTGCAGCAATCGTGACGATAGTCCAAACGGTGTTGGTGAAGCTGCCAATCTCCCCCACGAGGGATCGGCAGCTTCAACCGAACTTCCCAGTCCTCGGGAAACCTTTCGGCACCATACGCCCTGCCGATGCCCTCGCGCCGATCCACTCGGCCAGTTCCTCGCGCGACCGGGTGAAAGTACGGTCGGCTGAATCCTGCCAGGAAAGACCGGTCTCCATCGAGAACGGCTTGAGGTCGAGAAGGCCGCCGTCCTTGTATTTCTGCAGCCGCACACCCTTGCCGCGGCCCATCTCCGGAATTTCCGAGAGCGCGAACACCAGCATCTTGCGGTTCTCGCCGACGATAGCGAGATGATCGCCGACGACCGGCACGCAGCGCTTGGCTTCGTCGGGGGCCTTGACGTTCATCACCTGCTTGCCCTTGCGGGTGTTGGCGACCACCTCTTCCTCCGGAACGATGAAGCCGTTGGCGTCGAACGAGGCGAGCAGCAGCTTGCGTTTGGGATCGTGGACGAAGGCGGTGACGATGTCCTGGTCATTGTCCATGTCGACGATGATGCGGATCGGCTCGCCATGGCCACGGCCGCCCGGCAGCCGGTCGGCGCCGATCGTGTAGAACTTGCCGCCGGTGGTGAAGACCAGCACCTTGTCGGTCGTCTGGGCATGGAAGGCGAGCTTGAGGCTGTCGCCCTCCTTGAAGGTCAGCGTCGAGAGATCGGCCAGATGCCCCTTCATCGCCCGCAGCCAGCCCTTTTCCGAAACCACCACGGTGACCGGCTCGCGCTCGATCATGGCGTGGGCGATGTCGGTCAGGTCGTGCTCTGGCGCATCGGCGAACTGGGTGCGGCGCTTGCCGAGCTCGGTCTCCGGGCCGAATTTGTCGCGAACCTGGGTGACTTCCCACTTGATCGTCGACCACTGCTTGGCGTCGGACGCCAGCAGCGCCTCGATCTGCTTCTTCTCGGCGGTCAGCCCATCGAATTCCTTGCGGATCTCGAATTCCTCAAGCTTGCGCAAAGCGCGCAGCCGCATGTTGAGGATCGCTTCGGCCTGGGTGTCGGTGAGCGACCAGCGGGCCATCATGACCTGTTTGGGCTCATCCTCCTCGCGGATGATCTTGATCACCTCATCGATGTTGAGATAGGCGATCAGGTAGCCGGCGAGGATTTCCAACCGCCTCTCGATCTCGCCGAGGCGATGTTTCGAGCGACGGATGAGGACATCGCGGCGGTGATCCAGCCATTCCTGCAGCACGCCTTTCAGCGAGAGCACATTGGGCACCTTGCCGCGCGACAGCACATTCATGTTGAGCGGGAAACGGCTTTCGAGCTCGGTCAGCTTGAACAGCGATTCCATCAGGATGCCTGGGTCGACGGAACGGCTCTTGGGCACCAGCACGACGCGGATGTCCTCGGCGCTTTCGTCCCTGATATCCTCGAGCAGCGGCAGCTTGCGGGCCATCAACAGCTCGGCGATCTTCTCGATCAGCCGGGCCTTCTGCACGCCATAGGGGATTTCGGTGACGACGATGCTCCAGGTGCCCCTGCCCTGGTCTTCCTGGCTCCACTTCGACCGCACGCGAAAGCCGCCGCGGCCGGTCTCGTAGGCTTCGAGGATGGAAGCGCGGCTGTCGACGATGATGCCGCCGGTCGGGAAATCCGGGCCCTGGACGAAATCCATCAGCTTCGCCACCGGCGCATCGCGATGCTCGATCAGGTGCAGCGCGGCGTCGCAAAGCTCGGCCGCGTTGTGCGGCGGGATCGACGTCGCCATGCCGACCGCGATGCCGGACGAGCCGTTGGCCAAGAGATTGGGGAAGGCACCGGGGAGCACGACCGGCTCCTCGTCCTCTTCATTGTAGGTCGGCCGATAGTCGACCGCGTCCTCGGTGATGCCGGCAAGCAATTCGGTCGCCACGTCGGTCATGCGCGCTTCGGTGTAGCGCATGGCGGCCGCGTTATCGCCGTCGATGTTGCCGAAATTGCCCTGGCCGTCGACCAGGGGGTAGCGCATCGAAAAATCCTGCGCCAGCCGCACCAGCGCATCATAGATCGACTGGTCGCCATGCGGGTGGAACTTGCCCATCACCTCGCCGACGATCCGGGCGCATTTGGCAAAACCCTGGTCGGGATTGAGGCGCAGCAGGCGCATGGCGTGCATGATGCGGCGATGGACCGGCTTCAGCCCGTCACGCACGTCCGGCAGCGCCCGGTGCATGATGGTCGACAGCGCATAGGCCAGATAACGCTCTTCCAGCGCCTTCTTCAGATCGACCGGTTCGATATGATCGCCACCGCCATTGTCAGGCGGCAAAAGCCTTTTTCCCATGGGCTGGGACTAGCCGAGCGGGTGATTCGCGGCAAGAGGCGCGCACCCGACCAATCGATTTGCGCTCGTTTCTGCAACAGGAACCCGCACGGTCGAGCTTGCCGTCCAACATCAATCTGTTACATGCCGCATCTATTGCGAAGCACGCTGGCGGCCCGACCTTCATGCCAAATTCACTGCATTCTCCAATAGCGCTCGGATCGGGTTTGCCTTTCACCGCGATTTTGGACCATTGTGCCGGAACACGCCTTTTTCCCGTCCAGTTCGTCACGGAATGGTGATGGCGCAAAGAATTGAAAAACAATTTCAGGACACTCTCAGGGACCTTGCGATGACAATCAAACGCTCAACTATCCGGAAATTCGCTCTTTCGACTTTCTTGCTCACACTGCCGCTGAATGCGGCCCTTGCCCAGGATGCCGCGGTCGCGGACCGGCTGAAGGCAGCACTCTCCGCACAGGGTGTCGACATCTCCTGGACCGGCGTGACCGGCGACAACACCAGCATGGTGCTGCAGGGCGTGTCGGTGAAACCGGCCGCAGAAAAGGAAGCGCTGGCGATCGGCGACGTCAAGCTCGAGAACGTCACCGAAGCCAATGGCGGCTATGATATCGGCACCGTGTCGACCTCGGCCTTCGAACACAGCAAGGACGGCGTCACCCTCGATCTCAGTCCCTTCGTCATCCACGACATGACGGTACCGGCCGACGGCTCCACCAGCCCGCTTGGTTCGCTGATGATGTACAAATCCGCCGAACTGTCGAACATGACGGTCAAGGTCGCCGACAAGACCGCCTTCTCGATGGACGGCCTTGCCATCGAGATCACGCCGCCCGCCGACGGCAAGGCGATGGAATTCACCGCCAATACCGAGAAGTTCACGGCCGATCTCTCGCTGGTCGACGATCCCAAGTCCAAGGAAGTCATCGACGCGCTCGGCTACCAGAACATCTCGGGCAATCTCGAGATGGCCGGCACCTGGCAGCCATCGGACGGCAAGATGGAACTGTCGAAATACGACATCTCCGTCGAGAACGCCGGCACGCTCGGCATGACCTTCGACCTTGGCGGCTACACGATCGACTTCATCAAATCGCTGCAGGAAATGCAGAAGAAGATGGCCGCGCAGCCGGAAGGCGCCGACAATTCAGCGCAAGGCATGGCCATGCTCGGCCTGTTGCAGCAGCTTTCGTTCAACAGCGCCTCGATCCGCTTCGACGACGATTCGCTGACCGGCAAGGTGCTGGACTATGTCGGCAAGCAGCAAGGCATGTCGGCCAAGGACATCGCCAACCAGGCCAAGGCGATCGTGCCGTTCGGCATGGCACAGCTCAACAATCCGGAACTGACGGCTCAGGTGACCGCGGCGGTCAGCAAATATCTCGACGATCCGAAGAGCCTCGAAATCTCGGCCGAGCCGCCGGCATCGGTGCCCTTCGCGCTGATCATAGCGGGCGCCATGTCCAACCCGCTCGATCTGCCGAAGACACTCGGCGTCAGCGTCAAGGCGAACGAGGACTGATTGGAGTTAGCTACCTTCTCCCCGTCATTATACGGGGAGAAGGTGCCGGCAGGCAGATGAGGGGCAGCGCCGCCCCCTGCCAACTGCAATTCGACGCCCGATCCGATTGCCTGTCAGAAGGCGTCAACTGCTGAGGCCGTTCGCCAATCGCCTGCGTCCGCGCTGCCCCTCATTGTCCTGCCGGACATTTCTCCCCGTATAGAGACGGGGAGAAACGGCAGTCGCAACGCTGCCGTCAGTCCTTCTTGGTCGGCGCGACGCGTAGCGCCAGTTCGCGAAGCTGCTGCGGAGAGGCTTCCGACGGCGCGTTCATCAACAAATCATAGGCCTGCTGGTTCATCGGGAACATGGTGATTTCGCGCAGGTTCTTGGCACCGACCAGGAGCATGACGACGCGATCGACACCGGCCGCCATGCCGCCATGCGGCGGCGCGCCATACTGGAAGGCGCGATAGAGGCCGCCAAAGCGTTCCTCGACCGTGGCGCGGTCCAACCCGACCGTCTCGAAAGCCTTGACCATGGTTTCGGGCAAATGGTTGCGGATACCGCCGCTGGCGATCTCGAAACCGTTGCAGACCATGTCGTACTGGAACGCCTTGATGCCGAGCAGGTCCTCGCCGTTGAGCGCATCGATGCCACCTTGCGGCATGGAGAACGGATTGTGGGCGAAGTCGATCTTCTTCTCCTCCTCATTCCATTCGAAGAACGGGAAGTCGACGATCCAGCACAATTCGAAGCGTTCGCGATCGACAAGATTGAGTTCCTCGCCGGCACGGGTGCGCGCAGCGCCCGCGAAAGAAACGAACTTCTTCGGATCGCCGGCGACGAAGAAGGCGGCGTCGCCGTCGGCAAGGCCGAGCTGCAGGCGGATCGCTTCCGTGCGTTCCTCGCCGATGTTCTTGGCGAGCGGGCCGGCGCCTTCGAGCTTGTCGCCCTCCTTGCGCCAGAAGATGTAGCCCAGGCCCGGCTGGCCCTCGCCCTGCGCCCAGCTATTCATGCGGTCGCAGAAGGCGCGGCTGCCGCCGGTCTTGGCGGGAATGCCCCAAACCTCCGCCTTCGGGTCGTTGGCCAGGATGTTGGCGAATACCTTGAAGCCGGAATCGCGAAAATGATCGGAGACGGCCTGCATCTCGATCGGGTTGCGCAAATCGGGCTTGTCGGAACCGTATTTGCGCATGGCGACATCATAAGGGATGCGCTGGAACTTCTGCGTTACCGGCTTGCCGTTGGCGAAGGTCTCGAAGACGCCGCGCATCACAGGTTCCATGGTCGACAGCACGTCGTCCTGCTCGACGAAGCTCATTTCGAGGTCGAGTTGGTAGAATTCGCCGGGCAGACGGTCGGCGCGCGGATCCTCGTCGCGGAAGCAGGGCGCGATCTGGAAATAGCGGTCGAAGCCCGACACCATAATCAATTGCTTGTACTGCTGCGGCGCCTGCGGCAGCGCGTAGAAAGTGCCGGGATGGATGCGCGACGGCACCAGGAAGTCGCGCGCACCTTCCGGCGACGACGCAGTGAGGATCGGCGTCGAGAATTCGGTGAAGCCGACCTCGCCCATGCGCTTGCGCATCTCTGCGATGATTTTCGTGCGCGCCACGATGTTCCGATGCAACGTCTCACGGCGCAGATCGAGGAAGCGGTATTTCAGACGGATGTCCTCGGGATAGTCCGGTTCGCCGAACACCGGCAGCGGCAACTCCTTGGCGGCGGACAGCACCTCAATCTCGCGGGCGAAAATCTCGATCTCGCCGGTCGGCAAATTGGCGTTCGTGGTCTCCGGCAGGCGCGCCTTGACCTCGCCGTCGACGCGGATCACCCATTCGCCGCGCACGGTCTCGGCGACCTTGAAGGCAGGCGAATCGGGATCGGCGACGATCTGGGTCAGGCCGTAGTGGTCGCGCAGGTCGATGAAGAGCAGGCCGCCATGGTCGCGCACGCGATGCACCCAGCCCGACAGCCGGACGGAATTGCCGACGTCGCTCTTTCTCAACTGGGCACAGGTATGGCTGCGGTAACGATGCATTGTCATGGATAAAGTCCGGGGTGCTGGGTGGCAGACCGAAGCATTACGGCCCGGCCTCAAAATTTGCGCGAAAAGCGCATGGGAGGCCGGATTTGTCAAGGCAAGCGGTCATACAGGCTCGCGGCTTCGACCGTTCACGCGAAGTGGATTTGGGCGCCCTGACGTTCGAAATCGGCAAGGATGGCAGCGGGCGCGGTCTTCTCGACGACGAGATGGCTGATCGACCCGGCAGCAGCGACGCGGTAGGGCGCCGTGGTGGCCAGCTTGTCATTGGTGACGGCAATGAGGATGCCGGCGCTATTTCCCGCCATGGCCCGCTTCACCTCGGCCTCGGACGAATCGAAGGCGGTCACGCCTCGCGTGGCATCAAGGCCGCAGGATCCCAGGAAAAACAGGTCGGCGCCAAGCTGCGCCACGGCGGCCAGCGTATCGGCGCCGACACAGGTGCCAAGGTCGCGGACATACCTGCCGCCGAGCACGATCAGTTCGACCAAGGGGTGATCCGACAGGACCGAGGCGACGCCAAGCGAATTGGTGGCTACGGTCAGCTCGATGTCGCGCGGGATGGCCCTGGCGATCGCCTCATTGGTCGTGCCGCCATCGATGAACAGGCTTTGTCCAGCGGAGAGCACCGCCACCGCCGCATTTGCCAGACGCGCCTTCTCCTCGATCGCATGACCGCCCCGCTGGCTGATCGTTGCCGCTGCAAAGGGCGCGGAAGCGACCGCACCGCCGTAAACGCGACGGCATTCACCGGCCTTCGCCAGCTCCCTCAGGTCGCGGCGTACGGTGTCTTCCGAAACACCGAAGCGGCTTGCCAGTTCGCCGGCCAGGACACTCCCCTCCGCCGCAAGGCGGTCACGGATGAGCTGGTGCCGTTGATCGGTGAGCATTGCCGAACCCTGTTTTCTTGTTCTGCACGTTCTTGCATGTTTTGCACGTTTATGCAAGAAGTCGACATGTCTGGCTGCTGGACAAGGCAGCCGCCCGTTTTTCATTGAAAGCACCGCGATGAGCTTTGGCCTCAACCTTGCCCCTCAACACCGGGTCTATGCTGGGTTTGCGACCTATTCGTTCGCCATGGGCAACATCTTCCCGCGACTGCCCGACATCAAGCATGCCATGGGCATCGCGGACGGCACGCTGGGGCTCAGCCTGATCGGGACACCGATCGGCACCCTGACCGCACTGACGCTGGCCACGCCCCTCCTGGAGCGCATCGGCTTTCGCCGCGCGCTGCTCACGCTGGTTCCGCTGCTGGCGCTTCTCTACGCCATCGCCGTACATGCGCCGGAACCCGTCGCACTGTTCCTGATGCTGTTTCCCATCGGCCTGATGATCGGCAGCGTCGAAATCATCCTGAATGTCGAAGCCGACAGGACGGAATTCCAACTCAAACGCCGGATCATGAACCGCGCTCATTCGTTCTGGAGCGCGGGCTTCTTCGGTGCCGGACTGTTCGGCGGCGCGATGGCGCATCTTGGCCTGTCGCCGCAACTCCATCTGGCGCTGGTCGTGCCCATAGTGGCTATCTCGATGGCGATTTTTCTCGGCGGCTACGAGCCGGCCCCTGCCCGCTTCGCCGTTACCAGTGACAAGGCGCCCATGTTCGCCCGGCCGACATTGCCGATTCTCGTTCTCGTCGCGGTGACGCTTTCGGCGATGCTGCTGGAAGGCGCCAGCATCGACTGGTCGGCAATCTACATGCGCACCGTGTTCGAATCCGGCCCCTTTGTCGCCGGCTTCACAGTGGCGCTGTTTGCATTCTCGCAGGCGACGACGCGTTTCTTCGCCGACAGCTTCGTCGACCGCCATTCGCCAAGCGGCGTGGCGCGCGTCCTCCTGGCGACGATGGCCGCCGGCGTTTTCCTGGTCTTCTTCTCGCCCGCGCCATTTGTCTCGATGCTCGGCTTCGCGCTTCTGGGCGTTGGCAGCAGCGCCATCTTCCCGCTGGCGATTTCGGCCGCCGCGCAGCGAAACGATCGCCCCGCGGCGATCAACGTAGCGGCATTGTCACAGATCTCCTTCACTGCCTTCCTGCTCGGCCCGCCGCTGCTTGGCTTCGTCTCGGACCATTGGGGCATCCGCTCGGCCTTCGGCATCGGCATCCCATTCATCATACTCAGCCTGCTGACCGTCGGCTCGCTTGGCGCCAGGCGATCTTCTTCCGCCACCTCCGCAAGCGCAGGCTCCAGCGGGACGCGGGAGGAGGCACTGGCGCGGGCCAACGAGGCATAGGCGGCTCGCCTACCCGTCCAACCGGACGCTGGCGCGGCCTGCCCAAGGCAGGTCGCCTTCGCGAGAACGAAGGATTGTCCGCTGGCATTGACGGTCGCTTTGGTTCAAGAAGGGATCACCGATACGTGATCGCCGCTTCATGTCCTCCATCCGCCCGCTGATTCCGCTCCTCCTCGCCGCAGGCATCCTGCTCGGCGGCAATGGGCTGCAGAGCACGCTGATCGCGCTGCGCGGCGCGCAGGAAGGGTTTTCGGCGTCCGACATCGGTCTTATGGGCACCTTCTATTTCGCCGGCTTCCTGCTCGGCTGCCTGGCCATCACCCGCATCATGAAGGCGGTCGGCCATATCAGGGCGTTCTCGGCGCTGGCGGCGATCGCCTCGGTCGGCACCTTGCTCCTGGTACTGGTCCTCGATCCGGTGATGTGGTGCGCGGTGCGCTTTGCCGGCGGCTTCTGTTTCGCCGGATTGTTCACCATCGTCGAAAGCTGGCTGAATTCAGGCGTCACCAACCACGACCGCGCCCGTGTGCTGGCCATCTACCGGATGGTCGATACCGGATCGGTGACATCAGCCCAGTTCCTGATTCCGGTCTTCGGTGCCGGCGGCTTCAGCATCTTCGCCATCATGTCGATCATGATCACGCTGTCGCTGGTGCCGGTCTCGCTTGGCGACCGTTCCAACCCGACGCCGCCGGAAGAGGTCAAGCTCGATCTGGCACGCGTCTGGCGGATTTCGCCGCTTGGCTGCTTCGGCTGCATCGCCGTCGGCGTCACCAACAGCGCGTTTCGCACCTTGTCGCCGGTCTATGCCGAGCAGATCGGCATGTCGGTCGCCGACGTCGTCACTTTCGTCAGCGTCGGCATTTTCGGCGGCGCGATCATCCAGTATCCACTCGGTTATCTCTCCGACCGCTGGGACCGGCGGCGGGTGCTGCTGATGACGACTTGCTGCGCGATGCTTTCGGCACTGGCGCTGGTGTTCATTGCCGGCAGCAATCCGCTGCTCAACTTCATCGCCGTCTTCATCTTCGGCTGTTTCGCCATGCCGCTCTATTCACTGTCGGCGGCGCATTCCAATGATCGCGCGGATGCCGGCGAGTTCGTGCTGATCAATGCAGCCCTGATGCTGTTCTATTCCTTCGGCGCTATTGGCGGCCCTTTCGCGGCCTCGACGGCGATGCAGTATTTCGGGCCAAGCGCGCTGTTTGTCTTCAGTGCCGTGGTCTACGCGGTGTTCATCGCCGTTATCCTCTACCGCATGCAGGCCCGGTCCGGCGTGCCGGCCGGCAAGCGCAGCCGCTTCACCGCGCTGTTGCGCACCTCGACCATTTTCGCGCGTCTGGCCAGGAGAAATAGTGATCCAGACAGTCCGGAAGGGCCGTGACGGTGGCAGCACAGCTTGACGAAAGCCTTCCCGGCTGAAATCTAGGAAGACCCTACTCCTGCCAAAAGCGATTTGATGCACGTCATCACCACCCAGAAAGAACTCGAGACCGTTCTCGCCGCTTTCGAAAAGTCGGATTTCGTCACCGTCGACACCGAATTCATCCGCGAAACGACCTTCTGGCCAATCCTATGCCTGATCCAGATGGCCGCGCCCGGCGTGACGGCGCTGATCGATCCGCTGTCATCAGACATCGACCTGGCTCCGTTCTTCAAGTTGATGGCCAACGAGGCGGTGGTCAAAGTCTTCCACGCCGCCCGGCAAGACATCGAAATCATCGTCCATCTCGGCGATCTCGTTCCGCACCCGGTGTTCGACACCCAGGTGGCGGCGATGGTCTGCGGCTTCGGAGACAGCGTTTCCTACGATCAACTCGTGCAGCGCATCACCGGGGCGCGGCTCGACAAGTCGTCGCGCTTCACCGACTGGCGCCATCGGCCGCTGTCCGACAAGCAGCTCGACTATGCGCTGGCCGACGTTACCCATCTGATCGAGGTCTATCAGCACCTCAACGCCGAGCTGGCGCGGGAAAACCGCGCTCACTGGCTGAATGAGGAGATGGACGTCCTGACCTCGCGCGAGACCTACGATCCGCACCCCGAGGATGCCTGGAAGCGGCTGAAGATGCGACTGCGCAAACCACAGGAACTGGCGATCGTGCAGACCGTGGCGGCATGGCGCGAACGCGAGGCGCGCGAGCGCGACGTGCCGCGCGGCCGCGTGCTCAAGGACGACGCGATCTACGAGATCGCGCAACAAGGGCCGCGCGATGCGGCGGCCCTTGCCAAACTCCGTACCACGCCAAAGGGCTGGGAACGCTCCTCGACGGCGACCGCACTGCTCGGCGCGGTCAACACGGCGCTCGCCTTGCCCAAGGAGCAGATGCCGAAACTGCCGAAAAACTTCCAGCCGCCCGAAGGCTCGAATGCGGCCGCGGAACTCTTGAAAGTGCTGCTCAGGATCGTCGCCGAAAAACAGGGCGTGGCCTCGAAAGTATTGGCGTCCAGCGACGATATCGATCGCATCGCCGCCGAGGGCGAGGACGCCGATGTGCCGGCACTGCAGGGATGGCGGCGCGCCGTGTTCGGCGAACAGGCGCTGAAGCTGGTGCGCGGTGAGATCGGCATCAAGTTCGACAAGCGCAAGATAGCCGTGTTCGATCTGTAGAAATCGGCCTCTCTTCTTCCGCCTCGGGAGAAGAGCGCCAACGCCGCTTCTGCTCAAACCACCTGGAGCAGGTGAAGAGCGAACCAGATCCAGCCCAACAGGATAATGACCGCACCGAGAAAGAAAGACCGCCTGCGCAGGCGCAGATCGTTGCTGGTCAGGTGAACCCAGGCGTGGAAGTAGCGCGAGGCGACAAAGATCCACATCAGCGCCAGGGTCAGGTAATTGACGCCGTTGGTGACGTGCAGCGCCAGGCACAGCACGTAGAAAAGAACCGGCAATTCGAACTGGTTGTTGAGATTGGCGGCGACCGTGACGCTGGACGCCGGCTCGGTCGAACGCACTTTGTATTGGCCGGTCTTGGCTTCGCCTGACTTGACCGCACCGTCTCGGCGACGGCCTAGGACGCAGTAGACGATGTAGATCAGCAGCACATGCGCCAGGACCGGCCAGAAGATGGTGGTCTGGTTCATGAAGTGGCCCCTGCCCTTTTCGGCTTCAGTTCTGACGTCTTTGGCCCGCCAGCCAGAAAGCGGCAATGACGATGACCGGGAGGGCGAGAAGCGCGAATTTGGTGACGATCAGCGCCGAGGCGAAAGACAGCGAGTCCGGGTTGGCATAGAGGAAATCGGACAGAAGCCGCGCCACGGCGATATTCTGGACATAGTCGGCGAGCGTGTAGGGCAGCACCAGGACCAAGGCGAAGATCGCCTGCATCTGCCCCGGCAGCACACGGAAAGCCTTCAAGCGCCGGCCAGTTACCACGATCAGGCTGACTAGCGTCAGCGACAACAGCGCAGGAAACAAAAGATCGAAGGTCAGGTAATGCCAGACCAGGATGATCTCGCTGCCGCGCCGGCCAAGCGCCGTCAGCCAGGCCATGCCTTCGTCGGGCGTGAATCCGAAATAGCGCATGTCGAGCGAGGCCAAGCCCCCGCTCAACTGGCGGAAATAGAAGAACTCCATCCCGGTCATGGCGATGAAAACCGCTGCCGAGAGAAAGCAGAGCGCTCCGACATGGCGCGACAGGCGCAGCACCATGGCGGCCAAGTTGCGCCAAAGCCCGGAAGAATCAGGCTCCGCCGGGATAGTTGGGGCTTTCGCGGGTAATCGTGACGTCATGGGCGTGGCTCTCACGAAGTCCGGCGTTGGATATGCGCACAAAGGTGGCGCGGTCGCGGAAATCGGCAAGGTCGCGGCCACCAACATAACCCATAGCGGCTTTCAGCCCGCCTGCAAGCTGGTGCAGCACGCCAGACACAGGTCCTTTGTAGGGAACCTGCCCTTCAATGCCTTCCGGCACCAGTTTCAGCGTGTCGCGCACCTCGGCCTGGAAGTAGCGATCGGCGGAGCCCCGCGCCATTGCGCCGACCGAGCCCATGCCGCGATAGGCCTTGAAGGAGCGGCCCTGGTGCAGATACACCTCGCCCGGACTTTCGTCGGTCCCGGCAAGCAGCGAGCCGATCATGGCGGCGCTGGCGCCGGCGGCGAGTGCCTTGGCGAGATCGCCGGAATATTTGATACCGCCGTCGGCAATCACCGAGGCGCCGGATTTATGCGCCGTCTCGACCGCCGACATGATGGCCGAAAGCTGGGGAACGCCGACCCCGGCCACGATGCGGGTGGTGCAGATGGAGCCCGGACCGATGCCGACCTTGACGGCGTCGGCGCCGGCGTCGATCAGCGCCTGCGTGCCTTCGGCGGTGGCGACGTTGCCGGCCAGGATGCGCACGGAATTGGAAAGCTTCTTGGCCCGCGTCACCGCGTCCAGCACGCGCTGCGAGTGGCCATGCGCGGTGTCGATCACCAAAAGGTCGACGCCCGCCTCGATAAGACGCTCGGCGCGTTCGAAGCCGTCATCGCCGACGCTGGTGGCGGCCGCGGCGCGCAGTCGCCCCTGCGCATCCTTGGTGGCATGCGGGTTGAGCTGCGACTTCTCGATGTCCTTGACGGTGATCAGCCCAACGCAATTGCCCGCCTTGTCGACCACGACCAGCTTCTCGATGCGGTGCTGGTGCAGGAGCCGCTTGGCCTCGTCCTGGTCGACATTCTCCTTGACCGTGATCAGGTTCTCCCGGGTCATCAATTCGTAGACCTTTTGCGCAGGATCGGAAGCGAAGCGCACGTCGCGGTTGGTCAGGATGCCCACCAGCCGGCCGGTCTTGTGGCCGCCGGCGCCGCCATTCTCGACCACCGGAATGCCCGAGATCGAGTAGGTGCGCATCAGTGACAGCGCGTCGGCGAGCGTGGCGTCGGGACCGATGGTGACCGGGTTCACCACCATGCCGGATTCGAATTTCTTGACCTGCCGCACCTGCTCCGCCTGTTCGGCGGGCGAGAAATTGCGGTGGATGACGCCGATGCCGCCGGCCTGCGCCATGGCGATGGCAAGCCTTGCCTCGGTGACCGTGTCCATCGCCGCCGACAGGATCGGCACGTTGAGGTCGATGTCGCCGGCGATGCGGGTGCGGATGTCGGTCTGGCCGGGCATCACTTCGGAATGACCGGGCTGTAAAAGCACGTCGTCAAAGGTCAGCGCCAGTGCGCCGGTGGACGTTTCGATGATTTTTGCCATAGCCAGCCCTTTGAATGCGAAAAAGCGCTGGACCGGAATGGGCAGCGCCGACTCGTTATTCCCTTTCAGGATTGGCGGTGGCTGGTAACACGTCCCGGGACGGATGAAAAGCCGATCATTGCGTTGCACAACAGGATCACGACGAGCCCGGCAACGCCACCCCTGGTTGCGATCGCACAAAAGTGACAGCAAATTAATGCGACATCGGTGTCCAGCCGTGATACCCGCCCTGCGTGCCGGCAAGGTCGGCAACATCTGGAATCAAGCCCGGACGCGTTTTTGTGAACCGCACCATTCCGCTCATACTGGCGGTCGCTCTTTTCATGGAAAACATGGATTCGACCGTCATCGCGACATCGCTGCCGGCGATCGCCATCGACATCCATACCAGCCCGATCGCGCTCAAACTGGCGCTGACCGCCTATCTGGTGTCGCTGGCGATCTTCATTCCGATCAGCGGCTGGATGGCCGACCGCTTCGGCGCCAAGAACATCTTTCGTGCGGCGATCGCGGTGTTCATTGCCGGTTCGGTTGCCTGCGCGCTGTCCGGTTCGCTGCCGGCCTTCGTGGTGTCGCGCTTCCTGCAAGGCATTGGGGGCGCCATGATGACCCCGGTCGGGCGCCTGGTGCTGGTGCGCGCCACGCCCAAGAGCGACCTGGTCGCCGCCATGTCCTGGCTGACCGTTCCAGCACTCGTCGGCCCGCTGGTCGGTCCGCCGATCGGTGGCTTTATCACCACCTATTTTACGTGGCACTGGATCTTCCTGATCAACGTGCCGATCGGCCTGATCGGCATCTGGCTGGCCACACGCTTCCTGCCGGAAACCGAAGCAACCGAGACGCCGCCGCTCGATTTCATCGGCTTCGTGTTGAGCGGGCTTGCCGCATCCGGCGTCGTGTTCGGCCTGTCGGTGGTCAGCCTGCCTTATCTGCCGCCGGCCACCGGCTTCATCACGGTCGCGGTGGGGCTGCTGTCGGGCGCGCTCTACCTGATGCATGCGCGCCGCGCCAGAAATCCGCTGCTGGCGCTTGAGCTGTTCCGCAACCAGGTGTTCCGCTCGTCGGTGCTTGGCGGCAGCCTGTTTCGCATCGGCATCGGAGCGGTGCCGTTCCTGTTGCCGCTGATGTTCCAGATCGGTTTCGGGCTGACCCCATTCCAGTCCGGCATGATCACCTTCGTCTCCGCGATCGGCGCCATCGGCATGAAATTCGTCACCGCGCTGATCTTCCGCGTGGTCGGCTTCCGCCGCGTGCTGATCGTCGGCTCGCTGGTCGCTGCCGCATCGATCGCCATCTACGGCCTCTTCACCCCCGAAACGCCTTACGCGCTGATGCTGGCCATTTTGCTGGTTGGCGGCTTCATCCGTTCGATGTTCTTCACCGGCGTCAACGCGCTCTCCTATGCCGAGGTTTCGGCGGAGGATACCAGCAAGGCGACGCCGATCACGGCGGTGTTCCAGCAGCTCTCGATCGCGCTCGGCGTGGCGCTCGCCGGCGGTGTTCTGGAAGTCTCGACCTCGATCCATGGCGGCCCGCTGACGCTGGGCGATTTCCATACCGCCTTCTTCATCGTGGCGGCGGTATCGGCGGCGGCGTCACTGTCGTTCATGCGGCTGGCACCCGATGCCGGCAACGCCGTGTCAGGCCATGGCCGGCTGACGACGCCCAAGACGCTGGAACCGGTGAGATCGCCTGGAGAGTGAAGCGGCCAACTCAGCCGTCTGCGTCCCCCGGCCCTTCGCCATGGCTCCGGGCGCTCGAGCCCTTCGGAACGTCCACTGGACGTTCCGATCCGCCTGACGGCGGACCAGCCTCTCGCCCCTTAAAATCCTTGGCCAAGAGATAAAGCTCCACCGACTCATCGCGCGAGGCTGGTGGCTTGACGTGGTGGACGGAGCGGAAATTCTTCTTGAGCATCGAGAGCAGTTCGTTTTCGGCGCCGCCCTGGAAGGTCTTGGCCAGGAAATGGCCGCCGGGCTTCAGGACCGACAGCGCGAAATCGGCCGCCACCTCGCACAGATGCATGGTACGGATATGGTCGGTCCGCTTGTGGCCGGTTGTCGGTGCCGCCATGTCGGACAGCACGACATCCGGGTCTCCGCCCAGCGCCTCGGCCAGCTTTTGCGGAGCCTGCGGATCGAGAAAATCCATCAGCAGCACCGGCGCACCGGGCACGGCGTCCATTTCCAGATAATCGATGCCGATGACATGCGGGTTTTCGGCCGTCGATTTCGTGCGCGCGGCCGCGACCTGGCACCAGCCGCCGGGGGCGGCACCCAGGTCGATCACCTTCATGCCGGGCTTCAAGAGATGGTGCTTGTCGTCGATCTCGATCAGCTTGTAGGCCGCGCGGGAACGATAGCCGTCGGCTTTCGAGCGTTGGACATAGGGATCGTTGATGTGGCGCTGCAGCCAGCGGCGTGACGATTCCTTCAGGCCGCTTTTCTTCTTGATCCGCGTCCTCAGCACGCGAATGCTCGCCGAACCTGGTTTTTCCGGTTTCTTGGTCATTGCCTGATTTCTTGTTTGAGCATGATCATGCCCTAGCACGCCCATCGTTGCGCCAGACGCCGTCGTCGGCCATCAGCTCGCTCAATATGCCCTCGCGCAGTCCCCGGTCGGCGACGCGCAGCCGCTCCGACGGCCAGACAGCGCGGATCGCTTCGAGGATAGCACAGCCGGCCAGCACCAGATCGGCGCGGTCGGCGCCGATGCAGGGGTTGGCGCAGCGCTGCTGGAAATCCCAGCCGACCAGTCTCTCCACCATGCGGTCGACGCTGTCGCGGTCCATCCACAGGCCGTCGACCCGCCGGCGGTCGTAGCGCTCGAGATCGAGGTGGACGCCGGCCAGCGTCGTCACCGTGCCCGAAGTGCCGAGCAGATGGAAATTCGGGCTGGCCTTGAGATGGCTCAGCCGGTCGCGGCCATCGAAAGTAGCCAGCCTGCCGGCGACGTCGTCGACCATGGCGGTGAAGATCTCGCGCGTCACGGTGCGGCCGCCAAAGCGTTCCGCCAATGACACGACGCCGACCGGCAGCGATGTCCATGAGACGATATGGTTGGCAAGGCGCGGCGAGCGGCGGCCGCTGAGATCGATCAGCGCGATCTCGGAGGAGCCGCCGCCGATGTCGAACAGGACGACGCCTTGCGTGTCGCGCTCGACCAGCGAGCCGCAGCCGGAAACCGCAAGGCGGGCTTCGGTCTGGCGATCGATGATCTCGAGCTTCAGGCCGGCTTCGCGCTCGACACGATCGAGGAACTCGACGCCGTTTTCGGCGGTGCGGCAGGCTTCGGTGGCGATCAGCCTTGCCTTCCTGATCTTGCGGCCGCGCAATTTGTCACCGCAGACCTTCAGCGCCTCGACCGCGCGGTCCATCGCCGGCTGGCCGAGCCGGCCATTGGCGGTGAGCCCCTCGCCCAGCCTGACGATGCGCGAGAAGGCGTCGATGACGCGGAACTGGCCGTGACGGGTGGGAACGGCGACCAGCAGCCGGCAATTGTTGGTGCCGAGATCCAGCGCCGCGAAAACCGGAAGCTCGTGCACCGGCGGCCTGCGGTTGCCTTGTTCGGGGCGTGGCGCTGGAACGACGGGCGAGATCGCCGCAGCGGCAACAGGCTTCAGGTCGACTGCCGCGGTAGCGGCCTTGCCTTGCAGCGGCGATCGATTGTCCTCGGGGCGCACATCGTCGCGCGCAAAAACCTTGCGCCCGCGCCTTCGCTTGCGCCGTTTCTTGGGCTTGCCTTTCTGGGTTGCGTCGCCCACCTGCCCATTCACGGAGCGAGGCTCCGTCGGGCGGCGTTGCTGCCAACCGGCCGTCCCCGGGCCTGATGACCCCGGAGAAGCGCTGGACGCGCCCACCTCCGGCGCGCCTGCGCCGGTGTCGCGGTCTTCCACTGTCGTTCCTTCCGGCGCCGCGCGAACCGGTGACGGACGCAGCAGGCGCTTTGGCATGTTTCAAGTTGCCGCCAGACTAACAGTGCCGCGCCCGATCACCAAGAGCCGCTTGCCGAATTTTGCCGGCTGGGCGCGCAACCCCGCCTTTTTGCTGCGCTCCGTAATGTACCCGCAAGGCTGGATTGATAACGCGACGCCAGCGGAGACCGCGCCCGTCGAGCCGGTTCCCTCGCCGCTTGCAGGCGTTCTCGCGCCGCGCCCGGTGCAGGCAGGCCTCGCCGGCATCAGGCGCGACAAGTGTTCGCGGTTGAATAGCCGGCTTCAATGAGGCATTTCTGAAATGAATGGGGAATTCGGGGCGCGGTCGGCCTCTCGACAGAAAAGGAAGCGGACAGGCAACGCATGACGGTCGGGCAATGAACTGGAAACGCTATTTCTGGCCGATCGTCGGCATCGGCGCGGTGATTTTCTCGCTGCTGCTGCTCTGGCATGAATTGCGCGGTATCTCGCTCGACGACGTCTGGGACGGGCTGGCGGCCATTCCGGCCCGCGGCTGGATGCTGGCAGGCTTGAGTTCGGTGGTGGCCTATGCCGCGCTCGCCGGCTACGACCACATCGCGCTGCTGCATATCGGCAGGCGCGTGTCCTGGCTGTTCGTGACGCTGTGCTCCTTCACCACCTATGCGCTGTCGCACAATATCGGCGGCTCGGTGTTTTCCGGCGCCGTCATCCGCTACCGCGCCTACGGCACCAGGGGCCTGACCGGCCAGGAGGTCGGCGTGCTGGTGGCGGTCTGCTGGATAACCTTCGTGCTGTCGACGATTCTCGCCGCAGGCCTCGTGCTGGTGTTCGAGCCGCAGATTATCGACCGCTTCTCCGGCATCGCCCATCACGGCCTGTCGGAGGCGGCGGGCATTGCGATGCTGGTCCTCGTCGCGGCCTATATATTCGGCAGCTGGCTGCATCTGCGCCCGCTGAAGATCGGCAGCTTCCAGTTGCACTATCCGGCGCTGCCGATCGTCGCCAGGCAGTTGCTGATCGGCCCGATCGAGTTGCTGGCGGCGGCCGCGATCATCTTCTTCGCCCTGCCCGAGATGCACAATCCCGGTTATTTCGTCGTGCTCGGCGTCTTCCTCGTCTCCTTCTCGGTCGCCCAGATATCGCACGCGCCGGGCGGCCTCGGCGTGTTCGAAGTGGTGTTCTTGGCCGGGCTTTCCGACATGGACCCGGTCGGCGTGCTGGCCGCGCTGCTGGTGTTCCGGCTGTTTTATCTGATCATCCCGCTGTTTCTGGGCCTGGGCATCGTGCTGTTCTTCGAACGCTCGCAATTCAGCCGCAAGGAGAGCTGAGCCCGGAGTTCTCACGCCGCTGGAAAAAGGTGGCGTTTGAAACCGGTGATAAAAGCTGGCGATTGAACCGCGGAGCAGGCTTGACTATTTTCCACTGGCGGCTACAAGGCAGCGCTCAAGCGGCTCAGCCGTTCGGCCTGCGTGGTCCATGACCGCGCCTGCTGGGGAATAGGTTAACGGTAGACCCACGGACTCTGACTCCGTTAGTCCTGGTTCGAATCCAGGTTCCCCAGCCAGCACCTCTCAATGAGAGCACCCAGCCAAACAAGAAATCGGAATTGGAACGCTTTCCGATGCAGCCCGGCACATCGCTCCCGGCTTCGTCCACGAAATCCTGCATAAGGCCGCCTGATGGTCACTGACACCGAGTTCATCCGCGAAAGCATCGGCCAAGGCTGCGCGATGCTATCCGACGGCGAATTCGTCATCGACAGATTGGTGAAGTATGTCGGCAACGGAAGGATCAGGTGGCATGTCGAGTTTCGTGGGCATCGCGTCGAGTTCACGACCGGCCAGTTGAAGAAGCAGCCTACGTTCCGAAGGAAGATGCTCGAACAGGCCAGCGTGCTGCCGCCTCAGCGCACCGGGGCCAACTACAGGCGATGGGCTATCGATCTGCGGAAGAACGCCATCGAGCTTCCCTGGCGGGATAGACCGGTTGATGCCGGTTTCGCTATCGACAGGCTTGTCGGCCATGGGGACGACCGCTGGACTGTCGAATACCAAGGCAAGGCAATCAAGTTCACGACGACCAAGCTGCGCAGGCAAACCAGTTTCCGCAAAAGGATGCTGCTCAAGGCCAAGGTGCTGCCGCCCCAGTTGGACCCGGTTGCCTATCGGAAGTGGGCGGACTGGTTGATTCAAAACGCCACGGAGGCCGCACCGCAGGCCGGCGATGCCGTGATGACCGAGAAAAGTTGGCTTGACGACCTGCCGGAGCTAGCCGGCTGGCAAAGCGACGCGCCGTTCGAAGGCGAGTAACGCGGCGCCGTCGTCGGTCAGATCCCACCAACGCCAGAACAACGATGGCCCTCATCGCGTTTGCCATGCCTACAGATTTTGGCACACATTCATGGCGAAGAATCTGGCCAGGGCTAGGCTCGCGGCCAACCTGCTTGAATGAGACCACATGGACCGCTTCAATCTTGGCGCCTACCGCCGCCCCATCTCTACCCGCTCGGCAGAAACCCAGCGCTGGTTCGATATTGGCCTGAACTGGTGCTACGGCTTCAACCACGAAGAAGGCATCAAGTGCTTTGAGAAGGCCCTGGAGACCGATCCGGACTGCCCGATGGTTCATTGGGGCATCGCCTATGCGGCTGGGCCTTTCTACAATCTGACCTGGAAGGAGCATGGCGAGGCCGAGGCTGACAGCGCGACGAAGCGTTGTTTCGAGCACGTCCAGCTCGCGCGCTCCAATGCGGCGTCAGCCAGCGAGGTCGAAAGGCAACTGATCGAGGCACTGGCCTGCCGCTTCCAGAAGCCGCACCGGGTAAGCCCCCAGGAATTCGAGCAGTGGGACGATGCCTATGCCGCTGCGATGCGGCGGGTCCATGAAAACTTTCCCGACGACCATGACGTCATGGCGCTGTTCGTCGAGGCGCTGATGATGCGCACGGTGCGGCGGCTCTGGAACCTCAAGACCGGTGCACCGGCGCCAAATTCAGACGTGATCGAGGCGCTGGAGGTTTGCGAGCGGTCAATCCGGCTCGCAGACGAGGCCGGTATCGCGCAGCACCCGGCGATCGTCCATCTGCACATTCATCTCCTGGAAATGTCCACCATGCCGGAACGCGGCATGCGCTCAGCCGATCTGCTCGGCGAGATGTGCCCCGATGCCGGACACATGAACCACATGCCGGGGCATATCTATGTGCTGTGCGGCGAATATGAAAAAGCCAAGCTTGCCAGCGAAAAGGCGGTTGGGGCCAACGACCTCTATCTCGCCTATGCCGGCGAGCCGACCTACTATCTGCTCGGCTGCTGTCACGATCTGCACCTGATGATGTTCACCTGCATGTTGTCAGGCCAGTACCAGCCGGCACTGTGGGCTGCCGACAAGGTGCGCAGCCTGGTGACGCGTGACGTGGTCGCCATCCAGGACCGGCCCAAACTCACCCAGACCGTGGAAGGCTATCATGCGATGAAATCGCACGTGTTGGTGCGCTTCGGTCGGTGGCAGGAGATCATCGATGAACCAAGGGTCGCCGAGCCCGGCCTCTATGTGCTGACGGCGGCCATGCAGCACTACGCCAGGGGCGTCGCGCATGCGACGTTGAGGCGATTCGCCGAAGCCGAGCGCGAGCGCGAACTGTTTCACCAGCACCTCGAAGGCATTGCACCCGAGCGGCGTTTCCTCAGCAACCCGACCCGCGCCTCGCTCGCCGTCGGTGCCGCCTTGCTCGACGGCGAGCTTGCCTACCATCAGGGCCGGCACGAGGAGGCCTATGGCCATCTCAGGCACGCGGTCGAGCTGGATGACAATCTTTCCTACACCGAGCCGTGGGCGTGGATGCACCCGCCGCGCCATGCGCTTGCGGCGCTGCTTCTCGACCAGGGGCATGCGGCGGAAGCCGAGCAGGTTTATCGCGACGATCTCGGCCTGAGCGCCACGGTGCAGCGCTGTGCCCAGCACCCGGACAATGTCTGGGCGCTGCACGGTCTGGTGGAATGTTTGAGCCGGCGTGGCGAGACCGAAGAACTGCCGGCACTGCAGGCAAGGCTTGCCACGGCGATGGCAAAGGCGGATGTGCCGATCAGCTCGTCCTGCCTGTGCCGGACGAGCGTGCAATCGGCACTCAGCTGTTGTCATTGAGCCTACGCCCTTCCAGGGCAGTTCATTTCCATCATGGAATGCTGAAGGGCACCGAATCCTCAACCGTTCCGTCGATGGCCAAATCAACACGATAGGTGCCCGCCGGCCATCCCGCCGTGGGTTTGGTGAGCTGAGAATCAGCCTGATTGTTCGCTCCGACGTCGAGATCGACCTTGTCGATAGTATAGTTTTCCGGTGCGACGCCGTGGGAATCAACCGAGACCCAGGAAAATGTGATTTTCGATGTGGGCGCGATATCCACCAAGTCAGCCGACACGTAAATCACCGGTGTGTCGACGGGGAAGCTGCTCTGAGGTGTTGCGCCGTCCTTCGTCGCGGAAAGGATGATGTTGGCGAAGCCGGCCGCCTGGGCCGGCATACCGAAGCTGACCGCCGCCAAGGCGGCAATGGCTAGAACTAGAGCTGATTTCAAGATCTATTCCTCGTCGGACTTGGTTGCTGGCTGGCAAATCAGGGGGCGAATCGGCATAAAGGGCGGAAGCCTCAACCCAGCCATTTGTCGTAGTCGGCCACCAGCAGGTGCAGCGGCGGCGTGTCTTCCTCGATATCGGCGAAACGGCCGATCGGCTCACGGAAGACGTTGTCCGTGCGATCGTCATTGACGGTCGATACCTCGCCGATAAGCACGTCCTTGCCCTCTGCCCAGAAGGCGTGCCACACGCCAGGCAAAAGCGTGACGCTTTGGCCCGGGTCGAGCTTCAACAGCCCGCCCGCCGGCAGCCTGTGGATGGTTCCGTCGACAGGCACCGACACCTCGGCCCTGGGGTCGATGCCGCCGTCGCGGTCATGCATGAACAGTTCCAGCACCAGCTTGCCGCCGCCGCGGTTGATGATGTCCTCGGCCTTGATGTTGTGGCGGTGCATCGGCGACATCTGCTCCTTGCGCGAGATCATGATCTTCTCGGCGTAGAGCATGCCCATGCCCTTCTTCATGTCCTCGTAGCGGCCGTTGCGGACGGTGAACAGGAACAGGCCGAGATCGTCGAACTTGCCCTGGCCGTAGTCGGTGATGTCCCAGCCGAGCCGTGAGGTGAAAATGGCCGAGGAATCGACCTGGCGCGCCTTCATCTCTTCCGGCGACCAGTAGGCGAAGGGCGGCATGATATAGCCGAACGAGCGGATGAAGGCGTCGGCTTCGCGGATGATGTCGTTGATGGCGGAGCGTTTCATGATCGTGACCCTTCGTGTCGATTTTGCCGATAAATCGCATAGCCGAACGCCGGTGCGGTGTCGATCCATTCTGCCTGTTCGAGCCCTGCGCGTTCCCGCCCATGGCCCACCGATCGGGTTGGCGTGCGGCGTGACATCGCGTGCTTTCCGGCTCATAAACCCTGCGAATTTTCACAGAGACAACCGATGCCGACCATCCATGATCTCGATACGCCGTCGATCCTGATCGACGTCGCACGCGCCGAAGCCAACATCGCCCGCGCACAGGCCCATGCCGACAAGAACGGGCTGAAGCTCAGGCCGCACATCAAGACCCACAAGCTTCCTTATTGGGCGAAGAAGCAGGTGGCGGCCGGTGCCGTCGGCATCACTTGCCAGAAGATCGGCGAGGCCGAGGTGATGGCCGATGCCGGGCTGACGGATATCTTTCTCCCCTACAACATCCTTGGGCGCGCCAAGCTCGAACGGCTGAAGGCGCTGCACGGCCGTGTGACGCTGTCGGTGACGGCCGACAGCGCGCAGACGCTGGAAGGGCTCGCCGCGACCTTCACAGATGCCGGGCATCCGCTGTCGGTGCTGGTCGAATGCGACACCGGCATGGGGCGTTGCGGTGTGCAGACAGCCAATGAAGCGGTTGCGCTGGCGAGGATGATCGACAAGGCGGGCGGCCTTGTCTTTGGCGGGCTGATGACCTATCCGGCAGCCGGCCGGGCAGCGGAGGCCGAGACCTGGCTTGCCGACGCCAAACGGGCGCTGGCCGCTTCAGGGCTCGCCTGCGAGCGCGTCTCCAGCGGCGGCACGCCCGATATGTGGCGTTCCGCCGATGCCTCCGTCGTCACCGAATACCGGCCCGGCACCTATATCTATCTCGACCGCTACCAGGTCGCCAAAGGCGTCGGCGGCCTCGACGATTGCGCGCTGACGGTGCTCGCGACCGTGGTCAGCCATCCGACGGCGACGCGCGCGATTCTCGATAGCGGCAGCAAGGCCCTGTCCAGCGATACGCTGGGGCTAAAGGATTTCGGAGAGTTGATGGGCGTCCCGGGGGCGCTGGTGACGGGCTTGAGCGAGGAGCACGGCACGGTCACGCTTTCCGGCGAGGGCACATTGCGCATTGGCGAGCGCGTGCGCGTGGTGCCGGACCATTGCTGCGTCGTCACCAATTTGTTCAACGAGGTCAACCTGATCGACGGGGAGACGGTGCTGGACACGCTGCCGGTGGCAGCGCGCGGACGGATGGGGTGAATATTTAGGCCGGACGCTCCGCCTGCCGCGCCGCCACCCGCCGCATGGCAATAACCCGTCGGCGCCGGATCTCCGTGCGCATGGCCATCAGATGCAGCGCGAAGAACAGCACGGTAAAGCCTACGGCCATCACCAGCAGCGGCCAGAGCAGGCTGGGGTCGATGGTCGGGCCGCCGAGCCTGAACACCGAGGCCGGCTGGTGCAACGTGTTCCACCAGTCGACCGAGAATTTGATGATCGGGATGTTGATGAAGCCGACCAGCGTGATGATGGCGGCCGCCCAGGCGGCGCGGCTGGCATCATCGATCGCGCGGGTCAGCGCGATGATGCCGAGATACATCAAGAACAGCACGAAGACGGAAGTCAGGCGGGCATCCCAGACCCACCAGGTGCCCCACATCGGCTTGCCCCAGATCGAACCGGTAATCAGCGCCAGCGCGGTGAAGACGGCCCCGATGGGGGCCGCTGACTTCAGTGCCACATCGGCCAGTGGATGCCGCCAGACCAGCGTGCCAAGGGCAGAGACTGCCATCAGCGTGTAGCACATCATGGCGAGCCAGGCGAAAGGCACGTGGATGTACATGATGCGCACCGTGATGCCTTGCTGGAAATCCTCGGGCGCGGTGAAGCTCATGTAAAGGCCAACGGCTAGGATCAGCGCCGCAAGCGCCGCCAGCCACGGCACAAGCTTGTCGGCCAACCCGACGAACCGCGTCGGATTGGCAAGATCGGTCCAGCCGCTCAGGCGTGAGGTGGTGTCACTCATGCGGCTTTACATAGACCGCCAGCGCGTTTGGGGCAATCGAGTGGCGGTGTCTGGTCTTGCCTTCTCCCATTCGAGAGAAGGAACAACCATTAACTGCTCAGGCAGCCTCGCCCTGGACCGAGCGGCTGAGGCGGCGGACTTCCTCGTCATTGAGCAGGCCGCCGGCGCGCAGCAGGCTGGCGAAACGGCCGTTGCGCAGCGACAGTTCGGCAAAGCCACCCATCTCGACCACCTTGCCCTTGTCCATGAACACGACCAGATCGGCGTCGCGGACGGTGGTCAGGCGGTGGGCGATGATGAAAGTGGTGCGGTCGCGGCGCAATTCGTCGATCGCTTCCTTGACGCGGTCCTCGGTCTCGACGTCGAGCGCGCTGGTCGCCTCGTCGAGCACCAGGATCGGAGCATCCTTCAGCACGGCACGGGCAATGGCGATGCGCTGGCGCTCGCCGCCAGACAGCTGGCCGCCACGTTCACCGACCACCGTGTCGTAGCCATTGCTCTTGGCCAGGATGAAATCCTGCGCCGCGGCTGCGGTGGCTGCGGCATGGATCTCGTCGTTGGTCGCATCGGCACGGCCGACCCGGATGTTGTCCTCGATCGAGCGGTTGAGCAGCCCTGCATCCTGGAACACGGTGGCGATCGAATGGCGCAGCGACTTGCGGGTCACGGTGCGGGTATCGATGCCGTCGATCAGGATACGGCCGCTGGACGGCGAGAAGACGCGCTGCAGCAGGTTGATGAGCGTGGTCTTGCCCGCACCCGTCGGACCGACGATGGCGACGGTCTGGCCGGCCTGGACCTCGAAGGACACGTCGCTGACGCCCTGCCCCGAATTGGCGAACTCGAAGCTGACATCCTCGAAACGGACATGGCCGGTGACGTTGGCCAGGTCGCGCAGGCCGTCCGGCTCGGCGGTATCGGCGGCCGAGTCCTCGAGCTTGTAGAAATCCTCGAGCTTGGCGCGGGCTTCCGAAATCTGGTTCGCGAAAGCCGACATCTGGTCGAGCCGCGAGATCAGCAGCGTGGCGAAGCCGGTGAAGGCGATGACGTCGCCGATGCGAAGCTGGCCGTGGGTGACCAGATAGGCGCCGATCAGAAGCACCACCATCATCGAGATCGTCGACGACAGGCGATTGAGCGCATTGGCGATCGCCCACCAGTCGAGCACCGGGTTCTGCGCGTCGAGCAGGTTCTTGACGTAGCTGCGCAGCGCGTCGGCTTCGTGGCCAAGACGGTTGTAGCTCTGCAGCACGGCGACGTTGCTCACCGAGTCAGTCACGTGCGCGAAAACCTTGTGATAGTGGCGCTCGACGGCAGCCTGGCCTTCTTTCGTGCGCTTCATCACCAGGCGGCCAATGCCGACATAGAGAACGCCGAGGACGAGCAGGACCATCGACATGCGCACGTCCATGCTGAGGGCCGTCGGAACCAGCAGGACGAGCGCAACAGCGGTGGACAAATGCTGGCGCATGAATTCGAGCCAAAGGCTGAACAGCGTCTCGACGGCGCGCAGCAGCGTGTGGAGAGCATTCGAGGTGCCGCGCTGATGATGCCAGGCGAGCGGCATGGTGATGACGCGCTCGAAGGACTGGCAGAGCACTTCGCTGCGCCGGGCGTGCGCGAACCGGTCGGCACCGCGCGCCACCAGCACGAAAGCGAGAACATTGAAGGCGCCGATGCCGGCCCACACGGCAAGCGTGGAGAAGACCGAGCCTTTCGTGGAAATCGCGTCGATGACCCGGCCGAACAGGATCGGCTCGAGGATCGCGATGGCTGCCAGAGCGACGTTGGCCGCACAGATCAGCGCGACGCGCTTCTTGTCGGCAGCCAGATATCCCAGCGCTCTCCAATAGATCTGCAGAAGTGACACTTCAGCTACTCCGCCAACTCTCTATTGTGCCCAATACCAATATTGTGCACTGCACCATTTCCTGACACGTAACGGTTGATGCGTCGCAAAACAATGCCCGTCTATCGCTTCCGTTCCCATTTAGCGAACAAAAGATGACGACGATACGAAATCTGACGTGATCACCTAACGGCTTGAGATAAAAGGTGAAATGTCAGCCTTGCGGCAAAATCATGGCAGTAGCCGAGCACTGCCACATTTTTAATCACGGCAGGCTGAAGAGGCCCGGTTTCAAGGCGCCCAGCCGGCGCCGCCACGGATCGCGCGCAAGTAACGAGGCGCGGCTTCGCGCGTCCCGAAGGACGCGCGACCTGTTGATCCAACCTGTTGATTTTACGCCGGTATCTTGACCACGACCTCGGTCTTGCCACCGGCCTTGGGCTCAAAGGACGCCGATTTTGTCTTCGAACCATTGACTTCGAGCGAGATCGTCTTGGTCTTTTTGTCGCGAATGACCTGCACCTTGATCTCGGCGCCCAGCATCTTGAGTGAAGCCTGATAGCCGTCCCAATGACCGGGCAGCTTCGGCCGGAACGTGATCTGCTTGCCGCGCCGTTCGATACCCAGGATGCCTTCTACCGCCGCCCGGTAAAGCCAGCCCGCCGAGCCGGTGTACCAGGTCCAGCCGCCGCGCCCTCCCTTATCGTCCCCGGCATAGATGTCGGCCGCCACCACATAGGGTTCGACGCGGTAATGCTCGGTCGAGGCCTCGTCGAAGGCGTGGTTGACCGGGTTCAGCATCGAGAAGCAGCGATAGGCTTCATCGGTCTGCCCCATCTCCGCCAGCGCAATGACGAACCAGGTGGCCGCATGGGTGTACTGGCCGCCATTCTCGCGCACGCCAGGCGGGTAGCTCTTGATGTAGCCGGGATCCTTGTCCGTCTTCGAGAAGGGTGGCGTGAACAGCTTTACGATCTTGAGATGATCGTCGACGAGCAGCTTCGTCGCCTGCTGCATCGCCGTGGTCGACCGCGCCGGGTCGCCCTCGCCCGAAAGCACGCTCCAGGACTGAGCAATGGAGTCGATCTTGCACTCCTGCGATGTGCGTGATCCCAAAGGCGTGCCGTCGTCAAAGCTGCCGCGCCGGTACCATTCGCCGTCCCATGCCGTGCTTTCGAGTGCCCGCTTCAGGGCTTCGGCATGCTTTGCCCAGGCCTGCGCGCGCTTGGTGTCGCCCTCGGTCTTGGCGACCGCGGCGAAGTCGCCCAACGTCTTCAGCAGGAACCAGCCCAGCCACACGCTCTCGCCCTTGCCATGCTCGCCGACACGGTTCATGCCGTCGTTCCAGTCGCCGCCGAGGATCAACGGCAGGCCGGCTGGACTGCTGCGCTTGATGGCAAGGTCGAGCGCACGCGCGCAGTGATCGTAGAGCGACACCGTCTTCTTCGAGATTTCCGGAGTGAAGAAGGCGTCGTGCTCGCCTTCACCCAGCGCCTGTCCGTCGAGGAAGGGCAGTTGCTCCTTCAGGATTGTGGCGTCGCCGGTCACCATGAGATAGCGGGCCGTGGCGTGGGCGAGCCACACCACGTCGTCGGAGATCAGGGTGCGTACGCCGGCGCCGGTGCGCGGCAGCCACCAATGTTGCACGTCGCCTTCCGGGAACTGCCGCCGCGCGGCATTGAGGATCTGGTCGCGCGCCAGCGTCGGATCATGCGCCAGCAGGGCGAGTGTGTCCTGCAACTGGTCGCGGAAGCCGAAGGCGCCGCTTGCCTGATAGAAGGCCGAGCGGGCGCGGATGCGGCAGGCAAGGCTCTGATAGGGCAGCCAGTGATTGACCATGGCATCGAGTGCCTTGTCCGGCGTCTCGACCTGGATGGTGTCGAGGAAGGCGCGCCATTCGCGCTCATTGTCGGCCAGGCGCTGGTCGAAATCCTTGCCCCGGTGCTTCTGCACCAGCGCGCTCGCCTGCGCCGGAGACTCGGCGTCGCCGAGCAGCCAGATCAGCGTGACGTCGCCACCAGCGGGGATTTCGATGTCGCGGGCGATCGCCGCGCAAGGATCATCTCCGGCTTCGACGCGACCCGACAGGGCCGAACCGCTCAGCACTGCCTGCGGCAACTCGCTGGACCCGTGCCGGCCGAGGAACTCGGCCCGGTCAGTCGTCACCGAGTGGACACCGGTGTCGGCGGCGAGGAAGGCCACGCGCTCGCTGAAATCGAGCCCGTAGGGATTTTGCGCGAGCAGCGCGCCAGTGGCACCGTCACGGGATGGCACTATGGTTGCCGCGGTGCGCGACCGATGCCCGCCAAGAACCCATTCGGCATAGGCATAGACGCGCAGCCGGGCAGGTACCGGGCCGGAATTCTGGATGCGCAGCCGCGTGATCTTCACCGGATCGATGGGATCGACGACGTGCGTCAAGTCCATCGACAACGGTCCGCGCTTCGAGCGGAAGGTCGAGAAGCCCTGGCCGTGCCAGGCTTCGTAGGTCATCGAGGGATCGCGCACCACCGCGGCGATCGGCGAGAACGCCCTGCCGCTGGCCTGGTCGTAGATATAGATGCCCTCGCCCGGTCGGTTGGAGACCGGGTCGTTCGACCACGGCGTCAACTGGTAGTCACGGCTGTTGCGGCTCCAGGTGAAGGCCGCGCCCTCGGCCGAGGTATGGAAGCCGAACGAGGCGTTGGAGACGACATTGATCCAGGGCTGCGGCGTGGTGCGTCGGCCAGCCAGGCGCACCACATAGTGCCGCCCGTCACCGTCGAAGCCGCCGAAACCGTTCCACTGGCTGAGGCCGGAGCCATCGGCGCTGACATCGGCCACCGCCTGCGAGGCGAATGCATGCATCTGTACGGGCGCAGGAATTTCGCGCGGGCCTGGAAATCCTGCCGGCTGCAGGCCATCGCGCGCCTGCAGTGCGGCCGCCTCGGCTCGTTCGATCTGGTCGAAGATGGTGCCGTTGCGCGTATGCAGCACAACCCGGGCGACGGCGAGCAGCGTCTTGTAGGTGGTCTCCTCCATCAGGTCGCGGCGCACCGCGAAAATGTGCTGGCGGGGTCCGAGTTCCTTGCCGCGCAAGCGGCTGTTTTCGCACAGCGTCTCGACCGCGCGCTGCAGATCCTGGACATAGGACGAGGCCTGCTCGTTGACGACGACGAAGTCGATCATCATGCCACGGGTGCGCATATATTCCTGGAAGCGCAACGCCTGGGCAACGATCTCCAGATCGGCGACGTCGCCGATCCTGACCAGGAAGATCGGGTAATCGCCCGAAATGCTGGTCGGCCACAGGCTCGACTGCTTGCCCAATCCGGAAGCGATGGACTCGGCCGGCAGCCGCAGGAACGGATCGGGATAGATCAGATAGCGCGCCAGTTTCTGCACATTGGCCGCATCGGTCAGGCTGAGGCCCATATGGCGGGTCTGCACCTGGCTGCGCGTCCAGGCAAGCATGGCCTGGCGGGCAAAGCTCTCCTGATGGTCGAGCCGGTTTATGGCCTCCTCCAGCTCGGCGCGGTTGGCCCCGACGACGGTCCAGAAGGTCAGCGATATCTTCTTGTTGGCGGGCACGCGCACCTGACGGCGCAGCGAGGCGATGGGATCGAGCGTGAAGCCGGAATGGCCGCCCAGCCTGGCGCCTGGATCGAAGGCGGCGGCATCGACGATGGTGCGGCCACGGCCGATGAAGGCGCGCCTGTCGGTCTCGGCCTCGGCATCACGAGCCGGCCCCGACGGATCGGTGACGAAATGCACCAGGGCGACATCGGGCTCGCTGGTTTCGCGCTTGCGTCGCGTGGCGAAGATCGCGCCATTGTTGGCGGCGATTTCCGTTTCCACGAACATTTTCGAGAAGGCCGGATGCGCGTTGTCGGAAGCCTCCGATCCCAGAACCAGCTCGGCAAAGGACGTCACTTCGATGTGACGGTCGGATGTGCTCTCATTGTAGAGCGTTATGCGGCGGCCTTCGCCATTGCCTTCGGAAACGACGATGCATTCGACCTCCGAGCGTAGCGTGCCGGCCGATTTGACGAAGCTCGCCTTGTCATCGGAAAACAGGGTCTGCGTCTTTTCCTCGGGCGCGCGCCTTGGCTCCGCCGTTGCCGACCACCAGTCGCCGGTGCTGACGTCACGCAGGAAGATGTATGAGCCTAGACGGTCCTCGACCGGATCCGGCTGCCAGCGGGTCACTGACAGATCGCCCCAGCGGCTGTAGCCGGAGCCGGTCGCGGTCACCATGACCGAATAGCGGCCGTTCGACATCACATTGGTCGAACGCAGCGCCCGCACGGGATCGAGCACAATGCGGGTGTCAGGGCTCTCGGTTTCGGTCTCGTCCTTGGAGCGCTCGTCGGCCTCGGTGCGGACGGTGGCGGTCGGAATGTCGCGCGGCGCCCTCTCCTGCAGCAGCAGTTCGGCTGATTCGATGACTGGATCGCTGTGGAAGCGATCGCGCAGGCGACCTTCGAAAATGGCGTCGGCGACGGCGGCGATCGACATGCCCGAATGGTGGGCATAGTAATTCAGCACGACCGCGTGGTTGGTGCCTTCCGGCACGCGCTGCGGGGTGAAGTCGACCGCATCATAATAGCCATGGCGGCCAAGCGCGCCGATCTCGCGCAGCCGGGCCAGATTCTGCACCGCTTCGCGCGGGTTGAACTGCGCCGCCATGATCGTCGCGTAAGGTGCGATCACCGTGTTCTGGCCAAGGCCGCGCTTCAGCCCCAGCCCCGGCACGCCGAAATTGGTGTACTGATAGGTCAGTTCGCGGTCGCGGGCATTGTAGGCTGCTTCCGAGATCCCCCACGGCACGTTCTTCTGGCGGCCGTACTGCATCTGGCGCTTGATGATCAGCTTGCTGGTCTGGTTGAGGATCGAGCCTTGCGGTTCCTTCATCACCAGCGGCGGCATCAGGTACTCGAACATCGAGCCGGACCACGACATCAGCGCGCCCTGGAAGCCGATCTCGACGATGGGGCGGCCGAGCCTGAACCAGTGCTCGGTCGGCAGATCGCCCTTGGCGATGGCGAACAGGCTGGTCAGCCGCGCCTCGGAGGCGAGAAGGTCGTAGCAGCTTTCGTCGAGCTGATGTTCCTCGACCCGGTAGCCGATCGACAAAAGCTTGCGCTCCGGCCGCATCAGGAAGGCGAACTCCATCTCGAAGGCGAAACGGCGGGTGCGCTCGCGCAAGGTGAGCAGCTTGGCACGCAGAGCCTCGACCGCGTTTTCGTCGCTGTGGGCGTCATGGACGTGCGCCTCGCAGGTGGCTTCGAGCCTTGCCGCCCAGTCGACAATGACGTCACTCTGCGGCGATGCGGCCTCGGTGTGAATGGCGGTGGCGAGCTTGCGGATTTCACCGGCCAGCACCGCCAGGTTGATGGTGCGGATCGAGGCCATTTCCGGCTGTGCCTTGATCGTGTCGACGGCGCGCCGCATGCCGTCGAGGCGATCGACGAGGCGTTGGCGCAATGGGCGCAACTGACGGCGATCGTCAGGCAATTCATCTAGGCTTTCGCTCAGGATGGTCACGGTGTCGAGAATGCCTTCGAAATCACCCTGCAAGTGGACGGAAGGGGCTTCCGCCCATTCGGCGCAGGCCGCCGCCACCGCCACCAGGTGACCGGCGAGATTGCCGCTGTCGACAGCCGAGATATAGAGCGGGTAGAGCGGCTTCAGGGTCGTGGTGTCGTACCAGTTGAAGAGATGGCCGCGGCTGCGCGGCATGCTCTCGATGGTCGTCATGGTGGCATCGATGCGGGTGATGGCATCGGACAGGCTGATCCAGCCGAAATCGCGCGCCGAGACGACCGAGAGCAGGTAGACGCCGACATTGGTCGGCGAGGTGCGGGGCGCCACGACGGGCGCGGGGCTCTCCTGGAAATTGTCCGGCGGCAGATTGTGATGTTCGGCCGTCACGAAGCTCTCGAAATAATGCCAGGTGCGCCGCGCCACGGTGCGCAGGGTGTGAATATCGGCCTGCGATATACGCAGCCGGTCCTCGGTTTCGGCGGAGCGGCTGATCCAGCTGGCGATCGCCGGCGAGCCGATCCAGAACAAGGCAAAGAAGAAGGCGACGAAGGCACCGGTGGAATCGGCCAGCACCGGAATGGCGAGGCCGACAAAGCCGATGATCACGGCGCCATACATCATGCCGTAATAGGAGCCGACGTCGTTGTCGCCCGCCTTGTGCGCCTGCGAGGCGGTGCGCCATTCCAGGAGGTTCTGCCGGCTGACGAACAGCCGGTAGAGCGTGCGCACGATGGCGTCGCCCATCATCCAGGCGTTGTGTGCCATCAGCACGATCTTCAGTGCCACCATGGCGGTGCCGAAGGCGACGTCGCGCGCCAGCGCCGAGAAATGGCCGCGCGGCGTCTGGTCGCCGCTCTTGGGCAGGATGGCGTTGACCACGTCGAAGGTCGGCGCCATGAACAGGCTGAGGATCAGCAAGGCCTGCCACTGCGCGGCCTGCGTGAAGGGCAGCAAGGTCCAGCCGGCGATCGCCGCCATCACCCAGAAGATCGGCGTCAGCGAGCGGCGCAGATTGTCGACCATCTTCCAGCGCGACAAGGCCGGAACGCCGGAACGGGGGTTGAAGATGTATCCCAAAAGCTGCCAGTCGCCGCGCGCCCAGCGATGGTGGCGCGAGGCGTCGACCGAGTAGCGGGTCGGGTAGTCCTCGACAAGTTCGACGTCGGTGACCAGTGCGGCGCGCGCCAGAGCGCCTTCGAGCAGATCGTGGCTGAGGATGGTGTTTTCCTCGATGCGGCCCTGCAAGGCGGCCTCGAAGGCATCGACATGATAGAGGCCCTTGCCGGTGAAGGACCCGTCGCTGAAGACGTCCTGATAGAGGTCCGAAACAGCGAAGACGTAAGGATCAAGGCCGCGATTGGCCGAGAACACGCGCTGGAAGAACGAGGCTTCGTCGCCGCTGGTGAGTGAAGCGGTGATACGCGGCTGCAGGATGGTGTAGCCGGCGGTTACGACACGCCTGGTGGCGTCGAAATGCGGGCGGTTGAGCGGATGGCAAAGCTTGCCGACAAGGCTCGATACGGCATCGCGGGTGGTGCGGGTATCGGCGTCGAGCGTCATCACATGGACGACTTTTTCCGGCAGCGGCACTTCGAGCGGCAGGAAGGTGGTATCGCTGTCGCCGCGCAGCAAGAGGTCGAGCTCGTGCAGCTTGCCGCGCTTGCGTTCCCAGCCCATCCAGCACCCTTGAGCCGCATTGTAGAGCCGGCGGCGGTGCAGGATATAGAAGCGCGGGGCGCCTTCGGAGGGATAGCGTGCGTTGAGGCGAGCGATTTCGGCGCGGGCGAAGTCGAGAATCTCAGTGTCCGCCGCATCGATCTCGATCTTGCTGTCGGGCCAATCCGAAAGCAGCGCGAAATGGATCTCGTCCGCCAGATTGGCAAGATAGTGCACTTCGATGTTGCGGATGTTTTCCTCGACATCGTCACGCGAGCCGATCAGCGACGGCACGACCACCAGGGTGCGCGCCTCGGGCGGCACGCCGTGCCTGTAGTCGTAACCGATCAGGCGAGTCGGCTTGAGGAACAGCGAGACCACGGTGTTGAAGAAAGCGAGCGCGCCTTCGCTGGCCGGCACGGCAAACAGAGCCAGCATCAGCACGATCGACGGCACCGACAGGCCGAGATTGGAAAGGGCGTTGCCGGACAGGACGAGCAGCAGGGCGGTCAGCGCGAAGACGGGGAGCACGATGCCAAGCCAGCCCGTCTTGGCGAAGGTCCGCTTGACCGTCTGGCTGACCGTAGGCCGGTACTCGATCGCCTTTTCCAGCTCCAGCCGGCGCGGGCCAACGAGATAGAAACCGACGTCGGTATGAGCGGATGCTGCCTGGGCATCCCCCCCTTCAACGCCCTCCGCGACGGTTTCTCCGGCGGCGTGGCCGGCCAGTTCGATGGCTTTTTCGGCGACACGGTACTCCGACAGGTTCGAGCGGCGTGCCAGTTCCTCGATCGCGGTGCGGTACTGATCGCGCGAGAAGAAGTCGAGCGCGGCGAAATCGGTGCGCTCGCGCAGCACGGTATCGATGCGGCTGACGCCTTCGAACCACACCGTCCAGTCGACGTCGTTGATGAGGCGCAGACCGCGCACGATGTTGCCGGTGGTCACATTGCCGCTGGACAGCGTCTGGTGCTCGGAAATGATGATTTCCTCGGCATCCGAGCCGGTCTTTTCGAGTTCGCCTTCCAGCCACTCCAGCGCCTTGCCGGCGTTCTGCGATCCGTCACGCAGGCGATAGAGAAGCTGAGTGGCGAAGGTGGTGTCCTGCGCATGCGCGCTGAAGTTGGCGAGAATTGCCTGCCGATCCGGATTGTCGTCGGTCGCAAGCACCTTGTCGGCCACGTCGTTGGCGATCTGGCGCATCTGGCGGGTGCGGTTGACCCTGACCGCCAGGCGGCGGAGGTTCTCGATCAGCACGAAGCGCAGCAGTGACGGCAGGGCCCAGAGTTCGCCGATCTTCAGCGGCTCGACCGACTGAAAACCCTGGACGATGGACTTGAACATGGTCGCCGAGACGGAACTGTCCGAATGCGCGACATAGGTCCAGGCCAGCGCCAATGCGCGCGGCACGGTGCCGCCGTCGGGCAGTTTCAACGTCGGCAATTGCCGGTAGAAGCGGCGCGGCAGGTCGCGTTTGACCTGGAAAATGGTTTCCTCGATCAGGTAGTTGTTGTCGAGCAGCCATTGCGCGGCCGGCGTGATGGTTTCGCCCCTCGCCTGCGCGGCGTTGGTCGACCGGTAGACTTCGAGGATCTTCTTGGCGCTGTCACGGATGCGGGCCTGGAAGTCGAATGGTATCAGTCCGAACAGGTCCGTCAGATCGCCCTTGGCCAGGCTTTCGCCGAGCAGCCGGAGCCGTTCCTCCGGCAGGAATGTCGATCTTATCGGCTCTTCCGTGATGGCTGGGAAGCTCGCGCTTGTCTTCTCGATCTGGGCTGGGTTCGTCTGAATATTCATTGAAAATTCCGTAAGCGGGCACTCAGCGGCATCACCGCCACGGCAATGGCCCTAAAACCGGTTCAAATGCAATCGGTTGCATCAACCCCTATGCCGAAAGTTTGTTTCCGCACCACGACAGGGCGTCATCTTTCGAGCAAACTCAAAGACGAGCGCCCCTCGCTCCCGTCAGGACCGATCGACGGGGAGGATTCGGGCTTTTTCGTGATGCCACCGCCAGCTTACGCTATATTTCGCCGGCGTCGCGATCATGTTTGGAAACAGGCGGTAACCGTTGGCGCCAAACGCGTCAGGCGGCAGCGATTATCCGGATCACGAAAAGGATCGCATCCGGTGCGGGCTGAACCCGCAAGACAGAGGCATCAGGTCCGGGCAGCAGGGCGTCGAGCGGCCCGAGACGAATGGGCGCGGCGCCGGGGAAAATGGCATGGCCCCTGTGACAAAGGATGAGGGTGGGACCGGCCTCGGTCGGGATTTCCACGGGCGTCGAAATCGCCAGACGCTCGACCTGATGCAACATGCGGCCGCGGCGGGTCATGACGTTGAGATCGGTGATCGGGCCGGCGATCAGCGCGGCACGCGTCGGCTGGTCGGCTGGAAAGGAAAATGGCTGGGAAGCCGCTGTCATCCGCTCCGGCGGACGGCCCGCGACATCAAGCACGATCCCCTCGCCCTCCAGCACCGACAGCGTGCGGTCGATGCCGGCAAAGCTGGAGAACGGCCCGCTGCCTTCGACCCGGGCCATCGAGACCCGCCAGTCGAAATCGTCGAGCCCCGCGCCGTCGGGCGAGACGGCGATCTCGGTCGTCGTGCCGCCGCCGTTCTTCCACGGCATGACGCGGTAATCGGCGGCGCGAAGGATGCGCATCACGTCAGCCGTTACCCGAGAATGCCGGGCAGGTTGAGCTGGTGCTCCTTGGCGCATTCGATGGCGATGTCATAGCCGGCATCGGCGTGGCGCATGACGCCGGTCGCCGGGTCGTTCCACAGCACCCGCTCCAGACGTCTTGCCGCGTCAGGCGTGCCGTCGGCGACGATGACCATGCCGGCATGCTGGGAGAAGCCCATGCCGACGCCGCCGCCATGGTGCAGCGACACCCAGGTGGCGCCCGAAGCTGTGTTGAGCAGCGCGTTGAGCAGCGGCCAGTCGGAGACCGCGTCGGAACCGTCCTTCATCGATTCCGTCTCGCGATTTGGCGAAGCGACCGAACCCGAATCGAGGTGATCGCGGCCGATGACGACGGGCGCCTTGAGCTCGCCCTTGGCCACCATCTCGTTGAAGGCAAGACCCAGCCTGTGCCGGTCGCCGAGACCGACCCAGCAGATGCGCGCCGGCAGGCCCTGGAAGGAAATGCGCTCGCGCGCCATGTCGAGCCAATTGTGCAGATGGGTGTTGCCGGGAGTAAGTTCGCGTACCTTGGCGTCGGTCTTGTAGATATCCTCCGGATCGCCGGAGAGTGCAGCCCAACGGAACGGGCCGATACCGCGGCAAAAGAGCGGACGGATGTAGGCCGGCACGAAACCGGGGAAGGCAAAGGCGTTCTCGAAACCTTCGTCCTTGGCGACCTGACGGATGTTGTTGCCGTAGTCGAGCGTCGGCACGCCGGCGTTCCAGAACGCCACCATCGCCTCGACATGGTCGCGCATGGAGGCGCGGGCCGCCTTCTCGACCGCCTTGGGGTCGCTGACACGCTTTTCGCGCCACTCGGCCATCGTCCAGCCCTTCGGCAGATAGCCATTGATGGGGTCGTGCGCCGAGGTCTGGTCGGTGACCATATCAGGGCGGATGCCGCGCTTGAACATTTCGGGCACGATCTCGGCGGCGTTGCCAAGCAGGCCGACGGACTTCGCCTCGCCGGCCTTAGTCCAGCGCTCGATCATTTCCATGGCCTCGTCGAGCGTCTCGGCCTTCTCGTCGACATAGCGGGTGCGCAGGCGGAAATCGATCGAATCGGGATTGCATTCGATTGCCAGACAGCAGGCGCCGGCCATGACGGCAGCCAATGGCTGGGCGCCGCCCATGCCGCCAAGGCCGCCGGTCAGGATCCATTTTCCCTTGAGATTGCCGCCATAATGCTGGCGGCCGGCCTCGACGAAGGTTTCGTAGGTGCCCTGCACGATGCCTTGCGTGCCGATATAGATCCAGGAGCCGGCCGTCATCTGGCCGTACATCATCAGGCCCTTCTTATCGAGCTCGTTGAATTTCTCCCAGGTCGCCCAGTGTGGTACCAGGTTGGAGTTGGCGATCAGCACGCGCGGCGCGTCCGGGTGGGTGCGAAACACACCGACCGGCTTGCCGGACTGCACCAGCAGCGTCTCGTCCTGGCCAAGCGTCTTCAGCGACGCAACGATTTGATCGAAATCGTTCCAGGTGCGCGCCGCCCGGCCGATGCCGCCATAGACGACCAGTTCGTTGGGATTCTCGGCGACATCAGGGTCGAGATTGTTCATCAGCATGCGCAGCGGCGCCTCGGTCGTCCAATACCGGGCGTTGAGCTTGTCACCGCGCGGCGCGCGCACTTCGCGGATATTGTGGCGAGGGTTGTTCATCATTGTCCCTTTCGGATGAGGCGGCGCGTCAGCGCCCGGCCCAGTCAATGGCGGTTTGGAGAATCTGCGTCAGCGTGGCACGGATCGGCGCGGCGAACGCCGCATCGTAGGGTACCGGCCAATTGTCCGGCGTGCCCTTCCCTTCGGGTTCGCGCATATAGCCGCGGTTGGAGAGTTCCATCTGCAGCGCATGCACGCCCTGAAGAGGCTGACCGAAATGGCGCGTGATCCACCCGCCCTTGAAGCGGCCGTTGACGACAAAGGTTTCGCCGGTTTCGGCCATGATCTGGCTGACCGTCGCCTGCAGCATCGGATCGGCGCTCTTGCCGTCATTCGTGCCGAGATTGAACACCGGCAGTCTGCCCTGGAACAGCCGTGGCAGCACCGAGCGGATCGAATGGCAGTCGTAGAGGACAATCTTGCCATGCAAGGCGCGCAACCTGTCGATCTCGGCCCGCAAGGCGGCGTGATAGGGTGCAAAGAACTTCTCGCGGCGCTCGTCGATCTCAGACGGGCCCGGCTCTTCGCCGTCGCGATAGAGCGGATCGCCGTCGAAGGTTTCGGTCGGGCATAGGCCGGTGGTTGCCTGACCGGGGTAGAGCGAGGCGCCGGAAGGATCGCGGTTGACGTCGATGACGGTGCGCGAGATCGCGGTGTGCACGACCGTGGCGCCGAGACCGGCAGCGAAATCATAGAGATTGTCGATCCACCAGTCGCAATCGCGACGACCGAGCCATGGCGACACCAGCCGGTTTTCGAGGCCGGCGAGGTCGATGCCGGTGTGTGGGATCGACACAAGCAGCGGTGCCGTGCCTTGTTTTATTGTCAGCCAGGAAGGTGTCATCGCGCAATCCCCGGCAGCGCCACCGCGCCTGCCGCCTCCACGGCCGCGCCGCTGCGCACCATGGCGATCGCCTTTTCCATGTCGGGGTGGAAGTGCCGGTCATTGTCGAGATGCGGCACCTCGGCGCGAACCAGCTTGCGCACGGCTTCGAGCGCTGCGCTCGAGGCCAGCGGCTGATGGAAATCGCAGCCTTGGGCGGCGGCCAGCAATTCGATTCCGATCACCGCAGTCGCATTCTCGACCATGCCGATCAGCCGGCGCGCGCCATGCGCGGCCATCGAGACGTGGTCTTCCTGATTGGCCGAGGTCGGGATGGAATCGACTGATGCCGGATAGGCTTTCTGCTTGTTTTCCGAAACGAGTGCCGCCGCCGTCACCTGCGGGATCATGAAGCCGGAGTTGAGGCCGGGCTTGGGCGTCAGGAAGGCGGGCATGCCCGACAGCGCGGGGTCGACCAGCATGGCGATGCGGCGTTCCGACAGCGAGCCGATCTCGCAGACGGCCAGCGCGATCATGTCGGCGGCGAAAGCGACCGGCTCGGCGTGGAAATTGCCACCGGAGAGTGCCGTGTCGTCCTCGGCGAAGATCAGCGGATTGTCGGTGACGCCATTGGCCTCGGTTTCGAGCGTATCGGCGGCCTTGCGCAGGACATCGATCGCCGCGCCCATGACTTGCGGCTGGCAACGCAAGCAATAGGGATCCTGCACACGCTCGTCGCCGACCCGGTGCGACTCCCGGATAGCGCTGCCGGCCATCAGATTGCGTAGCGCATCCGCGGTCTCGATCTGGCCGCGATGCTTTCTCAACAGGTGGATGCGCGGATCGAAGGGCGCGTCCGACCCTTTGGCTGCGTCGGTCGACAGCGCGCCGGCGACAAGCGCCGACTGGTAGAGCACTTCGGCCTCGAACAGGGCGGCCAGCGCATAGGCCGTCGAAAACTGCGTGCCATTGAGCAGCGCCAGACCTTCCTTGGCGCCCAATGTCACGGGCTCCAGCCCGTGCGAGACGAAGGCGACCTTGGCCGGAAAACGGCCATGCGGGGTAAAGCATTCGCCGACGCCGATCATCACCGCCGTCATGTGCGACAGCGGGGCAAGGTCGCCGGAGGCGCCGACCGAGCCTTGCGCCGGCACCACCGGGATGACGTCGTTGGCGAGCATCGCTTCAAGCAACTCGATGGTTTGCGAGCACACGCCGGACGCGCCCTGCGCGAGGCTTGCAAGTTTCAGCGCCATCATCAGCCGGGCAACGGCGACTGGCATCGGCTCGCCGACGCCCGCGGCATGCGACAGAACGATGTTGCGCTGCAGGGTCTCGAGATCTTCGGCCGGGATGCGCACACTGGCCAGCTTGCCGAAGCCGGTGTTGATGCCATAGACCGGCTCGCCCTTGGCAACGATCCTGGCAACGGCCTCGGCGCTTGCCTTGATCTTTGGCCGGCAGGCGTCGTCCAGTTTGGGCACGGCGCCACGGTAGATGGCGCGCCAGTCGGCCAGCGTGGCATTGCCGGGCTTCAAGGTCAGTTCGGTCATTGTCCTCTCCAGATGCGTGCATGCAGCGGGTTGAAGCCCATGCCGTAGACGAGTTCGGCGGGGCGCTCGATGTCCCAGATCGCCAGGTCGGCGGATTTTCCAGCCTCCAGCGTGCCGGTCTCGTCGAGCAGTCCCAGCGCACGCGCGGCCTCGCGGGTGACGCCGGCGAGACATTCGTCGACCGTCATGCCGAACAGGGTCGCCGCCATGTTCATGGTCAGAAGCAGCGAGGTCAGCGGCGAGGTGCCGGGATTGTTGTCGGTGGCGACAGCCATTTTCACGCCATGCTGGCGGAAGAGGCCGATCGGCGGCTTCTTGGTCTCGCGGATGAAGTAATAGGCGCCGGGCAGGATCGTCGCCACGGTCCCCGCCTTGGCCATCGCCATGGCGCCCGCCTCGTCGGTGTATTCGAGATGGTCGGCCGAAAGCGCACCATAGCGGGCGGCAAGTTCAGCGCCGTGCAGGTTGGACAACTGGTCGGCGTGGAGTTTGACGGGCAAGCCAGCCGCCTTGGCGACATCGAAGACCCGCGCTATCTGCTCGGGCGAAAAGGCAATGCCTTCACAGAACCCGTCGACGGCATCAGCCAAGCCTTCTGCGGCGACGCCGGGAAGAATCGTTTTGACGACGAGATCGATGAAAGCGTCCTTGTCGCCCTTGGCTTCGGGCGGCAGCGCATGGGCTGCGAGACATGTGGTGCGGACCGTCACCGGGCGTTCATTGCCCAGCTGTCGCGCGGCGCGCAGCGATTTCTTCTCATTTTCGAGATCGAGTCCATAGCCCGACTTTACTTCGATGGTGGTGACACCTTCCGCCATCAGCGCATCGAGGCGCGGCAGCGTCTGGGCGACCAGGTCGCTCTCGCTGGCGGCGCGCAAGGATTTGACCGACGAGACGATGCCGCCGCCTGCCCTGGCAACCTCTTCATAGGTGGCGCCCGCCAGCCGCATCTCGAATTCGTTGGCACGGTTGCCGGCGTGGACGAGATGGGTGTGGCAGTCGATCAGGCCGGGCGTGACCCAGCGGCCTTCGCAATCGATGATCTCACCTTGGGCAAGCCCCGAGGGCATCTCGGATTCCGGACCGGCATAGACAATTCGGCCATCACGCGCGGCCAGCGCACCATGCTCGACGATACCAAGATCGGCAGAATTCTCAGCCATGGTCGCCAGACGCGCATTGCGCCACAGGCGAAGCCCCCCTGCCCGGCTTTTGCTCTCTACAGCCATCATCTTTTCCGTTTCAATCGGTGGCGATTATGTATATACATATTGAAACGCACTGCAAGTGCCATCATCGCATGCGAGACCGGGAAGTGGAGAGAAAAGTGACCTATATCTTTGCGGAACAGGCGCTTCTCCCCAATGGCTGGAACGACAATGTGCGCATCACTTTCGCCAACGGGCGCATTACCGCCGTGGAGCCAGGGGGCACCGCGTCGGCAGGTGACGAGCGCCATGCCATTCTCCTGCCGGGCATGCCCAATCTGCACAGCCACGCGTTCCAGCGCGGCATGGCCGGGCTTGCCGAGTTGCGCGGTCCCTCCGCCGACAGTTTCTGGAGCTGGCGCGAGGTGATGTACCGCTTCGCGCTGTCGATGACTCCAGACCAGGTCGAAGCGGTGGCGGCGCAGCTCTATGTCGAAATGCTGGAGGCCGGGTTTTCCCGTGTCGGCGAGTTTCACTATCTCCATCATGACCGCGACGGAAAACGTTACGCCAACCCTGCCGAGATGGCCGAGCGCATCGCTGCTGCGGCCGGCGAAACGGGTATCGGCCTGACGCTGCTGCCGGTGTTTTACGCGCATTCCTCCTTCGGTGGTGCCGCGCCAAACGAAGGCCAGAGGCGATTCGTCAACGATGTGGACAGGTTCGCCCGGCTTGTTGAGAAAAGCCGCGAATCGGTTCGCGCGTTGAATCAAGCTGTCGTCGGCGTCGCCCCGCACAGTCTGCGCGCCGCGACGCCGGAGGAACTCACGGCGATTGCAGCGATGACGCCGGACGGTCCGATACACATCCACGTCGCCGAGCAGGTGAAAGAAGTAGACGATTGTCTTGCCTGGTCCGGCGCGCGCCCAGTCGAATTTCTGCTTGGGGCTGCCGATGTCGATAAGCGCTGGTGCCTGATCCACGCCACCCATATGACGGACGCCGAAACCATCGGCATGGCCAAAAGCGGCGCCATTGCCGGCCTTTGCCCGATCACGGAGGCCAATCTCGGCGACGGCACCTTTGCCGCGCCGTTGTTCAGGGAGCATGGCGGCCGCTTCGGCGTCGGTTCCGATTCCAACGTGCTGATCGGCCTGCCCGACGAATTGCGCCAGCTCGAATATTCGCAGCGCCTCGCGCACCGCGCCCGCAATGTGCTTGCGGTAGCCGGTGGCTCGACGGGCCGCGCGCTGTTCGATGCAGCGATCGAAGGCGGCAGCGTCGCGCTTGGCGCCGGCGCATCGCAAATCGCGCCTGGTTCATCAGCCGATCTCGTCTCGCTCGACGCCCGCAATCCCTCGCTGGCGGGCAAGACGGGCGATGCGATCCTGGATGCGTGGATCTTCGCCAATGGCGGCAAAGTGGATTGCGTCTGGGTGCACGGGCAAAAGCAGGTCAGCGGCGGCAGGCATGCGAAGCGCGAGGAGATCGCCGAGCGGTTCCGCCAGGTGATGACCGCGCTTTCCCGAAGCTGAAGGCAAGCCGATGAGCCTTGTCGTGACAGAGGATATCGAGAGCGGCGAGAACATCTCGCTGCATCAGCGCATCCTGTCGGACATCAGGGAGAAGATCCTGTCGGGCGCATGGCCGCCAGGCCATCGCATTCCGTTCGAGCATGAACTGACCGCCGAGTATGATTGCTCACGCATGACGGTGAACAAGGCGCTGTCGCAACTCGCCAAGGCAGGGCTGATCGAGCGGCGCCGCCGCTCGGGCAGTTTCGTGCGCCAGCCGCAATCGCAAGCGGCGGTGCTGGAACTGCACGACATCAGGATCGAGGTCGAGGCGCTGGGCCTTCCCTATCGCTACGAGCGGCTGGAACGCGTGCAGCGGCGCAGCAATGCCGGAGACAGGGCGCTGCTTGGGCTCTCGGCCGCCGGCTCGGTCCTGGGGCTTGAAGGGCTGCATTTTGCCGGCGAACGGCCTTTCGCTCTCGAGCAGCGGCTGATCAACCTGTCAGCGGTGGCCGAGGCAGCGGACGAGGCGTTCCTCGAAATCGCGGCGGGGCCGTGGCTGATCGGCCGCGTGCCCTGGAGCGAAGCCGAGCACCGCATCCGCGCCATGGCCGCCGACGATACGATCGCCGATTCACTCGACATCGATACCGGCGCGCCGTGCCTGGTGGTCGAGCGGCGAACATGGAGCGCCGAGCATCCAGTGACGCATGTGCGCTTCATCTATCCGGCGGAAAGCCACACGCTGGTGGCAAGGTTCACGCCGTCGCAGGGGTGAGTGCGCCCTCGCTTTCGTCATCCTAGGGCGAAGCAAGGAGCGAAGTGACGCGCGCAGACCCTAGGATCCATGCCGTGACGCTAAAGCTTTGCAATGTTTACAGAATTCTGCACCGCCGCGTTCCTCGACAAAGGTCACGGCATGGATCCTCGGGTCAAGCCCGAGGATGACGAACATCGGTGGGCTGGCGGGACAGCGCCCCCCTCTGCCCTGCCGGGCATCTCCCCCACAAGGGGGAGATTGGCAGTTCGGGCGGCGCGGCTTAAATCGCAGCCGTAATAATGATCTCGACCAGATATTCGGGGCCGGCAAGCTTTGCCTCGCCGGTGGCGCGGGCGGGCGTGTGGCCCTGCGGCACCCACTTGTCCCACTCGGAATTCATCTCGGCGAAGGTGCCCATGTCGGCCAGCCAGATGATCGCCTGGACGATCTTGGTCTTGTCGGTGCCGGCCTTGGCCAACAACCCATCGATGGTCGCAAGGATGTCGCGGGTCTGCGAGGCGACGTTACCGCCGGGTTCGCCGACCTGGCCGGCCAGGTAGACTGTGGTGCCGTGGATGACGATCTGGCTCATGCGCGGGCCAACATCGATGCGACGAATGCTCATTGCGAGGTTCCTTCCGTTGTGGTCGCGCCTCTTTAGAGTCGCCGTCCGCTTCGAGCAAGGCCGCCTGAACCGAAACCGTTTGAGCCAATCGTTCCATCCAGGGCCAGGCGCGTACACGGCGAGTTGACCACCGCGTCGCAGTTCCGCCGGATTGGCTTGTTGACTAATGTAATAACATCACATATCCAAGCGACCTGCCTGCAGCCGCGTTTGGCCAACGGAACGATATGACCCAGACCTGCCTGACATTCCGTGACCTGACGCTGGGCTACAACAGCCATCCGGCGATCCACCATCTCGATGGGGCAATCCGCAAGGGCTCGCTGACGGCCGTGGTCGGCGCCAATGGTTCCGGCAAGTCGACGCTGATGAAAGGTATCGTTGGGGTGTTGAAGCCGATGGCCGGCGAGGTTATCCGCGCGCCGGGCGTGCGGGCGGCCTACCTGCCGCAGCAATCGGAGCTTGATCGCTCCTTTCCCGCCCGCGTCGTCGACCTGGTCTCGCTCGGCCTGTGGCCGAAGCGCGGCATGCTTGGCCGCTACACCCAGGAAGATCGCGAGGCCGTCAGCCAGGCTTTGATGGCCGTCGGCCTCGGCGGCTTCGAGAAGCGGCCAATCGACACGCTGTCGGGCGGCCAGTTGCAGCGCACGCTGTTTGCCCGCGTGCTGTTGCAGGATGCCGACCTGATCCTGCTCGACGAGCCCTTCAATGCGGTCGACGCCAAGACGGTCGGTGACCTCATTGCCCTGATCAAGCGCTGGCACGGCGAAGAGCGCACCATCATGGTGGTGGTCCATGATCTGGATCTTGTGCGCCAGAATTTTCCCGAAACACTGCTGCTTGCCCGCCAGCCGGTAGCCTGGGGCGAGACCCGGGAGACGCTGAAGCCGGAGAACCTGTTGCGCGCGCGCCGCTTCCACGAAGCCTGGGAAGAGAACGCGCCCTGGTGCGAGCCTGACGAGCACGCTCATGATCATGATCATCATCATGACGGCCACGATCACGACCATCACCATGGCGCCGGACCGAGGGCTGCCTGATGGACGCGCTCTACGGCCTTTTTATCTCGCCATTCGCCGATTTCGGTTTCATGCAGCGGGCGCTTTTCGGCTCGCTGATGCTGTCGCTCGGCGCCTGCCCGATCGGCGTCTTCCTGATGCTGCGGCGCATGAGCCTGTCGGGCGACGCGATGGCGCATGCCATCCTGCCGGGGGCGGCCGCCGGCTTCCTGTTCTACGGCCTCGAAATCCTGCCGATGACCATTGGCGGCCTGATCGCCGGCATCATCGTGGCGCTCGGCGCCGGCGCCGTCTCGCGCTTCACCATTCAGCGCGAGGACGCCTCGATGGCGGCCTTCTACCTGATTTCGCTCGCCATCGGCGTGCTGATGGTGTCGATCCGCGGCTCCAGCGTCGACCTCATGCATGTGCTGTTCGGCACGGTGCTGGCACTCAACAACGAGGCATTGACGCTGATCGGCGGCATCGTCGCGGTGACGCTGGTCAGCCTTGCCGTCTTCTGGCGGGCGCTGGTCGCGGAATGCCTGGACCCGCTGTTCCTGCGTTCGGTCAGCCGCATGGGCAGCCCGGTGCATTTCATTTTCCTCGGTCTCGTCGTCCTCAACCTCGTCGGCGGTTTCCAGGCGCTCGGTACCTTACTTTCAGTCGGATTGATGATGCTGCCGGCGGCAGCGGCGCGCTTCTGGACGGCGCGCGTCGAGCCGATGTGCGCGCTGGCCGTGCTGATCGGCTTTGCCTCCTGCATTGCCGGGCTGCTCCTGTCCTATCATGCGTCGTTGCCGTCAGGCCCGGCCATCATCCTGTCGGCCGGCGTCGTCTATTTCGCCTCTATCCTGTTTGGCACGCGCGGCATTCTGCGCGCCCGCATCGTCCATCACCGTCACAGAACGGCCTGATCCCCCGCCCCAAAGGAGACCCAACCATGCTGAAATCACTCTGCGCCGCCCTGGCGATGAGCGTTATAACATTAACAGCCTTTGGAGCTTCATCGGCCTTCGCCGAGCCGCTGAAAGTGGTCGCCAGCTTCACGGTCATAGCGGATTTCGCCAAAAATGTCGGCGGCGACCGCGTCGACATCACCACCATTGTCGGGCCGGACGGCGATGCCCATGTCTATGAGCCGAGCCCCGCCGACGCGGTGGCAATGGCCAAGGCCGACATCGTTCTGGTCAACGGCCTGCATTTCGAAGGTTTCCTGCAGCGGCTGGTCGATGCCAGCGCCACCAAGGCTTCGATCATCACCTTGACCAAGGGCGTGACGCCGATCGACTTCAAGCCTGAGTTCGCCGACGCCGACGCGGCGGAGGGTGCCGGCACCGGCGACGGCAAGACCGTCACCGATCCGCACGCCTTCCAGTCGATCGCCAATGCCAGGATCTATGTGAAGAACATCGCCGAAGCCTTCTGCGCGGCCGACAGCGACGGCTGCGTCTCCTACCAGACCAACGCCGCCGCCTACACCAAGAAGCTCGATGCGCTGGAAGGCGAAGTGAAGGCGGCGATCCAGTCGATCCCCGAGGCAAAGCGCGTCGTCATCACCTCGCATGACGCCTTCGGCTATTTCGAGCATGAATACGGCCTGACTTTCCTTGCCCCGCAAGGCATCTCGACCGATTCCGAGCCGTCGGCCGCCGATGTCGCCAAACTGGTCGAGCAGGTGAAGCAGGACAAGGCGTCGGCGATCTTCGTCGAGAACATCACCAATCCGCGCCTGATCGAACAGATCGCCAGCGAGACCGGCATCAAGGTGGGCGGCACGCTCTATTCGGATGCGCTGTCGCAGCCCGATGGCCCCGGCTCGACCTACATCGACATGATGCACAACAACATCCGCCAGATCAAAGGCGCCATTCTCGGCAGCTGAGAAGAGCGTTCTCGAAAGGCGGAGCCAGTCTCCGCCTTTTTTCATTCCCCTCTGGGCAATCCGAGTCAGAATCTTCGCTGGCAACGTCCATCTGCGCTATGATGTCGATCCGCGCGGGACGCGCATGAAGCGCAGATTGAGGCCGGCACTGCCATGACAGATTTCACGCCCTTCCAGTCGCTGCTCGGCGGTGCCCTCATCGGCCTGTCGGCGGTGCTCCTGATGGCGTTGCATGGACGGATTGCCGGGATGACCGGTATCCTAACAGGGGTCATTCCGCCGCTTGCCCCGGATTGGGGCTGGCGAGCCGCGTTTCTCATTGGCGCAGTCGTGGCGCCGCTCCTCTATCGGACTGTTGGCGGACATATTGCCTTCAGCGTGCCGCTGCCAACGCTGTCCCTCGTTGTCGGTGGCTTCGTGGTCGGCATCGGCGTGCATTTCGGCGGTGGCTGTCCGAGCGGGCATGGCATTTGCGGCATTGCGCGCCTGTCGCCACGCTCGATGGCCGCCGTCGCGACCTTCATGGTCACCGCATTAATCACCGTCTTCATCATCCGCCACGTCGTCGGGGGCTAACCATGAACAGGCTCGTTTCGGCATTCCTGATCGGCGGGATTTTCGGCCTCGGCATCGCTGTTTCCGGTATGATAAATCCGGCCAAGGTGCTGAATTTCTTCGACATTGCTGGCACCTGGGACCCCAGCCTGATCTTCGTCATGGGCGGCGGCATGGCTGTCGCCTTTATCGGTTACCGACTGGTGTTCGGCCGGTACAAGGCCCCGGTGTTCGAAACCGAGTTTGCGCTGCCGACGAAGCGCGTTATCGATCTGGAATTGGTTGGCGGCGCCGCCGTGTTCGGTATCGGATGGGGCATTGCCGGCTTCTGTCCGGGCGGCGCCATTCCGGCGCTGGGCCTCGGCTATTCACAGACGCCGATCTTCGTCGCTTCGGTGATCGCAGGCATCGTCGTGGCGCGTTTTGCCCGGGCGCGCATCGCTCAGCCGGCCACGGCATAGGAATTGGTTGCCGGCCACGTCAGGGAGTGGCAAAACTCCTGCCAAATCAGATTGCGAGGACATCGTCATGGAATACCGCGAAATCAGCGAAGACTATTCGGTCTCGGGCCAGATCCAGCCCGAAGACGTCGCCGCCATCAAGGAAGCCGGCTTCAAGAGCGTCATCTGCAACCGGCCGGATGACGAACAGCCCGGCCAGCCTTCGGCGGACACGCTCAAAGCCACGGTTGAAGCCGCCGGTCTCGCCTTCCGCTACATCCCGGTCATCAGCGGCCAGATCACGCAAGAGAATGTCGAAGACCAGGCCGAGGCGCTGGATGAGCTCGAGGGCCCGGTGTTCGCCTATTGCCGCTCCGGCGCCCGATGCACCAATCTGTATGGGCTGATCCAGCAGTCGAAGGGTTAGATCGGCAGCGCGCCGGTCTCCTTCAGCGTCTCCAGCACGATCGCCGTCTTCACATGCTGCACGGATTCATGCGGCAGGAGCACGCCGTTGACGAACTCGGACAATGATTTGAGGTCGGGCGTCACCACCTTCAGGATATAATCCATCTCGCCGGTCAGCGCATGCGCCTCCTGCACTTCCGGCAGTCGCGCCACCAATTCGCCGAAGCGCCGCGCGTTGTCACGGTTGTGGGTGGCAAGGGTCACCGAGATGACGTTGACCAGTGAGAAGCCGAGCATGTCGCGGTCGAGTACGGCGCGATACCCCTTGATATAGCCATCCTCCTCCAGCCGCTGGCGGCGGCGCGAGCATTGCGACGCCGACAGGTTCACCCTTTCGGAAAGGTCGTTATTGGTGAGCCGGGCATCGCCCTGCAAAAGAGCCATTATCTTGCGGTCAAACTGATCGATGCGCGTCTCATCCATGGTTTTTTCTCTAATCATGCATGCTTCACGCATGACATCATCATTTCAAGCGTTTGAATGCAAGCACCATGCATAGGCTCCACGCTATCATGGTTTCAAATGGCCCTTTCAGGCCAAACGAGATTTTCGGAGGAATATCATGGGTCCCTTCCCGCACGACGCCCCGCCTGCCACGATCAGCAAGGACAACCCTGCCGGCACCGATGGGTTCGAGTTCGTCGAATTCGCGCATCCCGAGCCGCAGAAGCTGGCCGAGCTCTTCACTCGCATGGGCTATGTGGCGGTGGCCAGGCATCGCACCAAGGACATCACCGTCTGGCGGCAGGGCGACATCAACTATGTCGTCAATGCCGAGCCCGGCTCGCACGCGATGAAGTTCGCCGACAAGCATGGCCCTTGTGCTGCCTCGATGGCCTGGCGGGTGGTCGATGCCAAACATGCTTTCGAGCATGCCGTCTCCAAGGGCGCCACGCCTTATGAAGGCGACGACAAGGCGCTCGACGTGCCTGCCATTGTCGGCATCGGCGGCTCGCTGCTTTATTTCATCGACAGCTACGGCAAGAAAGGCTCGGCCTATGACGCCGAGTTCGAATGGCTCGGCGCGCGCGACCCGCGGCCGCAAGGCGTCGGCTTCTATTTCCTCGACCACCTGACCCACAATGTCTATCGCGGCCAGATGGACAAGTGGTGGGACTTTTATCGCAATCTGTTCGGCTTCAAGCAGATCCATTTCTTCGACATCGACGGCAAGATCACCGGCCTGGTCAGCCGCGCCATCACCTCGCCATGCGGCAAGATCCGCATTCCGCTCAACGAATCCAAGGACGAGACCAGCCAGATCGCCGAATACCTGAAGAAGTACAATGGCGAAGGCATCCAGCACATCGCGGTTGGCACGGACGAGATCTACGCCGCCACCGACAAGCTCGCCGAGAACGGGCTGAAATTCATGCCCGGCCCGCCCGAGACCTATTACGACATGTCGTATGACCGCGTGAACGGCCATGACGAGCCGATCGAGCGGATGAAGAAGCACGGTATCCTGATCGACGGCGAAGGCGTGGTCGATGGCGGCATGACCAAGATCCTGCTGCAGATCTTTTCCAAGACCGTGATCGGGCCCATCTTCTTCGAGTTCATCCAGCGCAAGGGCGACGAAGGCTTTGGCGAGGGCAATTTCCGCGCTTTGTTCGAGTCGATCGAGCAGGATCAAATCAAGCGCGGCGTGATCAAGGTACAGGCGGCGGAATAGGCCGGTCTAACACAGGAACACTTGCCGCTCGGTCGATTATGACCTAAATTCTAGTCATAAAGGATCGAGCACATGAATGTTTCCATCGCCGAAGCCAAGGCCAAACTGTCGGAACTTGTCAGCCGCGCGGAAGCAGGTGAGGAGATCGTTCTTACGCGCCACGGCAAGGTGGCGGCGCGCATTGTACCTCCGGCGGTGGCCGAACCTCTGCCGCGTATCGGCGCTTTGAAGGGCAAGATCTGGATTGCGGATGATTTTGACGAACTCGGTCCTGAATGGGACGAGTACGTAAAATGACGGTCGGCCCCTTCCTCGCCGACACACATATCATCCTCTGGTCAATTTCGGACGACCGACGTCTCAGCGAGCATCACCGCGCCATCCTGGTTTCGGAAGCGGTGGTGTTCGTGAGCGCGGCGAGCGTTTGGGAAATTGCCATCAAACGTTCGATCGGAAAGCTCAACGCGCCGGACGATCTGCCGGCGCTGCTTCCAAGGATGCGATTTCAGCCGCTCACCGTAACCTTACAGCACGCGAACGCCGTTGGTGGCCTACCTCGCCACCATGGTGATCCGTTCGACAGACTGCTGATTGCGCAGGCGCAAGTGGAAAATCTGACCATCCTCACATCCGACCCGCATTTCGCCCATTATGATGTGGCTGTGACATGACTAGCGAAGGACCTGGTCTCACAACCGAAGCCTCTCAACCTCGTCCCGCCTAACCCTGACATCATAATCGAGCAGGAACTCGTCGAGTTGCGGCGGCGCGACGGAGGTGCCGGACAGCATGGCGTGGACCTGGCCGCGATGGTGGATGTCGTGCAGGAAGACGTGCGCCAGGATATTGCCGATCTTTTCCGGGATCATGCCGTCCTCGCGCCGGTCGGTGATGACGCGGCGATCTAGATCGCTCTCCGACAAGCCATCGCAGAAGGCAATCAGCCGCCGGTCGGCCGCGACCTGCGCGGCAAAAAGCTCCTGTGGTTCGTCGAAAGGCACGAAGTCATCATGGGCAGCGGCACCGACACCGCCCTCTTCGAGAAAGTCCAGATAGAGATAATCGACCGCAAGCACATGATTGAGCGTGGCCTTGACCGACGGGAAAAAGCTGGTGCGCTCAGCCTCGAACTCGCCGGGCTTCAGAGCAAGCACTGCGCGATAGAGCCGGTCGTTCGACCAGAGATTGTTGCCCGCCATGCGGCGCAGATGATCCAGAAGATTCATCGCTGAAAATCTGTCCTAGCCTCTATCTCTGGTAGTTCTCGACCTTCTGCTCGATGGCACCGAAGATCGAATGCCCGGCCTTGTCCTTCATCTCGATGCGTACCGTGTCGCCGAAGCGCAGGAACGGCGTCTTTGGTTCGCCGCTCGCGAGGGTCTCGATCATGCGCAGTTCGGCGATGCAGGAATAGCCGGCGCCGCCGGCCGACACAGGCTTGCCCGGGCCGCCGTCGAGCTTGTTGGACACCGTACCCGAGCCGATGATGGTGCCTGATACCAGCGGCCTTGTGCGGGCGGCGTGAGCGATCAGTGCCGGGAAGTCAAAGGTCATGTCGACACCGGCATTGGCGCGGCCGAACGGCTTGCCGTTGATGTCGGCGAGCAGCGGCAGGCTGACCTTGCCGCCATCCCAGGCGTCGCCCAGTTCGTCCGGCGTCACCGCGACCGGCGAAAAGGCCGAGGACGGTTTCGAGTGGAAGAAGCCAAAACCCTTGGCGAGTTCCGGGCCGGTCAGCGCGCGCAGCGTGACATCGTTGACCAGCATGACCAGCCGGATCGCGGCGCGCGCTTCATCGAGGCTGGCGCCCATCGGCACATCGTCGACGATGACGGCAATTTCGGCCTCCATGTCGATGCCGAAGGCTTCGTCGGCCATGCGGATCGGATCGCGCGGCGCAACAAAGGAGTCCGAGCCGCCCTGATAGATCAGCGGATCGGTCCAGAAGCTTGCCGGCATCTCGACGCCGCGCGCTTTGCGCACCAGTTCGACATGGTTCACATAGGCGGAGCCGTCGGCCCATTGATAGGCGCGTGGCAGCGGCGAATGCGCGTCGTGCTCGTGGAAGCGAGCCGCCGGCATCGCACTGTTCTCCAGCGATTCGGCGATTGTCGCGAGATGCGGCGAGATCCTGCGCCAGTCGTCGAGTGCCGCCTGCAGCGTGCGCGCCAGGAACGAGGCGTCTGTGTACTGTGTCAGGTCGCGCGAAACGACAACGAGTTTTCCATCGCGCGTCCCATCCTTCAGTGTGGCAAGCTTCATGCGGTTCCCTCTCCTGAGGCGGCCTTGGTGCCGCTTTGGCTTTTCTTACACATGATCTTTTTCCGAAAACCGGTTTCCACTTTCGGGATCATGCTAGCTCCACAACAAGGCCGTCGCGGGCGATCGTCAAGTCGCCGGCCCATGTTTTCCTGACGGCAGCAGTCCAATCGGTCTCGCCAATCTGGGGGTCGTCGGCCGGAATGAGGTGGTTGAGCACCAGTCTCTTCACGCCGCCATCGCTGGCGATGCGGCCTGCCTCTTCGGCAAAGCTGTGGCTGGCGAGCAGGTGTTCCCTGAGCCGCGCGCCATTGCCGGTCCTGGCAACCAGCCGCTCGATCCCCTCCTCCAGCATGGCTTCGTGGACGAGGATATCAGCGCCTTCGGCGAAATCGGCGAGCGGTGGGAAGAAGGCTGTATCGGCCGAAAACACCACGCTCTTGCCGCCATGCTCGAAGCGCAGCGCAAAGCAGTCGGTCACCGGCGGATGGTCGACGCGCAGCGCCGTCACCTTCAGGCCGCGCTGCTCGACCACATGGCCTTCGCCGAATTCTTCGACAGAAACCAGCTCGCGAATATCAGGCCGGCCCTCGTCGACGATGCGGATTTCGATGTCGAATTCCATCGCCTGACAAAAGCGCCGCCAGTAATGGCCGGTGCCGGGCGGGCCGAACACGCTGACCGGCGTCGCCAATCCGGCCGTCCAGGCGGTGTGGATCAGCAGACCCAGTTCCAGCACATGGTCGGAATGCAGATGCGTGATGAAGATCAGGTCGAGCGCCTTCAGGCTGACACCGGCATCGACAAGGCCGCGCGTGACGCCGAGCCCGCAATCGACGACGATGGCCCGCCCGCCGATCTCGAGCAGCGACGAACTCGGCCACGGCCCGCCCGGCCGTAGCGCAGGGCCGCCTTTGGAGCCCAACAGCACCAGCCGATCCGGCATTGAATTACCGCTCAAGACCAGTCGCCCTCGTGCGTGCCGTTGAAGCGCTTCTTCAGGTCGGCCCAGCAGTCGATATAATTGTCCTGCCGGGTTTCCAGTTCGGCACCGTATCGGGTCAGCATCTGCGGATAGCGGGTCTCGAACATGAAGGCCATGGTGTTGTCGAGCTTGACCGGTCTCAGGTCCGCGCGCGAGGCCTTTTCGAAGCCAGGCGCATCCGGGCCGTGGGCCAGCATCAGATTGTGCAGGCTGATGCCGCCGGGAACGAAGCCTTCCTCCTTGGCATCGTACTGGCCGTGGATCAGACCCATGAACTCGCTCATGATGTTGCGGTGATACCAGGGCGGCCGAAACGTATCTTCCGCCACCAGCCAGCGCGGCGGGAAGATGACGAAATCGATATTGGCGGTGCCCTCCTCGCCGCTCGGCGCCGTCAGCACGGTGAAGATCGATGGATCGGGATGGTCGAACAGCAGCGCGCCGACCGGCGAAAACGTCGCCAGATCATATTTGTAAGGGGCGTAGTTGCCGTGCCAAGCCACCACGTCGAGCGGCGAATGGCCGATCTCGGTGACATGGAAATTGCCGCACCATTTCACGATCAGCCGGCACGGCGTCTCCTTCTCCTCGAACCAGGCGCAGGGCGTCTTGAAGTCGCGTGGGTTGGCCAGGCAATTGGCACCGATGGGGCCGCGGTTAGGCAGTGTCAGCTTGGCGCCGTAATTCTCGCATACATAGCCGCGCACTTCGGTGTCGGCCAGTTCGACCTTGAAGACGAGGCCACGTGGCAGCACGGCGATCTCGCCGGGTCGAAGCTCGATGACGCCCATCTCGGTGACCAGCCGCAAGCTGCCCACCTGCGGGACGACCAGCAATTCGCCGTCGGCATTGAAGAAATGATCATCGACCATCGAGCGATTGGCGACATAGACATGGGCGGCCATGCCGGTCTGCCCGAGCACGTCACCGGCCGTGGTGATGCTGCGCATGCCCTGGATGAAATCGGTCGGCTCCTTCGGCATCGGCACCGGATTCCAGCGGTACTGGCCAAGCGCCAGTTCGTGGTCGCCGACATTGGGGGCAGTCTTCCACAGCGGGTAGCCGGCTGCCTTGAAGCGGCCGGTGTGCTTGACACTTGGCCGGATGCGATAGAGCCAGGAACGCTCATTGGTGCCGCGCGGCGCGGTGAAGGGCGAGCCGGAAAGCTGCTCGGCATAGAGGCCGTAGGCCGGCCGCTGCGGCGAGTTTCGCCCCTGCGGCAGCGAACCGGGCAATGTCTCGGTCTCAAAATCGTTGCCGAAGCCCGGCATATAGGAAAAGGCCATCGCTTCCTCCCGGATTGACCAAACTGGTTTCATTTGTAACCATCGAAAATGTAACTATCAATGGCGACGCGAGACATATGCGAGCGCTGAAACATGACGAGCAAAGCGACCGATCCCGAGATCCTGGAGCTGGAAAGTTTCCTGCCTTACCGGCTCTACCGGCTTGCGGATGCGGTCAGCCGGGAATTCTCGAAAATCTACAGCGACCGCCTGGGGCTGACCCGACCGGAATGGCGCACGCTGTCGGGCTTGGGACAACGCGGCACGATGACCGCGACGGCGCTTGGCGAGCAATCAGCCATGCACAAGACCAAAGTCTCGCGTGCCGTCGCGGAACTCGAACGGCGGCGCTGGCTGACCCGCGCGCCGGATGAGAGCGACCGGCGCGTCGAGCATCTGACGCTGACCAAAGCGGGCCTTGCCGCATATCGCGAAATGGTGCCGTTGGCGAAGGCGTTCGAGTCACAGTTGCTAGCGCGGCTCGATTTATCGGACCGCTCCCTAATTCTCGCAGCTATCGCGAAACTCGAAGCGCAATTCTGAAATAGCGGGCAAGACCATTTTCATTTTCGCTATACGGTCATAAAGTCGAGGTATTTCTTTCCGCTTGGAGAGGTCGTGATGGACCACCTTGATTGGAAGACATTTGTCCCTTGGGCGATTAGCATCGCGACCGTTTTGCTCGGTATCTGGCAATATTCTGACAAACAGGCCCAGGCAAATCGCGAGCCGTTCCTTAAAAAGCAGACCAGGCTGTTGTTTGAAGCCAGTGAAACCGTTTCAACCCTAGCGAATACCACAGATCCGGCTGTCTGGAAGAACGCTCGTTCACGCTTCTGGACTCTCTACTGGGGTCCGTTGAGTTTGGTCGAAGATGTTCGTGTCGAGAATTGCATGGTAAAGTTGGGGGAGATCATACCGCCGACGAAGCAGGCTGAAATCCCTGCCCTGCCTTTCGACGACCTTCGGACCGCATCTTACGAATTGGCCCATATCGCCCGCAATCTCATGATCAAGAGTTGGGATGCCAAGCTTGATATGAAGGTCACAAACTCATTCAGCATTTGCAAAGATGGGTAGGCGGCCGCCTACCAATCCATCACCACCTTGCCCGAACTGCCGCTGCGCATCGCGTCGAAACCCGACTGGAAATCATCGATACCGATGCGATGCGTGATCAGCCCGGTCACATCGAGCGGGCCTTGCACCAGCGCGATCATCTTGTACCAGGTCTCGAACATCTCGCGTCCATAGATGCCCTTCAGATGCAGCATCTTGAAGATGACCTTGTTCCAGTCGATCTCGAAGCCGGTCGGCGCGATGCCGAGGATGGCGATCTTGCCGCCATTGTTCATGGTGTCGATCATGTCGCGGAAGGCGGGCGCGGCGCCCGACATTTCCAGCCCGACGTCGAACCCCTCGGTCATGCCGAGCGCCGGCATGACGTCGCGCAGTTTTTCCTTCGAGGCGTCGACGACGTGCTGGACGCCGAGCTTCTTCGCCAGCGCCAGCCGCACCGGGTTGATGTCGGTGATGACGACCTTGCGTGCGCCGACGCACTGCGCCACCAACGCCCCCATGATGCCGATCGGCCCCGCGCCGGTGACCAGCACATCCTCGCCTACCAGGTCGAAGGACAATGCGGTGTGGACGGCATTGCCAAGGGGATCGAAGATGGCCGCGATCTCGTCCGGCACGTCGTCGGGGATCGGCACGACATTGTGCTGCGGAATGGCCAGATATTCGCCAAAAGCACCCGGACGGTTGACGCCGACGCCGAGCGTGTTGCGGCACAGATGCCCTCGCCCGGCGCGGCAGTTGCGGCAATGGCCGCAGACGATGTGGCCTTCGCCCGAGACGCGCTGGCCGACCTTGTATTCGGTGACCGCGGCGCCGAAATCGGCGACGGTACCGACGAACTCATGGCCGGTCACCATCGGCACCGGCACCGTCTTCTGCGCCCACTGGTCCCAATTGTAGATGTGGACGTCGGTGCCGCAGATCGCCGTTTTCTTGACCTTGATCAGCACGTCGTTGGGGCCGATTTCCGGCACCGGCGCCTCTTCCATCCAGATGCCCGGCTCGGCCTTGGCCTTCACCAGCGCCTTCATCATGTTCGACATTCTTTTGTCCCTTGAATCTCTTGATCCGGAATCGCTTTTCGACGCTCAGGAAATCACGCCCAATTCCTTGCCGACGGCACCGAAGGCCTCCACCGCGCGGTCGATGTCGGCGCTGGAATGCGCCGCCGACATCTGGGTGCGGATGCGCGCCTGGCCTTTCGGTACCACCGGGAACGAGAATCCGATGACATAGATGCCGCGCTTCAGCATGCGCGCCGCCATCTCCTGCGCCAGCGTCGCATCGCCCAGCATCACCGGTATGATCGGATGATCAGCCCCGGCCAAAGTAAAGCCAAGCTTGCCCATTTGAGACCGGAACCGCGCCGCATTGGCATATAGGCGCTCGCGCAAGGCATCGCCATTGCGGATCAGCTCGAACACCTTGATCGAGGCGCCGGCGATCGCCGGCATCAGCGTATTGGAAAAGAGATAGGGCCGCGAGCGCTGGCGCAGCCAGTCGACGACCTGCCTCTTGCCCGAGGTATATCCACCGGAAGCGCCGCCAAGCGCCTTGCCGAGCGTGCCGGTGATGATGTCCACCCTGCCCTCGACGCCGCAATGCTCGGCCGAGCCACGGCCATTCCTGCCAACGAAGCCGACCGCATGGCTGTCATCGACCATGACCATGGCATCGTACTTTTCGGCGAGATCGCAGACGCCCTTCAAATTGGCGATGATGCCGTCCATGGAAAACACCCCATCGGTGGCGATCAGCCGGAAGCGGCAATCCTTCGCTTCCTTCAATCGCGCTTCCAGATCGGCCATGTCGTTGTTGGCATAGCGGAAGCGTTTGGCCTTCGACAGCCGGACCCCATCGATGATCGAGGCGTGGTTGAGCGCGTCGGAAATGATCGCGTCCTCCTCGCTCAGCAGCGTTTCGAACAGGCCGCCATTGGCATCGAAGCAAGAGCCATAAAGGATCGTGTCGTCCAGGCCGAGAAAGGATGAAATCGTCGCCTCGAGCTGCTTGTGCTCCTCCTGCGTGCCGCAGATGAAGCGCACCGACGCCATGCCGTAGCCGTAGCGGTCGAGCGCCTGCGTGGCCGCAGCGCGCAGGTCCGCGCTGTCGGCGAGGCCGAGATAGTTGTTGGCGCAGAAATTCAGCACTTTCTCGCCGCCCACCTCGATTTCGGCCGACTGCATCGAGGAAATCACCCGCTCGGACTTGTAGAGGCCGGCGGATTTCAGCCCTGCAAGCTCACTGTCGATATGGGAGAGAAATGCTGCGGTCATGATCAGGCCTCGTTTGACGTGGGCAGACTGTCGTCCGGCCCGCGCAAAAAATCCATCGCAAAAGCGACCGGATCAGGTGGCCGGGCAGCATCAGGGGGACGCGATGGACATTGCCCAAGCGACCATCCGGCACGCATGGATTGACGAATGCTCAAATGCGGGCCGGCCGCGAAAGAACCCGATAACCATTTCGCGATCTTTCCGCGCCTCCCCCTTGCCGGCCAGCCGTCGACTTCCGGTCCTGTTAACGTTTGCAGTTCAATGGTGCTCATACAGAAATCCGTTGGCGAGAGGGCCGCCCCCGAACATGTCTCAGCAGCCGGTGCAAACCGTTTCAGGCAAGCTCATACTGCTGATCAAGGCTGGCTACTGGCTGGCGCTGCTCATCATTGCCGCCATGGTGGCAGCCTCCTTCGTTTTGCTGCAGCAGACGATGGCCACGCAGCAGCACAACAACACCTTGCTCGACATCGTCGGCACGCAGAAGACGTTGTCCCAGCGCATCGTCTTCCTTGCCAGCGCGACAGGCGTCGCCTCGCGCGACAAGCAGCCGGCGCTGGTCAGCGCGCTGAAGCAGGCCACGGCGGAGTTCGAGACGAACTACGATCTGCTGCTCAAGCAGACAGGCGCGGATCCGCAATCGCCTGCCAAGCTCGATCCGAAGTCGATCGAGAGCGTGCTTTTCGCCAAACCCTTCCATCTCGACTATTTCTCGGTTGGCCTGATCGCCAACGGCGATCGTCTGATCTCTGCACTGGAATCGCAGCTCAACCTTGGCGACAATGGCGGCTACAAGGGCGGCGCCGAACGCGTCAACCTCGATGCCTCTGTCGCCAATGCCACGCTGTCGGGCTATGCCGCGCTCGGCCAGCGCATCAGTGCCGACGCCGACGAGCGCTCCGAAAAGTTGCTCACTCTCCACCGCACGCTGTTCTATGCCACCCTCGGCGTCATCCTGCTGGTGGCGCTGTTCATCTTCAGGCCGATGTCCAACGCGATCCTGCGCAAAACGCGTGAATTGGTCGACGCTCGCAATTCGATGGCCTTCATCGCGGTGCATGACGGCCTGACGGGCCTGCACAACCGCACCTTCCTGACCGACCATTTCGAGACGCTGATCAAAGGCGCGCATCGCCGGCGCGAGCGCCTGGCCGTGGTCCAGCTCGACCTCGACCGCTTCAAGCAGATCAACGATACGCTGGGCCACGCCGCCGGTGACTATGTCCTGGTCGTGACGGCACAGCGCATGCGCGATTCCTGCCGGGCGTCGGATCTGTGCGCGCGGCTTGGTGGCGACGAATTCGTGATGATCCTCAACGGAGCCGGCAGCACCGAGGACATCAACATGCTGGCACGGCGCATACTGGTGCACATCAACGAGCCGATCGTGTTCCAGGGCACCACCATTCTTCCGGGCGCCAGCGGCGGCATCGCCGTCTATCCAATCGACGCCGACAATGCGCAAGACCTGCTGGTCCACGCCGATCTGGCGCTTTATTCCGCCAAGAAGATGGGTGGCGGCAACTTCTCGTTCTTCTCCGAGGAACTGCGAAGGGAACTCGACTACCGCAAGCAGCTCGAACACGACATCAAGGTCGCCATTTCCGAAAGAGCGTTCCAGGTCTATTTCCAGCCACAGGTTTCGCTAACCGACGGCACCATCAGCGGCATAGAGGCCCTCGTGCGCTGGAACCATCCCGAGCGCGGCATGATCTCGCCGGGCGAATTCATCCCGGTCGCGGAGAAATGCGGCTTCATGCCGGAGATCGGCCGCATCGTGATCAGCAAGGCGATCAACGAAGCCGCCGAATGGAACCGTGCCGGCATTGCCTTCGGCCGGCTTGCCGTCAACGTCTCGGGCACCGAGTTGCGTGAGCACGATTTCGATGCGTTTCTGTTCGACACGCTGGAGAGAGCCGGGCTGCCGCCGCAGAAACTGTCGCTGGAAATCGTCGAATCCGTCATCCTCGACGACGAGAAGACAGGCATCGCGGCCAAGCTGCGGCACATCCGGGCGGCCGGCGTCCATCTGGAACTCGACGATTTCGGCACCGGCTATGCGTCGCTCAGCCACGTCAATCCCAACGAGATCGACCGGCTCAAGATCGACCGCCGCTTCGTCCAGAACATCCACGAAAATGGCGACAACTCAAAGATCGTGCGCGCCATCACCGAACTTGCACGGGGTTTGGGCATCTCCATCGTCGCCGAGGGCGCCGAAACCGAGGCGGAGCTCGACTCGCTGATGGCGATCGGCTGCGACCAGGTGCAAGGCTATTCCATCGCCTTCCCGATGCCGCATGACAAGGCGCTGGAATGGCTGACCGCCCGCATGCCGAAGAAGGCCAGGCTGACGGTATTGCAGGGAAGCCTGGCGTAGGCGGAGCCGGGCCTGGCTTGACAACCAGCCGATGAAATGGCGGCCTGTCCTGATCGCAAACGGGTAGTGGCCCATGACATTCTTTCGGCTTGCCCTGGCAGCCATGTTGATGTCGGCGTTGCCGGCCCATGGCGCGGATCGCACCATCTACCTCACCTTCGACGACGGTCCTCTGAACGGCACAAGCAACATCCTCGACGTCTTGGAGGCGGCGCAGGTTCCGGCAACGCTGTTCATGGTCGGCATGCATGCCGAGGCCAGTGCGTCCAACAAGGCGTTGGTGCGGCGCGCCAAGGCGATGCCGCTGGTGACGATCGGCAACCACAGCTACAGTCACGCCTACAATCCTACCGGCATTTCTATGGCGATACGGAAGGCGTGGTTGCCGACATGCTCATGGCCAATGCCGTTCTGGGCCTGAAGCCCGCGGTGCACGCCCGCCTGCCGGGGCGCGACGTGTTCCGGCTGCCTTCGATGTCGAAGAACGACAATTCGCTTGGGCAGGCGCAAGCCGGGCGCGAGGACCCCGACTATGAGTTCGTCGCGGCGTCCGGCTTTTATCTCTATGGATGGGACCACGAGTGGGTGCACAAGGACAGCGGTGAGCCGGTCCAGAGCGTCGATCATCTGGTCAGCGAGATCGATCATTTGTTCGGCTACGGCCACTTTGCCAAGCCCGGCAAGCTGATCCTTTTGATGCATGACCAGATGTTCCAGGACGGCTTTGACGGCAAGACGCAACTGACCAAGCTGATCACCGCACTGAAACTGCGCCACTATGCGTTTGGAACAATCCCGAGCTATGATAACTAAGCCAACAGGTCGGCACTCCTAGCTCTCCACATTCTCCCGCAATACGGCCAGCACCCGCGCAAACTCCGCGAGACGCTCGTCGGGTAGTCCTGTGCGAAGCCGCTTGTCGAAGACAAGTGCTGCTTGCCGCAACGTTTCGAACAGCGCTTCTCCCGCCTCCGTCAACCGGACCAGATGAACCCGGCGGTTGAGGGGATCGCGCCGCCGCGTCAGCAGGCCCTGCGCCTCCATCGCATTGAGATGATGGGTCAGCGTCGCACCCTGGATGCCGATCATGCCGGCAAGTTCGCGTTGATTGGCAAGCTCGCTCGACTTGACCGACAGCAGCGTGAGCCAGACCGGCAATGTGCCGCCTGCTTCAACCAAGGCGGCGTCGAAAGCCTGTGCGACAAGCTTGGCGGTACGGCCAAGGTTCATACCAACCGGCGGGCGTTCAAACGGTGTCATGATCTGACAGTAGAGCAAGCAGTGGGAACGTGAAACTCGGCTTCATGATTGACATCTAACCGTTAGATATCTAACTTTGTCTTATTGATGGCATCGCGGCATGGTTGCGGCGCATAGGCGGCGGGCGAATGAGAGGAATGCAGTCATGCAATATGTTTATATCGTCGTCATCGGCCTGCACGTCATGGCCGGCGTATTCTGGGCTGGCACGACCATCGCGGTTGCCCGCGATCCGGACATCCGAGCAGAGCGGTTCTTCCGGCCGCAAATGGGCGCGGCCGGTTTGGCTTTTCTGACCGGATTGCTGCTCTGGTATTTCTTTCATGAGGGTGCTTTCGGCTCGATGGAGAAGGTACTGGCGCTCGGCATTTTGACGGCGCTAATCGCCGCCGGTGTGCAAGGCGCGCTTGTGGGCTCCGCCAGCAGGCAGCTCGCTGGCGCCGATGCAGCGACCCAAACGGAGCTGCGCGCGAAAATGACCAGGGGCGAACGCATCGCCGGCGGACTGCTGGTCATCACCGTACTTTGCATGGCGACCGCCAAATTGTTTTAGAATCGCACGGCCGGTGAAAGCCGATCATGCGCGGCGCGCAACGGACCAGAGCGGCAGGTGGCTCTCCTTGCAAAGGCCGTTGCGCGCCACCTGATCGTAATCAAATCCTGATCCCGAACCTGATCCCGTCATAGATGGCGGCGTGGATGTTGCGGGAGGCAACCGCGTCGCCGATGCGCAACAGCACGAAGCCCCCTTCGGGGTTGCGTTGGGGAAAAACGTCGCCTCCATTGACCAGACGTTCGTAGTCGACCGCCCCAGTGTTCTTCGACAACGGCTTCAGCGACAGATACAGATCGTCGAGCGGCAGCGTGCCGTGTTCGACCACAACCTGGTCGACCCTGCGTTCGCCGTGCCAGCCATCGGCAAAGTCCGAAGCGAGTTCAGCGACCAATTGATTGCCCTCGCGCCGCACCGAGCGCAGGCGCGTGTTGATGGTGATGGTGACGCCCTTTTCCTGGAAGGCCCGCATGTACGGAACGTGGTTCATGCCGCCCATTTCGGGGGCGAAGAACCGCTCCGGTGAAACCAGTTCCAGCTTCGAGCCGCTGTTGGCAATCAGTTCGGCCGCGCCCATGCCCTGATGGCCGCCATTGTCGTCAAAGAGAAGAACATTCTCGGCCGGCTTGACGCTGCCGGCCATGATGTCCCAGCTCGACGTGACGAGATTGTCACCGGAGGCCAGCGGCGGGTTCTGCGGCAGTCCGCCGGTGGCGACGACCACCACGTCAGGGGCCAGGGCCAGGACGTCGTCCTTCTCTGCCCATGTGTCGTAGCGGATCTCGACGCCGAGCCGGTCGAGTTCGGCCAGACGCCAGTCGATGATACCGATCAATTCCTTACGGCGCGGGTTCTGGGTCGCCAGACGGACCTGCCCACCCGCTTGTGATGATGCTTCCAGGATCGTTACTTCATGGCCGCGCTCGGCCGCGACCCGCGCCACCTCCAGTCCGCCTGCCCCTGCGCCGACGACCACGACTTTACGCTTGGGCCCTTCCGTCTTGGCGATCACGTGCGGAATATCCGCCTCGCGGCCGGTCGCCGCATTGTGGACGCACAGCGCCTCGCCGCCCTCGTAGATGCGGTCGAGACAATAGGTGGCGCCCACGCAGGGACGGATCTCGTGCTCGCGGCCCTCCATCACCTTCTTGATGATGTGCGGATCGGCGATGTGGGCACGCGTCATGCCGACCATGTCGAGCTTGCCGGTGGCGATCGCGTGGCGCGCGGTGGCGACGTCGGAAATGCGCGCAGCGTGGAAGGTCGGGAATTTCGTCGCCGCCCTCACCTCGCCGGCGAAATCGAGATGCGGCGAAGACCGCATGCCAGTCACCGGGATGACCTTGGTCAGTGCCGCGTCGGTCTCGATCGAGCCACGGATGATGTTGAGGAAATCGACCTTGCCGGAGCCGGCCAGTCGCCTGGCGATCTCGACGCCCTCCTCCTTCGACAGGCCTTTCTCGAAATCCTCGTCGGCGACCATGCGGATGCCGACGACGAATTTGTCGCCAACCGCCGCCCGCACCGCATCGAGCACCATGTTGGTGAAGCGCAACCGGTTGTCGAGCGAACCGCCATACTCGTCGTCGCGATGATTGGTGGCAGGCGACCAGAAGCCGTCCATCAGATGGCCGTAGGATTCGAACTCGATGCCGTCGAGACCGGCTGCCTGGCAGCGCTGGGCGGCCGATGCATAGTCGGCGACGATGCGCTCGATGTCCCACTCCTCTATGGTCTTGGGGAAAGCACGATGCGCCGGCTCGCGCACAGGCGAGGCCGAGAGCACCGGCAGCCAGTCGGCCTTGTTCCAGCCGGTACGGCGGCCGAGATGGGTGATCTGGATCATCACCTTGCAGTCATGCTCGTGGCAGGCGTCAGCGAGTTCGGCCAGCCACGGCACGATGCGGTCGTCATAGACGTGCAGATTGCCGAAGGCGGCCGGACTGTCGCGCGAAACGATGGCCGAGCCGGCGGTCATGGTCAGCGCCATGCCGCCCTTGGCCTTTTCGGCATGGTAGAGCCGATAGCGCTCCTTCGGCATGCCGTCCTCCGAGTAGGCCGGCTCGTGGCTGGTCGACATCACCCGATTCTTCAGCGTCAAATGCTTGAGCTGGTAGGGTTGGAGAAGCGGGTCGTTGCTCGTCATCGTCTTCCTGCCGTTTTAATTTGTGCTAATGAGCGGCAAATCCAAGGAAACCGCTCATGATCGATACCAAAAATCTCACCCAACTCGGCACGCACGTCGAGACGCCACAGAGTCCCGAAGCTGCGGTCCTGGAAACCGTGCCGTTTCAGCGCGGTGACGGACCGCCGGCGATCGTGCGTTTCACCGTCCCGGAATTCACCTCGCTCTGTCCGGTGACCGGACAGCCGGATTTCGCCCATATCGTCATCGACTACGCACCCGACGCGGCCCTGGTGGAATCGAAGTCGCTCAAGCTGTTCATGACCTCGTTTCGCAACCATGGCGCTTTCCATGAAGACTGCACGGTGATGATCGGCCGTCGCATCGTGGCCGCGACCAAGCCGTTGTGGTTGCGCATAGGCGGCTATTGGTATCCGCGCGGCGGCATTCCGATCGATGTCTTCTGGCAGACCGGCACTCCGCCCGAGGGCGCCTGGCTGCCGGACACCGGCGTCGCCCCCTATCGCGGGCGCGGCTGAGCTGATGTCAGCCATTGCCGGCACCGGTCCGGCAAAGGCTTGTTGCAAGGAAGGGGAGGACAGCATCGCGATAGCGCGGCTGGTCGTAGCGCAGCAGGTCAACGTGACCTGCCCCTTCGAACCAGACCAGTTGAGAGCCGTCGGCAGCATTCCGCAGCGCCAGTACCTGACCGCGATCGATGAAGGGATCGATGCTACCTGCGAGCAGCATCAGCGGCCTGCCGATTTTGCCGAGACGGTCGACCGGCCTGACGTCATCGGCGCTCAACCCGAGGCGAAGCGGCATCTGCGCCAGCAGGACGTCGGCCTGGAAACCGCGCCAGAAGTGGAAAGGCATTCGCCAAGCCGTTGTTTCGCGCAAGGTCGCGTAGAGCTGCTCCAGCACATAGGCATCGGCAGGCGCTTGCGGGGCGGCAAAGACGAGAGCGGCGGCACCAAGCGATGAGCCGACGGCGCCAAGCTTCTGGTCGGGAAACCTTTGCCTGGCGAAGGCCATGATGCGGATCGCATCCTGGCCTTCACTGTAGCCAAAACCTTGAACGGCCCCGCCGCTCTCGCCGTGCCCCGACAGATCGAACAGGATGACGGAATAACCGGCGTCGAGCAGCAATTTTGCCCTTTGCACCAAAGCGAGCCTGTTGGCGCCGCGGCCGTGCAGTAGAACGATCGTACCGCAACTGCCCTTTCGATCGGCCACCCAGCCAACCAGTTCGGGCGCGCCGGGCTGGTCGAGCACGACGCGCTCGACGGGCAAGTCGCCGGGCAGCGCCAAAGCTTGCCAGGGTTCGCGGGCGATCAGCATCGTGCCGATCCGCCAATCGACGACGCAAGCGGCAGCGCCGAGTCCGACTAGCGCTATCGCGAGCAAACCGCCAAGCTTCATTGCCGACCACCCGGAAGCTGACGACGGCTCATTCGCACTGGTACTGGCTGAGCGCCCATTCGCCGGTCACCGACAAAAGGTCCGATATCTTCCATTCGCCGTCGACCTTCTTGAACTTCCATTCAAGGCGGTGCGGGTTGCCGGCGACGACGAAGGCGACGATGACCTTGGCCTGATCGCCATTGATTGATTCGAGCGTCTTCAGGCTCTTGTCGATCTCGGCCTTGTCATAGTCCGCATTGTCGAACGCCATGTTGGGGTCCAGGCACTCGCCCTGCCCGGATTTGCGCAAGGCATCGCTTTTGTCGAGCACGGTTTTCGCCGGGTCGATGAAATGGCCGCGCTGAGCCGGATCGATCTCCAGGCCGACCTGATCGTAGAACGGCCGCACAACCGCTGTCGGCGATCCCGGCTGGATGGGGGTGGCGGGCCCGCTCGGCGGCCATGCGACAGGTGGCGTCGCCGGCTCCGCAGCTCCGCCAGGCGCGGTCGCCGGCGGCGTGCCGCTGTCATCGGGCGCGGTCCCGGCCGGAGCATTTGCCGGCGGCGCGCCTAACAGGCCCTGAGCAGCCGCGCCGTTCAAGCCAGCCGCCAGCAGGCACATGGCCGACAATAACAGGAGCGCGCGACCGGCCATTGCATCACTCCGGATCTTGGCCTGCCATGCATTCGAGCTGGCTCAGCGTCCAGGCGCTGGTCTTCGATGCAATGTCCGATATCTTCCACTTGCCGTCGACCTTCTTCAGCGACCAGTGCATTTCGCGCTGCGAATCGTCTCCTTCCGGCAAGAGACTGAAATTCGCCACCACTTGTGCCGCGTCGCCATCCACCGTCTCGGACAATTTCAAGGTCTTGGAGATGGTCTCCTGGTCGAAATCCTGCGCGTCGAGGCCCGGGTCGAAGTCGATGCAGGCGACCTGGTCCGGATTCTTCTTGGTCGCCTGGTCGTTGAGGTCGAACAGTTTCGTCACCGGCTCGGTGAAGCGATCGCGGTATTGCGCGTCGGCCTCGAACTTGACCTGCGGGACATAGAAGAACTTCACGGCGTCGGACGCCGGACCGGCCAATGCGGCGGCTGGTGCGGCAATCGACAAGACGGCGGCGAGCAGCAGTTTCATGGACTTCCCCGAATGTTTGGCTGCGGAAAGCAATCAATACCACGCATCGTGCATATCGGCTTTTTTGCGGCTCATGAAGCCTTCGGGTGGCTCGTCTACTTGCATAGATCACATCCAACGATCCTTAGTCTCCGAAAGTAGCGATCGGCGCGTTGAGTTGGGAGCGCTCAGGCCTGACGCCGAGCCCTGGGATCTGCGGGACGCGTATATGCCCGTTCTCGATCACGATCGGGTTTACGGGATCGGTATGCCCTTCGATGTATTCCTGCGCGATCCAGGCTCCCTCAAAACGTCTCGGCTCGACGGTAGCGGCGAGGTGCACGCAGGCCGCGGCGATGACGTCTCCGCCCCAGGCGTCGTCGCAACTGTGCGGAAGAGATCGTATCGCACACAGGTCGCGGACCGTGGCCATCTTGGTGAGGCCGCCGAGGCGGGTGACCTTCAATCCGAATCCATCCGCGATACCTGACGAAACTGCCCGCAACACGGCATTCAAATCCTCGGTATTCTCATCGAGATAGATCGGATGTGTAACGCGTCCCTTGAGACCCGCCACTTCCTCCATGGTGTTGCAAGGCTGTTCGAACACGAATGGGATTGCCTGGCAAAGCCGATCGATGTGCAGCGCCGCGGCAGCGGTCAGGCCACGATTGGCGTCGACGGCTATCCGGGCCTTGAAGCCAACGGCCTCCCATACTTTGTGCACGGTGGCGACGTCCTGTTCGAGATCCCGCCCGCCGATCTTGATCTGAAGCCGTGCATATCCGGCGTTGACCTTATCGGCGGCAATACGCGCGGTCTCGTCGGGAGCACCGACGATCGTCGAGTAGTAAGACGGCACACGATCGGTGAGCGCACCACCGAGAAGGGCTGAGACCGGGACGCCCAGCCGCTGGCCGGTGAGGTCGAGGAAAGCTATATCCAAGGCCGCCTTGGCATAGTTGTGCCCGTTCAGCCGCTCGTCCATTCTTTTGGCGAGGCGGCGCATGGACGTTGTATCCTCGCCGACAAGTCCAGGCGCTATTTCGGCAATTGCCGCTCTCGCGCCCAGCGCATGTTGGGGCTGATAAACAGGGCCGATCGGGCACGTCTCACCCCAGCCTGACAGTCCATCCTCGGTGGTCACTTCAACCAGCGTGCTGTCCAAATTCCGCACGCTATCACTGGCCATCCGGTAGGCACCGCCTTTGACAGGCAGAAGCACCTGATAGACTTTGATTGACTGGATACGCATTCAGACATCAGCCCCGTTCATGCCTTGCCTGGTCCGGCGCCTTTCGCGATCATCAAAGACCAAGCGCCACCTTGCGCCCGTCATGAATGGCAAATGCCGCCTGTCTGGAGGCGGTACAATCGCCGATGGAGGTATGCGCAATTCCGCGCCGTTCGAGCTCGATGGACAGGCTGTGCTGCGCCATGCTGGTGGCGGCGAAGACCAAAGCGTCGGCCTCGACCTCCTGCTCGGTCCCGTCGAGCAGCGAAGCAATCCTGGCCATCCTGCCATCCCAGTGCACGATGGCGCTCTCGGTCACGAACCGCACGCGCAGTTTGGCGAGCGCTCGGCGCAGCGGCGCGTCGACGGCCATTCGCTGAAGCTCTTTGCCGACCAGGGCGTCCGGGGTCACAAGCGTCACATCGTGACCGTCCTCGGCGAGTTTCCAGGCGGTGCCGCAGCCTTTCCAATTGCCGCCATCGTCCAGCAACAGAACATTTTTTCCCGGCCTCGCCTCACGAGCCATCACCGCCTCGGCCGAGAGCACCGGGCCACCGCCCGGAATGCTGTCCCACTGCGGCAAGGCCCGCTGGAAAGCGCCGTCTGGCGGCATCGAGCCGGTGGCGATGATGACGTGATCCGCGCCTTCGTGCTCGACATCATCGGCTTCGACATACTGCCCGTAACGGATGTCGACCTGAAGCTGGCCGAGCTGACGCTCGTACCAGCTAATCAGATCCAGAATCTGGGCACGGCGCGGCTGCAGTCCGGCAAGACGGAACTGCCCCCCAAGGCGGTCGGAAGCCTCGGCCAGTGTGACGCGATGACCGCGCTCGGCCGCGGCGCGCGCCGCTTCGAGGCCGGCCGGGCCGCCGCCGACGACCAGCACGCGCTTCGGCTGGGCGGCCGGAGCGAAGCGATCTCCGCCCCACTCCCATTCCCGCCCCGCCGAGGGATTGACGACGCAGCTGATCCAGTAATCGCGGCTGCGCCGGCCCCAGCACATCTGGTTGCAGGACAGGCAGCCGCGAATGTCCTGCGGCCGTCCGGCGGCAGCCTTTGCAGCCAGATGCGGATCGGCGATCTGCCCGCGCACGATGGAAACGAGGTCAGCGCGGCCTTCGCTCAGCACGCTCTCGGCGTTCTCGGGGGTACGGATATGGCTTTCGGCGGTGATCAGCGCGTGGCGCACGGTGGATTTGAGCACCGCCGCAAGATCCGCGCCGAGCTTTTCGGGATAAACAAAGGTCGGCATGATCTTGTAGAAATCGAAGTAGGAACCCGTTCCACAAGTCACATAGTCCATCAAGGCATCGCGGTCGTGGAGGTCGATTATCTCGGCCAGCGCTTCGCGCTTCAGCGCCACTTCGACTTCCGGTTCGTCATTGACCGCAAGACCGATGATGAAATCATCGCCGCATTCCCGGCGAATCCTGGTCATCACCTCACGGCTCACCCGCGTGCGGTTTTCAAGGCTGCCGCCCCACCGGTCGTCGCGGCGGTTCGACCAGGGCGTCCAGAACTGGTCCAGCATCGAATGGTACGCCGCCCAGACCTCGACGCCGTCGAAGCCGGCCTCGCGGCAGCGGCGCGCCGCCTGGACAAAGCCGTCGATCGTTTCCTCAATCTCGGCTTCGGACATCCGATGCGAGCCGTCGGAGTCGTGATAACTCGGCAGGCCGGAAGGCGACCAGCCGGCATGGAACGAGTTGTCCGCGTCCGCGTGCTGACCGACATGATAGAGCTGCTGGATGGCGACGGCGCCGTTGCCGCGGATCGCCTCTGTCACCTTGCGAAAATGCGGGATGACGCGGTCATCGGAAGGGCTGAAGTTGCCGCGTGTCAGCACGGCGGCCCGATGCACGGGCATCGGCTCGACCACGATCATGCCGGCGCCGCCGATGGCGCGTTCCGCGTAATAGCCGACATGCCGCGCGGTCGGCAGCCCCTCCACCGCCATATTGGCGGTGTGGGCTCCGAACACGATCCTGTTGCGCAACGTCTTGCCGCGCAGAGTAGCCGGCGTGAACAACCGGTTGAAGACCCGCCCAGACATGCACCGCTCCTTCAAAGCCTTGGCGGCGGCACCCGGGCGCCAGCGCTCGCAACCCAAGTCGCTCTTTGCCGGAAAGCCGACACCTCGGGGGTGCCGGCTTTGCCACGATCCTTGAAGCTAGGCGTCCAGCCAGACGTTCTGGAGATCCATTTCGAAGGTCTGGTGGACACCGTAGTTCTTCACCTTCTTGTTCGTATGGCTGTAGAGCTTCTGCCAGAACGGCTGGATGATGACGCCGGAGTCCTGCAGGATCTGCTCGACATCCTTCATCACCTCCTTGCGCTTGGCGACATCGATCAGCGAGAGCGCCTGCTTGAGCTTGGCGTCGAAATCGGGATTGGAATAAGCCGATTCGTTCCACGCCTCGCCGGTGCGGTAGCCCAGCGCCAGCACCTGGACGCCCAGCGGGCGCATGTACCAGATGGTCATCGAATAGGGATATTTCGTCCAATCGTTCCAGAAGGTGGAGCCCGGCAGCACGGTGCGCTTGACCTTGATGCCGGCGTCACGCAACTGGCCGGCGATCGCATCGCCGGTGTTCTTCTGCCAGTCGTCCTCGATGGTAATCAGTTCATGCTCGAAGTCGGCCTGACCAGCGTCCGCCATCAGCTTCTTGGCGCCGGCGGCATCGCGCTCCTTCTTGGGGAGCGGATAATATTCAGGATGGATCGGGCTGACATGGTGGTTCTCGCCGACCGTGCCGCGCCCATTATAGCCGAGCTGCAGCACCGCATTGTTGTCGACTGCCATCTGCAGGGCATTGCGAACGCGCTGGTCGTCATAAGGCTTGTGCGTGATGTTGGTGCGGGCAACCAGCGTGGTGGCGGTCGCGACCTCCGATTTCTGCAGCCCCATCTTGTCGAGAATGTCGATGAAGTCGGCGGGCGACTCGAAGTTGAGGTCGATTTCACCGGAATCGAATGCATTGACCGTAGCGTTGAAGTCGGTGCCGTAATCGATGAATTCGATCCCGTCGAGCGGCGCCTCGCCTCCCCACCATTTGCCGTTCTCGCGGCGCTTGACCACCGCCTTCTGGCCGACGTCGTAAGACACCAGCTCAAACGCTCCCGTGCCGATCGGCTTCTTGATCGGATCGGCGCCATCGGCGTCGAAATTGCGGTGCACGACGAGTGCCGGATAATCGGTGAAATTGGGTATCAGCGAAATGTCGGGCTCGCTGAGCTTCAGCTTGACCGTGTTGTCATCGACCTTGGTGATGGCGCCATCCCTGGCCTTGCCGGTCTTGGCATCGATCAGCGCACCGACGCGCGCCGCCATCGAGTTGCCGGCGACGCCCTTCTCGCACCAACGCGTCACATTGTGCACCACGTCATCGGCGTTGAAGGCATCGCCATTGTTCCAGGTGACGCCCTTGCGCACATGCAGCGTGTACTCGGTGGCGTCGTCGTTAATGTCCCAGCTTTCGAGCAACACGGGCTCGAAGGTAAACTGCTTGGTATAGCGCACCAGCGGCTCCAGCCAGGTCCGCGAGATGTTGGCCAGTTCCACCCAGTCGTAAGTGCGCGGATCCTTCTGCGCCTTGACCGACATCGAGACGTGCAGCGTCCCGCCCTTTTTCGGCTCCTCGGCCAAAACCTGTGTCGGCGCGGCAAGGCCGATCATGCCATAGGCAAATGCCGTTGATGCCCCAAGCGCGCTGGCCAGCGCCAGGAATTCGCGCCTGTCGACACGGCCTGCTTGCGCCTCCGCGGCCATCGCTTCGATAGCCTGCGGCACACGATCGCCGTTGCTTTTGAAAATCGTCATGTCCATTCCTCCCTTGTTGTTCCCGTCGGGTCTTTGCCCGTTCCCTCAACTAACGCTGTCGGGCAATTTTTCCTCGCGCCGCGCGATCAGATCCTTGAGACCATCGGCGATGCCCTCATCGAGTTTCGGCTCCTCATAATCGGCGAGCATGTTGCGCGCTTTCTCGCGGCCGCGCGTGTCATGGTCCTTTGCTCCCTCGGCCTTCCACTGTTCGAACGAATTGAAGTCCATGATACTGGGCATGAAGAACGCGGACTCGAAATGGTCGAGCGTGTGCTGGGTGCCGAGGAAATGGCCCTGCGGCCCCACCTCACGGATTGCCGCCATGGCCTCCTTGAAATCGTCGAACGGCAGCCCGCCCGCATATTTGTACCAGCCGACAAGCTGTTCGCAGTCGGTGGCGAATTTTGAATAGCCGCAGGTGAGACCCGCTTCCAGCCATCCTGCCGAGTGCCAGATATAATTGGCGCCGGAGAGAATGGCGGCATGCATCAGCATGTTCGCTTCGTAACCCGCCTGGGCGTCGTTGAGCTTCGAGCCGACATGGAAGCCGGACGTGCGCCACGGCAGTTTGTATTTCCGCGCCAGCGCACCCATCAGATACATCATCTGGGCGGCCTCCGGCGTGCCGCCCATGGGAGCGCCGGTCTTCATGTCGACCGTGACCATGAACTGGCCGTAGATCTGGGGCGAGCCCGGACGGATGAGCTGGGTGAAGGCGACGCCGGCAAGCGCCTCGGCATTGACCTGCGCGACCGCGCCGACGGCGGACGCCGAGGTCGAGGCGCCACAGAGCGCGAAGGGCGCCAGGATCAGCGGCTGGTTGTGGCGCGCATACACCCTCATGGCGTCCAGCATGGTGGCGTCCCAGACCAGCGGCGAATTACAGTTGGTGATGGCCACCAGCACCGGATTGTCGCGGACGAACTCCTCGCCGAACACGATGCCGGCCATCGCCATGGTATCTTCCGCCCGCTCCTTGGAGGTCACGATGCCCATGAACGGCTTGTCGGAATATTTCAGCGCCGAATGGATGATGTGCAGGTGCCGCTTGGGCACGGCAATTTCCATCGGCTCGCAGATGATCGAGCTCGACGAGTGCAGCGCCGGGGCCATGTAGGCGAGCTTGTGGAAATTATTGAGGTCGGCGAGCGTGCCGTAGCGCCTGTTGTTGTCGAGGTCGCGCACATAAGGCGCGCCATACATCGGCACGAAGATCGAATTCTTGCCTCCGACGCGCACGGTGCGCTCGGGATTGCGCGCGTTCAGCGTGAACTCGGAGGGAACCTTGGCGACGAGTTCCATCAGCAGCGCGCGATCGATGCGGACCCGCGTTTCCCGGACGTCGGCGCCGGCCGCCTTCCATAAGGCAATGGCCTCGTCGTCGCGGAATTCGCAGCCGACCTCTTCCAGGATCGAAAGCGACTCCTCATGGATCAGTTCCACCGCCTCGTCCGGAACCATCTGATAGACGGGAATCTGCCGTACCAGGGTCGGAAAGGAGGCAATTGGTGCGCTGCGGAGCGCCTTGCGCCCGAGACGGCCGCCGCCACGGCGGTGGGTCTGTTCGGTCAATTCAGCGGCCGGTGCGTTCATGGAGCCTCCATCCCTTCGATCCTGATCAACTTAGCGAGGGGAAATATAGATGTGACGCTGGAAAATCCTGATCTCTTGTATAAGCTGTGCTTATGCGAAGCCTGCGCCATCTATTGCCCTCCGCCGGCAGCCTGATCGTCTTCGAGGCGGCAGGCCGGTTGTCGAGTTTCACTGCCGCCGGGCGCGAGCTCGGCATGACCCAGGCCGCCGTTTCCTATGCGGTGCGCGGGCTGGAAGAACAGCTCGGCGCCCAGCTCTTCCAGCGCCGCCATCGCCAGGTGCTCCTGACGGAGGCCGGCGAGCGCTTCCATGCCGATGTGTCGCTCGGCCTGTCGCATATCCGCAAATCCGCGGAGGACCTTCGCCTGCAGGCGACCGGCGGCCATGTGACTTTAGCTGCCTCGACCGCCTTCGGCTCGTTCTGGATGATGCCGCGCCTGCAGCAGTTCCGCGACGAACTGCCGGGCGTCGATCTGCGCATCCAGACCGCCGATCGCGACCTCGACATCATCGCCGAGGGGATTCCGCTCGGGGTGCGCGGCGGCGTGCCGCGCGACTGGCCGGATTATCATTCGCTGTCGCTCTCGGACGAAGAGATCTTTCCGGTCGCCGGCCCCAGCTATCTGGCGAAATTCGGCAGGCCCGAGACCGTGGAACAACTAGCGACACACCGCCTCATTCATCTGGAGGAGCCATATCGCGAGGCCCCGAACTGGGACGAATGGTTCCAGTCGGCCGGAGCCAGTCTCCGCAATGCCGAGCGTGGCTTGCGCATCAATGATTATGCGATTGTGATCCAGGCCGTCATGGAAGGGCAAGGCATCGCGCTCGGCTGGCGCCACCTTGTCGAGCGGCTGCTGTCGACGGGGCTGCTTGTGCCGGTCACCGACCACGTTATGAAGACAGGCACGGCATTCTACGTCATCTGGCCGAAGAACCGCGAGCTCAGCGACAATGCGCGCAAGGTAAGGGATTGGCTGCTGGCGCAGGCGTGAAGTCGTTTCACCGTTTCGGCCGCAGTTCGCCCTCGCCCGCACGACACGAATCCGCCTATACTATCGTCATGCCCATCCGCCAGCTTTCCGAAACGATGATCAACCAGATCGCCGCCGGCGAAGTCATCGAGCGTCCGGCGAGCGTGGTCAAGGAACTGGTCGAGAACGCGCTCGATGCCGGTGCAAGCAAGGTAGAGGTCGTCACAGCGGGCGGCGGGCTGAACCTGATCCGAGTCACCGATGACGGCTTCGGCATTCCCGAACAGGAACTGGCGCTGGCCATCGCGCGCCATTGCACCTCCAAGCTCGCCGAGGATATCCATGACATCCGTTCGCTCGGCTTTCGCGGCGAAGCATTGCCGTCGATCGGCTCGGTGTCGCGACTGTCGATCCGCTCGCGCACCGCTTCGGGCGACAGCGCCGCCGAGATCGGCATCGACGGCGGCCGCGTCCTGCCGGTCAAGCCGGCGGCCGCCAATCGAGGCACCACGGTCGAGGTGCGCGACCTGTTCTTCGCCACGCCGGCGCGGCTGAAATTCATGAAAGGCGAACGCGCCGAGAGCTCGGCCATCAGCGACATCGTCAAGCGCATCGCCATCGCCTTCCCCACGGTGCGTTTCACGCTGGCCGGATCCGACCGCACGACGCTGGACCTGCCGGCGGCCGAGGACAGCGCGGACGGCAGCCTGCGTCGTGTCGCGCAGGTGATGGGCGCCGACTTTCCCGACAATTCCATTGCCATCGACGCGATGCGCGAAGGCGTGCATCTGACCGGCCATGTGTCGATCCCGTCCTTCACCCGCGCCAACGCGCTGCAGCAATATGCCTATGTCAATGGCAGGCCGGTGCGCGACAAGCTGATCGCCGGCGCCATTCGCGGCGCATTCGCCGATGTCCTGCCGCGCGACCGCCACGCCGTGACCGTGCTGTTTCTTTCGCTCGACCCGGCCATCGTCGACGTCAATGTCCATCCGGCCAAGGCCGATGTCCGCTTCCGTGATCCGGGTCTCGTGCGCGGGCTGATCGTCGGCGCAATCCGGCAGGCGTTGGCCGAGGCCGGCATCCGCTCCGCCACCACGGGTGCAGCCGGCATGATGGCTGCGTTCCGTCCGGGCGCCGCATCTTATGATCACGGTGGCCCGACAAATGGCCATCGCAGCTACGAAGCGGCTTTCCATGCGTCCGGCCCCACGGGCTTCGACCCTTCGCGCTCGCCGCAGCGGCCGCTCGACATGCAATTCGCAGGCGCAGGCTTTGAACGCGGCAACGCAAGAACCGGCGGCTTCGGCGAGAGCGACCAGGCGGCATTCGATGCCGGCCCGCTCGCCAGCGCCGATGCGCGTGCGGGGCAGAATGAGGCAACCGAGACGCTGCTCGGCGCGGTGCTGGGTGCGGCACGCGCCCAGGTGCACGAGAACTACATCGTCGCCCAGACCAGGGATTCACTCGTCATCGTCGACCAGCACGCGGCGCATGAACGGCTGGTTTACGAGGCGCTGAAGAACGCCCTCCACTCGCGGCCGGTGCCCTCGCAGATGCTGCTTCTGCCCGAGATCATCGACCTGCCGGAAGAGGACGCCGAGCGCCTCGCCATGCATTCCGAAACACTCGCCCGCTTCGGCCTCGGCATCGAGCGTTTCGGCCCGGGCGCGGTTGCCGTTCGCGAGACGCCGTCGATGCTGGGCGAAACCAATGTCGGTCAACTGGTGCGCGACCTCGCCGACGAAATCGCCGACAACGATACGGTCGAGACACTCAAGGAACGGCTGGACACGATCGCGGCCACCATGGCCTGCCACGGCTCGGTGCGCTCCGGCCGGCTGCTCAAGGCCGAGGAGATGAACGCGCTGCTGCGCCAGATGGAGGCGACGCCCGGCTCGGGCACCTGCAACCACGGCCGGCCGACCTATATCGAACTCAAGCTGGCGGACATCGAGCGGCTGTTCGGGCGGCGGTGAACCGGTTTCAACGGCCCAGTCCTCACTTGCTCTGCTGATATTTCCTTGTTCGTGAATTGAAGACGTAATCGACCGCGGTTCCGGCGCCGCCGCCTCGAAAATTCACGGAAATAATGTCCTTGCCTCGCTCCACCCATTTCTCGACGTTCATGTAGATGGTCGTCATCAGCATGCCGGCACTGCAAGCGTCGTCATCGGCGAAGGCAATTTCCTGGACAACCTTGCGGCTGCTCTTTTTGATGACCTGCATTTTTTCCATGCAAAGGCCGGCGCTGGTATTCGTGTAAACTCCCGAGAACCTGTCGGTGGCTGTCTGCGCCCAGAACGGAATCTCGACGGTGCCGTCGATCTTTCCCTCGCCGGTGTCATCCAGGCTCGCAATTTTCTTGAGGGTGACGGGATATCTATCCGTGCCCTTGCTCCAGCTTCCTGTCGCAACGCCTTCATTGAGGTCAAGGGAGAACGGGCACCTCGTGGTGTCGACAGGGGGTCTCGGTCCCTGCACCATTATCCGATAAAGCTCCTTATCGTCTGTAATCTCGCACAGTACGAACCTGGTACCGCTGACGATGCCATACAGCGCAATCGGGATTTGCTTCGCGTCGTAGAAGTAGCTTCCATCGACCCTTGGCGCGCTGCCCAAGCTGTCATATGTCTGTATGGAGAAATGGATAGGAGACGACCCGAGGAAACCCTCGTAGTTTTCCACGTGATACCAACCCGCAACGGCTTTTGCGTTGAGCAGCAACAAGCAAACGACCGTTGAGATAAAACGTCTTCCCATCCCAACCTCGCTGCGCTCCGCGATGACAATCCGCCAAGACCACGTGACGGTTGCCTTGCGTTGGGGCGGCCGTCAACTGGCGATGAAATCCGCGGTTCTTGATACGAGTCAGGGAAAGACCGCAACCTTTTGATTTAGCGTTTCAAATTCACCACGATAACGCCGCCGAGCGCCAGCGCGCCGCCGAGGATGCCGAGCAGCGTCGGCACTTCGCCCAGCCAGAAGAAGCCGATCAGCGCCGACATCGGCGAGACCAGGTACAAGAAGTTCGAAGCACGCGCCGCGGGCAGGCGCGACAGCGCGGTCGCCCAGGCCGCATAGGCGATCAGGCTTGGCACGATGCCGAGATAGATGACGGCGCCGAGGCCGGCGGTGTTGGCGACGGCGGCTTGCTGGAGAGCGGCGGGCAGGAAGGGCGCCAGGCAGAGCGCGCCGAGCACCATGTTGGACGCCGCGATGGTCAGCGGATGATGGTGGGCAAACAGCGGCTTCTGGACGATAGTGTTGACGGCCGAGCAGAGTGCCGAGCCGAGCACCAGCAGCGCGCCGGCATTGAAATGCAGGCCATGCCCGTCGGCGATGGCAATGATGCCGATGCCGGCGAAGGAAATGACCGTACCGATCCAGGCTATGCCAGAGAAACGCTCGCCAAGCAGCGCCATCGCCATGATGGCGGTGAAGATAGGGCTGACATTGATGATGAAGCCGGCGGCTCCAGCCGAGACGGTCAGTTCGCCGAAATTGAGCATCGCGGTGTAGAGCGCGACGAAGATGGCGCCGCCGAAGGCGAGGCGCCACAAATCACCGATCCGGGGCAGTGCCGGGCGCTTGACGGCAAGGTAGATCGCCGCCGGCACGGCGGCGATAGCAAAGCGCAGGGCGCCAAGCTCCAGCGGCTGGAAGGTGGCGAGTCCGGCACGGATCGCCGGGAAGGCGGAAGCCCAGCCGATCACCGTCAGCGCCACGGCGATGGCGGCCGTGGTGTCCATCCGCTGTGTCGAATTCAACGTGCCTGTCGTCGTGCTCATCTCTGTGCCCTCGGAATCTTCGAGTTTCGAGAGCAGAAAACGCCTTTCCGGGTCGATTGACAAACGACCAAATCGAGGGTCACCTGTGAGCATGGATCACAGCTCGAACACTATGCTGCCGCTGGAGACATTGCGCGCCTTCGACGCCGCGGCGCGCACGGGAAGCTTTTCGGCCGCCGCCGAAAAGCTCAACCTTACCCATGGCGCCGTCAGCCGGCAGATCGCCAAGCTCGAGGACTGGCTTGGTCTGAAGGTGTTCGAACGTGGCGCGCGCGGCGTGACGCTGACCAACGAAGGCAATCGCCTGCATCTCAGGACCACCGAAGCTTTCGCCCTGATCTCGGTCGATTCGGACCGCTGGGTGGAGCCGCGTGGCACCGCGGTGGTGCGTCTGGCCTCCATTCCATCGGTGAGCGGCCTATGGCTGATGCCGCGCATGGCAACGCTGGAAAACGACCCTACCCGCCTGCGCATCGTGCTCGACGTCGACAACCGTCAGGCCGATCTCGCCGACGAAGGCATCGATCTTTCGGTCCGCTGCGGTCGCGGCCGCATCCCGGGCCGCGTCTCGGTGCAACTGTTCGAGGAACATCTCTTCCCGATCGCCTCGCCAGACCTTGCACGGGAGATCGGCGGTGGTGACCCGGCCCGGCTGCTCAAATTCCCGCTGATCAACGATTCCGACGCGTCGGGCTGGCGTGCCTGGTTCGCCGCGCAGGACGTGGACTACCGGCCGCGCCCGCAGGACCGCCGCTTTGAGGACTACAATCTGGTACTCGATGCAGCAGCCCATGGCCTCGGCATCGCGCTGGCCCGGCCGCCGCTCACCGAGCACCAGATAGAATCGGGGCGCCTCGTCGCCGTCGACGATCGCACCACGCTCAATCCGGTTTCCTACTGGCTGGATCGTCCGGTCGGCCGGCCGCGCGCGGCCGCCGCCGATCTCGCCAGGCGCATTGCCGAACAGGCCGGGCTTGCTTCGGCAAGGCTGGAAGCTTTCCTGCAGGATGACGATTAGGCTCGAAGGCATCCGGCCATCGCCGGCCCGCTTTCAGGACATATGTACTTCAGTGCAATTCCCCAGGGGAAAATGCGTGGCGGCTCCCTGTCGGAAATCGCGTGAACCCTGCCTAACGGAACAGCAAGAGCACGATCATGGTGGTCACGGCCGAGACGATGGCCGTCACGATCGATATGGTCCACAGCGACAACGGAGCTGGCTCGGATCGTGGCGCATGGCCAGCCGGACGGATGGAGGCGCCGCGCGGTTGCGGCGCGTTGGCATTGGCCGCGACCAGGACCGCCGCGGAAGCGACGGCCGGCGAAAATGTGGACAGGGCCGGCGCCAGTTTGGGTGTGCTGTCGGTGGCCGTTGTCTGCGACGGCGCGAAGCCGCGCGAAGCCTGATCGGTATCCGCCCCTGCCCCACCCGCCGAGGCTCGGGCCGGTGCATGGTGGACGGCGTCAGGTTCCATGACGGCCCGGTAAGCATCCTCGATCTCGGAGGACGACAGGCGTTGCGAGGTTTGAGCGGCCGGTCGCGGCAGCGAACTCTGCAGCACCTGGGTGGCGAACTGCGCCGATTGCACCATAGCGGGCGCCGGCGGCTGGACGAGCTCCTTGACCAGCGCCGCGGTCGCCGGATCGGCCTTGGGCGAAGGAACCGGCTGGGGCGTGAGCGCTTCTTTCAGCAAAGACGGCACGCTTGCATTGGCGATGTCCATGGCGCTTCCTGACAACCATTGTGCCATAGGGCAATATTACATGAGCATTGCGCCAAGCTTGACCTTGCCGACGATTTATGGCGATTGAATCCCGATGAACTCAAGTGCCATTGCATGATGAACCGTTTCGAAGGCCCCGGCGGCAAGGAAGCCCGCATCCGCTACCTCGATGGCGATTTCCAGGTCACCAGCCCCGGCTCGTTCGTGCGCTGCGCGGTGACGGGCGAAAACATCCCATTGGACGAGCTGAAATATTGGAGCGTCGCCAGGCAGGAGCCTTATGTGAACGCCACTGCCTCGCTGCGCCGCGAAATCGAGATGCACCCGGAGTTGCGCAAACGGGGTTAGCCTTTCAGCTTGCGCTGCCGCCAGGCATCGAGCGTCTCCTCGATGATGCGTTCGGGCACGTGATCAAGCTCGAACACGGTGTCGATTTCCAGTACGTCGAGACGGTCGAGAAAATCCCGCGGGGCGCCGTGGCGCAACCGGGCGGCGTCCTTGGCGGTGGTGATCAGCCCTAGGCCTTCGGCCCGCGCCGTCGCGGCCAGTTCGGCGAGCTCGTCCTCCGCGTAGAAGTGATGATCCGGAAAGGGCCTGGACAGGATCACTTCGCCGCCGGCCTCGCGCACCGTGTCGAAGAACTTTTCGGGATGACCGATACCGGCAAAGGCCAGAAACCGCTTTCCAGCAAGCCCGGCCTTGCTGCTCGGCTCGGTGTGGGCCTCGAAGATCGGCCGGCCGGCACGCGCCGCCCGGCGGACCACGGCATCGGCAGCGGTGCCCTCGCCCATCTTGAGCAGCCCGCTGGTGAAGACCAGCTGGTCGACGATCTTGGCCCTGAGAGGACCGCCCGGGATGACGCGGCCATTGCCGATCCCGTAACGGGCATCGACGACGACCAGCGCATAATCGATATGGATGCGCGCGCTCTGGAAGCCGTCGTCCATGATCAGGAAATCGCAGCCGTGTTTTTCCAGCAGCAGCCGGGCGCCGGCGGCACGATTGGGCGTCACCGCCACCGGAGCATGTTCGGCCAGCAGCAGCGGTTCGTCGCCGACATGCTTGGCACTATCGTGGTTGGCATCGACGACGTGCGGTTCGGCGAAGGAACCGCCATGGCCGCGCGACAGGAAACCGGGCTTCAGCTGCATGCGCCTGGCCTGTTGGGCGAGCGCGATCGCCACCGGCGTCTTGCCGGTGCCGCCAACGGTGAAATTGCCAACGCACAAAACCGGCGCGTCGATCTTCTCTCGCCGGGCCCTGCGCATGCCGCGGCCAGCGGCCAGCGCGTAGACAGCCGACAGCGGGGACAGCGCCAGGACCTTCCAGTCCGGCTCTTCCCACCAGAATGGCGGTGCCTCGGTGGCCACGCTAACGCCCGTTCGCGCCTTTCAGGCGCGCCTTGACCACCAGCGGCTGGATATAGGGTTCGAGCGATTTGAGCGTACGTGCCAGTGCGCCGCGCATCTCGTCGACGGTGGCAATCCCCGCCGCCATCATCTCGTGGCGCGCCACTTCGTTGGTCAGGAGGAAATTGACGGCGCCAGCCAGCATGTCGCGGTCGCGCACCAGCTTGGCGCCGCCGCTGTCGAGCAGGCGCTGATAGGCCTCGCGAAAATTCTGCACGTTGCGCCCGGCCAAAACGGCGGTGTCGAGCATGGCCGGCTCGAGCGGATTCTGGCCGCCTTCGGAGGTCAGCGAGCGGCCGACGAAAGCGATTTCGGTCAAGCGGAGGTACAAGCCCATTTCGCCGATCGTATCGCCAAGCAGGATATCCGTGTCGGGTCCGATACGGTCGCCCTTGCTGCGCCGCGCGACCTTCAGCCCCATGCCGGAAATCTGCGCGGCAAGGGCTTCGGCCCGATCGGGGTGACGCGGAACGACGATCGTCAAAAGGCCGTGGTGACGCTTGTGCAGCGTCGCGTGGACTTCCGCCGCGACCACTTCCTCGCCATCATGGGTCGAGATCGCCGCCCAGGTCGGCCGATCGCCGATCTGCCGCTGCAAAATGCCGAGCGCGCGATCGTCGACCGGAGGCGGGTTGGTGTCGACCTTGAGGTTGCCCGACACCGTGACCGGCCGGGCGCCGAGCGCGCGAAACCGCTCGCCGTCGACGTCGGACTGGGCAACGACATGGGCCAGATTCTCGAACAGCGCCTCGGCGATGTTGGCCCGCTTCTTCCACGACGTGAACGAGCGATCGGAGAGCCTGCCATTGACCAGCACCTGCGGCACGTGGCGAGCACCGAGTTCGAGGATGGTCATCGGCCAGATCTCGGATTCGGCGATGATCGCCAGATCCGGTTTCCAGTGATCGAGGAAGCGGCTGACCGCCGGCTTCAGATCGAGCGGCACATATTGGTGGATGATGCGGTCGCCGAGCCGCTCGTCGACGACCTGGGCGGAGGTTACCGTGCCGGTCGTCAGCACGATGTTGACGCCGTAGTCGAGGATGCTTTCGACCAGCGGCACGACGGCCAAGGTCTCGCCGACGCTCGCGGCATGGATCCAGATCACCGGCCCCTCGGGGCGCGGCCGGCCGGCGACGCCGTAGCGCTCGCGGCGGCGGTTGCGGTCTTCCTTGCCGCGCGAAGTGCGCCAGGCGACATAGGGTCCGACCAGCGGATAGGCGGCCGCGCCGGCAAATCGATATGCCGACAGCATGGTGCGGGCCCAGCGGCCGCTCATCGAGGACCGTCCACGAGACGGTAGGCCTCGGCGGTCGCGGCGTTGAGGGCGGCCGTCACTTCCAGGCGCTTGCGTTCCATTTCGGCGTCGTCGGCATCCGCCGCCACGAAGATCGGCGCGCCGATGGTCACGGCGGAGCGGCCGAAGGGCAGGTTGATGGTGGTCTTGTCCCAGCTCTTTTCCAGCACCTTGCGGCGGCTGGTGGCGATCGCGACGGGCAGGAGCGGCCGGCCGGAGAGGCGAGCCAGGAGAACGATACCGAGCCCTGCATCGCGCGGGGTACCGTGGGGAATGTCTGCGATCATGGCGACGTTCTTGCCTGCGGTGAGCGACTTTTTGAGGGCGATGAGCGCCTTGGCCCCGCCCTTGTCCAGATGCCTGGCATTGTCACGTCCACCCGAACCGCGCACCGCCTCGATGCCGAACTTCTCAAGCATCAGCGCGTTGAGCTCGGCATCGGCGCTGCGCGACACCATGGCGACCAACGGCTTGCGCTTGGGGTAATAAGCCGGTGTCAAAAGATGCTGGCCATGCCACAGAGCAATGATCCCCGGCTCGAACTCGGCGTAGGCGCCACCCGAAAAGCGCGCCGATCCGGCGACCAGGGGGCTGGTCAGGCGAACCAGCCGCACGAACTGCGCGAGCAGGCTGGCAATGGCGTTCTTGACGAATCGGGACTGCGCGAGCGGCTCGCGAATGCGGCGCCAGAAGGCTTTGGTCGTGCGGCTGCCGCCCCTGCCCGTGGGCGCGGCCTCGCTGGCTGGCTGTTTCGCCAGATCATGCTCCATCGAGGTCAACCGGCGGCCTTGCTATCAGGATCCAGCAGGCGGTGCAGATGAACGACGAAATAACGCATATGAGCATTGTCCACGCTGGCTTGCGCCTTGGCTTTCCACGCAGTGTGCGCGGATTGATAGTCGGGATAGACGCCGACGATGTCGAGCGCGTCGAGATCCCTGAACTCGGTACCGCCAAGCTTCTTGAGTTCGCCGCCGAACACCAGATGCAAAAGCTGTTTCTTTCCGTCTTCCGCGGCCATGTCGGTCCTTCACATATCGTGAGTTTGTGACAGGTCTAGACCAAAGCCGCCGACTTTGGAACCTTCGAAAACGCTTTCAGGCATCCAGCCCGGCGATGACATCGACAAGCACCGCCAGCAGGTCCCCGCTGCCGGCTGCGAGCGCGCCGTGGCGGATCACCTCGCCGGCGTAGAGCGGCGCCCGGCCATTCGGATCCAGCAGCTGGCCGCCCGCCTCGCGCAGAATGAGATCGGCGGCTGCGATGTCCCAGTCATGCGCGTTCGGCTTGACGAACGTTGCGTCGAGCGTCCCGTTGGCGATCATCGCCAGGCGGTAGGCGAGCGAGGGGATGTAGGGTGCCCGCTGCAGCCGCTTCTGCCAGCCGGCAGGCACCAGGTCGATCAACTGCTTCAATCCTGAAATTTCAGCCTTGTCCCCAGCCTTGCGCACCGCGATGCGCCTGTCGTTGCGGAAGGCACCCTGGCCGGGCAGCGCCGAGTAGGTCTCATCCATCGCCGGACATTCGAGCACGCCGGCGAGCGTGCGGCCGTGCTCGACGACGGCAACGCTGACGCACCATGTCCGCTGGCCTTCGAGGAAGCCGCGCGTACCGTCGATCGGGTCGACAACGAAGGTGCGGCGCGCCGAAAGCCGTGCGGGGTCGTCGGCCGTCTCTTCCGACAGCCAGCCATAGTCCGGCCGTGCCGCAAGCAGCGTCTGGCGCAGATACGCATCGGCGGCATGATCGGCTTCGCTGACCGGCGAGGTGCCGCCCTTCATCCAGACCTGCGGATTGTTGCCGAAGTAGCGCATGGCAATAAGACCCGCCTCGCGGGCGGCGTCACGCAGCAGCGGCAGGTCCTGATCGGCACCGGCAGTGGTCAGGTCATGCTCCGGCAAGGGTCATGCCTTCTATCAGGAGCGTCGGGGCCGCGGTGCCGAAATTGCGGTCGAGGTCATTGGCCGGCACCATGTTGAGGAACATCGTCTTCAGGTTCGAGGCGATGGTGACTTCGGCGACCGGATAGGCGAGCGCGCCATTTTCGATCCAGAAGCCCGAGGCGCCGCGACTGTATTCGCCGGTGAGCATGTCCACGCCTTGGCCGAACACTTCGGTGACGTAGAAGCCGGTCTTGAGCGAGCCGATCAAATCCTCCGGCGAGCGCTCGCCCGCCTCGATGGCAAGGTTCGTCGACGACGGCGAGACGGAGGAGCCGCCGCGCGCGCCGCGACCGTTGGTGACAAGGCCGAGCTCCCGCGCCGCCGACGTCGACAGGAACCAGTGGTTGAGGACACCCTTTTCAATCATCAGGAGCCTCTCGCCCTCGACGCCTTCGCCATCGAATGGACGCGAGGCCTGGCCACGGCGCCGCAACGGCTCGTCGGTGACGGTGATGGCGGCAGCGGCCACCTGCTTGCCCATCATGTCGCGCAGGAACGAGATTTTTCGCGCAACGGAAGCACCGTTGATGGCGCCGGCGATATGGCCGGCAATGCCGCGCGCGACGCGCGGGTCGAACACCACGTCGACCGGTCCGGTCGCCGCCTTGCGCGCGCCAAGACGACGCACGGCCCGTTCGCCGGCCATGCGGCCGATATCCTCGGGCGCGTCGAGATCGGCAAAATGCTGGCGCGAGGAGAATTCATAGTCGCGCTCCATGCCGGTGCCCTCGCCGGCAATGACGCTGGCCGAGCGCGAAAAGCGCGAGGCGACATACTGGCCGACAAAACCGTGCGAGGTGGCCAGAACCATCCCGCCCAGCCCGGCGCTTGCATTGCTGCCGGACGAATTGGTCACGCCCTTGACGGCGAGAGCCGCCGCTTCGGCCGCAAGGGCCGCTTCCTTCAACTGGTCGGCCGACACTTCGGTCGCGTCGAACAGGTCCAGGTCGCGCGTCTGCCTGGCGAGCAGCGCAGGGTCGGCAAGACCCTGGTAGGGATCCTCGGGAGACACCTTGGCCATGGCAACGGCACGCTCGGCAAGCGCCTTCGGATCGGACGCGGCGGTGGCCGATACGCTGGCCACACGCTGGCCGACGAAGACCCGCAGCGAAACATCGTCGCCCTCGGATGCTTCGGTGTTTTCGACCTTGCCAAGCCGCACCGAAACACCGGTCGAGCGGCCACGCACCGCGACGGCGTCCGCGGCATCGGCGCCAGCGCGTTTGGCGGCCTCGACCAGGGCCGCGACGCGGTCCGTCAATTTCGCGGCGTCGAGCTTGTCGGTCATGCACTTGATCCTGTTTCTTCAGCCTGTCCGGAAGGCAGGTGCTGCCGCACCATCTATTGTTCCAATGCCGCTTGTGCAATGGCAGAAGGGCAATCAGGATGTCGCGACCAAATCGCCATCGAAGCGCCCGCCAGGAGCGGACGCCGCAGCTTTTGCCTATCTGGAGCCTTCGCCATGACGCCTTTCCATCTTGCCTTTCCGGTTCGTGATCTCGATGAAACCCGAACTTTCTATGGCGAGGTGCTGGGCTGCGCGATCGGCCGCTCGTCGGCGACCTGGGTCGATTTCGACCTTTATGGCCACCAGATGTCGGCGCATCTGCGGCCGCAGGCCGCGCAAGCCGCCAGTGACGGCAAGGTCGACGGCATTTTGGTGCCGATTCCGCATTTCGGCGCCGTGCTCTTAATGGATGACTGGCAGCGCCTGGCGACGCGGCTGGAAGCGCGCGACGACATAGACTGGCTGGAGCGGCCAATGGTCCGTTTCCAGGGCGAGCCCGGCGAACAGGCGACGCTGTTCATTCGTGACCCATCAGGCAACGCCCTGGAATTCAAGGGTTTTCGCTCACTGGAGCAGGTTTTCGCGCATTGAAAAGAGAGCCTGGTAGCGGCTCTCGTTCAAGATGCCGCGACGGGTGTCCAGATAACGTCCTCGATCTTCTGCGCGCCGGTCGCCAGCATCGCCAGGCGGTCGAAGCCGAGCGCGATGCCGCTGGCCTGCGGCATGATGGCAAGGGCAGCCAGGAAATCCTCGTCCAGCGGGTAGCGCTCGCCATAGATGCGCTCCTTCTCGTCCATCTCGATGATAAAGCGCCGGCGCTGCTCGGCCGCGTCGGTCAACTCGCCAAAGCCGTTGGCGAGCTCGACACCGCAGCAATAGAGTTCGAACCGTTCGGCGACGCGTGGATCCCCGGGGCTCGGACGGGCGAGCGCCGCCTCGGCGACCGGATATTCGCACAGGATGGTCGCCCGCCCCTGCCCGAGGAACGGCTCGATCTTTTCCACCATCACGCGGCTGAACAAATCCGCCCAGGTGTCGTCGGGCGCTGTGCGCAGGCCGGCTTGGACCAGCGCGGCATGAAGCGCGTCCCGGTCCGTGCCGCCGTCGACGGCGACCGTGGCCAGCAGATCGATGCCGGCATGGTGGCTGAAGGCGTCCGCCACGGTCAGCCGCTCCGGTTTGGCGAACGGATCGCAATCGCGGCCACGGAAGGAAAAGCGCGTGGCCCCTGCCCGTGTCGCGGCCAGCGCCAGCAGATCGGCGCAGTCGCGCATCAGGCTTTCGTAGGTTTCGCCCACCCGGTACCATTCGAGCATGGTGAATTCGGGATGGTGCAAAGGACCGCGCTCGCGGTTGCGGTAGACCGGACCTAGGCTGAAAATGCGCTGCTCCCCCGCGGCAAGCAGTTTCTTGCAGGCGAATTCCGGCGAGGTGTGGAGATAAAGCGGCGAGCGGACGCCATCCGGCCCTACCGCTTCCGTGGCGAAAGCCGCCAGATGTGCCTCGTTACCGGGCGAGACCTGCAGCGCCGCCGTCTCCACCTCGATGAAGTCGTTACCGGCGAACCAGTCGCGCAAGGCCGCCGTCAGCTTGTTGCGCAGCATAAGGCGCGGGCGGCGATCGGCGTGGACATGCGGCGTCCACCAGGGCGACGCGGCGGTCATGAGCGGATTGAAGGCATGGCGGTGCGCCCCATGTCAGTTCGCCCCCCATGCCAGTTCGCCCCATGCCAGTTCGCCCCATGCCAGTTCGCATTGGGGGGCTGGCGGTTCGCGCCAAGATGCGCTAGGCCCCCATCCAGCGCCGCACAAGCCGGCAAACGCCAGTCAACTCTTGCAGGATTTAAAACCGTGGTGAAAGTCATCGCCAGTTCGCTCCGCAAAGGCAATGTCGTCGACAAGGACGGCAAGCTTTATGTGATCCTCTTTGCCGAAAACATTCACCCAGGCAAGGGCACGCCCGTGACCCAGCTCGACATGCGGCGCATCGGCGACGGGGTGAAGGTGTCGGAGCGCTACCGCACCACCGAGCAGGTGGAGCGTGCCTATGTCGAGGAGCGCGAGCACACCTTCCTCTACGCCGACGGCGAAGGCTATCACTTCATGAACCCGGAAACCTACGACCAGGTGGCGGTGACGGAAGCCGTGGTCGGCGACGCAGCCCCCTATCTGCAGGAAGGCATGCCGGTGCAGGTGTCGCAGTTCAACGGCATCGCGATAGCCCTGGTGCTGCCGCAGCGCGCCACCTTCGAAGTGGTCGACACCGAGCCGACGACCAAGGGCCAGACGGCGTCGTCCTCCTACAAGCCGGCCGTGCTTTCCAACGGCGTGCGCACCACCGTGCCGCCGCACATCGCGCCTGGCACCCGCGTGGTGGTGATGACCGCCGACGGGTCCTATGTGGAGCGGGCGAAGGACTGAGGGAGTTTGATCGGACCGGAGTGCCCTGCCCTGCTCAGACCCGGCCGTTCAATCATTCACGGAAACCGCTTCATCTGTTCTTCGATGCAATTTCGGACGAAAAGCCGTTGCTGACTCACAGTCAGGCGCGACCCTACGCCTTGCCGGTCGTCAGGGACTGTCGTTTGGCTTGCGGCCGTTTTTCAAACACGACGATGCTGTCATAGATGGAGATTGAATTCGTTGAATTGGTGAACGCATTCGCTGGCATCTCGCCGCGCACGTGGTGGGCATTGATCTCGTCGAGCTTTCCCTTGACGAATTCCATAAACGAACCTGGCCTGCGAAGCCCGCCGCCATAGTCTTCCCAATAGCTCGTATGCGTGTCTTCGACCAAATACACTCCGTTCGGCTGCACGTGCTGGTAGAGGTGCTCGAACGTCGCGATAACGTGGTCCATGATATGGCTGCCATCATCGATGACGATATCGATGGAGCCATATTTCTCGACGACGCGATCGAGTAGATCGGGATCGTCCTGACTGCCGATGAAAATTTCAATCTGCTCCGACTCGTGTGTCTTGCAGGCAGGGTCGATGTCGACTCCAACAATCCGCGCCCCTTCGCCGAAATAAGCTTGCCACATCTCGAGCGAGCCTCCTTTGTAGACGCCGATTTCAACAACGACCGGCTGTCTATTCCTGAACCTCTCGAAGTGACGTTCGTACACGTCAAAATAGTGCATCCATTTGTACATTTCCTTGCCGCTGTTATTCAAAAAGTACTGATGTAAGAATCCACCCATTGTGACCTCCTCGACCTCGCGATTTAATGCCGCCACCTGTTTTGATCGTGGTTTCCTGCTCTTTTTTCCGGCTAAGTTGGTCTTGAGCCGCGCGATTACCGGCTCCCATTCATTTGCAACCAAGCAAAGCGCACCCGCTGGATTTGCCTCGATCTCGGGAGAATCCATGTTTGCAAAATGTTTGCCCGCTTCGATGATCCATGAACGATCGTATCTGCCGCCCCCAAAGCCGGCCACCACGGTGAGGCCGGTCCCCGGCGTGGCGATGGTGAAGACGTCAAGTTCGGAGCGAAAAGCCCTTAGGGCCGAAACCAATTTCCAGACATCACCACGGTGGAATTGGGTGACTGGTGGAACCTGTTGCGGCGCTTCATCCAACGCAGCCGCACCATGCAGGAGCAACACCGAGCCACGGTCGCAGTGGCGTTCGAGGTTCGCAAAGTCGCGCAACCCCTGGTCGAAACTGTGCAAGCCGTCGATGAGCCCGATGGCGACCGGGCGGCCAGCCAGCAACGCATCCGCTCCGCCGCGCTCGAAGAAGGCATCACTGGTTTCCGGAACGATATGTGTTTCCGCACTGAGGGTTGCCGTAATGCGCGGATTGGGATCGATTCTGATTGCGAGCGTCGGAGCCTTGATACTGGAAAGCGACATGCCGTTACAGATGCCTATCTCCATCACGATGTCGGGTTTCAGCTCCGCGTAAAGACGCTCCAGCCAGTCATGATAGGAAGGCCCCTCCATCCGCATGCCGGCAGGTCCGGTATGGGCGCCTATGGCATTGGAGTTGAGGTCCAACGCCCTGCGGTACTGAACCTCAGCCTTCTCGTTCTCGCCAATGGCAAGGTACGCATCACCGATGGCGGTAAAATAGGCCGCGTCTCGAACCGGGTCATGCCGGGCAAGAATGCCGGCGAACGAAAGAAGGCGCGACGCTCCAAGCTCGACAGGCGAGGTGGCGCTTGCCATGCGAAGGATGTCCGCTGCCGCTCGGTAATTCCCGAGCTGAAATTGTCCTTTGGCCAAACCGACCAGCGTTGCTGCTGTGTGGTCCGTCGGCACGTCTTCTTCCAACGGCATTAATTGCGCCCTGAAGCCTGCGGCAACGGCAGGCGCGGCCCGGAATGGGGTCGCAATTGTAGCGCGCGCAAGGTGCGGCAGAATCGATTGGGGCAGCGAGCCCACGAATGCCGAAGGAACATGAAGGGTAAGGTCTCCCGGTCCCCGCAGGGCATCCCTTTCGGCCTTCCAGGCGGTCCAGTTCTTGCGCTGTTGTTCAATGGTTGCGTTGGTGGACACCCCGCCATGCAATTGGTGAAATGTGGCCTCTCCGAGGGTGAGGATCAGCTTAGCGTGCGGCAACCCCATCGCACGCTCGAGCGTGTCGAGGTTGACAAGGCCGCCGCCCGGATGGCCGAAGCGCTCGTCCATGCCGTCGATCGCCTGCCAGTTGTCCCGACTCATGAAGAGAGCATTGGCTTCGGCTATTGGCGAGAACCATGGATCGACCGACGATTCATCCATGGTCCCGATCTCGAACAACCGATACCCATCTTCTGGCCATCGAACTGCAGGAGCAAATCCTCAATGGCTTTTGTATAGCCATTCCCGGCGGCGTTCGCCTGGACGTCGCTTCCAAGATACCAGCCAGGCGCGGCCACGACCGCCGTCGGCGCCATCCCAAGGCCTATGCGAGCGAAATGTACCAAACCCGGCGTCACCATCCGCGCGCCGTCGATCATCACGCCGATCTTGTCTCCCCTCGCCTCCATAATTCCACGATTGACGGCTGCCGCGGGCGAGGGTGACGCGTCATCCATGCGCAGCAGGCGAAAGTTCGGCCCATATTCCGCGATAAGGCTTTCGCTGACCGCAGATGGTGATCCGTTGTCGACGACGATGACCTCGTAGTCGTCGGCCGTCACGCCTTGCTGATAGGGCAATGCGAGTGAAAGCAGCGTTCGGGGTAGTTCTCGGGGAATGTTGTAGGCAACAACAACGACTGACACGAGGTCCTGCTTCATCGCGCCTCCGTGGCTCAGGTGTCGGCAACTGACTTTTGCCACCAACCGCCTGTCCAGTCTATCTCGTGCATCTGCGCGGTGATGTGGTTGCGTGCGCGGTACTCCTCGACCGCTTGCCGGCAGGTCGGAAGTGCCAGGTCATCGATGATCGCGAAACCGCCTGGCGACAGCCTTGGATAGAGCGCTTCAAGGCTGTCCATCGTCGACTCGTATAGATCACCGTCCAGCCGGATCAAGGCGAAGGGACCGGCTTCCAGACCCGGCAGCGTGTTGCCGAACAGACCTTTGACGAAGACCACCTGGTCATCCAGCAGGTCATAGGCGGCAAAATTCGCTTCAACCTGTCCCTGGTCGATCGCCAGTTGGCGGAACTCATGCAACCTGTCGCCCCGGTCGGCGGGAAAATTCTCAGGATCGGGCGGCGGCAGACCATCGAACGAGTCGGCGACATAGACCTTCCTGTCCGTGATCCCGTTGGCGGCCAGCACGCCGCGCATCAGGATGCAGCAGCCGCCGCGCCAGACCCCGGCCTCGATGAAATCACCAAGGACGTTCTCATCGATGGCGCGCTGGACGAGGTCACGTAGATTGGTCAGCCGCTTGATGCCCGCCATCGAATGGGCAACCGTCGGCCAATCGCGGCCGTTGAGCCGATCCTCGCGATTGAACGGTGTCGACTGGCCAACCTTCGAGGGATCCATGACCTGCGAACCGGAGCCATAAATTGTATTGGCAATGATCTTGATCAGCAGATCTGTATAAAGGCGGTTCATCGTCGACCTTTCGAGGTGTTTCGAGATATGCTGTTGCGGACTTCGAGCGAAAGTGCAACGGAGCTATAATCATTTTGCGACGGTCCAGCCAATAGCACCGAGCAAGCGAGCCGCAACCCAGTGCCAGGGAGCCACCTCAATGCCAACCGCCGATCAAGCGATGGGCATGATCGAAACGCTCGACATTGCCGTTTTCCAGATCAAGACCGAGAGCACCCTCAGTGACCGCAAGAGCTTCCTGCGGGTGCAGAACTTCGCCCGGTCGGTGCTTGGCCAGTATGTCTACCTCGAGATCGGCTCTCACCTCGGGGGAAGCCTGGTGCCGCACCTGATGGATCCAGCCTGCAGGGCGGTGATATCGGTCGACCCGCGACCCAAGGCGCAGCCTGACGAACGCGCCCAGATTTTTCACTATCCTGAAAACTCGGCGGCTCGAATGATCTCCGTGCTGTCGGACTATGTCCCCTCCGCAGCGATGGCCAAGCTTACCACAATTGACAGCGACGTTTCCGATGTGCGCGCCGACGCGGTTGACTCCAAGGCCACGCTTGCGCTGATAGACGGCGAGCACACGACCAGGGCCTGTTTTTCGGACTTTGTCGGCGTTTTGCCACTTATGAAGCCGGACTGCATCGTTTCCTTCCACGACGCTAACCTGATCGCGGACGCGATTGTCAATGCGGAACGCTTTCTCGATCATCTCGGCATCGCGCACGAAACAGTAATCCTTCCCGACACAGTCGCCGTCATCGGCCTCGGCCGTCTGGCATCTGCGGTCCGAGATCGGCTTCAACCTCACGCATTGGACCGGGAGACCTACCTGGATCGATCGCAACGGCAGCTGTGGTCTCACATTGCCAAGGTGCACTCTCCAACAATCCATGCCGAAATAGAGCGGCTGAATTCTGACAACTCAAAGCTGATCGAAGAGACTGAATGCATGCGAAAGGCAAGCCAGGACGCGCAGAGCCACTTGGCCGCCATAATATCCAGCACGACCTGGCGCGCATCCGCTCCCATACGTGCAGTGGTCGATCGCATTAAACGTCGCTTCGCGCGTTGAGCACCGAGCCGGAAAAGCCTGCGCATGTTCATAAATGAGCGCCCCGCACTGCCTTGAGCGGCCGCTTGTGCTCGAGCCCGACTGGCGCATTCCCAGAAGTATCACCCAGCCGCGCGCTTCCCCTTCCCGCGCCGCGCCTCCACCACCTTCTCCACCTCCCGCTTCAGCCGATCCTTGATGTCCGCCGTCTCGTTCATCAAGGCGTCGATCTTCAGGAAATCGAGCACCCGGTATTTGGACACCGCCGGGCGGACCAGTATGTCGGGCTGGCACTGTTTCAGCTTGTTGGCGATGATCGACTGCATCATCAGCTGCGTGGCGCCGAACATCAGGTCGACTGAGGTCGGCTGTTTGCGGTCGGCCTCTTCCGGCGCGCCGACCACGTCGACGCCGATGATGATGTCGGCATCCTTCTCGATCAGGTCGAACGGCACGGGGTTGTAGATGCCGCCGTCGATCAGCAGCCTGCCGTCGCGCGTCACCGGGCGGAAGACGGCGGGAATGGCGGCCGAAGCGGCAAGGGCCGAGTGCAGGTCGCCGTCGTCGAAGACAGCGAGCTTGTGGCCGAAATAGTCCGTCGCCGTCACCTTCAGCGGGATTTTCAATTCGGCGAAGGTTTCAGGAATGGCCTCGGGCAGGAATGCCTTGAGGATGCGCTCGACATTGAACTGGCTGACGCGGATGCCGTTTTGCATGGCCTCGGCGATCGTGCCCGGCCGCGCCCGCCACATGCGGCTCGCCACCTCGGCGCGGCGGCCAAGGATCGAGCGGGCATAGTCGTGGATATCCTTGCCGGTCATGCCGGAGGCCATGCCGGCGCCCATGATGGCGCCGATCGACGAGCCGGCTATCGCCACCGGCTTGATGCCAAGCTCGTCCAGCGCCTCGATGACATGGATATGCGCCAGGCCGCGCGCGCCGCCGCCGCCGAAAGCTATGCCAAAGGTGGGGCTCATCCCTTGCCTGCTCCCGCCAGTGGAGGCCCGACCACCATGATGGTCGGCTCCGCCGTCAGTAGCTTCTTCGCCGCCGCCTTGACCTGATCCAGCGTCACCGCGTTGATGTAACCGCTGCGGCGCTGCATGTAGTCGATGCCGAGATCGTCGAGTTGCAGTTCGACCAGCGTCGCGGCGATGGAACTCGACGAATCCAGATTGTTGATGGCATAGGCGCCGATCAGATATTTCTTGGTCGCCGCCAGTTCGGCCTCGGTCGGGCCGTCCTCGGCCAGCCGCTTGACGACGTCGCGCACGATGCCGAGCGTCTCGGCGGCGCGGTCGGAACGCGTTCCGGTGGTGACGATCAGTGCGTCGGCGTGGTCCTGGTTTACCAGCGAGGAATTGACGCTGTAGGCCAGCCCGCGCTTTTCGCGCACCTCTTGGAACAGGCGCGAGGTGAAGGTGCCGCCGCCAAGGATTTCGTTCATCAGCGCGGCCGGGAAGAAATCCGGCGACGTGCGCTTCACGCCGGGCCACGCGAGCTGCAGCGAAGTCTGCGGCAGGTCGTAATTGACCTCGATATGCTGCGCCAGCCTGGGCTCGATATCGCCGACAGGGGCGAGCGCCTGGTTCGGCGGCAGATCGCCGAACACCATGTCCAGCTTCTTCTTCAGCGTCTCGGCGTCGATGGCGCCGACCACGGCGACATGCAGGCCGCCGCGCGCGAATACCGCCTTGTGCAGGGCCTTGAGATCGGCCTGAGTGATGGCGGCGACGCTCTGCCTGGTGCCCTGATCGGAGCGCGAATAGGGGTGGTCGCCATAGACGGCGCGCGCCCATCGGTTCTGCGCCACCGTGTCTGGGTCGTTCTCGTTGGCGATGATGCCGGACAGGACCTGGGCGCGGATGCGGTCGATCGGCGCCTGGTCGAAGCGCGGCTCGTTGACCGCCAGCCGCAACAGGTCGAAGGCTTCGTCGCGCTGTTCGGCCAGCATGCGCATGGAGCCGTAGATGCCATCGCGGGTCTCGTCGAAGCTCATCTCGGCGCCGGCATCGTCGAGCCTGATTTGGAAAGCTTCCGAATCGAGAGTGCCGGCGCCTTCGTCGAACAGACCGGTCATCAGATTGGCCAGCCCTTCCTTGCCCGGCGGATCCTGAGTCGAGCCGCCGCCGAAGACGAGGCGGATGGCGACAACCGGCACGGAATAGTCCTCGACCAGCCAGGCCGTGACGCCCTTCGGCGAGGTGACGGACTGGATCTCCATGGCGCGGGCGGCAAGCGCCGGCAGGACCAGGAAGAGGATGGAGAGAAAGAGGGTCGCGAGGGCGTGCAGGGCCTTCCCGTCTCCCCTTGCGGGAGAAGGAAAAGCGCGGAGATGCTCGTTCATCATCATCAATTCCCCGCCTGTTGCTGCGGCAAGAGATAGCCTGACGTCGAGCGGGCCGGCACAAGATAGCGCGCGGCAACGGCCTTGACCTCGTCGGTTGTGACCTTGCGGATGCGATCCGGCCATTGCTGCACGTCCTGGACATTGCCGCCGGTGGCGAGCGTCGAGCCATAGATGTTGGCCATGGAATCCTGCTTGTCGCGGGCAAAGATCATCGACCTGACATAGCGGTCCTTGGCTTTTTCGAGCTCATCCGATGTGACGCCGTCGCTGGCGATGCGCGCCACCTCCGCATCGACCGCGGCTTCGACGTCGGCCAGCTTGGCGTCGCCGCGCGGCGCGCCATAGACGGTGAAATTGGTGTCGTCGAGCATGGTGCCCTGGAAGTAAGCGCCGGCGCTGGAAGCGATGCCCTGCTTGACGACAAGCGCCTGGTAAAGCCGGCTGCGGTTGCCGCCGCCGAGAATCTCGGCGAGCAGATCGAGCGCTTCGGCCTCACCCGGCTTGGCGGTGTGATAGGAAGGCACGACCCATTGCGTCGAGAAACTCGGCACGCTGACGCGGGCGTCGGAGAGCGTGACGGTGCGCCTGGTATTCTGCTCCGGTTCGACCGGGCGCACCCGCGGCGGCAGATCCGGCCCGCGGGCCACCTTGCCGTAGGTCTTCTCGGCCAGCGCCTTCACCGTTTCCGGTTCGACGTCGCCGGCCACGATCAGCACGACGTTGTTGGGCCGGTAGTACTTGTTGTAGAAGGCGACGGCGTCGGTGCGGTTCAGCTGCTCCATCTCCTGCATCCAGCCGATGACCGGGATACGATAGGGCTGGTTCTGCCACAGTGTGGCATCGACCTCCTCGTCGAGCACGGCCTGCGGATTGTTGTCGATGCGCGAGCGGCGCTCCTCCAGGATCACGTCGCGCTCGGTCTTGATGACGTCGTCGGTGAGGATGAGGTTGCGCATGCGGTCGGCTTCGAAGCTCATCATCAGCTCGAGATCCGACGGCGCCACCGTCTCGTGGAAAGCGGTGTAGTCATAGGAGGTGAAGGCGTTGTTGGAGCCGCCAATGTCGGAGACGGCGCGATCGAACTCGCCGGCCGCGTGATGAGCTGTCGCCTTGAACATCAGATGCTCGAAGAAATGGGCGATGCCGGATTTGCCCGGCGGCTCGTCGGCGCTACCGATCTTGTACCAGACCATATGGGTGACGATCGGCGCGCGGTGATCGGGAATGACGACCACTTCCATGCCGTTGTCGAGCAGGAAATCCGTGACCTTGAACTCGGCCGGCAGAGTCTTGGGCGACGCAGAACTGTCGGCCAGGACAGGGCCGGCGATGAACAAGGCCAGCGAGGTCGCCAGCAGCGCCGGCCGCAGCCATTCAGTCCTGGATGTCATCGATGGCTCCGGTTTTCATGCAGCGACGATAGGCAAGGCGCTGGCGACAAGCAAAGTGAATTGTTGGTCATCTTGCCGGCAAAGGCGGCGGCAAAGAGGCCACTGCTGAAGCGGTCCTGTCAGGCAGCCTCGATGAAGCGGATGACGGTCTCGCCATAGTTGCGCTCATCGAGCACGGAAAAGCCCGGGCCTGGCTCGAAGGGAACCGCCGCCGTCTCCTCGACCACACAGAGCGCGCCGGGGCGCAGCCAGCCGCCATCCTTGGCGGACCGCAGGGCGCGCTCGCCAAGGCCCTTGCCGTAGGGCGGATCGGCAAAGACGAGACCGAACGGCGCCAGCGTGCCCGCCTCGCCAAGGCCGGTTGCATCGCGGCGGAAGATCTTGGTGCGTCCGGTCAGGCCGAAGGCCTCGACATTGTCGCGGATCAGGCCCCGGCCTTCGGCCGATTCCTCGATGAACACGCCATAGGATGCCCCGCGCGACAGGGCTTCCAAACCAAGCGCGCCGGTGCCGGCGAACAGGTCGAGCACGCGCGCGCCCTCCACTTGCCCGGCGAAGCGATGCGCCAGAACGTTGAAGACGGCCTCGCGGGTCCGGTCGGTCGTCGGGCGGATAGCGCTGCTGCGGGGCGTCGCCAGCGGACGCCCGCGAAACTCACCGCCGACGATTCTCATCTTGTGCGGGGACCCTTGGGGCCGCCGCGCGGCCGCTCACCGCCACCGGCGCCTCCTGGACGCTCGCCACGCGGCTTGCCGAATGGCTTCGCACCGCCTGGTTTGTCGGCGGGCTTGCCATATGACGGCTTGAACGAGGCCTTGCGCGCTTTGTTCTCGGCCGCCTTGGCCGCATCGGCCTCCGCCCTGCCCTTGCCGATCGGCCGGGCTCCCGGCGCCATCCAGACATTGGCCTTGCGCTGGCCTGGCGGCTCGATCGGCCGTTGCTCGCGTTCGGATTTCTTGCCGCCGCGAGGCTTGTCACCGAATCCGCCGCGCGGCTTGTCGCCGAAACTTCCACGCGGCTTATCGCCAAAGCCGCCACGCTCCGGTCGCGGACCGCGATCGCCGAAGCTCTTTTCTGCTCTCTCGCCTCTGTCGGGACTCGTCGACAGTTTGCCGAGCGCCTCGTCGCGGCTGCCTTCCCGGCGTTTGCGGTTCTTGATCAGCCCGCCCTCGCCGATCGGCCGTCGCTCGCCGTCTCGCGTAAACTTCGGCCGTTCGGGCTCGGCCTCGCGGACTTCGGTGCGCCGCACGGGCTGGTTGGAAAACGGTTTTGTTATCTCGGCGTCGAAATTGGCGCCGGATTCCTCGACCAGGCGCTCGCCAAGCTGGTCGCGCAGCACTCGGCCCTTGATCTCCAGCACATGACCTTCGGGGAGATCCTCGAGCTGGAACGGGCCGTAGGAGATGCGGATCAGCCGCGTGACGTCGAGGCCGAGCGCGCCGAGGATGTTCTTGACCTCACGGTTCTTGCCCTCGCGCAAGCCGATCGTCAGCCAGGCGTTGGAGCCCTGCTCGCGATCGAGGCTGGCTTCGATGGCGCCGTAGAAGACGCCGTCGACGGCAATGCCTTCGCGCAGGCCGGCGAGCGCGCTTTCCTCGACCTTGCCGTGGACGCGCACGCGGTAGCGGCGCAGCCAGCCGGTGGCCGGCAGTTCGAGCACGCGCGACAGGCCGCCATCATTGGTCAGCAGCAGCAGGCCTTCAGTGTTGATATCGAGCCGGCCGATGGTCATCAGCCGCGGCAGCTCGGCCGGCAGCACGTCGAAGACGGTCTTGCGGCCTTCGGGGTCGCGGTTGGTGGTGACGACGCCGGCCGGCTTGTGGAACAGGAACAGGCGCGTGCGTTCGATCGGCGGGATTTCCATGCCGTCGAGATGGATGATGTCATTGGGCATGACGTTGAACGCCGGCGAGGCCAGCACCCGGCCATTGACCTTGACGCGGCCGGCGGCGATCAGTTCCTCGGCATCGCGGCGCGAGGCGAGCCCGGCGCGTGCCAGCCGCTTGGCGATGCGCTCGCCGGCTTCTTCGGTTCCTTCGGCTGGTCGCGGACGTGGCTTGAAACCACCGCCCGATGCACCCTGGGGCCGATCACCGAAATCACGCTTGGGTCTGTCGCCTCCAAAGTCGCGCTTTGGACGGTCAGCAAAATCCCGCTTCGGACGATCTGTGAAATCACGCTTGGGACGGTCAAAGCGCTTTTCGCCGCCGTCGGCCGAAGCAGAAAACGGACGGTCGCCGCGCGGCGCGTAGGGTTTGCGCGGGCCTTCACGCTTCTCATAAGGCTTGCGTTCGCCTTCGGCCGCCATGGGACGGTCGCCACGCGAGGCATAGGGTTTGCGCGGCCCTTCACGCTTCTCATAAGGCTTGCGCTCGCCTTCGGCGGCGATCGGACGCTCGCCGCGCGGGGCATAGGGCTTGCGCGGCCCCTCGCGCTTTTCATAAGGCTTGCGCTCGCCTTCGGCCGCCATCGGACGGTCGCCGCGAGGCGCGTAGGGCTTGCGCGGGCCTTCGCGCTTTTCGTAAGGCTTGCCTTCTGGGCGCGGTCCCTTGCTGAACGGCCTGTCACCGCCCTTGAAGTCCCGCTTCGGCCGGTCCCCATCGGCGGCCATCGGCCGATCGCCACGCGGGGCATAAGGCTTTTTCGTACCAAAGGACGGCTTCCCGCCCTTGCTGGCGTCGCGGCCACGTGCACCTGCCGATTTCGGGCCACTCCTGCCCGGGCCGCCTTTGCGCGGAGATTTCTTGTCGTTGTCGTCCATGTGGCCTTTGTCCGTTTGCGCTGCTACAGCGTGGCACATCCGTTCGGCGCGCAACGAACGCTGTAGCATTTTTGATTTGGCGCATGATCATTCCCGAAAATCGAGTCCGATTTTCGGGTTGATGCGCTCCATAACAGGATCACCGCCGGGTGGCGAGGATATAATGGGAAGACAAACCGCTTGAAGAGGCCGGATTTCATGGCGCTGGCGCTGCAGGAGGCCGAAGCTGCAGCCTTGCGCGGCGAAGTGCCGGTCGGCGCGGTGATCGCCAATGGCGGCACGGTCATTGCCAGTGCCGGGAACCGCACGCGCGAGCTTGCCGACCCGACGGCGCACGCAGAGATGCTAGTGATCCGTGAAGCCTGCGGCAAACTCTCGAGCGAGCGGCTCACCGGCCACGATCTTTATGTGACACTGGAACCTTGCGCCATGTGCGCCGGAGCCATCTCCTTCGCCAGGCTGCGCCGTCTCTATTTCGGCGCCGCCGACGAAAAGGGCGGCGCCGTGGTCAACGGCGTACGCTTCTTCACTTCTTCGACCTGCCATCACACACCCGATATCTATCCGGGTATGGCCGAAACCGAAGCGGGCCTGCTGCTGAAGGATTTTTTCAGGGGGCGTCGAGACTGAGCCAAGGCCGCGCACGACAAGGCGGCGCGACTGTTCTTACAGCGACGGCAACCAGTCGAACCAGCCGCCCTTCTTGCCCTCGGCCTTTGCCTTGAGGCGGCGCTCCTTCTTGTACTCGTCTTCGCCGAGTTCGTTCTGCGGCGCGGCATCGGAGGCGACACGGTAGGGCAATGGCGGCTCGCTGAGATATTTACGCGTATTGGGGTCGCCCTGCTTGCTTTCGGCAAGGCGGCGCTGGATCTCGGCAGCGCGGCCCTTGTCGGAATCGGCGGGTTTCCACGCCGGCGGGTGGCTAGATCCTGATTCAGCCATCGCCCTTTTCACCGAAGCCGGATCCGTCTGCACGTCGTCGACGATCTCCGCCTGGTAGGCTGGGTCATTCTGGTGCGCGGTGGCGTCGGCGCGCAGGCGCGCGCGGCGCTGCTCGGGCGACTCGGGCCAGCCGGCGTTCGCCGTCTGAATGCTTTCCTGCGGGGCAGGCAGCGCTTCCTTCTGGCCGGGTGCCGGCTTCACCAGAGTGGGACGCGGCTTGTAGTCGATCGGGTCCTTGTGCTTCGGCGCGAAGGACACGGCGCCTGTCAGATCGCCGGCCAACTGTTCGGCAGCGGTCTTGTCGGTGCCATAGGTCGGAGAGCCCATGCAGCCGGACAAAGCGAGGCCCGATACGACAAGCGGCGCCAACAGCGCAAGGCGCGCGTTATATCTCTCGGTCATGCCAAAAAGTCCCACTCTAGACAGCCTCTCGATCGCACCGGCTTTGTATCCGGTCCCCATCTTGCAAGCACTTGCGACGGAAATCCGGCGACAATTTGTCTTCCGGAGTTTCGCGTGTTTACCTCAACCACTCGTTAAGGGCAACGCGCGGCCGGATCTCCACCGTTCGGCGTGGCATTTGTGCACTTCTTTGATCTGGTGCCTGTCGTTTGTCCCAAAACCGCTGCGCACTTTTGGGCGACAGGCACGCGCTTGATCTGGTGCCTGTCGTTTATCCCAAAACCGCTGCGCACTTTTGGGCGACAGGCACGCGCTTGATCTGGTGCCTGTCGTTTATCCCAAAACCGCTACGCACTTTTGGGCGACAGGCACTAGAGCCTTCCCAGCGCCTTCAACTCGTGCAGCACGGCGGCATCACGTGCCGAAACATCCGGGAATTCCGGATCCTGCCCGACATCGGCCGTGTAGCGCCAGGAACGCGCGCATTTGACCAGTCCGCGATCCTCCGCTTTCTCGACCACCACGGCGACGCCCTTGACATCGTCGAGGGCAAAGGCGGTTTGCGGCGCCTGGCCATGGGCAATGACCAGATCGCTGGTGATCGCCATTTCAGCCATGTCGACGTCCGATATCGCCGCCTCGAGCGCCGCGTCGTTGATCGTGACCACCGGTACAGCCTCCAGCGAGGAGCCGATCACCTTCTGGGCACGCGCAATCTCGAGCGCGCCGGTGACGACGCGGCGCACCTGCCTGACCTTGCGCCATTTCTCCGCCAGCGCCTCGTTCTTCCAATTCGCAGGGATGTGCGGGAACTGGTCGAGATGTACCGAGACCGCATCGGGATGACGGTCGAGCCAGGCCTCTTCCATGGTGAAGGGCAGCATCGGCGCCAGCCATCTCACCAGGCAGTCGAAGAGATGGCGCACCACCTGGACCGAGGCCTTGCGCTTCACGCTCGACGGGCCATCGCAATAGAGCGCGTCCTTGCGAATATCGAAATAGAAGGCCGACAGCTCGACCACCATGAAATCGAGCAGTGCGCGCGTGATGCGCTTGAACTCGAAGGCGTCGTAGCCCTGGCGCACCACCTCGTCGAGCTCCGCCAACCGGTGCAGCATCAGCCGCTCCAGCTCCGGCATCGTCTCCAGGGGCACGTCCTCACCATCGTCATGGGCGAGCGTGCCCAGCATCCAGCGGATGGTGTTGCGCAGCTTGCGATAGGCATCGATGTTGGTCTGCAGCACGTTCTTGCCGAGCCGCTGGTCTTCCCAATAGTCGGTCGTCACCACCCAGAGCCGCAGGATATCGGCGCCGGACTGCTTGATCACATCCTGCGGCACGACCGTGTTGCCGAGCGATTTCGACATCTTGCGGCCATCCTCGTCCATGGTGAAGCCATGGGTGACGACGGTGTCGTAAGGCGCCCTGCCCCTGGTGCCGCAGCTTTCGAGCAGTGAGGAGTGGAACCAGCCGCGATGCTGGTCGGAGCCTTCGAGATAGACATCCGCCGGCCACTTCAGGTCGGGCCGGTCTTCCAGGGTGAAGACATGGGTCGAGCCCGAATCGAACCAGACGTCAAGAATGTCCATCACCTGCCGCCATTTGGAGGCATCGTGATTGCCGAGGAAGCGCTCCTTGGCGCCGGGCGCGAACCAGGCGTCGGCGCCCTCCGCCTCGAAGGCGTCCATGATGCGCTGGTTGACCGCCTCGTCCTTCAGCACGTTGCCGTCCTCGTCGGCGAAGACGGCGATCGGCACGCCCCAGGCGCGCTGGCGCGACAGCACCCAGTCGGGGCGCTCCTCGATCATGGCGCGGATACGGTTCTGGCCGGCGGCCGGGACAAAGCGCGTCTCGTCGATCGCCTTCAGCGCGCGGCTGCGCAACGTGGTGCCATCACCGAGGTCCTTGTCCATGTAGACGAACCATTGCGGCGTGTTGCGGAAGATGACCGGCTTCTTCGAACGCCATGAATGCGGGTAGCTGTGCTTCAGCCGGCCGCGCGCGAACAGCGCGTTGCGCTTGATCAGCTCGTCGATGACCGCCTGGTTGGCGTTGCCCTTCTTGCCGTTGTCGTCGATGACGCGCGCTGGTCCGCCTTCGCGGTCCGGGCCAAAGCCCGGCGCGTCCTTGGTGAAGAAGCCGGCATCGTCGACGGTGAACGGGATCTCGGTGTCGATGCCGCGTTGGCGCAGCGCCGGCGCGGCATCCATCCAGGCATCAAAGTCCTCGCGGCCATGGCCGGGAGCCGTGTGCACGAAGCCCGTGCCGGCATCATCGGTGACATGCTCGCCGGCGATCATCGCAACCGGGAACTCGTAGCCGCCACCGAGGCCCTTGAAGGGATGCGAAAGCACAAGATTTCCAAGCTGTTCTGCGCTGATGCCGTGAAGGCGCTTCAACGTGACCTTGGCCTTGGCCTGGCTATCCTCGGCCAGGGCATCGGCAAAGATCAGCTTCTCGCCCGGCTGCGGGCCAAACGCATTCTCGGCCGCCGTCACCTCGTAGAGGCCATAGGCGACGCGCGGCGAATAGCTGACGGCGCGGTTGCCAGGGATGGTCCATGGCGTCGTCGTCCAGATGACGACATGGGCATCCAGCAGGTCAAGCGAGCGCCCGCTCAGGTCCGGATCGAGCTCCGCCGGCTGCCCGTCCACAACACTGGCGAGGACGAGATTGGCCACCGGAAACTTCGCCCAGATCGTGTCGGACTCGTAATCCTGGTACTCGATCTCGGCCTCGGCGAGCGCCGTGCGCTCGACGACGCTCCACATCACCGGCTTCGAACCGCGGTAGAGCTGGCCAGACATGGCGAATTTCAGCAATTCGCCGGCGATGCGCGACTCGGCGTGGAAGGCCATGGTCGTGTAAGGGTTCTTGAAGTCGCCGATGACGCCAAGCCGCTGGAACTCGCCACCCTGCACCGAGATCCAGTGCGCGGCGAATTCACGGCATTCCTTGCGGAATTCGTTGACCGGCACCTCATCCTTGTTCTTGCCCTTGGCGCGGTACTGTTCCTCGATCTTCCATTCGATCGGCAGGCCGTGACAATCCCAGCCGGGCACATAATTGGAGTCATAGCCGCGCATCTGGAACGAGCGGGTGATGACATCCTTGAGGATCTTGTTCAGCGCGTGGCCAATGTGGATGTTGCCGTTGGCGTAGGGCGGGCCGTCATGCAGCACGTATTTCGTGCGCCCGGCCGCGCTCTCGCGCAGCTTGCGGTAGAGGTCCATGTCCTGCCAGCGCTTGACAAGCACGGGCTCCTTCTCGGGCAAGCCGGCGCGCATCGGAAACTCCGTCTGCGGCAGGTAAAGGGTCTTGGAATAGTCGATCGTTAATTGGTTTTGGTCGGTCATTGGTCTGCCATGTGCATGCCGGGCCACGTGGCTTGCGGCTTGGAATTTTACTTTATACGCATGCCGTTTTCCCAAACCGGGCCACTTCTGGGCGACATGCCTTGATGATCTGGAAAAGCGCGAGAGGCCGCGCGCAATAGTCCCGGCTGCTCCAACAGCCTTCAGGCTGCCGGGAACACCGGGCTGGTAATTCGTATCGTCGGCGCGCGAAGGCGCGAAAAGCTCGTCATTGCTGGGCTTTTAGCGGAGAAGAGCGCAGGAATAAAGCGTCTCGTTCGATTCACTTACATCTTGAAGTCGAAGCGATAGGTGGTCGACACGCCGACCATGAACTGGTTGCGGTCGCCGCGCTCCTTGACCAGGCTGGAATCGGCCGCCGGACCTTCGAGGCGCGAATATTCGCCAAACAGGCTGGCGGTCATCGGATCGGTCACCTTCCAGGTCACGGCGCCGCCGAGGCCGACGGATTTCAGGCCGCCGCCGGGATTGTACTGGCTCAGCCCCGAGGCCACGGCTTCCTGCGCGTTGACGCCATAGTAGGCATCGAAATAGTTCGCCGAGGCAAAAGACACGCGTGGGCCACCCGAAATCCTGACCGTCGGCGTGACGTCGTAGAAAGCATCGGCGGCGATATCAGCGACAAAGCCATTATGGGCACGGATGCCGTGCCGCAATTCGGCACGTGCGCGCATCCAGTCCGTCGGGTAGAATTCGAAGAAGCCGCCGACCTCGCCGCCCCAGCGCACCGGGTCCAGCCCCTTGAGTTCGTCGGCATCGCCATCGTCACGCGAGAACAGGAACTTGCCGGTCAGGCCCGCGCGGACGCCGCCATCGTCGACGAGCGCCAGCGAAATATTGTCGTTGCGGGACGTGAAACGCGCCTGGGGACCGGCCTTGCCCAGCGAAATGATGGGCTGGGCGCTCAGCATGTACTTCTTGCCGCCCTCGAAATTGGGCGCCACCATGCCGGTCGCGCCGACCATCAGATACCAATCGCCGGACAGCCAGCCGAAAGCGCCATCGCCGGCCTCGGCCGCGCCTGACGTAGCCAGCATGACGGTAGCCAAGGCTGCAGAAATCTTCCCGACCGGACTCATGGCCACTCCACTAACGCGATACGGCGACAGCTTTGACGAGGCTTTGGTAAAATTTGATTTAAGGACGAGACAACCGGCTCGCATTGCCTGCACCATCGCGTCCGCGACCGGCTGGACGCGGGTTGGCGCCGAGGGTAACGTCCTTGCATGCTGGCGGCCCTCAATGGAGGCATGGACATGACCTTGCACGGCGATACTCTGAAGAACGCGATCGGCCAGACGCGCGACAAATGGGGATGGTTCGTCGGCCTGGGCGTGGTGCTGCTGATCCTCGGCGGCATCGCCTTCGGCAATCTGTTCATCGCCACGGTGGCTTCCGTCTATGTCGTTGGATGGCTGATGCTGGTGGCCGGCATCATCGAGATCATGCATGCTTTCGGGGTCAAGACCTGGGGACGCTTCTTCTACTGGCTGCTCAGCGGACTGCTTTATGCGGTCGCCGGATTCTTCGCTTTCGACAATCCGCTGCTGGCCTCGGCGGTGCTGACCTTCCTGCTGGCCGTCGCGCTCGTCGCTTCCGGCGCGCTGCGGGCCTGGGTCGGCTACAGCCACCGCCCGGAGCGCGGCTGGGGCTGGATTGTCGCGGCGGGTCTCATCAGCGTGCTCGCGGGGCTGATCATCGCCATGGGCTGGCCGGTCAACAGCCTGTGGGTGCTCGGACTGTTCCTGGCGATCGACCTGATCTTCCAGGGCTGGACCTTCATCGCCGTCGGTCTTGCATTGAAGAGGTAGGAACTCGCCTTCCCCATTTCGGGGTCATGCTTCAGAACGCCACCGCGGCGTCCAGGCTGGACAGCGGCTTGACGCCGCCAAGCAGCGCGCGTGCCTCGGCTTCATCGCGCTTCATCTGCGCCACCAGCGCATCGAGCCCGTCGAACTTGATCTCGCTGCGCAGGAAGCCGAAGAACGACACTTCGCAAGTCTCGCCATAGAGATCGCCGGAAAAATCGAAGACGAAGGTTTCCAGGAGCGGTGCGCCGTTGTCGTCGACGGTCGGGCGGCGGCCAAAGCTGGCGACGCCGTCGTGCAGCGTGCCGGCGGCGCGCCGGAAGCGGACGGCGTAAATACCTTCCTTGAGCGTGGCTGCCGCCGGAAGCCTCATGTTGGCGGTGGGAAAGCCGAGCGTTCGCCCGAGTTGTTGGCCGCCGACAACCTCGCTTTCCACCGTGAAGCGATAGCCGAGCAGACCGGCGGCCCCGGCCACCTCGCCCTCGCAAAGCAAGGCACGGATGCGGCTCGACGAAACCACATCGGCGCCTTCGTCGCGAAAGGCGTCGACGAGTGTGACACCGAAGCCATGGCGCTCGCCGGCAGCCATCAGATAGGCCGGCCCGCCCTGGCGGTCCTTGCCGAAATGGAAATCGAATCCGGTCACGGCATGGGTGATGCCCAGCGTCCTCTCCAGCACATCGGTGACGAAGGCTTCCGCCGACAGCGAGGCGAAATCGCGCGTGAAAGGTTGCTCGACGAGCGCGGCAAAGCCCAGCAGCGACAAGAGCCGCGCCTTCATCGGCGGCGGCGTCAGCACGAAAAGCGGCAAATCAGGCTTGAAAACCGTTCGCGGGTGCGGTTCGAAGGTCAGCACCAGGGCCGGCACGCCACGCCGCTTGGCCTCCGCCAACGCCCGTTCGAGAACGGCCTGGTGGCCACGGTGGACGCCATCGAAATTGCCTATCGCAACGACGCCGCCTCGCAGATCGGCGGGCAGCGGCGCGGTTGTCGCAAGATGCTGGAACGCGACCATTGCCACCTACTGCAGCCTTGCGATGACGGCCACCGGACGATAGCCGTGCCGCTCCAGGAAGAGCCCAAGCCTTGCCGGATCCGGCCGGGATGGATCGCCGTAGTCGCGGGCGTGAATGCCGCCGGAGACATAGAGGACGTCGAAACCATTGTCGGCCGCGCCCTTGACGTCGGTCATCATGCCATCGCCGATCGCCAGTATTTGCGAACGCTCAACCGGCCGGCCGAGGATCTCGGCCACCTCCTTCATCGCGACCTCGTAGATCGGCGCATAGGGTTTTCCGGCGATCAGCGTGCGGCCGCCGAGCTGCGCGTAGTCGCGTGCGAGTGCACCGGCGCACCAGATGATCCGTTCGCCGCGTTCAACCATGATATCGGGATTGGCGCAGATGAATGGCAAGTTCCTGGCGCGCAACCGGCGCAGCAAGTCGGCATAATCCTCGGGTTTTTCAACCTCGTCGTCGAACAGCCCGGTGCACACGACGCCGGCGGCCTCGAATTCCTCGACGAGTTCGACATCGAGGCCATCGTAAAGGGTCAAATCGCGGTCGGCGCCGATGTGGAAGACTTTGCGTGGGCCCTCCGCGATCAGGTCGCGGGTCACGTCGCCCGAGGTCACCACACGGTCATAGGCTGACGGCGGAACGCCGATCACGCTCATCTGTGCCACGACATCGGCACTGCGGCGTGGCGAATTGGTGATCAGAACGACAGGAGTGCCGGTCGCCCTTGCCGCCGCCAGCGCGGCCGCGGCCGCCGGAAAATGCCACTCGCCATTGTGCACCACGCCCCAGACGTCGCAGAGAATTGCCGAATAGGCTTTCGACACGTCTTCGAGCGAGCCGACGATTTCGGGCGAATCCGCCATGCCGTTTCCTTCAGTATGATCGTTGCGGGTGCGGCGGCCGACGGTTCGCCGCAGCCGGTTCGAATTATCCGAACCGGCCCATGCTGTCACCAGCTTTCACCCGCATCGGCACGAATTGCGGCGCAAGCCGCGGCCTTTGATTGGTTAGCGGTTGGTGAAGCGCCAACCAAGCAATAGAGCGGTTTCCCAAACCCGTCCTTCAGCGTTCTGTGGGAAGCTCGCGCCGACCGAGAATCCGTCGGCGGGGGCCGCTTCAAGACATGCATAAAATCTGGCGTCAGTTCCGCCGCGACAGGCGCGGCAACTATGCTCTTATGACGGTTGTGGCGATGGTGCCGCTGATGGGCGGTCTGGCGCTCGCTGTCGACTTCACGGAAATGAACCGCGAAAAGCAGATGTTGATGAACGCGCTGGACGCCGCCAACTTCGCTACGGCCCGCCGGCTGACGGAAGGTGCGACCGACGACCAGTTGAGAGCCTATGCGCTCGACTTCTTCAACGCCAATTTGAACGATATCGATCCCGCCAGCGCCACGCTCAACGTCATCTTGCCAAGCAACACCAGCGGCGGCGGCCTGCTCACCATGACCGCCCAGCTCAACTACAAACCCTATTTCTACCCCGCCTTCGCCCAATTCGTCGGCAAATCGGCGACCGATGCGAACCAGAGGCTCAGCTTCAACGTCACCTCGCAGGTGCGGCTGAAGAACACGCTGGAAGTTGCCCTGGTGCTCGACAATTCCGGATCGATGACCACGCTTGGCACGGGCTCGGGGCAAAAGCGCATCGATCTTCTCAAGACTGCCTCCAAGCAGCTGGTCGACACGCTGGCCCAGCAGGCGATCATGATCAAGCAGGTCGACAAGCCGGTGCAATTCGGCCTCGTCCCTTTTGCCGCCTCGGTCAATGTCGGCCCCAGGAATGGCAACGCATCGTGGATGGACACCGAAGGGTTGTCGCCGGTGTCGAACGAGAATTTCGACTGGTCGACGCTGAACGCCGCCAACAAGTACGCCCAGCAAACCAACGGCATCTGGTACAAGCGCGGGACCGGCTGGGGAACCGGGGAAGGCCAGATGCTGACCCGGTTCTCGCTCTACCGCGACATGCAGGTCGTCACCAACCACGAGCGGGTCGTCAACAGCAAACGGGTCGTGTGCGACCAATACAATTCGAACAACACCTGCAAAAGCAGCCACGACGAATATGACTATATCGATTCCTATGGTCCGTTCGCCAGTTGGCAAGGCTGCGTCGAGGCCAGGCCCTACCCCTACAACATCAACGACGCCACGCCGTCCGGTGGCTCGGCCAACACCGGCATCGGCGTCGGCGATCCGGCAACGATGTTCGTGCCCATGTTCGCCCCCGACGAACCGGGCAATCACTGGAAGCTCACCCAGGATCCCGACGAGGCCGCGCCGGCAACCTATGGCGCCGTCAACAGCTGGTGGAACGACGATCCATCGAGCAGCAGCGGCCAATCGCGGCTGCGCAACATGGCCAAGTATTTCCAGCCGCGGCCGATCGATGCGCCGGCGCTGCCCGCCGGGAACGGGCCGAATTACAGCTGCACCACCAACCCGATCACGCCGCTGACCGATGTCAGCGTCGCCGACGGGCTCACCTCGATCAAGGCGGCGATCGACCTGATGCAGCCGAATGGCGGCACCAACGTCCCCGAGGGCATGGCCTGGGGCTGGCGGGTGGTTTCGAGCGGAGAGCCGTTCACGCAAGGGCGCCCAGAAACCGAAAGAGGCAACGACAAGGTGGTGATCGTGCTGACCGACGGCGCCAACACCTATTATACACCTTCCTCGCTGGGCTACTCGGATCCCGCCAATTCGAAATCGACCTATGCGTCCTACGGCTATCTCAACCCCGGTTACAACGGCACTTCGGTCGGCCGCCTGTTCATGGGAACGTCGAGCGCCATCGGTCAGTTGGACTATTCGAACGGCAACTACACCAACGCGCTCAACGAGCAGATGGCCACGCTTTGCAACAACGCCAAGGCAGCCAACATCATGGTGATGACGGTGGCGCTCGACCTGTCGACGACCAAGGCCAGCGACAAGCTGGCGATCGATGCGCTGAAATCCTGCTCGTCGAATTCGCGCTTCCGCAAGGATGCGACGGATCCGAGCAAACCGGCGAAGCTGTTTTGGAATGCGACCGGCGCCAGCCTGGCAAACGATTTCAAGGAAATCGGCAACGAACTGTCGAACCTGCGCGTGGTCGGCTAACCAGGATCGTTCCTGGCGCAACGCCTGGCGGCGTCAAGCCCTTGCAGACGGCCGCCGTGACGGGCACAGATTGACCGCCCGCGCGGTCCCTCATCCATCGCGGCACGCTGGGGAACGAACAATGCCCGACACCGCCAACCATCTCGCCTTCGCGCTGGTCTGCCTCGGCATGGTGCTGACGCCAGGCCCCAACATGATCTACCTGATCTCGCGCTCGCTGTCGCAAGGGCCGAAGGCCGGACTGATCTCGCTTGGCGGCGTTGCGGTCGGCTTCCTGTTCTACGTGCTGTCGGCCGCGTTCGGCATCACGGCGCTGCTGATCGCGGTGCCCTATGCCTATGATGTGTTGCGCTTTGCCGGCGTGCTCTATCTCCTGTGGCTGGCCTGGCAGGCGGTGAAACCCGGCGGACGCTCGCCGTTCCAGGTGCGCGACCTGCCGAAGGACCGGCCGCGCAAGCTGTTCGCCATGGGATTGATGACCAATCTGCTCAATCCCAAGGTGGCCGTTCTCTATCTTTCGCTGCTGCCGCAGTTCATCAGCCCCGGCAAGGGCCATGTCCTGTCGCAGCTTCTAGTGCTGGGCGCGACGCAGATATCGATCAGCCTCAGCGTCAATGCCATCATCGCGCTGACCGCCGGCTCGATCGCCACCTTCCTCGCCGGGCGGCCGCTATGGCTGGTGATCCAGCGCTGGATGATGGGAACCGTGCTGACGGCGCTGGCGCTGAAGATGGCGACTGACGCGCAGCGTTGAGGCATCACATCGGACGGCGCGGGGGCCGGATCTGCGCGGGCTCGACCACCTTGCGGTAGAGGTGCCAGGTCGCGTGGCCGAGGATCGGCATGACGACGGCGAGACCGGCAAACAGCGGGATAGAGCCGATCACCAGCAGCACCGCGACAATCAGACCCCAGAGCGCCATCTGCAACGGATTTGCCATGACCGCCCGGGCCGAGGTCTCAATCGCCGAAACGGCGCCGACGTCACGATCAAGCAAAAGCGGGAAGGCAACGACCGTGGTCGCCAGCACGACCACCGCGAAGACTAGGCCGGCCGCGTTGCCGAGAAGGATCAGTGTCCAGCCCTTCTTGGTCGTCAGCACATCGCGTAGGAAGGCCCCGATCGAAGCCGGCGGCTCGCTGCCAAAAAGGCTGGTGTAGATCGACTGCGCCGTGAACAGCCACAGCAGGAACAGCGCGAACAGCATGATGCCGATGGCCGCTATCGAGGGCAGCGCCGGTGAGCGGCGCACATCCAGGGCGTGCCGCCAGTTGGTGTTCATGCCCAGCTCGCGCCGGCGGCTGATCTCATAGAGTCCGATCGCGGCGAACGGGCCGACAAGGGCAAAGCCCGACATCAAGGGATAGACGAGTTGGATGGCGTTGGAGCCGGAGGTCCACCGCGTTAGGATCAGGCCGACAACCGGATAGATCAGGCACAGGAACACGTAATGCGAGGGCTTGGCCCAGAAGTCCTCGGCGCCAAGTCTCAATGCGTCCCAGAGGTCTGGCGTGGAAATGCGGCGGACCGCGGGTTGCACATGCATCCCGTGCGCGTCCGCCATGACATGAAAGCCGGCCATAACCTACCTCCGTTTTTCTCGGGGGGCGGTCACCGCCTAGGGTGGCCGCCCGTAGCTGCCACTTCAAGAACGCTGGCATCATATCCGATCTTCCCGGGATTGTCGCCGCGTCTCGTTATGCCTGCTGGGCGGCCTTGGTTTGGCGAACCACCGAGTTCATCTTAGAATCTATGCATTTTAGCTATTGCTTAAATTACTCGTAGAGACCCCAAGGTGTATCACCTGAGCTTTTCAAACCTTGGCGAGGGGCGATGTTCACGTTGAAGGGCTTCTGGTCTTCGGAGCACGGCAATTTTGCCATGGCGACCGCCATAGCGCTGCTGCCGATAATGGCCGTCGTCGCCGGCACCCTCGACCTGACAGGCACGAGCGATGACGCCGCGCAATTGCAGAACTCGCTGGACGCGGCTGGGCTTGCCGTCGGCACGAAGTACCTGCCCAGCATGAGCGCGAGTGATGTCCAAGGGCTTGGGCTGACATTCTTTGCGGCCAATATGAGCGTCGCCGATCAACAGGAATATTCAGACAGCATCTCCGCTTTTTCGGCCACAGCCAGCGGCGACCCGAGCGCCTATTACATCTCGCTTTCGTCAGGCATCAACCGTCCGAGCTTCATCAATGGCGCGGCCCCCTGGCCAGCGCGCCGGTCGGCGACGGTCAAGATGCACCCGGGCGCACAGGCCTGCGTGCTGGCGCTCGATCCGCATGCGTCGGCCGCGGCAAGCCTGCAGGGCTCGACCGACGTCGCCATGAGCAATTGCGTGATCGCGGCAAACTCGGACGCGTCCGATGCCGTCAGCAGAGGCGGTTCCGCTCAGGTTTCGGCGGGTTGCGTCTCGACCGTCGGCGGCACTTCCGGGCTTTTACCGCCCAGTGCCAATCTCGCCTGCGGCGCGCCGCTCGAACATCAATATGCGTCCTTCGATCCCCTGGCCGACATCGTGCCTCCCCCCTACACATTCTGCCTGCCGGTCCCGAACGGCAAAACCTACACGCTGTCGCCCGGCACCTATTGCGACAAGACATTGTCGGGAAATATCACGCTCAACCCGGGCGTCTACATTTTGCGCGGCGTGACCCTGAAACCGGGCGGCAACGGCAGCCTGACCGGCCACGGCGTCACCATATTCCTGATGGAGGGCGCACAGATCTACATAAATGCCAATGAAAAGGTGGACCTTTCCCCGGCCACCAGCGGCCCCTATGCAGGCATCACCATTTTCGAGAACCATGGCAACACATCGGCCTTGACGCTGAATGGCGGCGCGAATTCCGTGATCAGCGGGTTCGTCTATGCGCCTGACGCGGCCATTTCCTTTGCCGGCAACTCGGATATGAGCGGTCAGGGCGACTGTCTGAGGCTTGTTGGCCTGACCGTGCAGATGACAGGCAACTCGTCCATCAAAACCGACTGCACGGCCGTGTTCGGAAATCGCGAGATGTATGCCGGCCGCCTCATCACGCTTGTGAAATAAGCGGCTAACCGCCATTCGATTTCAGATTTTCATCACCCTGCCCGGCAAAAGCCACGATCGCGACTATCTCAGGCAGGCATGACCATTTCAAGACTCGAAAGCGACCCGACCGCAAACCTGAATAGGCGCACCTGGCTCAAGACGGCCGGCCTCGCGGCCTTGCTCGGGCTGGCCGCCTGCGGCACCGTTTCGCTGCCGACCGGGCAAGGCGCCGGGGTCTCCTCCTCGGCAACCGGCACGCTGGCCAGCCTGCGCGCGACCGCCGGGCTAGGGCCGCTTGTTTCCGACGCACAGCTTGAGCAAGCAGCACTCCAGCAGGCCGGCTACATGGCGCAGCGTGAAAACATGAGCCACACCACCGGCTGGGGCAAGGATTTCGCCTCGCGCATGAAGGACAACGGCGTACACGGTGCCGCGGCCGAGAACATCGCGGCCGGCCGCTTCGACCAACAGAAGCTGTTCGATATCTGGATGCATTCGCAGGGACACCGGCGCAACATACTCGATCCGGACTTCAGCCGCTTCGGGCTTGCCTATGTCCGCGACGGCCGCGACCCCAACCTGCGCTACTGGTCGCTGGTGCTCGGCAGGTAGCAAAGATATCGCCGGCGGACATCCCCTGGCGAGCGGCCGCTCCATCAGTCCATATGGGCGGCAGGCGCGCCGCCGCCGGCCGGTGCCGTTTTCGGCTTGCGCAACAGAAGCACGAACGGGATGGCGGCCAGCGTCATCATCATCAGTATTTTGAAGTCGTTGACGTAGGAGATCATCATCGCCTGGAGATTGACCATGCGATCGACCTGCGACAGCGCCGTCGGGTCGCCGCCGGCGGCCGCCGGCGAGACAGCCCAGAGATTGGGATTGAACGGGTTGATGAAGGCCGAAAGCTCGGCGTGGTTGATCTGCGTGTTGCGCACCAGCAGCACCGTCACGACCGAGACGCCGATCGACGAGCCAAGATTACGCACCAGGCTGAACAACGAGGTTGCATCGGTGCGGTAGCGGGCATCGAGCGTGGCGAAGGCAACCGTCGACAGCGGCACGAACACCATTCCCATGCCCAGGCCCTGGATCACGCCGGAGCTGAGAATCAGCCAGTTGTCCATCTGCGGGGTGAAGCTGGCCATGGTGTAGAGCGACTGCGCGGTCAGGAGGAAGCCGATGACGACCAGAATTCGGGCATCGATCTTGCCCATGATGCGCCCGACGACAAGCATGGAAATCATCGTGCCGACGCCACGCGGCCCGATGACGATGCCGATGGTGACGGTCGGATAACCGAAGATGGTCGACAGCATTGGCGGCAGCAGCGACATAGAGGCCAGGATCAGCACGCCCATGACGAAGATGAACGCCAGCCCGGTGACAAAATTGCGGTCGAGGAAAATCTTCGGATCGATGAAGGGATGTTCCGATGTCACCGTGTGAATGATGAACACCCAGAAACCGGTGATCGAAAGACCAAGCTCGATCCAGATCTCGACCGAGGAAAACCAGTCGACCTCGCCACCGCGATCGAGCATCAGCTGCAACGCGCCGACGCCGAGCGATATCATGGCAAAGCCGAAGAAATCGAAGCTGCGCACCCGCCGGGCAACAGCCGGCAGATAGGCGGCCATGCCAAGGAAGGCGAGGATGCCGACCGGCAGGTTGATGAAGAACACCCAGCGCCAGTTGAAATTCTCGGTCAGCCAGCCGCCGAGGGTGGGGCCGAGGATCGGGCCCAGCATGATGCCGGCGCCCCATATCGCCATCGCCTGGCCGTGGCGCTCCTTGGGGTTGATGTCGAGCAGGAAGGTCTGCGACAGCGGCACGATCGCGGCGCCGAACACACCTTGCATCAGCCGGAAAAGCACGATGGTTTCCAGGCTCCACGCCAGGCCGCACAACATCGAGAAGATGGTGAAGCCGACCACCGCCGCCAGGAACAGCTCCTTGCGGCCAAAGCGATCGGCGAGCCAGCCGGTGACCGGCGTCATGATGGCGGCGGCGACGATGTAGGAGGTCAGCACCCAGTTGATGTTGTCGGGCGAAGCGCCGAGATCGCCGGTCATGGTCGGGAGCGCGACGTTGGCGATCGTGGTGTCGAGCGCCTGCATGACCGTCGCCAGCATGAGCGCCACCGTGATCAGGCCACGATGTGGCACTTCTTTGAACGGTTCAGGCGTGCTCATGGCGAAGAACTTCCAGACAGTAACAGAAACGTGTACAACGGGTTTCCGGGCGGCGAAGCCTTCCGTCGAGAGACCTTCATCGCGGTGGGACGCGATTGTCGATGTGGGGGTTACATCGACCGAATGTCTCCAGCTGAGCGGACGCTGCCGCCCGGAAACTTGAGGACCGACGGGACCGTGTCGAAGATTTCAGACCTTTGGACAGCTGCCATGCGGCTCGCCCAAACACTGATCCTTCCCACCCCTCCATCAGACCAATCCTGCAAACTCGCTTCGACCCGCCCGGTCCCTGCGGGCTTCCGCTGTCTTACCGCGCGGGCTCGCCGGCCGTGGCGTGGCCGAAGATCGACGGCCAGCCGCGCGCTATGCCGGTGTCGACGGTAACCGAAGCACTCATGCCGGTGCGCAGCGCCATCCTGGCGTCGGGATCGGTCAGTTCCAGGCGGACCGGGATGCGCTGGGTGACCTTGACCCAGTTGCCCGTGGCGTTCTGGGCCGGCAGCAGCGAGAAGTCCGCGCCGGTGCCGGCACCGATAGCCTTGACGGTCGCCTCGAAGGTCCTGCCCGGATAGGTATCGACCACGATCTCCGCCTTCTGACCCGGCTTCATGTTGGTGAGCTGGGTTTCCTTGAAATTGGCGTCGATCCAGGTGTCACCGGTCTCGACCAGCGCAAACAACGGAGTGCCGGAGCCGACATACTGGCCGACCTTGAAGGATGCGGCTTGATAGACAAGACCATCGGCAGGCGCCCTTACCGTGCTCTGCGCCAGGTCATAGGCAGCCTTGTCGCGCGCGGCGAGTGCCGACATCACGGTCGGATGCTTGTCCGTCTCGATATCGGGATTGCCGCCAAGTGCCGCCTTGGCGCTGACGATGCCCTGATCGGCAACGGCAAGCTGCTGCTTGGCCTTGTCGAGATCATTCCTGGCCTCATCCAGCGAAGACTTGGCATTGATCCCTTTCTGGGCAAGATCGGCGGCACGGTCATATTGCGACTGCGCATAGGCAACTTCGCTGCTGGCGGATTTTTCCTGCGCCAACGCCTGGCTGTAGGCGGCGCGCAGCTGCTCGACATTGAGGCGCGCGGCAGCCACCGCTGCGTCGGCCTGCCCAAGCGCGATCCGGTAAGGCTCGGGATCGATGGCGAACAGGAGATCGCCCTTCTTCACCGTCTGATTGTCCGATATGGCGACCTGGACGATACGACCGGCCGTGTCGGAGGCGATCGACACCTTGGCCTGCTGCAGATTGGCGTTTTCCGTTTCCTGGTAGCGCCCGCCCGTCACCCAGACATAGCCGCCGCCGATGACCAATGCCGCCGGCAAGGCGAACATCAGGAAGAAGCGGCCGATGCGGCGCTTCTTCTTCGGCGCCGGGGCCGGCTGCACGGGAGGAGCGACCGCGACGGGAGCGGCGGCCGGCTGGGCAGGCGCTTCCATCTCCACCTTGGGAGCGTTTTCTTCGACCTTGGCTACCGCGTTCATGCTGCCGCACCTTCCGCACTCTTGATCTTTTCGAGCGACGATGCTTCGCCGTCCGTCAGATTCTGTACGATCACATCCAGCGCCCGGATCAGGACGCGTCGATCTTCGGGCGAAACGCCGCTGAGCGATTCCTCATAGACCTCGCCAGCAAGGCTCTTGACGTCCGCATAGGCCGCGTTCGCCTTCTCGGTCGGGAAGATCATGCGCACGCGCCGGTCGGCCGCGTCGGAGCGGCGTTCGATCCAGCCGCCCTCCTCCATCCGGTCTACCAGGCGTGAGACGCTGATCGGCTCGATTTCGAGCAGTTCGGCGAGCCGCGCCTGTGCTACGCCCGCCTCCTTGGCAACGCGGACCAGAAGCCGCCATTGCGCCGAAGACAGGCCGAGCCCGCTGGCGCGCGCCTCAAAGCGCTTGCGCATCAGGCGCTGCACGTCGTGGATCAAAAATCCCAATCTGTCGATGCCATCTGAAACCATGAGCGATAGATATAATAAGCGTGCTTACTATTCAAGATGCCACAGCGCGATGAAAGCCGGCAAAATGCGCATGGCAGGCCTGCAATCCGATCCTGGTTAGCGGCAGATGAACGTGTACCCGTGCGTAACAACGCTCGGAGGGCACGTCTTCACAGGCGGTTTCGGACAACCATGGTGACGACGAAGAACGCGCCGAGCGAGCTGGTGATGATGCCGATCGGCAGTTCCTGCGGCGGCAGCAAGGTTCGGGCCAGGAGATCGCTTGCCAGCAGCAGCACCGCCCCGAACAGCGCACAACTTGTGATCAGGCGCAGATGCAGTGGACCGGCCAGCGGCCGCGACAGATGCGGTATCATCAATCCGACAAAGCCGATCACGCCGGCGACCGAGACGAGGATTGCCGTCGAGAAAGCGGCCACGAGAAAAGTCGTCCTGCGCATGCGCGCCACCGGCACGCCTAGACTCTCGGCGGCGCTCTCACCGGCGAGGAAAGCGTCCAGGCTGCGATGGCTCCACAGCCCGTAGGCCGCGATCGTGCCGGCGCCCACCGCCCCCAGCCATACATTGTCCCAGCGCGCCAGCCCGAGCCCGCCCATGGTCCAGAACAGGACCGAATGAGCCGCGCGCTGGTCACCGGCAAAAACCAGATAATTGGTCAAGGCCGTGAACATGAAGGAAACGGCAAGACCGGCGAGGATCAGCCGCTCAGGACCTTGCCCCCTCACCCGCGCCACCAGCAAAAGCACTATGGAGGCGGCGAGGATGCCGCCAGTGAACGCAGCCACGGGCAAGGTCCAGATGCCGAAACTGTCGCCGAACACGGTAATGACGGAAACCGCGCCGGCGGCGGCCCCCGACGACAGGCCGAACAGGAAGGGGTCGGCAAGATCGTTACGGGTCACCGTCTGCAAAAGCGCGCCGACGATGCCCAGCCCGCCGCCGACACAGATCGCCAGGATCGTGCGCGGCAGCCGCAGGTCGACGACGATCTTGCCGACCGGGCCCGATATCTCAGGCTCGTCCAGTCCGACGGCACGGCCAAGGGCGGCAATGACATCGCTCAGAGGTATCAGCGTCGAGCCATAAGCGATCGACAGCAGCGCGAGAGCGACGAGCGCCACCGCGCCCGCCGTCATGGCCCGAGCAAGCCTGCCGTCGGCATGGGCGCGGACGGACTTTGCGTCCACGCCTGTCAGCGTTGCCGTTTTCGATTTTGCGCCATGCGCAATTTCGATCAAACTGGCCGGGCAACGAGGCGCCAGAGTGAAGACGCCACATGCGAGGAGCACATGAACCCGACCGAGAAAGCGCTATGGTTTGTCGAAAGCCATCTGCCGGAGGCTGTTACGCTCGACGACGTCGCCCACAGCAGCGGCGTGTCGCGCTTTCATGTGACGCGCGCCTTCGGCGCCGCCACCGGCCGTTCCGTCATGGGTTACATGCGCTCGCGCCGGCTGACCGAGGCGGCGCGCAGGCTCGCCGGCGGCGCGCCCGACATACTGTGCGTCGCGCTCGACGCCGGCTACAACTCGCATGAGGCTTTCACCCGTGCCTTCCGCGACCAGTTCGGCACCACGCCGGAACTGGTGCGCGCGCAAGGTTCGACCAAGACACTCGATCTCGTGGAGCCTATCCTGATGGACCATTCCCTGCTCACCAGCCTTGAACCACCGCGCTTCGAGACCAGCCGAGCCTTCCTCATCGCCGGCTTCGGCGAGCGCTACAGCTGCGAATCGAGCGCCGGCATTCCGATGCAGTGGCAGCGTTTCAGCCCTTATATCGGCAACATCCCCGGCGAAGTCCCAGGCGTTTTCTACGGTGTCTGCCTCAATGGCGACGATGCCGGCAATTTCGACTATGTCGTCGGCGTCGAGGTGTCGGACTTCTCCGACCTGCCGAAGGAATTCTACCGGGTGCATGTGCCGGCGCGGAAATACGCCGTTTTCACGCATCGCGAGCACATCTCGACCATCCGGCGCACGATCAACACGATCTGGAACAGCTGGCTCCCGGCCTCCGGCCATGAAATCGCCGACGCGCCGGAATTCGAGCGCTATGGGCCCGAATTCGATGCCCGCACCGGCAATGGCGGGCTGGAGATCTGGGTGCCGGTCAAGGCATAGAGGCGCCGCTACAGCTCCAGATCCCAGTTCTGGCCAACCAGATCCTTGCCGAAGGAATGGTGAGGCTCTTCCTCGGTCAGCTTGAAACCGGCCGCCTGGTAGATGTGCCGGGCCGCGGTCAGAATGTCGTTGGTCCACAAAGTCAGCGTCTTGTACCCCCTGGCGCGGGCAAAGCCGATGCATTCCTCGACCAGCCGTTTGCCGATGCCCAGGCCCCGCGCCGAAGGTTCGACATAGAGCAGCCGCAGCTTGGCCACCTGATCCGACTTGCGCACGACGAAGACCGAGCCGACGACCTCGCCTTCCCGCTCGGCGATCCAGCCGCGCTCCCATTTCGGATCGAATTTCTTCACGAACTCGCCGAGGATCTCAGCGACCAGCGCCTCATAGGTTTCGTCCCAGCCATAGTCCTGCGCGTAGAGCATGCCCTGGCGGCGCGTGACCCAGCCGATGTCGCCAACCTCTAGCGGCCGCAGGATGTAAGGCACCCTGGGTTCGGGTCTGTCGCCGAGCAGGTCCTGAACGATGCGCATGGCCTTGACCAGCCGATCCTGGTCGACGGGCGCCAGTCGATCGAGCAGCGCTCGCACCTGGTCGTGCGAATCCTGGTTGAGCGGCGCGAAGGCTTCCCTGCCCGCCGGCGTCAGCGCGATCGAGGCGCGGCGCGCGTCCGCTTCGGTGGCTTCGCGCTCGACCAGACCGCGCTCTTCGAATTTTTTGAGCAAACGGCTGACATAGCCGGGGTCGAGGCCGAGATCGCGCACCAGGTCGCTGGCGACGAGCCCGTCGCGATGGGCAAGCTCATAGAGCACCCGCGCCTCGGTAAGCGAAAAGGTGCTTTTCAGCCAGCCTTCGTCGAGCACACCGATCTGGCGGGTGTAGAAGCGGTTGAAGGCGCGCACTGCGTCGATGCGTTCCGTGCCGGGGTGGTCGTGGATCGTCATGGCAGTCCTCCTGTCGTGGACAGGATCAATCATTTAGTTGACTTAGTCAATAAAGTCATTGCAACGAGGCGCTTCACAACTTCGTCATTCTAGGAGAAGGAGCGAAGAGGAGCGCAGCCCCTAGAATCACGACATCGCAAATGCAGGCGCCAATGGCGAACGCCGAAACGTCACCCCATCGGCAGCACCGGCCAGCGGTCGACGATCCTGCCACGGGAAAGCACCGCGATCGGTCCGAGCTGCTGCAGCACGGCTTCGCTCTGCGTCGGCCGCAGGAACGCATGGTCGCCGGGCCTGACAACGGCCTCGGCGGGCAGGCCCATGAATTGCTGGTTGGAGGACAGGCCAAGCAGGTCGTTCGTCGTCATGCCTTCGGGAAACACCGGTTCGGCCATCCATTTGCCGCCATAGAGATAGCAACCCTTGCGCGGAAACCGGCCGAGCGCCTGGAGCAGACGCGAAACCGCCGGCGGGCCGGGCAGCATCGGCTCGACCACTTTCAGGATCGGCGTCGCAATGAAGGCCGCCGGCTGAAAGCCACCGAGGCCCGGCGTGTCGAAATCGCCGGGCAGCACGAAGGCCGAGCCCATCGACACTTCATTGGCAGCGCCGCCATGATGAAGCAGCGCTGTCTTGCTGCCGCCAATGTTCGAGATATGGCGCTGGTCCATGCCGAGGCGCGCCACGAAAGCGGCGGCTCGTTCCGAGGCTTGCGCCAATGCCCTCGCCGGCCCGCCGAACAGGCCGGGTATATGCGGCGCATGCGCTTCATAGGCCATGACGCCTTCGCAGCGCAGCCGTTTGTGGGCCGGCAGCGCCTTCAACGCCTGCGAGAGGGCTTCCGGTTCGGCGAAGCCGCCGCGATGCAGTCCGACATCGATTTCGAAAGCAATGCGCAGCTCGACGCCGAGTTCGTCGGCGAGCGCGCCATATTCCGTCAGCCTCTGCTGTGTATCGATCAGCCAGCATACCCTCGACCCGGCTGCGTTCCCCTTGGAAAGCGCCGCCCTTGCCGCGCCGACCGGCATCGGCTTGCCGTAGAGGAGGTCCGCATCCGGAAACGCGCTCAGCACCGCCTCGCTGATCGGCGGGTGGAAGGTCATGAAGCGGTGGGTACCAAGCGCCTTGCCGATATGGGCAAGCAACGGCAGGCAAGCGATCGACTTGTCGACCAGCCGCACGGCGAGGCGGGGATCGAGCCTTTGCTTCACCAGGGCGATGTTGCTGTCCAGCCGGTCGCGGTCGAGCAACAGGCAGGGTTGGAAGATGCCCGCCTGCTTCAGCGCATCCGAAAGCGAGGCGAAATAGGCTTTCATTGGTCGATGCCGAAGAGATCGGCGATATAGGGCGAGACGAAACGGTTGTGCGGGTCGATGTCGCGGCGCACCGCAATCGCATCGTCCCAACGCGGATAGAGCTTTTTCAGGTCGGCCGCTTTCAGGCTGTGCATCTTGCCCCAGTGCGGCCTGCCGCCATATCTGCGGAAGATCGGCTCGGCCGCGCGCATGAATGGCAACGGATCGTTCGCCGCGTCGTGGTGGATGGCGATGGAACAGGTGAGCCTCTTGTGGAAGGGCGAGAGCCAGAATTCGTCCGATGCCACCGACCGCACCTCCATCGGGAAATAGACTTCCGGAAAATGCTTCTCGGTCAGTTCGATGATCTCGGCCAGCGCCTTCGGCCCCTCGTCGAAGGGAAGATGATATTCCATTTCGTTGAACCTGGTCTGCCGGTCGCTGGCATAGACGTTGAGCCAGTCCTGCACATAATCCTCGGCCGGCACCTTGGCGACCGCGCCCAGGATCAGCCGGCGGCGCAGCGACGGCAGCCAGGCAAGCCCGGTGCGCAAGCGGCGCAGCGTGCGCAACGAGCCCTCATCATCGTCGGTCGGGCGCGTCGTCGTGGCCCCGGCGCTGAAGTCGCTGGCGATGAACTGCGCGTAACCGGAAAATGGAATGTAGTAGAATTCGGCCGAGCGATGCGCGGCCATCATCGTTTCGAAATCGCGCAGCATGTCGCCGATCGGCAGCACCCATTTGCGGCGGCGCAGCCGGTAGGTCGCGATGTTGTTCAGCGTCACTTCGCTCAAGACGCCGAAGGCACCGAGCGTGACGCCGATGGCATGGATCGTCTCCTGATCCCCTTCCCGCTTGAACTCGCGGACTTTGCCAAGCCCATCGACGATCTGCACCGTTTCCAGCTGCGTGTGATAGGCACCGAGCGTCGGCCCCGAGCCGTGAGTAGCCGTGCCCAGCGCTCCGCCTATCGCCTGGCGGTCGATGTCGCCCATGTTGGGCAGGCCCTGGCCGATGCCTTGCAGGATGTGCATGAGCGGACCAAGCCGCGTCCCTGCCCGCACGCGCGCCTGATGTTTTTTCGCGTCATGCGAGACCAGCCCTTCCAGCTTCTCCAGCGACAGGATGGTGCCTTGCGACTTCACCAGCGGCGTGAAGGAGTGACCGGCGCCGACGACGCGGACCGGACCGGGCGCGGTGCGAATGAGATCGCCGAGCTCGCCGGCATCGGCCGGGCTGGCAAGCAGCCGCGGCTCGGCGGTGACGAAGCCCGACCAGTTGCTCCAGCTGCTCGACATGCCGCTCACGCAATAGCCCGGCGACGCCGCGCCACGAGGACAAACAGGCCGAGCAGCGCCACGCTGGCGACGGCGCTCGCGGCGGCGAATGCCGGAACCGGGCGAAAATCCTTGCCGTCGATGAGCAGCGACGCCGCGACCGGCCCGATCGCCAGTCCGAAAAGCTGGGCGGCCGGTACCAGCAGCACGGCGGTGCGCGTCTCGTCGGCGGTGATCGCCAGCCGGATCTGGTAGGGCACGATGAACAGCAGGATGAAACCCATGACCAGGGCGGCGACCCAGAATGTCGTAAGGCCAGGTCCGCTGGCAAGCACGAGGGAGGCGGCAAGCGCGACGATGCCGATCGCCGCGATGGCAAGGCGATAGTCGATGCGCGCCTCGAACACGGTCGCCGTCATCGCGCCCAGCACCTGCGCCGCGAGGCTGGCCGAGACGATCAGCCCGACGGTGCGGCCATCGATGCCGAATTGGGCGCCGAGAGGTTCCAAAAACGCCCAGACCGCGCCGAAGAACATGAAGTAGCAGAAGACCGACAACAGCGCGGTGATCGAGGGACCCGTCAGCACATTGGCGAGGTTCTCGTCCTTCGGCAGGTCGGCATAGTCGGCGGGGACCGCGAAGGCGATTACCAACGACACGACACAGACGACCGCGAGAACGAGGAAGCCGCCCGCCGATCCGGCGGCGGGGATGACATAGAGCGCCAGCAGCAAGGCAAGAGCGCATTGCGCCAGCGTCTGCATGGTGACGAAAAAACCGCCGATGCGTTCGGCGCGCCGCGAACGGGCGATCAGTTCGGTGGCGACAGCGACAAGGCCACCTTCGGCAAGGCCGGCCAGAGCGCGCGCCGCCATCAGCGTGTTGGCGCCGGCGGTATAGGCCGTCCAGACATTGGCCAACGCCAGGAGCAGCAGGAGGGCCGCGCTTTTCCAGTGCATCTTGCCGGCGGAGAGCAGCATCGCAACGATCGCCGAGCCGATCGCGATAGCGATCATCTCGGCGGTGGCGACCAGTGCCAGCTCGTCGCCGCTGACATGGCCCTCGGTATAGAGCGCGCCGAGCAGGACGGGCTGCAGACCTAAAATGAGCAGGCCGACCGACCCGATCCACAAGGCCGAGGCAAGCTGGCCGCCGGTCGGATTGCCGACCAGCCAGTCACCATCGCCCTGAAGACCGGTGCTTGTCGAAGTCAAAGGCGCCTCCCAACGTCCTTGCCGCGCGGCAGAAAAGCTGACAATCTGTCAGCATTTAAGAAACTGATACTTGATCATATTTTTTGTCAACCGGAATTCGGGAACCCGTGCGAAAGATCGGTGCATGACGGAAGCAAGTCGAACGGCCACCGAGCCCAGGCGCAGACCCAAGCAGGAGCGCAGCCGCGAACGCATCGACGCCATCCTGTCGACCACCATGCGGCTGATCGGCGAAAAGGGCATCGACGCCGTCACCATGAAGGAGGTCGGCATGCTGGCGGGCGGGCCGATCGCCACCGTCTACCACTACTTTCCCAACAAGTCGGCGATCCTGGCGATGCTCTATGAGCGGTTCTCGGAGGTCAGCCGGGCGCGCTTCGGCGCGATCATCGCCGAAATCCAGGGGCTGGGCGACGTGACCGGCGCCGCGGACCGCCTGCTCAACGACTACTACAGCCGTGTCGCGGCTGACCCGGCCATTCAGGACCTGCAGAATGCCATCCAGGCCGATAAGGCACTGCAACATCTCGACATCGCCGAGACGAGGCATCAGTCGAAGATATTCTGCGACCATGTCGGTCCGATGCTTCAGGCGGAGCAGCGCGAGGCATTCGCACGCCTGGTCTTTCTCATCTTCCAGCTTGCCGGCGGCGTCGTGCGCCTGGCCCTGACGCAAGATGAGGAAGAAGGCCGGCGCACGATCGAGGATTACCGGTCGATCATCCACACCCAGTTGCGGGTGTTCTTGTAAGCCCTGATGATCGTCGTGAAGCCACGCCGAATAAGAGGGTGACTGCCGACATGAATGTCAGGACGCCGGTTATGTAAACTCGCGGATGAGGCCTTCGAAGCCGTCGGCAAGATTGGCATTGCCGGCGGCGAGAAAGGCAGAAAGATTGCGGGCGCCGCCGGGTGTCTTGTTGGCGTCAAGCAGCACCGCCCTGCCCTCGTGCATGACAAAGTCGAACTTGCCATAGTCAAAGCCAAGTTCGCGCCTCAGCGCGCGCAGCTCCTCGGGAACCGGAACCGGCTCACGACGGATCGTGTCGTCGCCTTTGACCAGGCTTTGTGGCGAAACATGGCGGGTGCAGCGCTCGCGCTCCCCGCAAAATGTCCAGAAGCGGGCGCCAAAGCCGTCCGGTTCCGGCTCGGGAATGAACTTTTCGACGACGAGATCCCTTCGGTCGAACACCGCAGGCGCAACATCCGAAAGGGACGTACAGACGTGGTAGCCCTCGATAAGCTCGACGCCGGGAAATGGCTCCGGCTTTCCGGCACGTCGCGATCGCCGGTTAAGCGACTGCTCACGCATTCCCAGATTGTTGAGATTGCTCTTGACGATGACCGGCCCTGGCCAGTCGTCATCCCTGCCGATCACGGCGCCGCTGACACGGCGCTTGGAGATGTCGGCTGCCCCAACGTTCAGGCAGAAGGGAAAAGCGCGCGCGTATTCGACATATTCGGGTGGCGTCACGGTCGCATCGACATGCAGCACCGCTATATCGGCCTCCGGCTTCGCCGACGTTCCTGAGAGTATGCGGACGGAATGGCCGCGCCGTTTCAGTTCTTCCAGCAAATCAAAGAGCATGTAGGGACTGTCGCGGCGCAACAGCGGGCCGCGCCGGCGTTCGAACCTGTCGAACTCATGTGTAATAACCGCGATGCGTGTCATGCGCCCCCCGCACTTGGTTTCATTAGCGTCCTCGATTATGCATTTGAATACAATGCCGGCTTGGGGCCAGGGATGACTGATCATTGGAATGCCATTCGAGGGCACTGGAAGTTGCTCGGACCGCCGCTGCGCCCCCCCACGGAAGCGGTGGAAACCTACCATCGCGAGCTCGACCTTTCGGAGGCGCATGTCGTTCTGCTCGGTGTGACTCCGGAACTCGCCGGGCTCGGCGCGACCATGATGGCCGTCGACGAATCCTCCGACATGATCGCTGGAATCTGGCCAGGCGACACTGCGTCGCGAAAGGCTGTCAAAGGCGACTGGCTCGACCTGCCGGTTTCCGATGCAAGCGTCGATGCGGTGATCGGCGACGGCTGCCTGTCGGTGCTCGGGCTTTCAACCGCGCGCCGAGCGCTGTTCGCGGCAATCGCCCGCGTGCTGCGCCCTGATGGCCGCGCGGGCCTGCGTCTCTTCGCCGGTCCCGAGACACCGGACGATCCGGCAGCGGTGCAGGCGCTTGCGCTTTCTGGCGGTGTCTCCACTTTCCACGAGCTCAAATGGCGCGTCGCCATGACCGCGACAGGCCGCGCTACCGACCATGCGATTCCAGTCAGGACGATCGCGGAAAGGTTCGATGCACTCTTCCCTGACCGCCAGGAGCTTTCCGCGCGTACGGGCTGGGAATTGCCGGTCATCGCCACTATCGATGTCTATCGGAACTCGCCGGCCATCTACAGTTTTGCGCCGCCCATGGCGCTCATCAGCGAGGCGGAAGCGTTCTTCAGTAACGTCCGCATTGTTCCAACCGGCAGCTACGGGCTCGCCGAGCGATGCCCGCTTCTGGTGCTGCGGTCGCCGAGGGGCTGAACGACCTAATGAAATTCTTCGCTTTTGCGACCGGTAACCGCCGCATTCTTCGCCACGATGCAGCGAGAGCAAAATTTCGCGCGATCGAGCACTTGCGCGCGCCTTGACTCTCGCGGGTCGGCGGCCTATTTCAGCGCCACGTTAGCACTCGCCATTGGTGAGTGCTAACCACGTGTCCGGCACCGCCGGACGGAGGAACTGTTCTCACCGTTCTCATTCGAGGAAGAAAAAATGGCAAAGTCGAAGTTCCGCCCGCTTCATGACCGCGTGGTCGTTCGCCGGGTCGAATCCGAATCCAAGACCGCCGGCGGGATCATCATCCCGGATACGGCGAAGGAAAAGCCGCAGGAAGGCGAGATCATCGCCGTCGGCTCCGGCGCCCGCGACGAAGCTGGCAAGCTGGTCCCGCTGGACGTCAAGGCGGGCGACCGCATCCTGTTCGGCAAGTGGTCGGGCACCGAAGTCAAGCTCAATGGCGAAGACCTTCTGATCATGAAGGAATCCGACATCATGGGCATCATCGGCTGATTATCGGCCTCACCCTCAACTTGAATTTTTCGGGCTCTATCCGAGCCCCTGCCAGGAGCTAAAACATGGCTGCCAAAGACGTAAAATTCTCCCGCGACGCCCGTGAGCGCATGCTGCGCGGCGTCAACATCCTCGCCGACGCGGTGAAGGTCACGCTCGGCCCCAAGGGCCGCAACGTCGTCATCGACAAGTCGTTCGGAGCCCCGCGCATCACCAAGGACGGCGTCACCGTCGCCAAAGAAATCGAGCTTGAAGACAAGTTCGAGAACATGGGCGCGCAGATGGTCCGCGAAGTTGCTTCGAAGACCAACGACATCGCCGGCGACGGCACCACGACCGCGACCGTTCTGGCGCAGTCGATCGTCCAGGAAGGCCACAAGTCGGTTGCCGCCGGCATGAACCCGATGGACCTGAAGCGCGGCATCGATCTCGCCGTCACCGAAGTGGTCGCTGCGCTCGGCAAGGCCGCCAAGAAGATCAAGACCTCCGAGGAAGTCGCCCAGGTCGGCACGATCTCGGCCAATGGCGACGAGTCGGTCGGCAAGATGATCGCGGAAGCGATGCAGAAGGTCGGCAACGAAGGCGTCATCACGGTCGAGGAAGCCAAGACCGCCGAGACCGAACTGGAAGTCGTCGAAGGCATGCAGTTCGACCGCGGCTACCTCTCGCCCTACTTCGTCACCAACGCCGACAAGATGGTCGCCGAACTCGAGGACGTCTACATCCTCCTGCACGAGAAGAAGCTCTCCAACCTGCAGGCCATGCTGCCGGTCCTCGAAGCCGTTGTGCAGACTTCGAAGCCGCTGCTCATCATCTCGGAAGACGTCGAGGGCGAGGCCTTGGCCACGCTGGTCGTCAACAAGCTGCGTGGTGGCCTGAAGATCGCCGCCGTCAAGGCGCCGGGCTTCGGTGATCGCCGCAAGGCCATGCTGGAAGACATCGCCATCCTCACCGGTGGCCAGGTCATCTCGGAAGACCTCGGCATCAAGCTCGAGAACGTCGGCCTCAACATGCTCGGCCGCGCCAAGAAGGTGTCGATCTCCAAGGAGAACACCACCATCGTCGACGGCGCCGGTAAGAAGGCCGAGATCCAGGGCCGCGTCGCCCAGATCAAGCAGCAGATCGAAGAGACCACCTCGGACTACGACAAGGAGAAGCTGCAGGAACGTCTGGCGAAGCTCGCCGGCGGCGTTGCCGTGATCCGCGTCGGCGGTGCGACGGAAGTCGAAGTCAAGGAAAAGAAGGACCGCGTCGATGACGCCCTCAACGCGACCCGCGCGGCCGTGGAAGAAGGCATCGTTGCTGGCGGTGGCGTTGCCCTGCTGCGCGCTTCGGCCAACATCAAGTCGGCCGGCGCCAACGCCGATCAGGCCGCTGGCATCAACATCGTGCGTCGTGCGCTGCAGGCTCCGGCCCGTCAGATCGCGTCGAACGCTGGTGCGGAAGCTTCGATCGTTGCCGGCAAGATCCTCGAGAACAAGGGCGCGACCTTCGGCTACAACGCCCAGACCGGCGAATATGGCGACATGATCACCATGGGTATCGTCGATCCGGTCAAGGTCGTGCGCACGGCTCTCCAGGACGCGGCCTCGGTCGCCGGCCTGCTCGTCACCACCGAAGCCATGATCGCCGAAGCTCCGAAGAAGGACTCGGCTGGCGGCGGCATGCCTGGCGGCATGGGCGGCGGCGGCATGGGCGGCATGGGCGGCATGGACTTCTAAGAAGTCCATAAAGCACGCCCATGAATCCAAGTTGCTCAAGCCCGCTAGCGGGCTTGAGTGGCGGCATGGACTTCTAAGAAGTCCATAAAGCACGCCCATGAATCCAAGTTGCTCAAGCCCGCTAGCGGGCTTGAGTGGCGGCATGGACTTCTAAGAAGTCCATAAAGCACGCCCATGAATCCAAGTTGCTCAAGCCCGCTAGCGGGCTTGAGTGGCGGCATGGACTTCTAAGAAGTCCATAAAGCACGCCCATGAATCCAAGTTGCTCAAGCCCGCTAGCGGGCTTGAGTGGCGGCATGGACTTCAATCCAGCCAACTTGGCTTTATGCATACGGAAAGGGCGGCAGAAATGCCGCCCTTTTTCGTTTTGGCAGTTAACTCGGCCGGCACCTGCCTTTCTTAAGCAGCGCTCTCGGCCTGCTGCGCCACCTTGCCGGCGAGCACGGCCTGCTCGATGAGTGCAGCCACCTCATCGGCCACGGCGTTGAGCGATGAACGATCGCGGGTGGCGCGGGCAATCACCATCAAGCCTTCCAGCGAAGACTCGACCAGCAGCGCCAGCGCCTGGGCACGACGCTCGACCACCCCTGCTCTGACGAACGCCTGCCGCAGCAGGCCGATCCACTGCTCGAAAGCGGAACGGCAGATCTCTTCGAGGTCGGGCACATCGTTCGGCGCATCGAGCACGACAGGCGCGATCGGACAGCCAAGCGAAAACTCGTTGTCCTCCAGCATGCGGGCGACAGACTGGTAAATGTGGTGGACAGCAACCGCCGGATCGCTTTCCGCTGTTAGTTGGGCGCCCAGCCGCTCGGTCACGTCGGCCACGCTGGCGCGAGTCACCTCGATAACCAGTTGGTCCTTGCCGCCCGGGAAATGGAAATAGAGCGAGCCGCGCGGTGCGCCGCTGGCAGTCAAAATATCGTTGAGCGAAGTGCCGTGATAGCCGCGCCGCCGCAAAAGCAGTGCCGTCGCCTCGATCATCCGCGTGCGTGTGTCCGTCGCCATGTCAACCTCTGTCAGGAGCGCGCATTATAGGGCTTGCCCCGAATATGACAATCGGTCTACATAATATGTAAATCGGTCTACATATTTGAGAGGCGACGATGCAAAACTATCGGCTGGAAGGACAGGACGGCGGCCTCGACAGGCTGGCGATGCGCGAGGAAGCGGTCCTCCAGCCGGGTCCGCGTCAGATCCTCGTGCGGGTACGTGCTACCTCGCTCAATCGCCGCGACACGATGATCCTCAACGGCACCTATCCGCTGACGCCGCGAGCCGGCATCGTGCCGCTGAGCGATGGCGCCGGCGAAGTGGTGGCCATCGGCGATGCCGTCACCCGCTTTGCCGTCGGCGACCGTGTAACCGGCAGCTATTTCGCCCGCTGGATCGACGGCCGCATCAACGCCGGGCTGATCGACCAGCTCGGCTGCACGCTGGACGGCATGCTCGGTGAATACGCCGTGCTCGACGAGCAATGGGCGGTGCGGCTGCCTGAGCATCTCGACTGGCATGAAGCCGCGACATTCACCTGCGCGGGGCTGACGGCCTGGAGCGCGCTGACGGGCGCGGACGCCCCAAAACCCGGGCAATGGGTGCTGGTTATCGGCTCGGGCGGCGTCGCGCTGTTTGCACTGCAGTTTGCCAAGCTGATGGGCTGCCGCGTGGCGGCCGTCACCTCCCGCGCCGAAAAGTCCGACAGGTTGCGCGCGCTCGGCGCCGATCTCGTCATCGCAACGGCCGAGGCGCCGGATTGGGGCATGAAGCTGCGCGAGGCGACGGGCGGCGTCGATTTGACTGTCGAGACCGGCGGGCCGGCGACTTTTATGCAATCGCTGATCGCAAGCTCCCTCTATGGACGCATCGTGCTGCTGACGGTCCAAGACCAGAAGGGCAGATCGGTCGAGATCCCAGCCGCCGTCTACCAGCGCAGTCTTGTCACCATCGGCCGCGTCTTCGTCGGCAGCCGCAGCGGCCTGGAGGCGATGCTTGCCGCCGTCGCGGCGCATCGCTTGAAGCCCGTCATCGACAAGGTCTTCCCGTTCGCCGAAGCGCGCGAGGCTTATCGGCATTTCATGCAGGGCGATGTGTTCGGCAAGGTCGTCATCGACGGCGCGTGAGCCCCCCATTCATCAACCAGAGGAGAGAAAGCAATGACAGTTCGCGGCGCATCGGCCGAATGGCACGGCACGCTCAAAGAGGGATCCGGCCGGCTCAGGCTGGGCAGTGGCGCCTTCGAGGGCGCCTACTCGTTCCCGTCCCGCTTCGAAAACGGTCCGGGCACCAATCCGGAGGAACTGATCGCGGCCGCCCATGCCGGCTGCTTTTCGATGGCGCTCACCGCCGTGCTTGGCCGTGAAGGTCATATCGCAAGCGATATCCACACGATCGCAAAGGTGCATCTGGGCGCCACCGCGGCCGGACCGACGATTACCCGCATCGAGCTTGAGACGGAGGCGAATGTCGCCGGGCTTGCCGCAGCCGACTTCGAGCGGCTCGCGCAGTCGGCCAAGGCTGGATGCCTCGTCTCGCGGGCTCTGGCCGGTGTCGCAGCGATCACGCTGAAGGCGAACCTCGTAACTCACTAAGGACGGAAGGAGAAAATCCAGTGACCCAGGAATTGATCATCGACATCGCCATGGCCAACCGCTCCGGCGAAACGGCTGAAATCATGCGGCGCTATAATGACGTCTTCCAGCGCCACGACCCCTCGGCGCTCGACGAATTGGTGGCGCAGGACTGCGTGATCGAGAACACCACGCCGGCGCCGGACGGCGCACGCCGCGCCGGCAAGGCGGCCTGCGTCGAGCTGTGGTCGGCGATCGCCACCGCGCCCGGCACGCGCTTCGACCTCGAGGAGACTTTCGTGGCGGGCGACCGCGCCACGATCCGCTGGCGCTATTTGATGGCCGACGGCAGTTCGCTGCGCGGCGTCAACCTGATGCGCGTCGCGGACGGGCGCATCATCGAGGCGATGGGTTACGTCAAGGGCTAGCCTAGTCGATCACCTGTCCGCCAGCGCCAGCTTGGCGCCGAGCATGACGAAGGCGCCGGCAAAAGTCCGGCGCATCCAGGTCAGCACCATCGGGCGCGACACGACATGGCTGCGGATCGAGGCCGCGAAGATGCCGTAGCCGACGAAGACCACGAAGGTCAAAAGCATGAAGACCGAGCTGAGCTCCAGCATCTTCGACAGTGCATTGGGCTCGGTGGTGCTGACGAATTGCGGCAGGAAGGCGAAGAAGAAGATCGACAGTTTCGGATTGAGCACGTTGACGAGGATGCCGGTGGCGATCACCTTGCCGGCCGAACGCGGCGCGACATTTTCCTCGACGCTCAGGCCGCCCTTCTCCTTCAGCGTGTTCCAGGCCATGTAGAGCAGGTAGGCGACGCCGAGATATTTCAGGGTTTCGAAGGCGACAGCACTGGTGTGCAGCAGCGCCGCAAGGCCGGTGATGGCGGCCGCCATATGCGGAATGATGCCGAGCGTGCAGCCGAAGGCGGCAATGATCGAGGCCCGGGCGCCGCGCGAAAGCCCGGCGCTCAGCGTGTAGAGAACGCCGGTGCCGGGCGAAGCCACGACGATCAGCGACGTCAACAGAAATTCGATGCTCACGATGATCTCCTCCGGCGCCCTGCCCTGACGCAACCTAGCCAGCAAGCCAGGCGTGCACAAGCGACAGTCATTCGCTGCTAAGAGGTAGAAAATCCGAGCGCCCGGCGCGCCATCAGGCACTCGTCATCGCCAGGCATGCAGGCGCGGCAGACATCCGGTCGCAGTTCATAGATGGTGCAAGCGGTCGACTTGCCGACTTCGCCGGACAGGGCCGAACAGCGCACGCCGTCGCAGCGCATGCCCGACAGGTCGGCGGCCACATGTTTTTCCGGGATCCGGTCGAGCTGCGCATCGTCCTCGGTCGAAAAGCGCGGCCATTCGGCCGAATAGGAGCAGCAGGCGCCGCAGCTCTGGCAATCGAAGACAGGAGCTGACGAAGGCGCACTGCTCGCGGCTAGCACGGCAAACGGCCCCGAAGCGGCAAGGTTGCGATCGGCATCCCGAGGCAAGGCGCTACTTCTTCTTGCCCGTCTTGCCCTTCGGTGCGTCGACCGGCGACTTGAACAGATCGGTCGCTGCCTCGTCGGCCTTGGCCGCCTTCGGCGCCGCAACCGGCTTGGCCGGCTTTGCGGCGGAAGCCGGCGCTGACGGCTGGTCCTTGGCGGAGAATTTTATGGCCATGTCAGTCCTCGTCGGCGAAACGCGATGACGGTGCGCGCGGATTGCGCAAGCGGCCGATCAGGGCCGAAACCGCCGTGATGTTCATCTCCTCGGGCGACCAGTTCCGCGCTTCCGCGATGTGATGCGGCGCCAGCTCACGATGCGTGCTGCCGCTGTAGGCGGCGTCCTGGTAGGTCACCCGCTCCTGGGTCTTTTTGTCCTCGCGGACATATTCGATCAGGTAGTTCGGCGCTTCGGCGCGGCCGCGCACGCCGACGCGCACCTGGGCATCGCCATGGGCGCGCTTGCAGCGTTCGAGTTTTTCCAGCACGCGCCGGACATATTCGACCGGCTTGTCCAGGGTTTCGACCATGTCGGCAATGGTCGCATCGGCCGCGATCGGCGTTGGCGGTACGCGCTTGGTGGCCATCAGCGTTTTCCGGCTCGTTTCGGCAGCGCCGCGAGCGCGGCGGCGGCCGCCATCTCGTCGGCCTCCTTCTCCAGCCGCAGTTCGCGCAGGCGCGCGGTCTTGGCTTCCCGTGCTTCGCTGACGGCATCCCGTTCGGAAATGATGCGGTTGAGCGACATCGACTGGGTTTGCGTCTTGCTGAAAAGCGACACGGCCGGGTCGACGGCTGGCTTCGAATGGGCGGTCAAGATCTTTCTCCTGTCAGGAGCCTGGTACCGATAGGGCGAGACCGGGTCTTCGGTCGGGACCAGTACAAAGCGATGCTGCAGCGGATTCAGAATGCTGCAGCGTCCCTTAGCACGTTCAGCCCAATGCGCAGCGCATTTTCGGCGGCAACAAGCGTAAAATGAAAAAGGCCAGGCACCGCCTGACCTTCCCTGGGAGCCGCCGCGCATCCAACTGGATGCACAAGCTGGCTCCTGATGGGCAGCACAAACCTTGGAAACTCAGGTTTCCCGTGGCAATGCGCCCGAATTCGCCGTTCACCAGTGCCAGTACATCCGTGGTCACCGGGACGGCTGAATTCTTACTTCACGCCGCCTTCAACTGGTCGGCGGACATCTTGCCCGACTTGTTGTCGCGGACCATCTCGTAGCCGAGCTTCTGGCCCTCGACGATGTCGCGCATGCCGGCGCGTTCCACGGCCGAGATGTGGACAAAAACGTCGGCGGAGCCGTCGTCAGGCTGAATAAAACCAAAACCTTTGGTGGCGTTGAACCACTTAACTGTGCCGGTGCTCATGACGAACCCTTTCCATGGCAAATATTCGTTCGCCGTCATGCGGATGCACAACGTCGTTTGTCTCGATTTTTGATGTGGGAAGTTCGTCAAAGGCGCGCTCGAAAGCGCGGATAACAAAAGTCAGTCAAACAAATATCGACGAATTTCTTCTACGCGTGTTTCAGACGCCTGTCAAACGTTGCGCCATCGAGCCGAAAATCCGCCAGATGAAAAAACGCCGCAAGTGGTCGATCCCGACCCCTGGGGAAGATCGTTCCGCACAGACCCTACTCGTCCGGCCCCGGCTCCGGCCATGTCTCCCTGGCTGCCTCGGCGTACCATTGGCGCATGGCCGGCGTTGCCAGAACCGCGTCGACATAAGCCCTAGTGTCGGGCGCCAGATCGCCGCCATAGGTGTCGAAACGGGTGACGACGGGCGCGTACATGGCATCGGCCGCGGTGAAATGGCCGAACAGAAACGGGCCGTCCTTGCCATGTTTCTCACGGCACTCGCGCCACAGCGCCTCGATGCGGGCACGTTGGATCTCGCCTTCGGCGTCGAGCGGCTTGTGCCCCTTGGGCCGGCGCAAGTTCATCGGCCAGCCATAGCGGACTTCGCGAAACCCGGAATGCATCTCGGTCGCCGCCGAACGCGCCAGCGCCCGGGCGCCGATATCGGCCGGCCAGAGTTCTTTCTCCGGAAAGAGGTCGGCGAGATATTCAAGGATGGCAAGGGTTTCCCAGACGATCCTTCCCTTGTGATTCAGGACGGGCACCTGACCGGTCGGCGACACTTTCGCCAGGTTGGCCGCGGTTTCCGGCGTGCGCAGCCGCACGAATCCCTCCTCGAATGGTATCTCCAGGTGCCGCATCGCCACCCAGGGCCTGAGCGACCAGGATGAAAAGCACTTGTTGCCGATATAAAGCGTGAATTCCGACATCTGTCCCCCTTTGGCGGTGTTGCTTCTTGCGGAGTGCGCTGGCCGGCACTCTAGCCTGCCGACCCGGCCGCCGAAAGGCACCTGTCTTGCCGACCCAAGCAGCGGCTGCTGGAACCGAAACCGTGCCGGCTCGTTTGCCCAGGCGAACCAGGAGATGCGAAAAATGGTGAACAAGGATCAGGTGGCCGGCGTCGCCAAGCAGGTGAAAGGCTCGATCAAGCAGGCTGCCGGCAAAGCGACCGGCAACAGGCAGACACAGGCCGAAGGCATGGCCGACAAGGCCACCGGCAAGGTGCAGAAGGCCTATGGCGACGTGAAGGACAAGGTCAAGAAATCGCTTTGATCGCTGTGGAAGGGCCGCGTCGAGCGGCCCTTTTCACGTCTTCAGCGATTTGCTGAAGGCGTTGGTGAAAATCACATCGCCATCATCGTCGCTGGCTTCACCCAACACGACGTCCAGACTGTCGTCGGTGACACGCGCCAGAGCAAAGCCACCCATATAGGCCGCTTTCGGCTTGAAGAGATCGAGGCTGTCGCGTTGATAGATCATCGGCACCTCATGCTGATGACCGTGGAAGATGGCGATAACGTTGTAGCCCTTCAGGGCCGCCAGCAATGCCCGACGGTCCGCATCGCTCCACCAATGCGACGCTCCCTTGCCTTCGTTGTCAAACGCCCTCCTGGCGGGGTCCCACCGCTCCGTCGAAAAAACGTCCCAGCCATAGTGCTGGAACAGGATGACCGGGCGGCCGTCGGCGGCATAGGTCGCCAGATCCTGCTTGAGCCAAGGCAGGCTGTTGTCGGCGCCATGGCCGGTGTCGCCGGCGAAGCGATGGGTCTGCACCAGATGCAGGCCGCCCCAGTCCCATGAATAGCAGTCGGTGTCGACATCGTAGCTGGTGGCCGGCACCGGCGGCTTGAAGAACACGCCGGCGCGATGATTGACCTCGACATAGTCGCGCATTTCGCGCCGGTACCAGTCGACATGGTGCGGCGGCCCGTTCTGGTCGAGGTCGTGATTGCCGAGGCCGACATAAACCGGAACATGCACGCGGTCGGGGCCCATGCCTTGCTGATAGCGCTGGCTGAACTGCAGGAGTTGGGTGCCTTCGCTGGGCTCGGTGATCTGGCCGCCGCCATCGTCGGTGATGTCACCGCCGACGACAAGGCCGAGCGGCGTGCCGATGCGGCTACCGGCAGGCCGCAGGCCGGTGGCGATGGCGTTGATCTCGGCCGGCCACTCCTTGTCACCGATGGCGTTCAACGCCGCGACGTTGCGCAGCAGCGCCGCGTCCGTCTTGCCTTCCAGCTGGCAATTGGGGCTCAAGCCGCTCGCCATGCGGCAGGCATGGACATCGGCGACGAACAGGAAGGTGGCGTCGACAGGCTGGATGCGCTGCCCGGTCTGACCGAACGCCGGGCGTGAAAGCGCACCGGCGGCGGCAAGACCGGCGGCCTGCAGCAGAAAACCACGGCGCGAAAGCAATATGGAGGAAGGGCGATTCATCATCGGGATTTCAACATGGAGGGCGGGCGGCAGTAAAGTTCAGTCCTCGCCACGGCGATCGCCGCAGGAAAGAGCCGCCATCGAGGTTTTTCGCGACAGCGAGACGGGTCGGCTGGCAATTGTCCCGTTTGCCGATTTGCGAAAACTGTTTCCACTCAAGGCGGGAGCCAAGAGCACGATCGAGTTCGTCGAGCTGTCGCCCAGCAAGCAACCGAATGCCACCAAGACACTGACGCTGGCCAAGGAGACGTTCAGCCTGGGCGACTGCAAATACAATGTGCTCGCCGTCACGGAGACCTTCAAGAGCGGAGGCGGAGAGACACTCGACGCCTTCACGGCACTCTATTCACCCGATCTGCAGGCCGCTCTCGCCCGGCGCTACGATGAAGGCACCAGCGCGGAATCAGTGAACGGCTACGAGACGATCAAGCCTTTGGCCGACTAGATCTAGGAACCGGCTGTCCGCGCTCGCCGCGGCATCGCCGCAAAGCTGGGCTGTAGCCTGCCTCAAATGCCGCCGTACCGCCGCAGCACCCTGCGACGTCGCCTCGCCCCCGGATCGCCCTGCGATGATGCCGCTTGCGCGGCGCTCTCGAACGCCGCAAGGCAATCGCGCAACGGGCTGGCGTCCTGCGCTGCCTTGGCCATCGACATGGCACCGGAATAGGCGGCGACGGCAACCATCGCAAACTGCCGGGGGTCCGTGCCTTGCTCCCTGCCCTCCTGCTGGTCGGCGCTGATCTTGTCGGCGATCGCCTGCCGCCATGCAGCGAAGATGCCGGCAAGCGCAATCCGGAACTCGGGATCGGCGAGCGAGAGCTCATGCGCCAGATTGTTGAGCGGGCAGCCGCGCACGAAACCTTGCCGTTCCAGTTCCGCCGCCACGGCTTCGAACACCTGACGCACGCCATCACGCGCCGAAGCCGCCGCTTGCACCGGGGCGATCCACGTTTCCTCGACCGCCGCCGCCACACGCTCGTCGATGACCGCCAGCGCCAGTGCCTTCTTGGTGGGGAAATGATGATGCAGCGCGCCAGCGCTGACGCCCGCCGCCGCCATCAGGTCGCCGAGGCTGGAGGCATGATAGCCGCGCGCCTGAAACGCGTCTTCCGCGACATCGAGCATTTTCCGGCGCATGCCCTCAGGGTCGTTGATGCGTTTGCCTCGGGCTCGCCTTGGCCGGATGTCGAGCTCTGCTGACATTCTCGAAGGATAGCATGTTGGCAAAACAGGGCAACCGGTCTGTTTATAAACCGGGTGATCAACCTGTTTTGGAGAACGCCGGATGAACCCGACCCCGAATGCCACGCCGAAGCCGGCGGCACTCGCCTCACCGATCGTCGAATTGCGCCAGTACACGTTGAAGCCCGGCCGGCGCGAAACGTTGATCGAGATCTTCGACACGGAGTTCATCGAAAGCCAGGAAGACGCGGGGATGACCATCATCGGCCAATTCCGTGACCTGGACCGCCCCGACATGTTCGTCTGGATGCGCGGCTTCGACAGCATGGATGCCCGCAAGGACGCTCTGGGCGCGTTCTATGACGGCCCTGTATGGGCCGCACACCGCGATGCCGCCAATGCGACGATGATCGATTCCGACGATGTGTTGCTGCTGCGACCGGCGTGGCCGGATGCCGGCTTCGATCTGTCGGGGCTGCGCCGGCCATCGGCGGCCAAAAGCACAAGCGATCGGAATGGGTTGCCCGGTCTGGTTGAGATTTCGATTCATCATTTGCGGCCGGGCACCGGGGCCGATGTCGCCGGGCGCTTCCGGGCGGAGATGGTTGCGCGGCTTGCCCAGAACGGCGCGCGTCTGCTCGGCGCCTTCGTGACGGAGCCGGCCGCAAACACGTTCCCGCGACTTCCCGTGCGCGCCGGAGAAGACGTCTTCGTCGCCGTTACCGGCTTCCACGACGCCGATGCCCATGCCAACCATAGCCTCGCCGCTTCGCCGGCGTGGCGGGCGCTCATTCAGAGCATGCAAGCCGTCAGCACAAAGCCGGCAGAGACGTTGCGGCTGGTGCCCACGGCCCGATCGCTGTTGAGATGATCAGCGGCCGGTCAACATTTCCGCGATCGCCGAGGCGACAAAGGCCGGGTCCTCCCAGTGGGGATTGTGACCGCAATTTTGCGCCCGGACGAGACTGGATCCGGTCAGCGCCTCGGCCAAAGCCTGCTGGTGCGCCTCGCCGAAAAGTGGGTCGCAGGCGCCGGCGATGATCAGCGTCCGGGTCCGTACCGCCCGTGCCTCGGTTGCCAGGTCGGTCATGCGGACTTCCTCGAGAATGCCGCGCCAGCGGGCCGCCGGCATGGCGGAAGCTTCCTTCGCCAGGCCGACGAGAAAAGGCTGCGGTACCGAGGCCCCACATGCATGCCACCAGGCAAAGAACGGATCGGTTGGCGATATCGGGTCGCGCAAGGCCCGGATGCCGACCGGCAATGGATGGTCCGGCGTGAAGCCGGGCTTCAACGCGCTGGCCAGCACGACCAGGCCACCGACCAGGCCCGGATGCCAAGCGGCCAAGGCAATCGCCACCATGCCGCCCAGAGAATGACCGACGACGACAGGCCGGTCCAACCGCAGGTGCCGGATCAACCCGGCAATGTCCTCGGCGAAATCCGCGACGCGGCAGCCGTCGCCCGCTTGCGAGGCACCATGGCCGCGCAAGTCGGGCATGATCAGCCGGCGGCCGGCCAGATGCGGCGCCAGCAGTGAAAAGCTGCGGCTGGTGTCCGTGAAACCATGAATCAGCAACAGCGGCGGCCCGGCGCCGGCGATCTCGACATAGGCGATGTCGAGATCGCCGGTATGGACCCATTGCTTGCGGGCGGCCCAGGCGTCCTGTTCCACCTCGGCAACGGGCAAGGCGTCCGGCAGTCTCACAGGCCGAGCTTTTCCTTGACGGCGGCAAGACCAGGCTTGCCATCGAAAGTGGTGACACCGGCGAGCCAGGCATCGAGGCGGTTCTTGTTCAGCGTGATCGCCTTCAGCGCCCCGTCCTCCGGCTTCATGCCGTCATTGATGAGGTAGCCCATGCCGACATTCTCGAAGTCGATGTCGAAGACGAGATTTCCGAGGAGCCGCGCGACGTTCGGACATTCCTGCAGGTAGCCCTTGCGGACCTGCGTCGTCACCGTCGCGGCGCCGAAATTCGGGCCGAAGAATTTGTCGCCGCCGGTCAGGTACTTGAAGTCGTACATGGTGTTCATGGGATGCGGCGCCCAGCCCTGGAAGACGATGAACTGCTTCTCCTTGATCTCGTAGCCGACCTCCGACAGCATGCCGGCTTCGCTGGACTCGACCACGTGCCAGCCATCGAGGCCAAAAGCCGGATCGGCGATGGCATCCATCATCAGCTGGTTGGAGCCGGGCTCGATGCCGTACATCTTCTTGCCGAACTTGTCGGCGAACTTGTGCAGGTCGGAGACGTCCTTGACCCCTGCCTCCCAGACATAGGTCGGTACGGCAAACGTGTATTTGGCGCCGACGAGATTGACTCGCACATTCTCGATCGAACCGTCCTTCTTGTAGGGCTCGTAATAAGTGACCATCGCCGGGTCCCAGTAACCCAGGAACAGGTCGAGATCGCGGTTCTTCATGCCTTCGTAGATGACGTTGATGCCGAGCACCTCGCTCTGTGGCTGATAGCCCAGCGCTTGCAGAAGCACATTGCCCACACCCGTGGTGAAAGCGAGATCGTTCCAGCCGGGCTCGGCCATGCGGACCACGCGGCATTGCTCGGCGTCCGCCGCCTGGGCCGCCTGCGAGGCCAGGGCCAGCGCGGCAAGCCAGGCTCCGTTTGCAAGGATGCGCAACATTCCGTTCTCCTCATTGCTCAAATTGACCAATCGGTCTTTTTATTATCCCACTGGTCAACGATTGATCTCGCGGGACGAAAATGTCAACGTGGATTCGTGATGCATGGAACGATCCCGTGAAACTGAAGCGCCTCGGCGACATACGCCGCAAGGAATTGCGGCAGGCGGCCTTCGCGGTTCTGGAGCGCGAAGGCATTGCTGGGGCCACGCTGGAAAAGGTCGCCGCCCAGGCCGGTGCCTCCAAAGGCATCGTGCTGCACTACTTCCGCAACAAGCAGGAACTGTTCGAGCACGCCATGCGCGAGGCCAACGCGGTCCTGGGCGACGCGGTGGTCGCAAGGCTTCGCCAGGCACGGACGTCGATGGAACGCCTGGATGCGGTGATCGAGGGCAATTTCGAGGAGCATCTCTTCCTGCCGCCTCTTTGCCATGCCTGGCTTTCGCTCTGCGCCGAGGTGCCGCGCGATGAAAAGCTGGCGCGCATCCAGAAGGTGATCCACGGGCGCATGCGCTCGAACCTGTTGTCCGGCCTGCGCGGCCTCGCCTCACCCAGCGAGGCCGACGACATCGCGCTTGGCGTCACGGCCTTGATCGACGGACTTTGGCTTCGCCTCGGCCTGCAGCCAGGCAGCGTCTCGCGCGAACAGGCGATCCAGCAGGTCAAGACCTATGTCGCCGCTCGGCTGGCCACTCGGGATCGCTCGACCGCCCGCGCGTGAGCAGTCGGCTGCCGAAGTTCATACCCTGGGATAGCCCGATGGCTTGACCCCGTCGCGCACATGCGGTGCGATCCCTCTGTTTGATGCCAAACACATGGTGAGGTGAGCGATGAGGCTTCACGGCAAGCGGGCGTTGATCACCGGTGGATCGGACGGCATCGGCCTGGCGATCGCCGAGGCATTCCTGCGCGAGGGCGCCGATGTGCTGATCGTCGGCCGCGACGCGGGCAAGCTCGAAGCCGCTCGCCAGAAGCTGACGGCTTCCGGCCCGGTCGGCACCGTTGAGACATTGTCGGCCGATCTCGCCACCAGCCCCGGCATAGCAGCGGCGGTCGAGCACGCGAAAGCTTCCGGCCGGCCGCTCGACGTTCTCGTCAACAATGCCGGTGTTGCCTATCTCGTGCCATTCGAGACCGTCAGCGAGGCGCAGTTCCAGCACTCCTTCGCGCTCAATGTGTCGGCGGCCTTCTTCCTCACACAGGGGCTGCTGCAGCATTTCGGCACCGGCGCATCCGTCATCAACATCTCGTCCTACTTCGCCGACAAGATGATCCCGAAGCGTCCGTCCAGCCTCTACTCCCTGTCCAAGGGCGCGCTGAATTCGCTGACCAAATCGCTCGCCTTCGAACTTGGCCCGCAAGGCATCCGCGTCAACGCCATCGCGCCCGGCACGGTCGACACGGCCATGCGGCGCAAGACCGTCGACAACCTGCCGGTCGAGGCAAAGGCGGAGCTGAAAGCCTATGTCGAGCGCAGCTATCCGCTGGGCCGCATCGGCCGCCCTGACGACCTCGCCGGGATGGCGGTCTATCTTGCCAGCGACGAGGCCGCCTGGACCAGCGGCGCGATCTTTATCATCGACGGCGGCTATACGGCAGGGTGAGGACAGCTAATCTCCCCCTTGTGGGGGAGATGGCCGGCAGGCCAGAGGGGGCGCTGTCCCGCCAGCCTTCCGCTCCTGCTCGAAGGTCGCGGAAAGGATTGTCGATGCGCAATTCCGGGCCGCCGTGTCCGTTATCTCATCTTCCAGACGCCGCGATCCTTCGCGCCCCCCTCTGCCCTGCCGGGCATCCTCCCCACGAGGGGGGAGATTGACCTTTCCTTCAACCGATTTGCATCCGCACCCGCGTCATTCTCCGCTTGAAGCCATTTGTGCAACGCGATACGCCCTTGCGCAAATCGACAGACCGGAGATTTCCCGTGAGCGCTGAAAAGACCAGAACTGAAACCGATACGTTCGGCCCCATCGAGGTTGCCGCCGACCGGTATTGGGGCGCGCAGGCACAGCGTTCCCTGGGAAACTTCAAGATCGGTTGGGAAAAGCAGCCGGCTTCGATCGTGCGCGCGCTGGGTATCGTCAAGCGGGCGGCGGCGGAAGCCAATATGGAACTCAAGCGGCTCGATCCGGCCATCGGCAAGGCGATCATCGAGGCCGCGCAAGAGGTCATCGACGGCAAGCTCAACGATCATTTCCCGCTGGTGGTCTGGCAGACCGGCTCGGGCACGCAGTCCAACATGAACGCCAACGAGGTGATCTCGAACCGCGCGATCGAAATGCTGGGCGGCGTCATGGGCTCGAAGAAGCCGGTGCACCCGAACGACCACGTCAATATGAGCCAGTCGTCGAACGACACCTACCCGACGGCCATGCACATTGCCTGCGCCGAGCGCATCGTGCACGACCTCTTGCCGGCGCTGAAGCACCTGCACAAGGCGCTCGCCGCCAAGAGCCGGGACTTCAATCACATCATCAAGATCGGCCGCACCCACACGCAGGATGCCACCCCCCTTACCCTCGGCCAGGAATTCTCCGGCTACGCGGCGCAGGTCGCCTCGTCGATCAAGCGCATCGAATTGACGCTGCCCGGCCTGCAGGAACTGGCGCAAGGCGGCACCGCCGTGGGTACAGGCCTCAACGCGCCGGTCGGTTTCGCCGAGCGGGTGGCCGATCGTATCGCCGCCATATCGGGAATCACCTTCGTCACCGCGCCGAACAAGTTCGAAGCGCTCGCCGCCCACGATTCCATGGTTTTCTCGCACGGCGCCATCAATGCGGCGGCCGCGGCACTGTTCAAGATCGCCAACGACATCCGTTTCCTTGGCTCCGGCCCGCGCTCGGGCCTCGGTGAATTGTCGCTGCCGGAAAACGAGCCCGGCTCCTCGATCATGCCGGGCAAGGTCAACCCGACCCAGTGCGAAGCGCTGACGCAGGTCTGCGTGCAGGTGTTCGGCAACAATGCGGCGCTGACATTCGCCGGCAGCCAGGGCCATTTCGAGCTCAACGTCTACAATCCGCTGATGGCCTACAACTTCCTCCAGTCGGTGCAGCTGCTGGCCGACGCTTCGGTCTCCTTCACCGACAATTGCGTCGTCGGCATCGAGGCGCGAGAGGACAACATCAAGGCGGCCCTCGACCGTTCGCTGATGCTGGTGACTGCGCTTGCGCCCACCATCGGCTACGACAACGCGGCCAAGATCGCCAAGACCGCGCACAAGAAAGGCACGACGCTGCGCGAGGAAGCGCTGGCAACCGGACTGGTCAGCGAGGCCGACTATGACCGTCTGGTGCGGCCGGAGGACATGACCCATCCGGGGTAGGTCCCTGCGGACAGGCCCAAGAGGTCGTCATTCCAGGGCGATGCAGGAGCGAAGCTCCGTCGCGAAGACCCTGGAATCCATGCCGCTACTTCAGTCGAAGGGCACAACGGTGTAGATCCTCCACCGCTTGCGACCGTTTTGAGGTCGCGGCATGGATCCTCGGGTCTGCGCGCGTCGCTTCGCTCCTTGCTTCGCCCGTGGATGACGACGTCACGAGCGTCTCGGCTAATCTCCGAAGCAAGTGCTCGCAAACTTCGGAACCGAGGATCCCGTTTTGCGGCAGCACAATTTACTTCTCCAACCCAATCCCGCGACACGATTTTCGCGCGCGGCCGCCAATCCCGAAAACATCCTTCCTGTGAACAATGTGTCGCCGCATAGCCGACTTTGGTGAACAGTCGGCATCGTCTATGTGAGTGGTCATTCAACCCATTCGGAGAGCCACCATGTCCATCAACACTTCCGCCGCCGGCGCCGGCACCGCGTCCAACAGTTCTGTCACCATCCTTCTCGGCCGTATCCTGCTCGCAGTCATTTTCCTGCTTTCCGGATTCGGCAAGCTGTCAGCCATTTCCGGCACCGCCGCCTATTTCGGCGGCCTCGGCCTGCCGGCACCGACGGCGACGGCCGTCATCGTCGGCCTGATCGAGCTGCTTGGCGGCCTTGCCGTCCTCGTCGGTTTCCAGACCAGAATCGCCGCCTGGGTGCTCGCGATCTTCACGATCGCAACCGGGCTGGTCGCCCACACCGGCTGGGCCGACCAGATGCAGATGATCCAGTTCCTCAAGAACCTCGCCATCACCGGCGGCTTCCTGCTGCTGGCCTCCTCGGGTGCCGGCGCCTATTCGATCGACGCCAAGCGCGGCTGACGCCTTCCCCTCCCAAGGACCCGAAACAAGCGGCGCGGAATTTTCCGCGCCGCTTTTTCGTTGTGTGATCACAGGCGTAGACTGCAATGGTCGCCGGTGACCGTGCCGGCAAGGGAGGGTGCCATGGGTCGCAATGCATTGCTTATGGTTTCGCGGCTGCTGTTTGCCGTGCTGTTCGTGCCGTCCGGCTTCCAGGCGCTCGCCAATATTGCTGGGACCACCAGCTATTTCTCCGGTCTTGGCCTGCCGCTGCCGGCGCTCGCCGCCTGGGGCACCGGCCTTTTTGAGCTGATAGCGGGGCTGCTGATCCTCGTTGGGTTCCAGACGCGGATCGTTGCACTGCTGCTGGCCGCCTTCTGCATTGCGGCCGGCTATATCGGCCACCATGGCCAAGGCGCCGGCGATGCGACGCTCGCTTTCCTGCACCAGCAGATGCTGATGAAGGATATCGCGATATCGGGCGGTTTCCTGGCGCTTGCCATGGCTGGCGCCGGCGCATGGTCGGCCGACGGGCGAGGCTTCGGCATAGGCGCCGACGCGACTTGACTATTTAACCGACACGCTCTGGCCACCCTCGACCGCCAGCACCAAACGGCGATTGGTGACGCGCGCCAGTTGCGCCAGCCGGCCGGCCGGCCGCTCGCCGTAGAGATCGGATAGCGAAGCCGGCAGCACCAGCGCCAGCACGCCGTTGGCGCGGCTTTCCCATTTCAGCCTGGGCATGATGCCGGGCATCGCGGCCGTCAGCAGGTAGACGACGCGCATCATCGCCGCCAGCACGCGCGCGCGCTCCAACAGGCGCGGCGGCGCCAGCGCCTTGATTTCGGGCGCCACCAATTCATTGAAGACGCCGTCATGACGGTAGGCGTTGGTCAGCGCCAGGTAGGCGCGGCCGGGATGATCGACGCCGATGAAGGACGCATGCGCGATGATGTTGAGCGACTGCTTGCCGCGATATTCCGGATGAGCGCGCCAGCCGATATCGGCAAGCAGGCAGGCGGCATGGCGATAGCGCGCTTCGTCTTCCGTCTCGTCGATGCCGAAAGCCTTGAAGGCCTTGCCGGTCCATTCGACCAGATCATGCGCGTGGTGGACCGAACGCGAGCGCAAAAGCGCAAGCTCCTCGGCGGCCGAGATCAGCGGATCGGCCTTCTGCTCGGCCGTCTCGAGCAGTGAATAGAGAAAGCCTTCGCGCACGCCCTGCGCCGAAACGACGATCCTGGACGGTTGCATCGCCGTCATGATTTCCTGCAGCACGAGCGCGCCGTATGGCAGCAGCGAGCGGCGGTTCTTGGAGACGCCCTCGATACCCCTCACCTTTTCGACCTCGCCCCTGGCCACCTGCTTGAGGAAGGTTTGGGCACTGTCGGCCGATATCTCGTAGTGGTGCATGACGCCGAGCGGGTAGTTGTTCATCTCCATGTGCAGCCTGGCGAGGTTTCGCCAGGTGCCGCCGACGGCGTAGAAAGTCCTGCCCTGCCCGCCCTTCAAGAGCTTGGCCCGGGCCAGTTCCTGGCGTGCGATCTTCTGCGCCTGGACGAGCGAGTTCTTCGCCATGTCCTGCAGGCGCAGGCCGCCGAGCGGCAGCGTGATGCCGTCGCCGATCGCCTCGCCATCGATGTCGATCAGTTCCAGGCTGCCGCCGCCAAGGTCGCCGGCAATACCGTTGGCCGGATGAAAACCTGAGATGACGCCGAGCGCGGAATAATGCGCTTCCTGGCGGCCGGAGAGCACGCGGATCTCGGTCTTGAGCACCTCCTCGGCGCGATGGATGAAATCGGGACCGTTGATCGCCTCACGGGCGGCGGCGGTTGCCAGCACGTACATGTGTTCGGCACCGGCCTGGTCGGAGAGCGCGCGGAAACGGCGAAACTCCTCCATCGAACGCGCCACCCCTTCGGGGTCGAGCTTCCCTGTCGAGACGATGCCGCGGCCGAGGCCGGCCAGCATCTTTTCGTTGAACAGCACGGTCGGCGAACGCGCCAGCCCCTCATAGACGACAAGACGGATCGAATTGGATCCGATGTCGATGATGGACAGCGGTCGGCGGTCCTGCAGCCGGCCCTGGGAATTGAACAGCATCAGGTGGTGGCGTTCTTCTTGCGGCGCTTGAACTGCGCGATTCGCTTGGGCGCATGCGATTTCAGCGCGTCACCCCGTCCCGACAGGCTCGGATTGGTCATGAAATATTCCTGCGCGTTGAACGGTTCCTCGCCCTCCTCCAGCACCACGCGCCGGGAGGTTCCATCAGCCAATACGTCGAAACTTTGCTGATTGTCCATGATGTTGCCCAGCATGATCTGGCCCAGAATCTGTTCATGCACAGTTGGATTGGTGATCGGCACCATGGTCTCGACGCGGCGGTCGAGATTGCGCGGCATCAGGTCGGCCGAGGAGATGTAGACAATCGCCTCGTCCGAGGGAAGGCCATGGCCGTTGCCGAAGCAATAGATACGGCTGTGCTCGAGGAACCGGCCGACGATCGACTTGACCCTGATGTTCTCCGACAGGCCCGGCACCTGCGGCCGCAGACAGCATATGCCGCGCACGACGAGGTCGATTTCCACACCGGCGCGGCTGGCATCGTAGAGCGCATCGATGATGATGGGGTCGACGAGCGCGTTCATCTTCATCCAGATGCGCGCCGGCCGCCCCTCCAACGCATGGGTGATCTCGGCTGAAATGTGCTGGAGGATGCGGTTCCTCAGCGTGAAGGGCGAGATCGCCAGCCGCATTTCGGCGGTCGGCTCGGCATAGCCGGTGATGAAATTGAACAATTGGGCGACGTCGCGGGCAATCGTCGGATCGGTGGTGAAGAAGGACAGGTCGGTGTAGATGCGTGCCGTCACCGGATGGTAATTGCCGGTGCCGAGATGGACGTAGTTGCGCAGCTTGCCGTCCTCGCGCCGTACCACCAGCGACATCTTGGCATGGGTCTTGAGTTCGAGGAACCCGAACACGACCTGCACGCCGGCACGTTCGAGATCGCGCGCCCAGCGGATGTTGGCTTCCTCGTCGAAACGCGCCTTGAGCTCGACCAGCGCCGTCACCGACTTGCCAGCCTCGGCCGCGTCGACCAGCGCACGCACGATCGGGCTGTCGTTGGAGGTGCGATAGAGCGTCTGCTTGATCGCCACAACTTCGGGGTCGGCCATTGCCTGGCGCAGGAACTGCACCACCACGTCGAACGACTCGTAGGGGTGATGAACGACGATGTCCTTCTCGCGGATGGCGGCAAAACAGTCGCCGCCATGCTCGCGGATACGTTCGGGAAAGCGTGGATTGTAGGGCGTGAACTTCAGGTCGTCGCGGGGAACGGAGACGATCTCGGAGATCTGGCTGAGCGCCAGCGGCCCGGTGAGCACGCTGATGCGGCTCGACGAGACGCCAAGCTCGCCGGCGACGAAATCGCGCAATTCCCCCGGCATCAGCATGTCGAACTCGATGCGGATAACCGAACCGCGGCGGCGACGCTTCAGCGCCGTTTCGAACAGCCGCACAAGGTCTTCCGACTCCTCTTCGACCTCGATATCGCTGTCGCGGATGATGCGGAACGTGCCGGAGCCCTTGACCTCGTAGCCGGGGAACAGCTTGCCGATGTAAAGGCCGACCGCCTCCTCCAGCGGAATGAAGCGGACATGGTTCTTGCGGTCCGGAAGGCGGATAAAGCGCTTCAGCGCCACCGGCAGGCGCAGCAATGCGCTCATCTCCTCGCCATTCTTGCGGTGGCGAAGCTGCAGCGCCATGGAGAAGCCGAGATTGGGAATGAACGGGAACGGATGCGCCGGGTCGATCGACAGCGGGGTGAGCACCGGAAACACCTGGTCCTGGAAATGCTCTTCCAGCCAGACCTTTTCGTCCTTGGTCAGCGCATCGCGGGTGATGCTCTCGATGCCTTCCTTGTTGAGCAGAACCGTGAGTGCCGAAAGGCTCTTCTGCTGGTCTTCCTGCAGCCGCTCGACTTCACGCAGCAATTGTTCGAGCTGCTGTTCGGGGGTGCGTCCGTCCGGGCTCTTCAGCACGATGCCCTCGCGCACCTGGCCGGCAAGGCCGGCGACGCGCACCATGAAGAACTCGTCGAGATTGGCGGCCGAGATCGACAGGAAGCGGACGCGCTCCAGCAGCGGGTGATGGGTGTTCAGCGATTCTTCGAGAACGCGGCGATTGAACTGCAGCCAGGAGAACTCGCGGTTGACGAAACGGTCCGGATTGCCTTCCGGGCTCGCTGCCGTGACGTTGTTGAATTCGCTCTGTACCGGCTTCAATTCGTTCATGATTCCCGCTCTTTCGCCCGCCCTGGCCGGTTAACCGGCTTAACTTATCCTGTGGCAGGCTTTTGCGACAGTTCTCTGACAGGCTTTTGCGACAGTTTGATTTCATCGAACTTGCAAAGAGGCTTGATATGATCCAGATGCAGAGAGACTGCGTTAAGGAGACGACGATGGCAGGCGGTTCCATTCCCCATTTCCAGAACGATGCGGGCCATCCGGCAATCGACATCGGGGTCAAGGAATTCATGTGCACGGGCGCCAACCCGCCTTTCGATCATCCGCATGTGTTTCTCGACATGGGCGACGACAATGAGAAAGTCTGCCCCTACTGCTCGACCCTCTACCGCTATTCGCCAAAGCTGAAGGCGACGGAAACCCTGCCCGCGGGCTGCCTCTACATCGACCAGGCCGCCTGAAGCCTTTCGCGGCAAACCGGATGGACGACACGCGCTCCCGGCAAGTCGTCATCGCCGGAGCTGGCATTGCCGGACTGACCGCGGCGGTTGCCTTCGCCGAACGCGGTTATCCCGTGCAGGTGTTCGAGCAGGCGCAGCGCCTTGAAGCGGTCGGCGCGGGCATCCAGCTCTCTCCCAATGCGACACGCATCCTTCGTCAACTCGGCGTGCTCGACCGACTGCTGTCGGCGGTGGTAAGGCCGGAGGCCGTGGTATTGAAGGACGCAAGGACGTTGCGCCAACTGGCGCGCGTGCCGCTAGGGGAAGCCGGCGAGAGCCGCTGGGGCGCGCCCTATCTCGTCGCCCACCGGGCCGATGTGCAGAGCGCGTTGATGGCACGGGTTGCCGAGATACCTGATATCCATCTCACCGTCGGGGCGCGCCTCCAAAGAATTGCGACTGGCAGCCATGGTGTCACGGCGACCGTCGAGATCGGTGGCAATACGGCGGAGGAACAAGGCTCCTTGCTGGTCGGCGCCGATGGCGTCTGGTCGTCGGTGCGCGAGCTTGTCGATGCACAAAGGATGGCATCGCCAAGAAGCCGTTTTTCGGGAGAGTTGGCCTGGCGCACCACCGTCGCGGCAGACAGCAGCGCCGGGCGGGCCTTCGCCGCGATCGGTGCAGCCGATTGCGTCACGACTTTCCTGCATACGGGTTTCCACATGGTCGTCTATCCCGTCAGTAAGGGCGACGCATTCAACCTCGTCGCCTTCACCAAAGGCGAGCGCATTACCGAGGGCTGGTCCGGCCATGCCGATCCCGGCATACTCGCCGCCGCCATGCGCGGCACCGCGCCAGGACTCGTGAAGCTGGTGGAAATAGCCGGCCCGTGGCTGACCTGGCCGCTGCATACCGTCGAACAGAGACAGCCTTGGACAATGCCAGCCGGCATCGCGCTGATCGGCGACGCCGCGCACGCAATGACGCCGTTCGCGGCACAAGGTGCCGCGATGGCGATCGAGGACGCCGCGATGCTCGCCAGCCTGGTCGCCGACTTCCCCGGCGACCTGACGCAAAGCCTCACCATCTGGGAGAAGCTGCGACGACCGCGCATCGAAAAGGTACTGAAACGCGGCGCGCTCAACCGCCTCGCCTGGCACGCCCGGGGACCGGTGGCATTGGCGCGCAATCTGGTCCTGGCGACGCGGCCAGGAGAGAAGCTCGCGGCGGATTTGGATTGGCTTTACGGCTGGGAACAGCAGCAGGTCATCCGTCGCTGAAAGGAGCTGCGGCAAAGCTAATTATACAGCCGCATCGACAACCCAAGCGATGCCGGCAGCGGGTTCCACCAGCCGGTGCGCAGGCCGGCAGTGCGCAGTGCGGCCGCAGCCCAGGTGTTGCAGCCGATCAGCGCGTTGAAACGGCCATTGGCCTCATAAAAACGGTCGAAATTGGAATAGGCGGCATTGTCGATGACGATCGGGCCGCTCGGTCCCTGCTGAAAACTCGCTTCGACAAAGTCGAGCAACGCGGCAAAACGGTCCTCGCCCACGTCGAAGCCGGCGACATCGGGGCGCGGCTCGGAGATATCGCCGGCGACGTCGACATGCATCACCGAAGCATCGAGTGTCAGCGCCTTGAATACCGGCAGCGCCTTCACTTGCGACCATGTCGGCGTTTCCAGGTAGAAGGCGCGCCCGCCCCAGCCGAAGACGAGGTAGCGCACTTCGGGGGCGTCCGAAGGCAGGCCGGCATCGGCAAGAAAACGGAAGCGCCGGCGCACCCCGTCATCCACCGGAATGGCGATGTCGGTGTGGATTGGGTTCTTCAGCACCAATATGCGCCGCGTGCCCTCGCCTGCGGCAGCCGTGGGCCAGAGCGGCCGCGGCACCAGCGTGCCGAGCGACACAGCGAGCACCACTGCGGCAACCAGCATGACCAGCAAACGCAGGAGTTTTTTCATCGGTGCGGCTTCGCGATTCGTCGCGGCTCAATGGAGAAGATCATTATCCGATCGGCCAGACGCAAAAAGCCCGGCCATGGCACGGCCGGGCTTCCCTGATTCCAGTGAAGCGCTCAGTGCAGAATCTGCGACAGGAACAGTTTCGTGCGTTCGTGGCGCGGATGGTCGAAGAACTCGGCCGGCGTGTTCTGCTCGACGATCTGGCCCTGGTCCATGAAGATCACCCGGTTGGCGACTTTCCGCGCAAAACCCATCTCGTGGGTGACGCACAGCATGGTCATGCCCTCTTCGGCCAGCCCCACCATGGTCTCCAGCACTTCCTTGATCATTTCAGGGTCGAGCGCCGAGGTCGGCTCGTCGAACAGCATGATGCGCGGGTTCATGCACAGCGAGCGTGCGATCGCCACGCGCTGCTGCTGGCCGCCGGAAAGCTGGCCCGGATATTTGTTGGCCTGCTCGGGAATCTTGACACGCTTGAGGAAATGCATGGCGATTTCCTCGGCCTGCTTCTTCGGCGTCTTGCGCACCCAGATCGGCGCCAGTGTGCAGTTCTCCAGGATGGTCAGATGCGGGAACAGGTTGAAGTGCTGGAACACCATGCCGACCTCGCGGCGCACCTCGTCGATCTTCTTGAGATCGTTGGTGAGTTCCTTGCCGTCGACGATGATCTTGCCCTTCTGGTGCTCCTCCAGCCGGTTGATGCAGCGGATCATGGTCGATTTGCCCGAGCCGGACGGGCCGCAGATGACGATGCGCTCGCCGCGCATCACTTTCAGGTTGATGTCCTTCAGCACATGGAACTCGCCGTACCATTTGTGCATGGCGACGATGTCGATGGCGACATCGGTGGTGGAAATCTGCATCTTGGCGGCGTTGACCTTGATCTCTTCCGCGCTGACGGCGTTTTCGGTGGCCATGGCTGGGTCCCCTTGTTCTTTTGTTTAGCGTTTGTAGCCGGTGTCGAGTCGGCGTTCCGTGTACATTGAATAGCGCGACATGCCGAAGCAGAACAGCCAGAAGACGAAGGCCGCGAACACAAGACCGGATTTCGCGGTCTGCGCCGTTGCCCAGTTGGCATCGGAGAAGTTCTGCTTGACGATGCCGAGCAGGTCGAACATCGAGATGATGAGGACCAGGCTGGTGTCCTTGAACATGCCGATGAAGGTGTTGACGATGCCGGGAATGACCAGCTTCAGCGCTTGCGGCAACACGATCAAACCCATCTTCTGCCAGTAGCCGAGGCCGAGCGAATCGGCGCCTTCATACTGGCCCTTGGGGATCGCCTGCAGGCCGCCGCGCACGACTTCGGCCATGTAGGCGGCGGCAAACAGCGACACACCGATCAGCGCCCTCAGATATTTGTCGAAGGTGACGCCGGCCGGCAGGAACAGCGGCAGCATGACGCTGACGAAGAACAGCACCGTGATCAGCGGTATGCCGCGCACGGCTTCGATGAAGATGACGCACAGCATCTTGACGATCGGCATCTTCGAGCGCCGGCCGAGCGCCAGCACGGTGCCCAGCGGCAGCGACACGGCGATGCCGACGAAGGACAGGCTCAGCGTGATCAGCAGCCCGCCCCAGCGTGAGGTTTCGACATGCGGCAGGCCGAATATGCCGCCGACCAGAAGGAAGAAGGAAACGATCGGCAGCACCAGGAACAGCAGGATCGCGTTCAACCCCTTGCGCGGCACACGTGGCATCAGCATCGGCACCAGCAGTGCCACGAACAGGATGGCGACCAGGATCGGCCGCCAGCGCTCCTCGACCGGATAGGTGCCGAACATGAACTGGCCGAACTTGGCGTTGACGAAAGCCCAGCAGGCGCCGCTCCAGCCGTCGGGCTGAATACCGCCTTGCGCGACGGTCGCGCAGACCGTGCGGTCCGGCCCGGTCCACTGTGCGTTGATGAACGCCCAGTTGATGACCTGCGGCAGTACCCAGGCGACGATGACGATGCCGAGGATGGTGAGGATGGTGTCGCCGACCGAACCGATCAGGTTCCTGCGCACCCAGGCGACGGGACCGCTGACGCTCGCCGGCGCGGGCTGCGCCAGCGCCATTTCGGTCCGCACCCAGGACATGTCGTGTTCCTGCATGGCTCTACCTCTCCACCAGCGCCATTCTGGCGTTGACCACGTTCATCACGGCCGAGGTCACCAGGCTGAGTATGAGATAGGCGATCATCATGATCAGCACGCCTTCGACCGCTTGTCCGGTCTGGTTCAGAACCGTGCCGGCTGTCGCCGTCAGGTCGGGATAACCGATGGCGATCGCCAGCGAGGAGTTCTTGGTCAGGTTGAGATACTGGCTGGTCAGCGGCGGAATGACGATGCGCATGGCCTGCGGCACCACGACCAGCCGCAGGATCGACCCGGATCGCAGACCAAGCGCTGCCGCCGCCTCGGTCTGGCCCTTGCTGACGCCCCTGATGCCGGCGCGCACGATTTCGGCGATGAAGGCCGCCGTGTAGCAGGATAGCGCCAGATAGAGCGACAGGAATTCCGGTTTGACCTGGAAGCCGCCGGTCAGGTTGAAGGTCGACTGTTTTGGAAGATCAAAGGTCAGCGGAAAGCCGCTCAGCACGTAAGCGAGCAGCGGCAGGCCGACGATCAGCGCGGCGGAAGTCCAGAACACGGGAAATTGCTGGCCTGTCGCCATCTGCCGCTGACGCGCCCTGCGGGCGACGAACCACGACATCGCGATGCCCACGACAAGGGCGACCAGGATCAGCCAGGAGCCGTCGCCCCAGACCGGGCGCGGAAAATAGAAGCCGCGCTGGTTGAGGAAGGAGCCGAAGGGCAGATGATAGGAGTCGCGCGGCGCCGGCAGCACGGCGAGCACGCCGGAATACCAGAAGAAGATGACCAGCAGCGGCGGGATGTTGCGGAAAATCTCGACATAGACCGTGCAGATCTTCTGGATCAGCCAGTTCTGCGACAGGCGACCGATGCCGATGATGAAGCCGATAATGGTGGCGGTGATGATGCCGGCGGCGGCAACGATGATGGTGTTGATCAGGCCGACGACGATGGCGCGGCCATAGGTCGAGTCCGACGTATAGGCGATCGGCGTGTCAGATATGTCGAAGCCGGCGCGCCCCTTGAGGAAGCCGAAGCCCGAGGCGATGTGCAGGCGCTGCAGATTGTCGATGACGTTCTGCACGATCCACCAGATGGAGCCGAACAACAAGACGACGACCAGCGTCTGGAAGAAGAGGCTGCGTATTCTCGGATCATTGACGAAGGAGCCGCGGCTCGGCTCCTCGCGTAGGATTTCCTGCGATGCCATGTCACGTCCCCTGTGAAAGAGAAACCGGAAGGCAGGTGCCTGCCTTCCGGATCACATTTCGATCAGCGGATCGGCGGAGCGTATTGCAGGCCGCCCTTGGTCCACAGCGCGTTGATGCCACGGGCGATCTTCAGCGGGCTGCCCGAACCGACATTGCGGTCGAACATTTCGCCGTAATTGCCGGTGGCCTTGACGATGTTGACGACCCAGTCGTTGGAGACGCCGAGATCGGTGCCGATCTTGGTGTCGGCCTCCTGGCCGAGCACGCGCTTGATCTCCGGGCTGGCGGAGTTCTTCATCTCGTCGACATTGGCCTTGGTGATGCCGAGCTCCTCGGCGTCGAGCAGAGCGAAATAGGTCCACTTGACGATGTGGTACCACTGGTCGTCGCCCTGGCGAACGGCAGGTCCGAGCGGCTCCTTCGAGATGATCTCGGGCAGCACGACGTGATCGGCCGGCGAGCCGAGCGTCAAGCGAATGCCGTAAAGGCCCGACTGGTCGGTGGTGTAGACGTCGCAGCGGCCGGCATCATAGGCGGCGTTGACCTCTTCCAGCTTCTCGAAGACGACCGGATTGTACTCCATCTTGTTCGCCTTGAAGTAGTCGGCGAGGTTGAGCTCGGTGGTCGTGCCGCTCTGCACGCAGACGGCGGCGCCCGAAAGCTGCAGCGCCGAATTGACGCCCGGCAGCTTCTTGGCGTTGATCATGAAACCCTGGCCGTCATAGTAGGTCGTGCCGATGAAATTCAGGCCAAGCGCGGTGTCGCGGTTGATCGTCCAGGTGGTGTTGCGCGACAGGATGTCGACCTCGCCGGACTGCAGCGCGGTGAAGCGCTCCTTGGCGCTGAGCGGCGTGAACTTGACCTTGGTGCCATCACCGAAGACGGCGGCGGCAACCGCGCGGCAGAAATCGGCGTCGATGCCTTGCCAGTCGCCCTTGTCGTCCGGCGCCGAGAAGCCGGCCAGACCGGTCGAGACGCCGCACTGGATGAAGCCCTTCGCCTTGACGGTGTCGAGCGTGCCGGCCGACGCGGCCGACGCCATCAGTCCGAGCGTGGCGACGCCGAGAATGCCGATAGCAATGTGTTTCATAACCCACAGACCCTTTTCTGTTTTTTCAGGCAGTGACCCTGATCTTTTCTCCCGTGTGAACGCAGCTCCCATCCCGGCCCATTCCCGGAACCCCGCGTCGCAAATCGACGCGCCGCCTCCCATTCACGAACAGCATCGAAGGCGATAATTCTCGTGAGGTCAAGGAAAATGACCGAATTGCAACGGGTTTGAAAATCGATTGTCCGAAATGCCTGAATTGCAGACAAACGCGCCCGCGATTTAGTCACAAGCGCGAATTGAATCGGCAAAGCTCATTTGCCGCGGATGTGAGCCGGTTCCGTGAAATCCATTGCCGGCAATACCTGAGTGTTACTGCCTCCAGCACGAAATGCATTGACGTCGCGGAATACCCCCGGCCGGCGATTGCCGGTCAATATTGCTCGTGAACAAAGCCGGTACGCAGGTCAAAGCGCGGGAAAGACGAGCCAGACGCCGATCGCAACCATCAATGCGCCGGAGATGCGCGGGATCAATTGCCCGGCCGGGACCATCTTCTCCAAGAGAACAAGGATGGCGATGCCGGCGATCCACAGGACGTTCATGACACCGCCGACAAACAGCAAGGCCATCAGCGCCCAGCAGCAGCCGAGACAATAGGCGCCGTGGCCGATGCCGAGCCGAAGCGCGCCGGGCGGGGTGGTGCGGAAGCCGCCATGGCTGGCCAGGAATGCGATCGGCGCCTGGCATTGGCGCAGGCAGACGCCCTTGACCGGCGTCCATTGATAGAGGCCGGCGGCGATCAGGACGAGGCCACCGAGGGTCGCACTGTTGGTAGCCATTGCCGGATCAAGCAAGGCGAAATGGGCGAGCACCCATTGCGCGCCGGTGGCCGCGATGCTGAAGACGATCCAGACGATGAGATAGCCGGCAAAAAACCATGCCGTCGACGCGATAGGCTGGCCATCGACCCGTGCCTTGCGGCCGACGCCTGCATAGAGCAGCAACATCGGCGCGATCGAAGGCGTCATCATGCCGACCATCATCACGGCCCACATGGTGAAGATGAAGACGAAATCGGCCGATGCCCAGGTCCTGAAACCCGGCGCCACGGCGGCGCCCATATCCATGCCACCAATATCCGTGTTCGACATGTCCATCCCGGCCATGCCGCCTGCCGCGCCGTCCGCGACGGGGACACCAGGCATGGCCATGTCGGCGGCGAGCCAAAGGACGTAGGTCCAGGCGAGAATGGCAATCACGACGAGCGCGGTCATCACGACCGCGCGGTCGCGCCGCAGCACAGCCTCGAGAGCCGTGTCGCCCATTGGATCAGGTCAATGCACGACGCCGCTCTGCGTGAGATGCAGATTGGCGAAATGGCTGTGCGTGTCGGCCACCTCGAACTTGATCGGGCCGGTCGCCTTGGTCCAGCCACGACCGATCTCGGCGATCGCGTATTCGAAGCCGTGCGGCAGGTCGATGCGCGCCCTGTGCTCGGCACCGGTGACCGGGTTCTTGATCGGCTCGCCATGGCCGTCAGTGACGCCCTTGACATGCAGCCGGCCGGTTCGCGCGTCGACGTCAACCTTGAAGTCGATCGCGGCGAAGATCGGATCGTGGAATTTCTCCAGCGTGGTCGAAAAAACCTGGAATATCGTTGCGCCCGGCTCGGTGTCCTGGCCGCCCAATATGCGAAGCAGAGCTTCACGCTGGGCTTCGCTGGCCCTCTCGTCGATAACCACCGCGGCCTCGCCCCTGCCCTGGTGGATCGCGCCGGGCCAACTGAAAATGCCGACGAACCGCAACCCGTCCAGCTTGGTGTCGCCGTGATGGCCGGTCTCGATCTCCATGCCGGCGACCGCCTGGCAGAATCCGTATGTCGGCATGGCGTTGAACTGGCACGGACAGCCATAGGCGCAATTGCAGTTGATGAATTCGCGCGCCTTCATCGTCCATTTGACGTCAGGCATTGCATTCCTCCCTTTGCCGCGCTCGGTGGGCGCGATACCCGGATTGGGGACCAGGAGAGGTAGCCGGCAAAACCATCCGGCAGCATCTGATCGAAGCAATCCGGCGATTAATATTAGGGCTTGATTATATATCTTTCACAGCCGGCTACAATAGGCCGACCGGCCGGCGACCGGGCTTCCGGCAAGGTACGGCCGCCCTGGTCGGTCCGATTCAGATCAACCCCCAGCTGTTTTCCGGACCCGGGAATTGGCATATTCGAAGTCCATTCCTGGCGGACAGTGGGCTGTTGCACGGTCCACGACGCCGCACTATGGCTAGCGCCTTATCAGACAGGGCGACCAAGAATGGCGAAAGACGGCAGCGAGCAGGGTTCCGGCAAGGTGGGCATCAACACCCGGCTTGCCCATTCAGGCAACAACCCGCACGACTATTTCGGCTTCGTCAATCCGCCGGTGGTGCACGCCTCGACCGTGCTGTTCCCCAATGCCGCCGCGATGGCCGCACGCAACCAGAAATACACCTACGGCACGCGCGGAACACCGACGACCGATGCCCTCGCACAGGCGATCGATGCGCTGGAGGGGTCCGCCGGCACGATCGTGGTGCCATCGGGGCTGGCGGCGGTGACCATTCCGCTGCTCGCCTTCGTATCGGCGGGCGACCATCTGCTGATCGTCGATTCCGTTTATCACCCCACGAGAAACTTCGCCGATACGATGCTGAAGCGATTGGGCGTCGAGGTCGAGTATTATGCGCCCCGTATCGGCGCCGGCATCGCGGCCTTGATCAAGCCGAGCACCAAAGTGGTGTTCACCGAATCGCCGGCCTCCAACACATTCGAGGTGCAGGATATCCCGGCGATCGCCAAGGCGGCGCATGCGGCCGGCGCCATCGTGATGATGGACAACACCTGGGCGACACCACTCTATTTCCGGCCGCTCGACCACGGCGTCGACATCTCGATCCACGCGGCGACGAAATATCCGGCCGGCCATTCGGACGTGCTCCTCGGCACGGTCTCGGCCAATGAGGCCTGCTGGAAGCAGCTCTACGAGAGTTTTTGCACGCTTGGCTGCTGTTCGGGACCCGACGATGTCTATCAGGTGCTGCGCGGCCTGCGCACGATGGGCGTGCGGCTCGACCATCATCAGCGCAGCGCGCTTGCCATCGCCTCATGGCTCGAAAGCCAGCCGGGCGTGGCGCGGGTGCTCCACCCTGCCCTTCCCAGCCATCCGGACCACGATCTGTGGAAGCGGGACTTTTGCGGTTCGAGCGGCATCTTTTCGATCGTGCTGGCCGGCGGTGGCCAGCGGGAGCAGCACGCTTTCCTCGACGCATTGCGCATCTTCGGCCTCGGCTATTCCTGGGGCGGCTATGAGAGCCTGGCGGTGCCGGTCTGGCTTGTCGACCGCGTCGTTGCGAAAGGCCCTTATGAAGGTCCGTTGATCCGCTTGCAGATCGGCCTCGAGGATGTCGACGACCTGAAAGCCGACATCATGCGCGGGCTTGCAGCGGCCGCCGCCTGATCTGTCTGGCCGCCCGGAAGAGTTGGCAGACGGCCACAACACACTGACGCTGATGGCAAAGCGCGAGCCGCTCGCAGCATCCCGGCGAGCGGTCTCGCGCAATATTATTCTCCCACGCCGCGACTTTGCGGATTTGTTTGACTTTCAAATCCGCGAGTTCGGCTCCATTGCGTTGGACAGGGCGTCCGCGCCAAATCCATTTCGTCATAAAGCTTGCCATGGCCTTTCGTCTTTTTGTTCCCATCCTCGCCGGCGCGACGCTGCGTGAACGCGTCCTGGCGTGTATCGGCGCCACGATCGGCATTGCCCTGACCGGCGTGATCAGCGGGCTGGCGATGGGCGGCGGCCCGCATGTGGCCCTGCTGGTGGCGCCGATGGGCGCCTCCGCCGTGCTTCTGTTCGCCGTGCCGGCGAGCCCGCTGGCGCAGCCCTGGTCGATCATCGGCGGCAATTCCATATCGGCGCTGGTCGGCGTGACCGTGGCGCATTTCATCCATGATCCGGTGATGGCCTCGGGTCTCGCGGTGGCCTTGGCGATCGCCGCGATGTCGTTCACGCGCTGCCTGCATCCGCCAGGTGGTGCCGCCGCGCTGACGGCGGTGCTCGGCGGGCCGGCCGTCATCAGCGCGGGCTTCCTGTTCCCGTTCGTGCCGGTGGCCTTGAATTCGACCATCCTGGTGGCGCTGGGCTTCCTTTTCCACAAGCTGGCGCGGCGCAACTACCCGCATGTCGCCGCACCGCCCGCAAACAGCCACGGTACCGCCGATCCGCCGGCTCAGCAGCGCGCCGGTTTCCAGCCCGAGGACATCGACGCGGCGCTGACGGCGCTCGACGAGACCTTCGATATCGACCGCGACGACCTCGAACGACTGCTGCGACAGGTCGAATTGCAGGCCATGGTGCGGTCGCACCGGACGCTGCTGTGCGAGGACATCATGTCGCGCGACGTGATTTCGGTGCCCGAACAAGCCACCACCGACGAAGCACGCCAGCAACTGCTCGATCATAATATCCGTACGTTGCCGGTGGTCGATGCGGATGCCCGGCTGGTTGGCGCCGTCGGCCTGCGCGAGCTGACGAAAGCCGTAGAAACGGTGAAGGACGTGATGGCAAAGGCCGGCACCGCCTCGCCCGAGACGCCGGCGATGAGCCTGCTTCCCGTGCTGACCGACGGCCGCAGCCATGCCGTGGTCATCGTCGACGGCGAGCGGCGCATTCTCGGCCTGATCACGCAGACCGACCTGCTGGCGGCGGCCGCCCGCGTGCAGACGGCAGACAAGGGTCTGGCAGCGGCCTAGAATAGCGGACGTGGATCCCACCGATCTGGGAACCTTTTGCCGGCAGGCGCATCCAACGTGCAGTCAAGCGCCTGTTCGAAGAGGCGCCTGTTCGAAGAGGCGTCTGTTCAGGGAGATCCGGTCGCGATGAGCAAGCTCGCAACGCCCGCCACGGTGCCTATGATTGCCGAAAGCCTTTCCGGCGACATGCTGCTCGTCCACCGGGCGCTGGCGCGCGAACCGGATGCCTTTCGCGCCATCATGAAGATACACAACCAGCGGCTCTACCGCATCGCGCGCGGCATTCTGCGCAACGATGCCGAAGCCGAGGATGTCGTCCAGGAGGCCTATGTCAGCGCCTTCGCCAGCCTTGCGGCGTTTCGCGGCGAATCCACGCTTGCCACATGGCTGTCGCGCATCGTCATCAACGAAGCTCTTGGCCGCGTGCGCAAGAAGCGTCGCACAGTTGGGATGCCTGACAACCCGGAAGCGCAAATCATCCGGTTTCCCCTCAATTCCAACGACGATCCGGAGCGGGCGATGGCGCAGCGGCAGATTCTCGCACTTGTCGAACGGGCGACCGACAGTCTGCCCGACATCTACCGCATGGTCTTCGTCGCCCGCGTCATCGAGGGCCTGAGCATGGAGGAAACCGCCGATTTGCTTGGTGTGCGGCCGGAGACCATCAAGACGAGGCTGCACCGGGCCCGTGTCCTGCTGCGCAAGGCGCTGGACAATGAAATCGGTCCGGTGCTGCTCGATGCCTTCCCGTTCGCCGGACGGCGCTGCGAGCGACTGACCCAGGCGGTGATGGGACGGCTGGGTTTCGAATGATGCCGTCCTGATTTTCCGGGAACGTTTCCTCCCGTCGCGCATCCAATGAGCGTCAACTGAAATTTGAGCCCGGCTCCTCCGCGCGGTCGGGCCAAGGAGGATGCCATGTTCACCCGATATACCGTTGCCCTTGCCGCCCTGCTTCTCGTCGGCGCTGCCCCGGTCGCGCAAGCCGCCGACAAGCCGACGGACCCGCAGATCGCCCATATCGCCTATACGGCCGGCGTCATCGACATCGAGGCGGCCAAGCAGGCGATCAAGAAATCAAAGAGCAAGGAGGTGATCGATTTCGCCAAGGACATGGAGCGCGACCACGAAGCGGTGAACAAGCAGGCGCTCGATCTCGTCAAGAAGCTGAAGGTGAAGCCCGAGGACAACGCCACCAGCCAGGCGCTGACCAAGGCCGCGACTGAGGAACGCGCCAAGCTCGCCAAGCTGAAAGGTGCGGCTTTCGACAAGGCCTATATCGAAAACGAGGTGGCCTATCACAAGCAGGTCAACGGCGCGCTCGAAACGCTGCTCATTCCCTCGGCCAGCAATGCCGAGCTGAAGAGCCTGCTCGAGACCGGCCTCAAGATCTTCCAGGGCCATGAGCAGCATGCCGAACACGTCGCCGGCATGCTGAAATGAAAGCGGGCGCCTTGGACCATCTGGCGGGGCTGGCCATGCTGGCGCTGGTACCTACGCTGACAGCGGCGCCGGCAGCGGCGGCAGCCATCCAGGTCACCATCGAGAAGCTCGTCTTTTCGCCGGCCAGCGTCGATGCGAAGGTCGGCGACACGATCGAGTGGGTGAACAAGGACGTGATCGCCCATACGGCTACGGTGAAGGGTGGCTGGGAGGTGATCATCCCGCCGAAGAAGTCGGCAAGCCTGAATTTGAAGGCGGCGGGAACCATCGACTACTTCTGCCGCTTCCACCCCAACATGAAAGGCCGCTTGGTGGTGGCGCCGTGAGACTGAGAGATCGATGGCGAAAAGACCATTTCGCCGTCGATCGGAATATTAGAGCAAATCCAGGAAAAGTGCGTAGCGGTTTTCCGTCCGGAATTGCTCCAGGTCTATCGGCCACGGCTCTCTTTGAAGGTTCGGTGACTTGTGTTGCTCCCGCTAGACGTCAAGGGCCGTGTGGCGGCGAAGGCGTCCTGGTCCGCGTCCCGCGCCGGTCGATCGCCAACGAGGCTCGCCGCGCCTCATCGGGCCGTGTGATATGGGTCCACGAACCGTCGTAGCTCGGCTTGCGCCGCTCGATCCACGCATTCAGCCCTTCACGCAGGTCGGCGGTCGGAGCCATGCGGGCGAATTGCTCCGCCTCAATCAGCAGTCCCTCGGCAATACCCTGGTTGAGGCCCCTCGCCACCGCCGTGAGAATGCCGGTGACGGCCGGTCCGGAATGCCGCAGGATACGCTTGGCCAGATCAAATGCCGCCGGCATCAGTTCGGCATGCGGCACAACCTCGTTGACGAGACCCAGCTCAAGCGCCCGCGGCGGCGGAAACCAGTCGCCCGTCAACAGCAGTTCGAGCGCCCGCTTGCGCCCGGCCAGCCTCGGCAGGCGTTGGGTTCCACCAAAAGTCGGCGGCATTGCAAGGTTGATTTCGGGCTTGGCGAACAGCGCACGGTCACTGGCGATGGCGAGCGGAACGGCCTCGGTGATTTCGCAGCCACCGCCAAAGGCAATGCCGTTGACGGCAGCGATGACCGGTTTGCGGAACGCTTCCAGCCGTGCCGTCAGCCGCTGCCCGCGCATGACGAAGTCGCGCATTGCGATATCGGCGCCAAGCGCCACGCTGGCCGAGAATTCATGGATGTCGCCACCCGCCGAAAACGCCCGCTCCCCTGCTCCGGTGAGGATGACAACCCGGACGCCGTCATCGACTTCAATGTCGTTGAGAACCGCAAGCAGGCGATCGATCAGGGCATAATTCAGTGCATTGAGCTTTTCGGGACGATTGAGGGTGAGGACGGTAACCCCGTCGCGGGTCTCGCTCAGGACAAGATCGGTCATTTGGCTTCCTTCCAGCTTGTTGACGAGTTGGAAGGTTACGTCGTTCGCACCTTGTGTATATTCACTAGTCGGTATACTTAGACCCATGGCCGAAGCACAAAGCCCCACCCGCAAGCGCCTAGTCGATGCCGCAACCAGATTGTTCTACGCGGAAGGAATCGGCCGTGTCAGTGTCGACGCCGTCGCCGAGGAAGCGGGCCTCACCAAGCGGACGCTCTACTACCACTTCAAGAGCAAGGACGACCTCATCGCAGCCTATCTCGACGGCCGCGATCAGCCCAATCTGAAACGGATGGCCGGCTGGTTCGAAGCCGAGCAAGGGGGCGTGGACAGCAAGGTCGAAGCCATCTTCACCAATCTGGCCCGGGCCACGCGCCATCCAAAATGGAAGGGATGCGGCTTCCTGCGCACAGCTGCCGAGCTTGCCTCGATGCCTGGACACCCGGCGGTCAAGGTCGGGGCGCGGCACAAATCCAACTTCGAGACATGGCTGGCCACGGAATTGTCCGGGCACGATATCGAGAGGCCGCAGGCACTGGCCCGCGAGATCGTGCTGCTGATAGAAGGCTGCTTTTCGATCATGCTGATCCATCGCAATCCCGACTACGTCGAAGCCGCCGGACGAGCCGCGGCGACGCTGGTCAGGGCGCGGATGTCGGTCAGTCAGATGCAGGGCTAGGCCCCGAACGCCAGCCACGCCGTACCGGCGGCGAGCGTGATCAGTGTCAGCGGCAGGCCGACCTTGAAGAAGGCACCGAAAGACAACGGTGTACCAGCGGCCTTGGATTGTTCGGCGACGATCAGGTTGGCGACCGAGCCGAGCAAGGTGAAGTTGCCGGCCAGCGTCGAACTCATGGCCACCACCAGCCAGGCGCGCTCGGGGTTTTCCAGGCCGGGTATGAATGGCCTGAGCGCCAGCACGGCAGGAACATTGCTCATGATGTTGGACAACACGGCGGTGAACCCCGACAGCCTCCAGACGTCGTCGAGCCCGATGTTCTTGGCGGAGGCGATCATGTCAGGCGTCAGCAGCGTCTTTTCCGCGCCGGCAACCACCACGAACAGACCCGCGAACATGAACAGCAGCGGTCCGTCGATCTCATGGTAGATGCGCGATGGCTTGATGGCGCGCGTGAGCAGCAGGATGGCGCCGCCGATGAGCGCCGCCTTGGCTACGGGAACACCGGAGAAGAAGGCGATCGCCAGCCCGATGCAGACGACCACGGCCTTCAGCACCTGGCCACGATGCATGCGGCCGCGCGAGATGTGTGGCGCCAGTTCGCCGTTGCGCCTGAATTCGGCGCGATAGACGATCCGCACAATGACGATGACCGCGACAAGGCCGAACAAGGCGACCGGCGCGAGCGCCGCCGAAAAGGCCGGATAGGAAATCCCCGACAGCGCGCCGATGACCATGTTCTGCGGGTTGCCCGTGATGGTGGCGACGCTGCCGCAGTTCGAAGCGGTGGCGGTGGCGATCAGATAGGGGATCGGATTGCGGTTGATGACACGGGTGACGTGGACGACGATCGGCGCCATGACCAGGCAGATGGCGTCGTTGACCAGGAAAGCCGACAGCACGCCGGTAAGGAGCGTCACCATCACCAGGAGCATGAACGGCGCATGCGCGTGCTCGATGGCAATGGCGCCGAGACCGCGAAAGGCACCCGATACTTTCAGATGCGCCACCACGATCATCATGCCGAGCAGAAGCGTGATGGTGTCGAAATTGATGGCGCGATAGGCATCCTCCATGCTGAGCGCGCCGATGGCGATCATCGCTGCGCCGCCAAGCAGCGCAATGCCCGCGCGGTCAAGCCGCAGGCCAGGGATGCGGCCGATGGCGACGCCGGCATAGGTAAGGACCAGGATCAGCAGTGCCGCGCCGCCCATCAATGTCATCGGTAGAAGCCCTGCTCGATCTGCCCGCGCGCCGATGCCGGCCGCCCGCGATTCACGTGATGCCAGCTTTAGCGCGATGTCGGGATTGATGCCAAACGGCTAGGTGGCTTGTTGGCGGAGAATATCCGAAGGCAGATGGCGCGGTGCGGCTAACGCCGATAGAAATCCAGCCGTTCTTGCAACGCCTGCGATGAAAACATCTGCTCGACGGTCAGCCGCGCCTTGCGGCCGACCGTCGCCCGCAGGCCCGGGTCGGCTTTGAGATCCGCCAGGATCCGCGCCGCCTGTTGTGTCGTTTCGAACAGGAAGCCGTTTTCGCCATGTCTGATGTGGTCGACGTAGCCACCATGCGAATGGCAGACCACGGGCAGGCCGCAGGCCATCGCCTCGAACACCACCCGGCCGAACGTCTCCACATGCGAACCGGTGCGATAGTAGAAGACGTCGAGCGTCGGCAGGAACTGTTCGGCGGCGAATTCACCCTGCGGCAGGAGTTCGAGTTGCGGATGCGGCGCGAGCTTGTCCTTGAGCGGCGTGCCGCCCTGAATACGGACCGCGGTGCCATCGCCAAGCAATGCCTCATAGAGCGCCACATCGTCGCGGTGATGCTTGTCCGCCGTGTCGCGGCTCAGCCGCCCCACCGTGAACGGACCGTTTGGCCTTGCCCGTCGTGGCGAGAAGCGCCCGATATCGATCGGCGAGGCATGGACGACGCCTTCGACCTGCAGCACGCGCCTCTGAAATTCGGAGATCAGCACCAGTTCGGCAGCCGGCCAACGCAGCAGGCGCGGCCTGCGTGTCGTCAGGGCGATGAGCTTGGGATGAAAGGTGTTGAAGACATAGATCAGCCGGCGCGGCCGCGGGATCAGGTAGGGCCACATTTTGTTGCGCCAATGCGCGCCAAGAAAGACATAGGTGCCGCCATCCGGCACATTGCGTGTTGCCGGCGAGACGCGGCGTATCGGAAATTCCTGCATCAGGCCTTCGGATACGCGCGACGAGGTTGCCCACAGGCACACCCGTGAGTCGGCGCCCAAGAGCCGGTACAACTCCAGGGTTTCGCGCTCACTGCCGCCAAACTGGTTCTGAAAGCCGTTGAATAGATGGATCATGGTCGCGGTGCTTACTCGGCTCTAGCCGGGCGTCTCGCCATTCAATTGCCTGCACCCAAGGGCCGTGCTGTACCCGCGAATGGCACGATCGAGGGACTAAGAAGCAGGACTATTTCTGGCGATACTCCGTACATTACTGCCCGGAGGAAGCACACGGATAATCAAGCGTCAAGCAAGCGGTGGGTGTCAGCCTACTACGAGGCTGCCGTCAGTGCAGGGTAGCGGCGCTGGCCGGAGACGCCAGGGAGGCTTCCGCCGGATCGAAGCTGACCTGATCGCGTCCATTCGATTTCGCGGCATAAAGCCGTCTGTCGGCGGCCGAGAATATTGCCTCGTAGGTGGTCGGCCCGCTGAAGCTGGTACCGCCTATGCTGACGGAAAGCGGACAGGAGCGGCCGCCCGGGGAAAAGTCCATTTCGCGTATCCGTCGGCGGATGCTTTCGGCAACCAGCCAGGATTGCGAGGGGTCGACACCGGGAAGGAATACGCCGAACTCCTCGCCGCCGATGCGTCCGACGATATCGCCGCCGCGCAACTGGCCCTTGATCGCCTGCGCGATCAGCTTGAGCGCCTGGTCGCCGCAATCATGGCCGAGGCGGTCGTTGATCGACTTGAAGTGGTCGGCATCGATGATCAGCAGCGCGCCGGAACGGGTCTCTTCCTGCTTGCGGGTCTGCTCGAGATAGGCCTCGACCAGCATAGAGAAGGCGCCGCGGTTCAGCACTGCCGTCAGGCTGTCCGTCGCGGCGATGACACTGAGGTCGCGCTGGGCTATCGCCAGTTGGCGGATCTTCCACATCAGGAAAAACAGAAACGAGCCACCCAGCACCAGGGGCAGCAGAAGGTCGGTCAGCTTCGCGCGCCAGACAGACTCGGGCGAAAGATAGGGGAAATTGAACGAATCGACGAAAAACGCCACGGCAATGAAGAATGCCGTGCCGGCGGCGGTGACGGCGATCACCCTGCCCCAGCTGGTCGGCGACAGGTCCAGCTTCATCCCCTTCACTCCGTTAGCCGTCCCTACTATGACGTGCCAACGCAAACAAAATGATAAGACTTTCCTTTCAATTCGAGATCGGATGGCAGGGAGACGGGATCGGATGGCCGGGGGCGGGCACGATCGCCAACAGGCGGCCGTGCCCCGGTGGTTGAAGGCTCATCGGATTCCTGACAGGGAGAATTCCGAAGTCAGCGGTTGGACGCCTGTCCAGCCGCCTCGACGACGAAGGATGCCGCGATCATGTCGTCGGCATCCAGCCACAAGGAACCGTCGCCGGCCCCCATGATGGCGGCGACCTTGTGAAAGGTTTTCATTTCATGGCCGGAAATTTCGGCATCCTGCATGCGGGCCCTGAGTTCGGCGATGCGCCGCACCAAGGCAGGGGACGTTCCAATCTCACGTTTCGACATGGCCTGGCTTCTCCTCCCCCAACCCATTCTCGTTGTGCCTGCCCTACCCTATTCGCCGGACCGCACATTGCCTTTTCATGAGGCTCCACGAATACAAGGCCCCGAACGCCTGGGCTTGGCCGAGGTTCCAACAGGACAGATCACGAAATAATTCCAGGGCCCCCCGCGCCGGTGGGCCCGAGACTGCCGTTTCAGGCTTCCATTGCACGGCGTCGCGGCACTGGCAGGCAAGGGTGAGGATTGGTTGACCTCGTCAGGTCATGCGGCGTAAGCCTTTGAAATTATGGCGATCCCGACAGGATTCGAACCTGTGACCATCGGCTTAGAAGGCCGGTGCTCTATCCAGCTGAGCTACGGGACCGCTGGCCGGCTCGGGGCCGGTAGATGTTCGCGCTGGGCTAGCCGGTCAATGCGTCCAGGGCGTCCTGCGGTCATAGCGGAAATTCTCCGCATAGGAAATCTGGCGGCGCTTGGGCTCTTTCGGCTCTTCGACGCGGAAGGCAAGCCCTTCCTTTTCGGCGTAGGCGACGGCCTCTTCCTTGGTGCCGAAGGTGAGCCTGATCTGGCTTCTCATGTCTCCCGACGTGGTGTAGCCCATCAGGGGGTCGATCTTCTTGCGCATCTCGGGATCGAATTCCAACACCCAGTGGCCGGTCTTGGCCTTGCCGGACTGCATCGCGGTTTTGGCTGGGCTGAAAATGCGCGCGGACATGGCCACCTCATTGTTGTGCAAGGCGGCATCGCCGCCCTAGGGCCGTCATTACTGCGCATTGGCAGCGGCGGCAAGGTTTTTGCACTTGCCATGTAACACCGAAATGAATAGGCAACAGACCGTTCGGAGTGTAGCGCAGGCTGGTAGCGCATCTGGTTTGGGACCAGAGGGTCGGGAGTTCGAATCTCTCCACTCCGACCATCCCTTCTTATCCCATGCGATCTAGGCGCCCTCGCCGGCGACGAGAGCCGCAATCAAGGCCGCCGTGCTTGTCTTGCCCTTGATTGTCCTCGTTTCGCGCCGGCCAAGGTGCGCGCCTTCATCGACTTCGTGCAATCGCGTCTGGATTGAGCGAGCATCAAGGGCTTTTGGCCAATATTCGGGCTTCATCATTTCAGGCTCGCTTCCCTCGCTATTGCCGGCTTAAACTCCGGCAAAATGGGGGATTTGCGGTGCTTGGGATCGATGCTTGGGTGTCGCTGTTCGGGCCGGCCTATTTTGCCTATGCGGGCGTGACGGTTCCCTTCATGGTGGCGTGGGCGATCGCCTGTGCGGCCTTGGCGATGTGGAACAATCGCGAGAGCCGCGGGCACGCCAGGCTGGCACCAGGCATCGTTGCCTCCCGTTCGTGGGCAGCCAGCACCGGGATTTTTGTGCTGGTCGCGGCCTGCTATATTGCCTCGCATTCAGCCGTCTATCTGTTGGTCCGGCATTTCGTCAGACTTTGGCTGTGATTGGCCGCAAGTGAAAGGCAAGCTCGCCGGGCGAGAACCCCAAGCACCTCATTCCCGGCGAGCCTACAACCTGATTTGGAACGCAATCAGGACCGGGGTCAGCCGGCAAGCTCACGCTGCAAGATGGGTGCCAGCTGTTATTTCCCGAAATGGGACGGCGGTTGCGGAGCGATTGTAACATCGAGGCACTCTAAATCTCGAATTCGCCCTGCCCCTCGTCCATGGCGTTGACGGTTTCGGCCGCCAATGCCCTTGTGATCGCCATCTTGCGCTCCAGCGCGGTGCGATCCAGACGCTCCACCACGCGCATCGCGGTGGCCAGCGAACGCTCGATGCGCCGCACCAGATACTGCACGACATGCGGTTCGACCTCGACCTGCCGGTCGGCGAACAGCTTGGTGATGACGCCGGCGAGCAGGAGATCGTCGGGCTCGTGGATCTCGACGGTCGCCGCCGCCTTCAAACGCGAGGCAAGATCGGGCAGCTTGACGCCCCAGGCCGACGGAAAGCGTCGCGCCGTCAAGAGCAGCGTCGAGCCGGCACCGCGCACGGCATTGATCAAATGGAACAGGCCCTGCTCATCGACCGCGCCGATATCGACATCGTCGATCAGCGCCGGCCGCGCACCGAGATTGGCGATGCTGTCGCCCATGCGCCTGGCGTCGACGGCAAGCGCGTTGGCGCGGGCACGCCAGATCGAGGCCAGGTGCGTTTTGCCCGAACCAGCGGGGCCTGCCAGCACCACCACCGGTGCTGGCCAATCCGGCCAGCGGTCGACCAGCGCGGCCGCCTGGTTGTTGGTGCCGGAGACGACCAGCTCGTCGCGCGAATAACCGGTGCCGTGGCCGAGATCGAGCGGCAGCTGGCGCGGCGGGTCGGTTCGCTGGGCAGTCACTTCAGCGACGCGGTTGCGTGCGGTGGCCGCCGCCGCGATCGGCCGGCAACGGCGGCGCGAGCTCTGTCGCATGGCCCTTGTAGAGCGGCGATTCCAGGTAGCGGGCGATGGCGAAGCGTACCAGAACTGCCACCGCCGCGGATGCTGGAACGGCAATCAAAAGCCCGACAAAACCGAACAGCGCGCCGAAGGCGAACAGCGCGAACATCAGCCACACCGGGTGCAGGCCGACGCTTTTGCCGACCAGCCTGGGCTGCAGGATGTTGCCTTCGATGAACTGGCCGATGAAGAAGACCACGGCAACGGCGACGATCATCGTCCAGTCCGGCCAGAACTGGACGAAGGCAACGCCGACGGCCAGCACCAGCCCGGTCAATGAGCCGACATAGGGGATGAAGGAGATCAGCCCGGCGAACAGGCCGATGAGGATGGCGAAGTTCAGCCCCGTCAGCGTCAAGCCGGTGGCGTACATGGCGCCCAGCACCAGGCAGAGCGTGCCCTGCCCGCGCACGAAGCCGGCAGTGGCGGTGTTGATGTCGCGCGCGATGGCGCGCACCGTCGCGACGTTGTCGCGCGGCACCCAGCTGTCGATGACCGCCACCATGCGGTCCCAGTCGAGCAGCATGTAGAAGGCCACGACCGGCGTCACCACGAACAGGCTGACCACCGAGACCAGCGCCATGCCCGAACTCCACAGCGAGGTAAATACGGTGGTGATCAGGCCAAAGCCGGAAGTCAGCAGCGAATTCAATCCGTCGCGCAAGCCATTGGCGTTGACGCCGAATCTCTGTTCCAGCCATTTCGGGTCGAACGACGTGATCAGGCTCTGCAACCGGGTCAGGTACTCCGGCAGCTTGCCGGCGAAATCGGTCATCTGCGTCGCCAGCACCGGAATGAGGATGACGAAGGCCAGCACCAGCACGATCAGGAAGGTAATGAGGATGACCACCGTCGCCATGAAGCGGCTGAGGCCGAGCCGCTGCAGCCGGTCGGCGACCGGATCGAGGAAATAGGCAAGCACCATGCCGGCGACGAAGGGCAGCAGGACGCCGCTGAAGACATAAAGGAAAAGCGCCAGGATCGCGGCACCCGCCAGCCAGAAGAAGATCTGGCGGTAGAAGGTCGACGCCGCCTCTGCCTCCGCCGCCGTCTCGCCTGCCGGAACGTCGACGACCATCTGGTCGTCGACGGTCTTGCCCCGCGTCACCGCTTTGCGGGCAGCCGGCTTGCGGGCAGCCTTGCCGTCGATGGGCTTGTCAGCCCGATTTACCGCCTTCGCCATAGCCGTTCATATGCCTCAGCCAAGCCACGAGATAGGCCGCGGCCGAAGCCACGGTCAAGACCCCGGACAGCAATATGAGGGCGGGCCGCAGAGGGTCGAGGTGCACGGCAAAGGCGAGTTCACCCAGCACGACCGCCGCCAGCACGATCTGTATGGCGGTATTGGCCTTCGACACAAGAAACGGTTTTATCTCGACCGGATGGGCCATCACCGTGGACAACAGAACCGCGCAGACGATCAGCGCGTCGCGTGACACCATGGTGACGACCAGCCAGAGCGGCAATTGCCCGATGAAGCCCATGACGACGAACACCGAAACCAAAAGCAGCTTGTCGGCCATCGGATCGAGATAGGCGCCGAGCGTCGACTGCTGGTCGAAGCGGCGGGCGATGAAGCCGTCGATGCCGTCGGAAACGCCTGCAATAACGAAGCCGGCAAAAGCCCAGTCCCAGCGCGCCTGCAGCATGGCCAGCACCACGGCAGGCACCAGCACAAGGCGCAGGATGGTGATCAGGTTGGGGATGGTCAAAGTATTACCCCGCCTTGGGTCGTAGAGAGATAAATGAGCGGTATACCAGGCAGGCGCAACGACCGTTTGTTCATTCACGTCGTGGCGGACAGCGTCAACCGCAAAACGGCTCCAAACCGAGTCGTGTCTCCGCACCCTTGTTTGCGGGAACAAATTCAGCCGGCCCACCGCGCCCTTTCGCTCTCGTCAGTCCGAATTTCCCCAGGTAGACGAGGTTCGTATAGTACTTCGACACCGGCGGCGCCGATGGTAGCGGGCCGCCTTGATCAGGTTCGACATAGCCGAAACGGTCCTGTGCACCGGGATCTGCTGCTTCTCGTTCAGTTCGATTAAGGTTCAGGTCCAATAGCCTTAGGCCAAGCGGTGTACGAGTTGGAAGAGCCTCAGCGTTGCAGTCAGATTTCAACACTCCTGTCGAAGGCTCGAATGTGAAGAACTTGTACCCCAGGCCTAGATAATAGGTTCCATCGTCGACAGCACGATAAAGGGCCAGCCCCGAATTATATGGTCTTTTCCAGATTTCCATCCATCCGCTCGACGGTCCGGCGAGCCACTCTCCCTCGCGCACAAGGCTGAATTTCTCGTCCATGCCCCAGCCCCATTCGACAGTATAGGTCAGGTCGTATCCCGCGGGCGTGAGCCTCACCGTCGCCGAACTCGTCATCTCCGACTTCCAGGACTGGTAGGCGATCAACACGACTATTGCCGCCAGTACAGGTAATAGAACGGTGAAAAAGCCATATCGCAAATGCCGCCTCCTCTGCGCGAAAACATGTGCCAGCAACGTTTTGCTCGATCTTCTCAAAGGCACTAAAGCCTAAGAATGGACGGGCATAAGGCTCGTCTATGAGGCACTTATGTATTTTCCATGCAGTTTTCACTGACTTAGATGCGACCAGGCTTCACGGCACATTGATGGGAGGGATATCCACGCATTTGTCGGGGTAAAAGGCGCGGTCCGCGCCGTCATCCTTGCCCGGCGAAACCATTCATGCGAAGAGCCCGCAATGGAAACAGGGATGCGCCGACGATGAGCAAGGGCGACCAGGCCAAGCGCAAGAACGGGCTCACCTATGCCGAGGCCGGCGTCGATATCGATGCCGGCAATCTCATGGTGGAGAAGATCAAGCCGCTGGTGCGCGCGACACGCCGGCCGGGCGCGGATGGCGAGATCGGCGGCTTCGGCGGTCTGTTCGATCTCAAGGCTGCCGGTTTCACCGATCCGGTGCTGGTCGCCGCCAATGACGGTGTCGGCACCAAGCTCAAGATCGCCATCGATGCCGGCAAGCACGACACGATCGGCATCGACCTCGTCGCCATGTGCGTCAACGACATCGTCGTGCAGGGCGCCGAGCCGCTGTTCTTCCTCGACTATTTCGCCACCGGCAAGCTCGATCCCGACCAGGGTGCCGCGATCGTCGGCGGCATCGCGCAGGGCTGCCGCCAGGCCGGCTGCGCGCTGATCGGCGGCGAGACCGCCGAAATGCCGGGCATGTATCACGGCAAGGACTATGACCTTGCCGGCTTTGCGGTGGGCGCGGCCGAACGCGGGCAGCTTTTGCCCACTGACGACATCGTCGAAGGCGACGTGCTGCTCGGGCTAGCCTCCTCCGGCCTGCATTCGAACGGTTTCTCGCTGGTGCGCCGCATCGTCGCCGCCAGCGGCCTGGCGTGGAGCGATCCGGCACCGTTCAACGATGAGGCGACGCTCGCCGAGGCGCTGCTCGAGCCGACCCGCATCTATGTGAAATCTCTCCTCAAGGCGATCCGCAATACACATGGCATCAAGGCGCTCGCCCACATCACCGGCGGCGGCTTCCCGGAAAACATTCCGCGCGTGCTGCCCAAGGATTTCTCGGCCGAGCTTGATCTCGAGGCCATTGACGTGCCGCCGGTATTCTCGTGGCTGGCCAAGACGGGCGGCGTTGCGCCTGAGGAGATGATGCGCACCTTCAATTGCGGCGTCGGCATGATCCTGGTGGTCGCGTCCGGTCAGGCGGCGCAGGTCGCTGCCGTGCTGCAGGAAGCCGGCGAGACGGTGACGCCGATCGGCCGCATCGTGCCGCGCCGCGACGCCGGCGTCATCTATCGGGGCTCGATCGGCCTATGAGCACGCAGCGAAAGCGCACCGTCGTCCTGATATCGGGGCGCGGCTCCAACATGACCGCGCTGATCGCGGCGGCCAGCGACCCGGCCTTCCCGGCCGAGATCGTCGGCGTCATCTCCGACAAGGCGGACGCCGCCGGCCTCGGCGTCGCCAAGGCACGCGGCATCGCCACGCAGGTCATTTCCCGAGCCGATCACGGCGGCAAGCAGGCGCATGACGCGGCGATCGACGCGGCACTCACTGGCTTCAATGCAGATATCGTGGCGCTGGCCGGCTATATGCGCATCCTGACCCCCGGCTTTGTCCAGAGATGGCAGGGCCGCATGATCAACATCCACCCTGCCTTGCTGCCGGCGTTCAAGGGGCTCGATACCCATGCGCGCGCGCTGGCAGCCGGCATCCGCATTCATGGCTGCACGGTGCATTTCGTGACGCCGGAGATGGATGACGGCCCGATCATCGCCCAGGCGGCGGTGCCGGTGATGGTCGGCGACAATGCCGATACGCTGGCAGCGCGCGTGCTGAAGGCCGAGCATCGGCTCTATCCGCTGGCGCTGGGACTGGTGGCCGAAGGCAAGGCACGCATGGAGGCGGGTCGCGCCGTGCTTGCCCACTTCGCCGACGATGCCGAGAACGGCACCTCGGTGGTGATGGCGCCCGACCCGCTGCGTGAGGAAGCCGACCTGGAGCATCTGGCGCGGATCACGCCTTAAGCCGAGAACGCGGCCATGAAACAGCTTCTCCTGCTTCGCCATGCCAAATCGAGCTGGGATGATCCTGATCTCGATGATTTCGACCGGCCGCTCGCGGAACGTGGATTGAAGGCAGCCCGATTGATCGGCCGCGAGCTTGCGGCGCGCGACTGGCTGCCGGATCAGGCGCTGGTGTCGTCGGCGCTACGCACCCGCGACACCTGGCGATTGGTGGCCGCGGAGTTGCCGGTGCATCCACGAGTCGCGTTTGCTCAGCCACTCTACGAAGCTTCGGCTGCGGACATTCTGGACCAAATCCATAAGGCCGACCCGTCGAGCCTTTGCCTTGTGGTGGTTGGCCATAGTCCGGGGCTTGAGGACCTGGCAAAACAGCTTGCCGGACCGCGATCGGAGGCGAAGGCGCGCAAGAGGCTTGAGGAAAAGTTGCCGACAGCAGCCCTTGCGCGCTTCGTCTTCGAGGGCGAGTGGTCCGCCCTGTTCTCCGCGCGGCTGACGCATTGCCTGCGCCCGAAGGATTTGAGCTAGAAGCCATGCCAGGCGGATGCGGCGGACAGTCCGCCGCGCCCGAGACATCAGTTGCCCCAGATGCCCTGGCCGGGCTCCGGCCAGTCGATGGCGGGCTTCATCTTGGTGTCGGCAGCCTTGTGGCCGGTCGTATTCGTTTTGTTGTTGACGGCGCCGGTGGTGGCGTGATCCACGCCGGCGGCCGAAGCAACCGGCTGGCTGGCATTGTCGGAGCCAAAGTGGTCGCTGCCGGCGAAGGCACCTCCGGTTGCGATAAGGATAGCGGCGGTAGCGAGAGCAAGCCTGTTCATTTCAATCTCCTGGTTCATCCGTTGGGCGGCGTCTTGGGCGGACGGTTCCGCTGAGGAGAAGACCAGAAGCAGCCTGGTTTTATTCCTGAACGTGAAATGTTTTTTGCCGACTGCGAAGATCGGGCGATGACGCCAATGCCCTGGGCTCATCCAAAAACAAGAGCGGCGGGCCAAGCCCACCGCTCTTTGTCGTCGAGGTCGTCGAGGCCCTGCGTGGATCAGTTGCCCCAATTGCTCTGGCCTGGGTCCGGCTGATTGGAATCGTCGCTCGGACAGTTTGGAGGTTTCGCCGGCCACGGCCCAAGCCGCATTTGCCTTGCGTTGCGATCGATACTATCGATCATTTCGGGTCCGATTGGCGAATGGGATCGACGATCGAGCCCGAGGCGGCCCGTTGAGACCGAAAGCGGGCGGATGCTGGAACGGCAATAGACATGCGATTGCTGCTTGTGGAGGACAATCGCGAACTGGCGGACTGGCTGGGCAAGACCTTGCGCCAGGCGAACTATGTCGTCGACATCGTCCATGACGGCGAGGATGTCGAGCACGCGCTTGCCGCGGGCGACCACGCGCTTGTCATTCTCGATCTTGCGCTGCCTCGCATGGGCGGACTGGAAGTGCTGCGCATGCTGCGAGCCCGCGGCAACCGGGTGCCGGTGATCGTACTGACCGCCAATGCCAGCCTCGATGGCCGGGTCAAAGGCCTCAACGAAGGCGCCGACGATTATCTGGCGAAGCCCTTCCAGATCGAGGAGCTTGAAGCACGCATCCGCGTGCAACTGCGCCGCGTCAATGACCGGACGGCACCGGTCGTTGCCTGCGGCGACCTCGTCTTCGACACTAACACCAGGCTGTTCTCGCTCGGCGGGGAGGCGCTGGCCCTGACGCCGCGCGAACATGCCGTGCTCGAGCAATTGATGATCAAGGCAGGACGCACCGTAAGCAAGGCCGCACTGTCCGCGGCGATCTATGATTTCGAGACCGACGCCGATCCCAGCGCCATCGAGATCTATGTGCACCGCGTGCGCAAGAAGCTTGAAGGGTCGCGCGTCCAGATCACCACTTTGCGTGGCCTCGGCTATCTCTTGCGGCACGATGATCTGGTGCCATGAGAATTAACAGTCTTCGGCTGCAACTTCTGGCCTGGGTGGTGTTGCCGCTCGCCGGGCTCGCCACCGTCAATCTGTGGACCAGCCATGGCAATGCCCTGGCGACCGCCGATCTTGTCACCGACCGCATGTTGGTCGGATCGGCACGGATGATTGCCGAGCAGGTCGCCATGGCCGACGGCGTCCTCGATGCCACCATCCCGCCGGCGGCGATCGAAATGTTCGACACCGGCGATCGCGACAGTGTGTACTACCGCGTCGAGACCGCCGGTGGGCGGTTGCTGACCGGTTACCCCGATTTGCCGGAGGCGCCTCAGCATGCAAGCGTCGCAGCCAGCTATCGCGACCATATGTTGCGGCTCCTGACTCTCGGCCACGCGGTGATCGGCGCCGGTGCGGATTCCCCCATAACAGTCACCGTGGGCATAACGCTCGCCGGGCATGACGCGATGGTGAAGCGGCTGTGGTTCAATGCCTTCGTCCAGCAGCTGGCGCTGGTGGCGATTGCCGGCGTGTTCGTGCTGCTTGGCCTGCGCCGTGGCCTGGCGCCATTGATCAGCCTGCGCGACGCGGTGCGATCGCCAAGCCGCAGCGACCTTGATCCGGTCGACGTGCCGGGTGCGCAGAGCGAGATTCGGCCCCTGATCGATGCGCTCAACGCCTACATGGCGCGCGTGCGCGCGCAGATGGGGGCGCAGCGCCGCTTCATCGCCAATGCCGCGCACCAATTGCGCACGCCGCTGGCGCTGCTGTCGACGCAAGCGAGCTACGCGCTGCGCGAAACCGCCGCCGATGCGCGCCAGGAAGCGCTGGTGGCGCTGCAGGCCAGTTCCGGCAAGCTGGCGCGGCTGGCAGAACAATTGCTCACCCTGTCGCGGGCCGAGCCAGGCAGCCGACGGCCACGCGCCGACCGCATCGACCTGACCGAAGCCGCCCGCCATGTGTTGGAAACGCAGGCGCCAGCGGCGATCTCCCGGAACATCGATCTTGGCTTCGAGGAGGCCGGTCCCGCGCCGGTGATCGGCGACGGCACCATGCTGCGTGAGATGATGGTGAACCTGATCGACAACGCGCTGCGCTACACCAATCCCGGCGGGAACGTCACAGTCAGACTGGCGACCGTTGATGGCGAAGCGGTGCTGACGGTCGCCGATGACGGGCCAGGCATTCCGGCCGAAGAGCGGGATCACGTTTTCGAGCGCTTTTATCGCATCGCCGGTTCGACCGGGGGAGGAAGTGGCCTGGGGCTCGCCATCGTGCGCGAGGTCGTCGAAAATGCCGGCGGCCGCGTCACCCTCAGAGATGGCGCGGCCGGCGGTCTGGTGGTCGAGGTCAGGTTGCCACTGGCCTGACGCGATCCCGCGCCAAGCGCGGGGCTCGCTCAGAACAAAATCAGGTGCCCTGCTCGTTGAACGGCGCCGGCCGCCACTTGACGACATAGTTCTCGAAGCGGGTGATGATGAATTCCACCACCAGCGCCATCACGGCCAGGATGATCATGGCGGCGAAGACGCCGTTGGCGTTGAAGGCGCCTTGCGCGGTCGAGATCAGCAGTCCCATGCCTTGCTTGGCACCAAGGAATTCGCCAACCACGGCGCCGACCAAGGCAAAGCCGAAGCTGACATGGAGGCTGGCCAGGATCCAGCTCATCGCCGACGGGATAATGACGGTGCGCGTGATCTGGAAAGGCGAGGCGCCGAGGATCTGGGCGTTGGCGATCATCGCCCTGTCGGCCTCGCGAACCCCTTGGAAAGCGTTGGCGAAGACGACGAAGAACACCATCACCACGGCCAGCGCCACTTTGGAAGCCATGCCGAGGCCGAGCGCGATGATGAACACCGAGCCCAGCACGACGCGCGGCACGGAATTGGCGATCTTGATGTAGATCGAAAAGACATCCGCCAGCAGCCGGTTGCGGCCGAGGATGATGCCGGCGGCGATGCCGCCCAGCGCCCCGATGACGAAGCCGAGGAAGGTTTCCTCCAGCGTCACATAGATCTGCAGCCAGAGCGGGCCCTGCGAGGTACCCTCGGTGATCCACGACCAGATCTGCTCCCAGATGCCAGAAGGGCTGGCGAAGAAGAACGGGTCGATGAAATTATAGTCGGCGCCGAGTTCCCACAGGCCAAGGAAGACAACAAGGATCGCGAGCCGCAGGCCGATGACCAGGGCATGGCGCCGGCGCAGCCGCGCCCTCGCCCGGGCCTCGGCGACCGCGATCGAGGTTTCGCGCATGGCGGCTTTGTCTGCGGCGGGAGAGATGGCTGTCATGCTGTTTCTCCTCTCAATGCCCGCTCTGCAAGGTGCGGCTCTGGCCGAGCTGCACTTCTTCGCGCAGGTCGTTCCAGATCACCTTGGCGATCTCGACGAATTTCGGATCGTAGCGGATGTCGGCCATGACGCGCGGACGCGGCAGGTCGATGCGGTAGACACTCTTGACGGTGCCCGGCCCTGCGGTGAGCACATAGACCTTGTCGGCCAGCGCCACCGCCTCCTCCAGATCGTGGGTGACGAAGACGACGGAGGATTTCTGTTCCGACCACAGGCCCAGCAGTTCGTCCTGCATGGCCGTGCGCGTCTGCATGTCGAGGGCACTGAACGGCTCGTCCATGAGCAGGATCTTCGGTTGGTTGATGAAGGTCTGCGCCAGCGCGACGCGCTTGCGCATGCCCCCCGAAAGCTGGTGCGGATAGTGCTTTTCGAAGCGGCCAAGGCCGACGCGGGCGATCCAGTCGCGGGCCCGATCGTAAGCCTGAGCCTTGGGTGTGCCGCGATACAGTGGCCCGGCGGCGACGTTGTCGATGACGCTGCGCCACGGGAAAAGCGCATCAGCCTGGAAGACGAAGCCGATGTCGCGGCTGATATCGGTGACCGGATTGCCCATAACGCGGACATTGCCGGTGGTTGGCCGCAGCAGGCCGGTGACGAGATTGAGCGTCGTCGACTTGCCGCAGCCGGTCGGCCCGACGACGCAAGCGAATTCGCCGCGCGCCACCGTCATGGTGAAGTCGCGGATCGCCGTCATCATATGGCCGTCGGGCGTGACGAAGCGCAGCGTCACATCATCGATGGCGATCGCGGCATCGGCCGGCGGCGCGGCCTGAGACAATTTCTCGGCCGCCATGGTTTGCAACTGCATGGCTCACTCCTGTGGCGATGGTGCTGACATGTCCGTAGCCAGGACTCGTGGACCCGGCATCCATCGGCGTCGGCATGGCGCGGCTGCCGAATTGATTCAGCAGCCGGCGCAAGTTGTTGTTCCTCAATGGCGAACCGGATGCTCCGCCCTCGCGTGTCCGCGCCTACTTGGCGGCGTCGACGAATTCCGTCGTGAAGGTTTTCGACAGGTCAATCTGCTTGCCCTGCAGGCTTTTGGAGAAGGTTGACAGAACTTTCAGCACCGTCTCCGGGCCATCGGCCGGCATGCGACCATCGGGCGTGAACATCGCCTTGCCGCCGGCGAGCCCCTGGATGTAGAGGTCCTTGTTGCCGGCATAGTAGTCCTTCGGCATCTTGTCGGCGATCTCCTCGGCCGAATGGCCGGCGATGAACTTCATCGTCTTGACGAAGGCATTGGCGAGCTTCTGCGCTTCATCCTTGTGGCCTTCGACCCAGGATGACTGGACGTAGAAGGATGCCGCCGGATAATCGCCGCCGAGTGCCTCCTTCGTCTTTTCGGGCGTACGCATGTCGACGAGGACCCTGGCCTCGCCGGTCGCCAGCAGCTTGGCGATGGTCGGTTCGGTAGTCATGCCGGCCTGAATCTGGTCCTGCTTGACGGCGGCGATGAAGGTGTTGCCGGCGCCGACCGGCAAAAGCGTGTAGTCACCGGGCTTCAGGCCGTTGCGGACGGCGAGATACTGGGTCAGGAAATCGGTCGAGGAGCCGAGCCCGGTGACGCCCAGCGTGGCGCCCTTGAAGTCGGCCGGCGACTTGATCTCCGGGTGCTTGGCCGAGACCAGTTCGACCTCGCCGGGCGCCTGGCTGAACTGGACGATCGACTGGATGTATTTGCCCTTCGACTGCAGGTCGACAGTGTGGTCGTAAAAGCCGACAACGCCCTGTACGGCACCGGCCAGCAATTCATTCTCGGCCTCGACGCCAGCACGCGAGTTGACCAGTTCGACGTCGAGCCCCTCATCCTTGAAGTAGCCGAGCTGCTGGGTGAGCACGGCGGGCAGGTAAATCTGCTTTTCCATGCCGCCGACGATGATGGTTATCTTGTCCGCGGCCGACGCCGCGGTCGCGCCCGTGGCGGCGATGGCTAGCGTCAGCGCAGCGGAACGCAAGATGCATTTCGAGATCAAACCGGTCACGTAAATTCCTCCACCTGGGCGGCGCGCCAACCTGACTGCGCCGCATTTCCTCCTGCCGGCCGCTCCCGCACCGGTCACGCGGCCGATGCCGCAATGCCGTCATTGCACGCCCAAGCTTTCAGCTGGCTTTCAGCCATTTTAGCAACCGTGGAAATGGAATCAGGGGGATTTCGATCACGAAGCGCCAAGACCAAGCACGTCGCGCATGTCGTATTCGCCGGGAGTGCGGCCCGCCACCCAGAGAGCGGCGGCGATGGCGCCATGGGCAAACATGACGCGGTCGCCGGCCGCATGCGACACGGTAACGGTCTCGCCCTCCGCGCAGAAGGAGACGCTGTGCTCGCCGACGATGCTGCCGCCGCGCGCCACCGCGAAGCCGATCTCGCCCACCGGCCGCGCGCCGGTGACGCCATCGCGGACGCGCCTTGCCACCGTGTCCAGTTCGACGCCCCGTCCAACGGCAACGGCGTACCCCAGCATCAGCGCCGTGCCCGAGGGCGCATCGATCTTGTGGCGATGATGCGCCTCGAAAATCTCGGCATCCCAGTCTTGCTGGGCGAGTGCCCTCGCCGCCTGCTCGACCAATCCGACCAGCATGTTCAGGCCGAGCGAAAAGCTGCCGGAGCGGACTATCGCGATGTTTTTGGCGGCATCGGCAATAATGGCCGCTTCGGCCGCATCGAAACCGGTCGAGCCAATCACCAAGGCTGGCCCGCCGCGTTGCGCACAGAAACTGGCCAGATCGGCGGAGGCAGCCGGCGTGGTGAAGTCGATGACCACATCGGCCATGGCAAGCGCTTCCTCGCGGCTCACCAGCCCATCACCGACACTGCCTGGGCGGTGAAAGCGGGCGGCAAGCGCCAGACGCGCATCGGCCCGCACCGCATCCGCCATCTGGCGTCCCATGCGGCCGAGAGCGCCCGATATGGCGATCCTGATCGGCGGCTGCGACATCGGCTCCTGCTATTTCCACATGCCGCGCATGCGCGCGCCGATGTCGACGCGCACCTCCGGCCGGGGTGCCCTGCCCTGCGCCGCTTGCGCGGCCGGCCACGAAAGCTGCTGGAACGCGGCAAGGATGGAGGCCGGGATGAAACGGGTGCGCGAGGCATAGAGATGACGGTCGCCACGCGCCGCCTGCCCGTGCGGAAAGAAGCGCTGCGGCATGATCAGGTTGAGGCTGTCCTTGGCTCGTGTCATCGCCACGTAGAGCAGCCGGCGCTCTTCCTCGATGTCCTCCTTGGTGCCGACGCCGAGATCGGCCGGAATGCAGCCATCGACCGTGTTCAGCACGAAGACGTTCTTCCACTCCTGGCCCTTGGCCGAGTGGATGGTGGACAGGATCAGATAGTCCTCGTCGCGATGCGGTGGCCCGGCCTGGTCGCTGGTCGCGTCCGGCGGATCGAGGGTCAGCTCGGTCAGGAAGCGTTCGCGCGAAGCATAGCCCGACCCGATTTGCTCCAGTTGCAGCAGATCCGCCCGGCGCGTGGTCGCATCCTCGTGGATGCGCTCCAGATGCGGTTCGTACCACAGCCTGATCTGTTCGAGATCGGCTGGCCACTTGGCGCCGGCACGCAAGCCGGAATAGAGCGATACAAAAGACGGCCAGTCGTCGGCGGCGCGCTGCGGTGGACGCCAGCCGGCCAAGCCCATCGTCTCGTCCAGCGCCGAGGTCATGGACTCGACGATCTGCGCGGCGGCGGAAGGACCGATGCCTGGCAAGAGCTGCAGCACGCGAAAGCCGGCGACACGGTCGCGTGGGTTTTCGGCGAAGCGCAGCACCGCCAGCACGTCCTTCACATGGGCGGCATCGAGGAATTTCAGGCCACCGAACTTGACGAAAGGAATGTTGCGCCGCGTCAGTTCGATCTCCAGCGGTCCGCTGTGGTGCGAGGCGCGAAACAGCACCGCCTGTGACTTCAGCGCGGTGCCGGCCTCTCGCTCCGCCAGGATGGTGTCGCAGACGAAGTTCGCCTGCTCGACCTCGTCACGCACGGTCACAAGTCTTGGCTTGTCGGCAGATTTACGTTCCGACCACAGGTTCTTGGTGAAGCGCTCGGAAGCTTCGCAGATGACCGCATTGGCGGCCGCCAGAATGGTCTCGGTCGAGCGGTAATTGCGCTCCAGCATCACCACGTCGGCGGTCTGCGCGAACTGCCGGGGAAAGTCGAGGATGTTGCGCACCTCGGCGGCGCGGAACGAATAGATCGACTGCGCGTCGTCGCCAACGACCGTCAGCCCGGCGCCGTCGGGTTTCAGCGCAAGCAGGATCGACGCCTGCAGCCGATTGGTGTCCTGGTATTCGTCGACCAGCACATGATCGAAACGCCCGCCCAGATGCGTGGCGATCTCAGGCTCGGCCGTCATCTGCGCCCAGTAGAGCAGCAGATCGTCGTAATCGAGCACGTTCTGCGCCTGCTTGGCCTCGACGTAACTGGCAAACAGCTGCTTGAGCTGCTCTGCCCAGCCGGCGCACCAGGGGAAGGCAGACCCCAGCACCTCACCGAGCGGGGCCTGCGCGTTGACGGCGCGCGAATAGATGGCAAGGCAAGTGCCTTTGGTCGGAAAGCGCGCTTCCGTCCTGGAGAAACCGAGTTCGTGGCGCACGAGATTCATCAGATCGGCAGAATCCTCGCGATCATGAATGGTGAAGGCCGGATCGAGGCCGATCTCCAATGCATAATCGCGCAACAGCCGCGCACCGATGCCATGAAAAGTGCCGGCCCAGGTGAGCGCATCCGTGATCACCGCGGCGTCGCGGCCGAGCACTTCGCCGGCGATGCGCTCGACGCGTCTGGCCATCTCGGATGCCGCGCGCCGCGAAAACGTCATCAGCAGGATGCGGCGCGGGTCGGCTCCCTTGACGATCAGATGAGCGACGCGGTGCGCCAGCGTATTGGTCTTGCCGGAGCCAGCCCCGGCAATGACCAGCAGCGGGCCTGCAATCTTGCCGTCGCCATGTTCGACGGCCCGGCGCTGGGCATCATTCAGCCGGGCGAGATAGGCCGGCTGGACGGTCGAGTCCAAAAAGGTCGAATCATGGGCGGCGAGGTTCATCGCCCATCAAGCATCGTTTCCGCTTTGTTCGCAACAGAGAAGCGGCTCCGCCAATTCGGCGAGCAATACGATCAGCGTTTCGGGTCAACGCCCATCGCCGCCGATTGCCGGCGTAGCGCTTCGCGGTCGTTTGCAGGCGCCGGCAGCAAGAGCGGATCGACAGTGTCGGGGACCTCGTCGATCATCTTGCGGGCGAGACGGTAAGTGACAAAGGCCAGCGTGCCGACCAGAAGCAAACGGATCATGTGGGCGGTCCTCCTTCTCTGGATCAACTGGAGGCCGGGCCTTTTGTTCCCTCGGCGCAATCGCCGCAACCAAACCGGCGCCGCCTCGTTCTGACTTGGAGGAGGTAGCGATGAAAAAGCTAGGACTGATCCTCGCGCTCGTCGCCTTGGCGCTCACGGCCTGTGACAACAAACTGCCGCCGACAAAGGCGACTGGAGGGGACCAAGGTCTCGCAATTCCGGCCGCGAACAATGGCATTGCCAGGCAGTGAATGGTGGCCCGCACCCCGACAATTGCGGGGTCGTCATCAACGCATCGCCGCGATGCATTCCTCGAGGCGGTCGAGGCGGAACTTGGCATTGCGCAGTTCGTGGCCAGCGTCCTGGCGCAGTTGTCGTGTCTGGGCCGAGGCAGCGGTCAAGTTTTGTTCGAGTTCAGCGATACGCGCGCGCACTCGCCGCGCTTCGTCCTGACGCAACGCCTTTATCCAGCTCCGCCCGCGCATCCATGGCTCCCCCCAGCACCAGTCTTGGCAGCAAAACGCTAACTTCCGCCAAGCGCCAGCATTCTAAATTTAACGAAAGCTAATTTAGCGCGCAGGCGAGAAGGCCGGCGCCGCTTGGGAGGTAATCTGATAGCGCCGGCCAGGCGGATATCAGGTCCGCCGCGTGAAGCACGCTAGCTGAGTCTTGCCGCAGCGTCATGCGAGATCAAGGATATCGGCCTTTTCCGGGCGTTTTCCCCCGGTAAAATGCCGCGAAAAGCCCCCCGTGGGTTCAAGTCCCAAGCCGCTGTCTGGCGATGGCGACATGGAAATCGACGCCGAACAACAGCCCGTCATCGTTGAAGTCGTAGCTGGAATTGTGAAGCGGCGCCGAACCCTCGCCGTTGCCGAGGAAGACGAAGCAGCCCGGCACGTGGTCGAGGAAGCGGGCGAAATCCTCCGACGCCGTCATCGGTTCGCGGGCGACCGCGATATTGCCAGGCTCGAAAACCGTCGTGGCGGCGGCGAAGGCCGCATCGACCAGTTCGGCATCGTTGCGCAAAGGCACGAATTCCCTGGTGTAGTTGACCTCGGCGGCAACATTGTACGCGGCAGCGATGCCTTCGGCGATGATGCGCATCTGGCGCTCGATCTCGGCGCTGACCTCGGGGCGGAAGCTGCGCGCGTCGCCAAGGACGCGGGCAAAGCCCGGCAGTGCGTTGCGGGTGCCGTCGGTGATCAGCTCGGTCACCGAAACCACGGCGATGTCGGCTGGGCTCAGCCGGCGCGAGACGATGGTCTGAAGACTGGTGACCAGCGCACAGGCGGCGACCAGCGTTTCCTGACCCGAATGCGGCCGGGCCGCGTGGCCGCCCAACCCCTTGAGCACGATCTCGAAGATATCCTCGGCCGACATGACCGGACCGGCGCGGGTTTCGAAATGCCCGACGGGCAGGCCAGGCATGTTGTGCAGGCCAAAGACCTCGTCGAAGGGAAAGCGCTGCATCAGGCCATCGTCGAGCATCGCCAACGCGCCTTTTCCCCATTCCTCCGCCGGCTGGAAGATGAAGCGCACGGTGCCGTCGAAACCGCCCCCCCCGGCCAGAAGCTTGGCCGCACCGAGCAGCATCGCCGTGTGGCCGTCATGGCCGCAGGCATGCATGAGACCGGGATTGCCGGAGCGGTGTGGCGCGGTCGATTGCTCTGATATGCGCAGCGCATCCATGTCGGCCCTGAGCGCGATGGCACGGTTGCCGTTGCCGCGCTGCAACGTGCCGACGACGCCTGTGCCGCCGACACCCTCGGCGACATCGTCCAGGCCGAATTCGCGCAGCTTGGCCGCGACGAAGGCCGCGGTGCGCTTCTCCTCGAAGCCGAATTCGGGGTGCGCGTGCAGATCGCGCCGCCACCCGGTCATCTCCAGCTTCAGCGCGTCACGGTCGATTTCAGCCATTGCCTGATATCTCCTGATCCGCAAGGCGGGCGACGACATCAAGCAGGATGTTGGCGCCGGCGACAAGCTCGGCATCGTCCGTATGTTCGCGCGGATTGTGGCTGATGCCGCCGGCGCTCGGCACGAAAATCATCGCCGCGGGCGCAAGGCGCGCCATCATCTGCGCATCATGGCCGGCGCCTGACGTCATGCGCTTCGAGACCAATCCGCGGTTGCTGGCGGCAGCCTCGATCAGTTCGACGATGCGGCTGTCGAAAATCACCGGCTCGAAGCGGGCCAGCCGCTCGACCGAGACCGTGACGCCATCGGCGGCCGCGAGGACATCGAGAAATGCGGCAAGTGCCGCCTCCTCCGCCTGCAGGCGATGCTCGAAAGGGTCGCGCAGGTCGACGGTGAAGACGGCGCGCGAGGGAATGACATTGATGGCGTTTGGCTCGAAACGCATCGTGCCGACGGTTGCAACGGTCGGCGTGTTCGAAGCTTTGGCGCGATCGTGCAGGAAAGTGACGACACGCGCAGCCGCATGGCCGGCATCATTGCGCATCGACATCGGCGTGGTGCCGGCATGGTTGGCGAGGCCATCTATGGTGATGCGCTGCCAGGAGATGCCTTGCAGGTTTTCCACGGCGCCGATCGGCACGCCTTCGCGTTCCAGCACCGGGCCCTGCTCTATATGCAGTTCGAGATAGACATGCGGTTTGAGGAAGCCGGGTTCCTCGTCGCCGGCATAGCCGATGCGGGCCAGCTCCTCCCCCAGCACGCTGCCGTCGGTGCCGACGGCGGCCAGCGCCGCCGTGATATCGACGCCGCCGGCATGGACCAGTGAACCCATCATGTCGGGGGAATAGCGAACCCCTTCCTCGTTGGTGAAGGCGGCGACCGCGAGCGGGCGCGACGGGACATAGCCTGACCCCTTCAGCGTCTCGATGACCTCCAGGCCGGCCAGTACACCGTAGCAGCCGTCATAAATGCCGGCATCGATGACGGTGTCGATATGCGAGCCGACGAGGATTGGCGCCTGCCCGGCGTTCTCAGGTACCTGCCAGATGCCGAAGATGTTGCCCATGCGATCGATGGCGATTTCGAGCCCGGCCTCGCGCAGCCAGCCGACGAAGCGGTCGCGACCCAGCCGGTCGGCATCGGAGGCGGCCAGCCGCACCAGCCTGCCCTCGCCATCACGGCCGATGCCGCCGAGTTCGCGGATGCGGCCAAGCAGTCTTTGTCCGTCGATCGAGATCATGGCGTTGCTCCTGAAAGCATCTTGCCGGCAAGCACATCCGCCGGGTTCATGCCGACGAGCTCGGCATAGCGGCGGGGGTCGGTCGCGGCTTCGGTGTTGATGACCAGCACGCGCGAAGTGGCGTCGAGGCCAAGCTCGGCCTTGTGACCGGCCATCGCCCGGATCAGTCCGGCAAGACCGACCCCTCCGCTTTCACCGGCAACGATGGCCGGATCGTTGCCGGACGGCCTTGCCAGCCGCCGCATCACGGCGACGGCGTCGTCCTCGTCGACGGTCATGAAGGCATCGGCGACGCGTGCCAGCACGCGCCAAGCGACAGGCGAGGCCTCGTAGCATTCGAGCATCGCCATGACCGTCGCCTCGCCATGCGCGATCTTGACCGGGTGCCCGGCTTTGGCGGCGCCGAAGACGCAGGCGGCGCGCGCAGGTTCCACCACCGTGAAAACAGGCCTGGCTTCTCCGAGCACGATGGCGAGATGGCCGGCGATCGCCGCCGCGATGCCGCCGACGCCTGCCTGCACGAAGACATGCGTCGGCGGTTCGGAGAGCTGGCGCAGCGCTTCGCGCACGACCGCCGTGTAGCCCTGCATGACAAGCCCCGGAATGCGTTCGTAGCCCGGCCATGAGGTATCGGAAACCACCGTCCAGCCTTTCTCGGCGGCGATGCGCGCCGCCTGCCTGACCGAATCGTCATAATTGCCGTCGACGCGGATCATCTCGGCCCCGTAGCGGGCGATGGCCGCGACGCGTTCGTCGCTGACGCCGGCATGGACGAAGATCGCCGCCTTGGCACCGACGAGTTCGGCGCCCTGCGCGACGGAGCGGCCGTGATTGCCGTCGGTGGCGCAAGCAACCGTCATGGTCGCCGCGACCGACCGGACTTCGGGCCGATCGAGATCGCCGACATCGACGGAGCGGCCCAGACGCTTGCTGGCTTCTTCCAGGACCAGGCGGAAGACCGCATAGGCGCCACCCAGCGCCTTGAAGCTGCCGAGGCCGAGCCGAAAGCCCTCATCCTTGACGTGCAAGGCAGCGAGACCGAGCTCGCCCGCCAGCGCCGGCAGCGCGTGCAGCGGCGTTGCCAGATGATTGTCACGGCGGGCAAGGAAACGCTCGACCGTATCCGCCCCGGCGATGCCGAGGGTTTCGGCATCGGCCGCGCCCAGGGGCCGGCGGTGCAAGGCATTGCTATTGGGCAGGAACATTGGCGGTCTCCTCGGCGTCGTCCGAGAGAAGATATTGCAGGACATGCGCAAAAGGCGCTGTAATTCGGCTCTCAAAATGCAAGTTTGTTTCGTCAGGATACGCCAATGCCGCAGTCGCCGGTCTCCCTCGACAGCTTCGATCTCGCCATCCTTGCCATCCTGCAGCGGGACAATACGACGCCGCAACGGCTGATCGGCGAGGCGGTGAACCTGTCGGCGCCGGCCGTGCAGCGCCGCATCAAGCGCATGGAACAGACCGGCGTCATTGCCGGCAACGTCGCCGTGGTGGAGCCGGCGGCCGTCGGCCGGCCCATCACCATCTTCGTCGAGGTCGAGTTGGAGAGCGAACGCACCGAACTGATCGATGCGGCCAAGCGGCAATTCTCGGCAGAGCCGCAAGTGCAGCAATGCTATTATGTCACCGGCGAGGCCGACTTCATCCTCGTCATCACCGTAGCCGACATGGGCGCCTATGAGGCGCTGACGCGAAAACTGTTCTTCGGCAGCAACAATGTGCGGAAGTTCCGCACCTTCGTCGCCATGGACCGCGTCAAGGTCGGGTTGACGGTGCCCTTGCCTGGATGAGCCCGTGGCACCCCTGCCACGTTTCTGACATTCTCAGGATCGCGAATTAGCGAGCGAGGCGCGCATGGACGAAACCACGAAGGTCGCGATCATCGGTGCCGGGCCAGCGGGCCTGGCGGTTGCCGCGTGCCTGCGGCAAGCCGGGGTGGATTTTGTCATCCTCGAAAAGGAGCAGCAGGCCGTGCCAGCCTGGCGGCGTCACTATGATCGCGTGCATCTGCATACGACCAAACGCTACTCTTCGCTGCCCTTCGTCCCCTTCCCCAAGGATTATCCGCGCTATGTGCCGCGCCATCTCGTGGTCGAGTATCTCGACGCCTATGCGAAGCGTTTCGACCTCGAGCCCCGCTTCGGCGAAACCGTGCGAGCGATCACCCGGGAGGGCCGCGGCTGGCGGGTGGAATCGACGTCCGGCGCCTTACGTGCCTGGCATGTGGTGATCGCGTCCGGCTACAATGCCGAGCCCTTGCTGCCCAAATTTGCCGGCATCGACGCCTTCAAGGGCAAGACGCTGCACAGCGCGGACTACCGCAACGCTACGCCTTTTGCCGGCCAGTCGGTGCTGGTCGTCGGCATGGGCAACACCGGTGCCGAGATCGCGCTCGATCTGGCGGAAGGCGGTGCCCGGCCGACGATCTCGGTGCGCGACGGCGTTCACATCGTGCCGCGCGAACTGTTCGGCGTGCCGATCCAAATGGTCGGCATGGCGACGCGGCTCGGGCCGCGGCGCATCAATGACGCCCTGTTCCCCCTCATTCTCGACCTTGTGCTGGGCAGGCTGGAGAAATTTCGGCTCAGACGGCCGAAGCAGGGATTGCTGCAACAGATCGCCCTTGCGTCGCGCATTCCGGTGATCGATGTCGGCACTATCGGCAAGATCCGCGAAGGCGCGATCAAGGTGGCGCCCGACATCGCCGAAATCTCGGAACGCGGTGCCCGTTTTGTCGATGGCGGCCACGGCGAATTCGACGCCATCCTCTTCGCCACCGGCTACCGGGCGGGCTATGCCAGGTTGCTCGAACCCGGCATCGAGCCAGGCCCCAGCGGCGTCAATGCCCGCGCTTCGGATCTCGGCCTCTATCTGGTCGGCTTCCACAATGCGGTCACCGGGCTGCTGCGCGAAATCGGCATCGAAGCCCAGGCGGTCGCCGACGACATCCGCCAGCGGCAAAACAGGAAAGAGGCGACCGAGACCCTGCCGGTGTGAAGCCGCGCCGCGTTCTCAATCCGCAGGCGATGTCCTGAGCATCATGCCGGCGATCTCCTTCGCCAGTTTGGCGGCGACAAGCGCCGTCACGTTGGAGAGGTCCTGGCTTGGATTGTATTCAACGATATCAGCGGCAACGATCGGCTGGTTGATGCCTTGAATCAGGTTGATGACCTGCCGTGTCGACAGGCCGCCGGGCTCGCGGTGGGAGACGCCCGGCGCAAAGGCCGGATCGAGCCCGTCGAGATCCATCGAGATATAGACCGGCGTCCCGAGATCGAGCTGAATGCTTTCGCTGAAATGCGCGGCCTCCACCACCTCGACGCCAAAGCGCTTGAACTGATCGCGGTGATGACCGTTCACGGTGCGCAGGCCGATCTGGATCAGCCGGTCGGCAAGCCGTTCCTCCATGATGCGTGCGAAGGGCGAAGTGTGCGAACGCGGATTGTCATCGTAGGCATGATAGATGTCTGGGTGGGCATCGATATGCACGATCGTCAGGCTTGGATGGCGACGGCGTACAGCGCGCAGCACCGGCCAGGAGATGGCGTGATCGCCGCCCAGGCTGATCAGCGGATGGCCCGCGTCCAGTGCGCGGCCGACTTCGCTTTCGATCCGCTGCCAGGGATCGCCCGGTTGGGTGAAGTCGATATCGCCATGATCGACGAAGCGGTCGCTCAGGTCGAAGCCGGTCTCGCTCCATGAGGAGTAAGCATCGCTGGTGAGTTCGCGCCTGATCAGCGGTGGCGCCTTGGCCGCACCCTGGAGGTAGGATGAATTCCCGTCATGCGGTATTCCCAGAAGCGAAATCGCGCCTGCCATCGTCACTCTCCCATTGCGACGGACGAATGCCTCTATAGAGACGGGAGCTGGCATTCGCGACCGCTGGTGCTTGGGCCAGAGGTGGAATCGGGATCAGGAAATCTCCGGGGCTAGGCGATCGACTCCTGCGCCCGGCGCAACCACACCTTGTTGTCGTGGAAGGCCGCGCCGCCATAGGGCGCGGGGGCATCGGCGCCGGTCAGCACGTTGATGCCCTCGCCGCGCTCATGCGCGCTGTTCGGCCAGATGCCTTCGGCGATCACGACGCCACGTTTGATGCCGTCGAACAATCTGGCGTGCAGCACCACCTCGCCGCGCATGTTGCCGATCTCGACACGGTCGCCGTCGGCAAGTTCGAGAGCCGCCGCATCGTCGGGATGCAGCAGGAGTTCGGGGCGGCCTTCCTTCGCCCTTGAAACCGGTGTCTCGGAAAAGGTCGAGTTGAGGAAGTTGCGCGCCGGCGAGGTCGTCAGGCGGAACGGATGCGCTTCGTCGGCCACCTCGATCAGGTCGACATGATCGGGAAATTCCGGCAATCGCGCCACCGGGCCGAACAGGCCCATGCTCTTCGGCGGCCGGTTGGGAGCCGCCTGCCCGGTCCAGTCGGCGCGGAAGCGGAATTTGCCGTCCGCATGGCCAAAGCCCCGGATGAAATGCGCGGTTTCGAAATCCGGCTGCAGGTCGACCCACTTCTCTTCCTTCAAGGAATCGAAGCTGCCCAACCCGCGCTTGCCCAGGATGATGTCGATATGTTGCTGCTCGGTGAGGCCAAAGCCCGGCCGATCGGCGACGCCGAGGCGCTGGGCCAGCTGCTCGATGACGAAATGGTTGGTGCGCGGCCCTTCCGGCGGCTCGATCAGCTTGGGGCCGAGCGTGATATGCTGGTTGCCGCCGCCCTTGTAGATGTCGTCATGCTCGACGAACATCGTCGCCGGCAGCACGACATCGGCAATCTTGGCCGTGTCGGTCATGAACTGCTCGTGCACGCAGGTGAACAAATCGTCGCGCAGAAAACCTTGCTTCACCAGCCGCTGCTCGGGCGCGACATTCACCGGATTGGTGTTCTGGATGAGCATGGCCGTCACCGGCGGTCCACCGTAGAGCGCGTCGCTGGCGCCGGTCAGCACCGGGCCGATGCGCGAGTGATCGAGATAGCGGATCGAGGGATCGCGCATTCTTGAGCCTTCCAGCACATCCTGATTGAGCTTGAAGATGCCGGAATTGGAATGGAAGGCGCCGCCGCCCTCATACTGCCAGGCGCCGGTGACCGCGGCGATGCATGACGCCGCATGCATGTTGACGGCGCCGTTGCGCTGGCGCGCAAAGCCGTAGCCGAGCCGGAAATAAGTCTTTTTCGTCGTGCCGACGAGCCGGGCGAAGGCCTCGATCTCGGCGACCGTCAAACCGGTGATATCAGCCGCCCACTCCGGCGTGCGGGTGCGCAGATGCGCTTCAAGGCCCAGAGGGTCGTCGGTGTATCTTTCGAGATAGGCGCGGTCGGCCAGGCCTTCCCTGAACAGGACATGCATGACAGCACAAGCCAGCGCGCCGTCGGTGCCGGGCTTCAGCACCAGGCCCATATCGGCCTGTTTCATCGTGGCGTTTTCATAGACGTCGATGACGGCGATTTTCGCGCCGCGTTCCTTGCGCGCCTTGATGGCGTGGGTCATGACATTGACCTGCGTGACCACCGCATTGGTGCCCCAGATCACGACGCAATCGGATTTGGCCATTTCTCGCGGATCGGGACCGCGCAAGGCGCCCGCCCCCATCATCCAGCCGGTCCAGGCGAGATTGGTGCAGATCGAGCCGAAGAAGCCCGAGTACTTCTTCACATGCCGCAGCCGCTCGATGCCGTCGCGCTGCACCAGCCCCATCGTGCCTGCGTAATAGTAAGGCCAGACCGTCTCCGATCCGTACTTCTCCTCGGCCGCGATGAAATTCTCGGCAACGAGGTCGAGTGCGGCTTCCCAGCTTGCCTCCTGCCAGACGCCCCCGCCCTTGGCGCCCTTGCGCACCAGCGGCTTCAGCAAACGGTCGGGATGATGGACGCGGTCGGCATAGCGGGCGACCTTGGCGCAGACGACCCCGGCCGTATAGGTATTGGACTTGGCGCCATGGACGCGGCCGATGCGGTTGCCGTCAAGCAGTTCGACCTCAAGCGCGCAGGTCGACGGGCAATCATGCGGACAGGCCGAATGGCCAATGCGGAGCTTCGCGTGCTGGTTCATGCCATTTGTCTAGCGGGTTTTGACGGTGGCGTGTAGGGCCAGATGATTAGCCAATCTCCCCCCTTGTGGGGGAGATGTCCGGCAGGACAGAGGGGGGCGCGAAGGATCGCGGCCTATCGAGCCCAATCAATGTGCCACCGAAGTTGGCGATGGTGATTGCAAAGAGACCGGCAGGTTGGCGGGACAGCGCCCCCCTCTGCCCTGCCGGGCATCTCCCCCACGAGGGGGGAGATTAGCTCTACTCCGCCGTTCCTTCCTCATATTCCGCCGACATGGTCAGCCATTTTTCCTCATGGCCGGCCAGCGTCTGGGCAAGCTGCGAGCGTTCCTTGGCGAGCCTGGTCGCCGTCGACGGATCCTTCTCGTAGACCGCCGGGTTGGACAGTTCGTCCTCGATGCCGTCGATGCGTTTGCGGATGCGGTCCATCAGCGCCTCGGTGGCGCGGATTTCCTTGGCCAGCGGCTCGAAGGCGGCGCGGCGTGCTGCCGCGTCGCGGCGGCGATCGGCTTTTGACGCCTTGTCGGCCTCGCGCTTGCTGCGGCGGTCGCCGGAGACGCCGGTCACCAGCGTCTTGTAGTCTTCCAGATCGCCGTCATAGGGATTGACCGCACCATCCTTGACCAGCCACAGCCGGTCGGCCGTCGCCTCCAGCAGATGGCGGTCGTGCGAGATCAGGATGACGGCGCCGGGAAATTCATTCAGCGCATGGATCAGCGATTCGCGGCTGTCGATGTCGAGATGGTTGGTCGGCTCGTCGAGGATAAACAGGTTCGGCCCCTCGAAGGCCGACAGGCCCATCAGAAGGCGCGCCTTCTCACCACCGGAGAGGTCCTTGGCGGGCGTATTCATCTTCTCGGTCGTGAGACCGAACTGGGCGACGCGGCCGCGCACCTTGGATTCCGGCGCCTCGGGCATCAGCCGGCGGACATGCTCATAGGCATTTTCCTCGGGACGCAGATCGTCGAGCTGGTGCTGGGCGAAGATCGCCACCTTCAGCCCGGGCGCCACCGTCATGGTGCCGGTTTCCTGCTTCAGGCGACCCGACAGCAATTTCGCGAAGGTCGACTTGCCGTTGCCATTGGCGCCGAGCAGCGCGATGCGGTCGTCGGCGTCGATGCGCAGCGTCATCTTCTTCAGGATCGGCTGGCCCTCGGTATAGCCGACATTGACGTTGTTCAGCGCAACGATCGGCGAGGCCACCGTCTTCACAGGTTGGGGGAAAGAGAACGGCCGTACCGTGTCGTTGACGATGGCCGAGATCGGCTTCATCTTTTCCAGCGCCTTGATGCGCGACTGTGCCTGTCTTGCCTTGGAGGCCTTTGCGCGAAACCGCTCGACGAAGGATTCCATATGCTTGCGGGCGGCTTCCTGCTTGACCCGGCCCTTTTCCTGCAACTCCTTCTGCTCGGTGTACTGGCGCTCGAACTGGTCGTAACCGCCGCGCCAGAAGGTCAGCTTCTTCTGGTCGAGATGAACGATCGAGTTGACGGCGCGGTTGAGCAGATCGCGATCATGCGAGATCAGGAGCACGGTGTGCGGATACTTTGAGACGTAGTTTTCCAGCCAAAGCGTGCCTTCGAGGTCGAGATAATTGGTCGGCTCGTCGAGCAGCAGGAGATCCGGCTCGGAAAACAACACGGCGGCCAACGCCACGCGCATACGCCAGCCGCCGGAGAAGGACGAGGCCGGACGGCGCTGCGCGGCGTCGTCGAAGCCGAGGCCGGCGAGAATGGTGGCCGCGCGCGACTCGGCCGAATGAGCGTCGATGTCGGCCAGCCGCATGTGGATGTCTGCGATGCGGTGCGGATCGGTCGCCGTCTTTTCCTCTTCGAGCAGCGCCGTGCGTTCGAGATCGGCCTTGAGCACGATCTCGATCAGCGGGTCCTCGGTTCCAGGCGCTTCCTGCGCCACCTGGCCGATGCGCGTATTCTTCGGCAGGCTGATCGAGCCTGTCTCGGAGGGAAAATCGCCTGTTATGGCCTTGAACAGCGTCGTCTTGCCGGTGCCGTTGCGGCCGACGAGACCGGCCTTGGTGCCGGCCGGCAAGGTGAGCGAGGCGTGGTCGAGAAGCAAGCGCCCCGCCATGCGGAGTGAAAGGTCATTGATGATAAGCATGGCCGCGCTTTTGCACTGGACATCAACGCTTCGCAAGACCTTGCGGGCCAGTTGGCCGCACAAGGCCTGGAAACGGCGCGCACAATGCGCCGCCAGAGCAGGCGATCAGTGACCTGCGATACCGGCCAGAAAGGCCTCAGGCAGTGGCCTTGCCACGCTTTGTCGCCTTGGCCACGACCGCCGGCGCAGCGACCGGCTTGCGGCCAAGTCCCGTCGATTTCGCCAGCGCCGACCGGGTCGCCGAGTAATTCGGCGCGACCATCGGATAGTCCGGCGGCAAGCCCCATTTGGCCCGATAGTCATCCGGGCTCAAACCGTAGTCCGTCCTGAGGTGTCGCTTGAGCGACTTGAACTTCTTTCCGTCCTCCAGGCAGATGATGTAGTCGGGAAACACCGACTTTTTCGGATTTACGGCCGGAACAAGGCTCGGGCTTTCCACGACGGCCGCACCAGCCAGCTTTCGGACCGAGGCGCTGACGCTGGCAATCAGGTCAGGCAGGCCGGAAGCCGGAAGCGGATTGTTGCCTACATAGGCCGAGACAATATCGGCGGTCAGCTCGATAACGGTCTTATCCTCGATATTTGACAATTCTTTCACCCTATCTGCGACAAAGTCATCTACCCCAGTAAAGACTTTTGTCGATGTATCTCTTTAACCGCGCCCCCCCAACGGGCCGCCAAATCCCAAAACGAATCAAGACTTGGCATCAACTACTTTTATGAGAAATCGACGTCGTGCAAATTAGAAAATCTAATACTTGGAGGTGGCAGACTTGGCTGGGCGGCTGTCGGCCAATATCTCAAGAATACGCTTCCAGCGGGCACAACGCCCGAAATCCTTCTGTTCAATCGCCTTTTCGGCCTTCATTGCGGCGTAAAGCGGTGCCTCGGCGCCAAATTCCTTGATCAGCCAATGCGCTTCCTGCCTGGCGAGACGTTCATTGTCATCAAACATAGTCTTGCGCCTCCGAACGCTCCAGACCGACCGCGACACAACTGCCGATCACGAGAATGGCTCCGGCAATGGCGGTGGTCGTCAGCCGTTCGCCGGACAACGTCAACAGCAGCGTCGAAGCAATCGGCGTGAGATAGGCGACGACAGCCACCTTGCCGCTGCCTCCGAGCTTCAAGGCGCGTGACCAGAAGTAATAACCCAGCCCCATCGGGCCAGCGCCGAGATAAAGCCCGAGGACCAGATCCACTCCGGTGGGCCAGGCGACGCCTTCGCGAGCGGACCATATAAGCGTCAAGGCGACGCCGACCAGCGACGAGGGCAGCAACAGGCGGTCCGGCGACGTGGCGAGCCGCCCCACCATCACCGAATAGAAAGCCATGCACAGCGCGGACCCGAATGCGGCCGAATAGCCGGCGAGATCACCCTGGAACCAGGTGCGGTCACGCCCTCCCGAAATCACCAGCGCGACGCCGACGAAGCCAAGGGCCGCGGCAATACCCAGCAAGGCCGGACGCCGGGGATTGTCGAAAGCGATCACTGCCGCGGCAACCATCAAGGGCCAGGTGTAGGCCACGAGATTGGCTTCGATCACCGGCATCGAGGCAAAGGCGATATATTGCAGCACCATGGTGCCGACCAGACCGATAAAGCCGACCGCGAGCGGCACCAGCGCGGTGCTTGCCGTGGTCGTCGCGGCTTTCTCGCGGCTCATCGACCGGATGACCGCGAAGACCAGGGCGGCCCCTACAAATTGCAGGAACTGCACCTGCGACACCGGGTGACTGGCCAGCAGGGACTTGCCGACCAGCGCATTTGTCGACCACAACGCCACCGCCCCGGCAGCGAAGACCAGCGCGGATATCGAGCCCGATCCATGCAGAAGGAATCGGCATAGGCCCCTATCTCTGCGTTCGACCATGATCCCGTCCGAAAACCGGTCTCCACTTTTCGGGATCATGGGTCGCTACCATGACTCCCTGGCTCCACCCGGAACCGGCGCTTCGGCGGGGGCCGGCGTCGGATGTTCGGCCTCGAACCGGCGATAGGCCGGCAGCTGGTTTTGCCACACATCTTCGGCCAGCTCGTTGACCCACTCGCGGTCGTGATCGTTGTCGGCGGCAAGGTAGAACATCCTGTTGTCGTCGACATAGGGCTTGGCCACGGAGCGTTGGTTGAGCACCAGCGTGACGCGCTCGCCGAACTGGATCGGCGCCGTACGATGCAGGACGCCGAGGAACTGCCCGAGCGTCGCATAGTTCATCTTGTGATCGATGCGCATGATGCGGTTGCGCGGAATCTCGCGGCCGGATTCGAGGATGGCGCGGCCGGTCTCGGAATCGTCGCAATAGATTTCGAGATGGCCGCCGACCAGCGGATCGCTGATCGACAGCGGAATGAGCTCAGTGACCGGAACGCCGTCGCAATGCCATTCGACGGCGCCATCCCTGGGATTCATGAAGGTAACTGTCGAACCGACGATCGACAGCGGATAGGGCTCCAGCTTCGTGCCCGTCATGTCGGACAGCCGTTCCAAGCGCAACTTGTCGTTCAGCAACTCCTTGATTTCGGGAATGAAACGGTCCGCGCCTGTGATGAAGGTCAGATCGAGGTGCTTGTGCACGGCATGGCTGGCCTTGAGCTTCAGGGCGGCCTCCTCGATCGCGGCAAGCAGAGCCGGATCATAGCCATGCCGATACTGCGCAACGCCGAAGCTCGACACTTTCCAGGCGGTTTCGTGGCCGATAATGGCCTCGCGGCTCATCGCATAGCGCAGTTCGGGTACGGTATGTGCGTTCATTGTACTTCTCCAAGTGGGGGGCAAACACTTGGTTAACAGTCGATTAAATTAGCCCCCCCTGTAAAATTAGGAATGCTAGTGCTACCCTAAGCCCAGCTTAAGGTCGAAAGCCGTGCGTCTGCTCAGTCAGGTCAACCTCAATTCGCTGAAAATCGTGGAGAGTGCTGCGAGGCACGGGAATTTCACGCGTGCCGGCGAAGAGCAGTTCATCACCGCTTCGGCGGTCAGCCAGCGCGTCAAGAGCCTGGAGGACCAGTTGCGCTTCAAGATTTTCCAGCGCGGCGGCAATGCGGTGTCGCTGACACCGGAGGGCGAAACCTATGTCTCGCGCGTTCGTGAGGCGCTGGAGCGGATTGTCGCCGCCAGCATGGAAGCGACCGGGCAATCACAGGAACATGTGCTGAAGATATCGGTGCTGCCGACATTTGCCGCGCGCTGGCTGTTTCCGCGCCTGCCGCTGTTCCAGCAGCAACACCCCGATATCGTGATGCGGGTTTCGACCTCGTACGCGACGCACGAGTTCACGACTTCCGAATTCGATCTCGAAATCCGCTACGGCGACGGCCACTTCAACGGGCTGCCATCCGACTTGTTGTTTCAGGAAGACCTGACACCGGTGTGCAGCCGCAAATTGTTCCACGAGGTTCTCGGCGACAAGCCGGTGTCAAAGGTGACACCGGACGACCTCAAGCACTTCACGCTGCTGCATTCCGACACCTGCACGCAGAACTGGCAATCCTGGCTTGGTTTCGCCGGCGCCAGTTTTGTGCTCAGCGAGACCAAGAGCATCTATTTCGACTCGTGCATGATGTCCTACGAGGCGGCCAATGCCGGAATGGGTTTTGCCGTTGCCAACCGCGCCTATATGGCCAGCGATATCCGCGCCGAGAGGCTGGTCGCTCCCTTTGCCGTACATCATCCGAATACGGCCGGTTGGTACTTCGTCTCGCCGCACAAGGGCCTTGCCGCACGCAAGATGCTGCTGTTCAAGCAATGGGTGATGGCGGAAGCGGCCATGACGCAACGCCAGCTGGACAACGAAATTGCGGGCTTGGCTTCAGAAGCTGTCTGAAAGTCGGATCGGTCCTCATTTGTCGCTCGATGACTGCAGGCAAGAGAAACAGGGATCATCGATTAATGGGCGGCGTCCAATCCAGGCAACCCGCCTTGGTCGGCGATATCGTTGAACTCAGCCCCCTGCAGCCAGAGCATTCCGCAGCGCTTTTGAGTGCAGCCGCAGATGGCGAGCTATGGAACTTGAAGGCCACCGTGGTTCCAGGGCCAGACGCGATCGATGATTATATTGCCAATGCCCTGGCTGGACGACAGGCCGGGACTGTCATGCCATACGCAATCGTCCTCCGCGCCACGGGCTTGATTTGCGGTAGTACGCGGTTCTGGAAAATCGACCGCGCGAACAGAAAATTGGAGATTGGGCACACGTGGCTCGGCAGTTCGGTCCAGCGATCGGGGGTTAATACCGAGGCTAAATATCTTCTCCTGATTCAGGCATTTGAGGTCATGAACTGTGTCCGCGTGCAATTCACCACCGACGAACTCAACGACGCGTCGAGAGCGGCCATTTTGAGAATAGGAGCAAAACAGGAAGGAATCGTTCGCAATGAACGGATCATGCCGGACGGCCGGAAACGCAATTCCGTCCGGTTCAGCATTATTGATTCCGAGTGGCCGGACGTAAAAGCCATGCTACGGCAAAAAATGCGGCGATAGTCCGCGCCAAACGCTCGCCCCGAATTCAAAACGAAAACCATGTGGATCAGGCGAAAGCCCTTCCCTCCTCGGTGCGCTGGAAATGCGCCAGATCGAGCGGCACGGAGGGGCGGCCCAGAACTGTCAGGATCATATGCGCCTGGCCGCGGTGATGGGTCTGGTGGTTGAAGACATGAGCCAGCGCCGGCGCCAGGCGCTGCGAGACGGTGCGCATATCCGAAACGGTCATATAGGTGAAGCGACCCGACAGCGCTTTGTCGTCCAGGCCGCCGAGCCAGTCGATCATCCGCCGGTCCTCCGCCTCGCGCGCGGTTCTCAAGACGGGCAAGGCCCGGTGCAATATGGCGTCCAATGTCGTCGGCGCGATGCCTTCGCCGGTGAAGCGCTTCATCCAGATGCGATCGGCGGCGAGCAGGTGGTTGAGCGTGCCCATCAGCGAACCGAAGAAAGCGCCGACGTCGCGATTGAATTCCTCATCGTTCAGATCGTCGGCGGCATCATAGATGCGGCCATTGGCCCATTGATTGTAGGCCGCAAACATCATGAAGTGCTGTTTCATCTTTTCTCCCGCCGCGCCCGTTTCGGGTTTCGGGGCGATACCTAGACCGCGAAGGGGCCGACGCCAATGACCATTCTGCTTTACGACCTGGTCGGACATGACGAGAGCCGCCCGTTCAGTCCGCATTGCTGGAAGGCAACGATGGCGCTGGCCCACAAGGGACTTGATATCTCGACCGCGCCGACGCGTTTTCTCGAAGTGCCGGCCATTGAAGGCGGTGTCTCAAAAACCGTTCCGGTCATCCGCGATGGCGACAAGGTCGTCATCGATTCCTTCGCCATCGCGCTCTATCTCGATGAGACCTATCCGGATCGCCCGACGCTGTTTGGCGGCGAAGGCGGCAAGGCGATGGCGCGCTTCATCGAACGCTGGTCGCAATTGACCATCCACCCTTATGTTACCACCGCGGCGCTCGTTGACCTTCATGCCATGCAAGACGAAGAGAACGCCTCGTATTTCCGCCAGAGCCGGGAGCAGCGCTTCGGCAAGCGGCTGGAGGACGTCGCCGCCGCACGCGACGCCGGCCTGGCAACCTTCCGGGCAGCGCTGGAGCCGCTGCGCTGCATGTTGAGCTACCAGCCTTTCATCGGCGGCGCCTCGCCGCTGTTTGCCGACTATATCGTCTTCGGCGCGCTGCAATGGGCACGCATCGCCACGCCTTACAAATTGCTCGACGACAGCGACGTGGTGGCGCAATGGTTCACCCGCTGCCTCGATCTGCATGGCGGGCTCGGACGAACGGTTGCGGCGGCGGCGTGACGGCCGCAAGCGCGCGCCCTGCCCGCAAGGCAAGCGCCGTCAAACTGTCGCGAAAATCGGCGGCGGAACAGCTGGCCTTACTTGGCCGCCTTCTTTGGCTTGCTGGCTTTCGCGGCGGCCTTTTCCTTGGGAGCGGCTTTTGCCTTGCCGGCGCCAGATGCCTTCCTGGCTGGCTTCTTGGCCGCCAACCCCGCGTCCTCCCGATCGATGTCGGCGGCCGCCTGTTGCCAATGGCGCTCGTGGTGACCGGCCGGTTGGCCTTCTTCCTGCCAGATCTGATGGGCGCGGTTGCGAATGCGCTCCTGACGATCGTCTGTCATGGTCATATTGTCTCCATGCGGGCCGACTTCAGCGCGGCGCCGACCGGACGACTATAGCAAGCAAACCGTTGCTTTACAGCCGTCTGATCCAGCCTGCCCGCAGCGACCAGCCACGGAAGCGCTGGCCGTTCGACGCTCGCTGTCGCTCCGGGCGTTCGTCGCTCGCAAAGCCAAGCAATTGCCTTTCCGCTCGCCGCGCGGACCCGCTCCTCACCCTCTTGGCAATAAGCCGGGCGGCTTGTATAGAGCCCGCCACTCTCAATTCAAATTCAGACAAGGACGACCCATGGCGCTCGAACGCACCTTCTCCATGATCAAGCCCGACGCAACGCGGCGCAACCTCACCGGCGCCATCACCAAGATGCTCGAAGACGCCGGTCTGCGCGTCATCGCCTCGCGCCGCGTTTGGATGAGCCGCCGCGAGGCGGAAGGCTTCTACGCCGTCCACAAGGAGCGGCCGTTCTTCGGCGAGCTGGTGGAATCCATGTCCTCGGGCCCGACCATCGTGCAGGTCCTTGAAGGCGAGAGCGCCATTACCAAGAACCGCGACGTGATGGGCGCCACCAACCCGGCCAACGCCGCCGAAGGTACCATCCGCAAGGTGCATGCGCTGTCGATCGGCGAGAACTCGGTGCACGGCTCCGACGCGCCGGAAACCGCCGCGCAGGAAATCAAGTACTGGTTCTCGGACACCGAAATCGTCGGCTGAGCCGACGGCATCAAATCCGATCTGGAAGGCCGGCGTTCAGCCGGCCTTTTTTCTGGAGTGCAATCAGCTCGCGGCGCTGAAGCGCAGGATTTCGCGCCCGTCCTTGTCTGAGATGGTGAGCTTGCCGGCATCGACCTTGTATGATGCCGCCTTGGCCAACGCATCGAACAGGGCTTTTTCCTCGGCCATCACATCGGGCGCGCAAGCTTTGTAAGTCGAACCGATATCGCCGATCCCGATCGCCTGGCCGTCGACCTTCGCCGTGGCAAAATAGGTGTTGCAGGGACCGCTGCCACCGGCCTTGCCGGCCTCGCTGACCCTGAAGGTCGCCTGCGGCGCGGTGATGGCGCCAATGCCATCGACATAATCGACCACCCAGAGCTGATCAAAGATGGAAGCCGCCGTTTCCTTGCTGGGCGTAACCATCTTCAGCATGATGGTCTGCGGCGCGTCGGTCAGCGGATCGAACTGATGGCGCACATCGGAGATGAACATCAGCCTTCCGTCCGCGGTGATCCGGGCCTGCAGCGCGTAGGTCATTTGCGGCCGGATGACGGAGGAGTCGAATTTTATCTCGAAGCTGATCGGCACCTGTCCGGCGGGCTTGATCTTCTGTTGCCCGATGATCTTGGCCGGCGCCTCGGCCAACGAGACGTCGGCGAGCTCGACCGAAAGCACGGCGCTGGGCGGCAACGCTATGCGCTCGCGATAGATCACTTCCCCCCTCACCGCCTTTTCCGCGGCAACGGACAGCTCCGGCACCGCCAGGATACCGACGACCAGCGGCACCAAGCCAAAGACGAAGAATTCGGCGATCCTGTCCAGCATGACCGTATCCCTTGCCCAAATCAGTCACGTGACCAGTTGGCAGAAGGATTGCGGTCGTTCCGTGACGCCTGCACGGTATTATTCGGACGGCGGTCGCTTCCAGCGCCGGGCTGCCTGGGCGTCGGTTTCCTTAGCCTCGACCCAGCCCCCCTCGGAGCCGTCGGTGCGATGTTCCTTCTTCCAGAAGGGGGCACGCGACTTGAGGTAGTCCATGAGGAAGTCCGCCGCCTCGAATGCCGCCTGGCGGTGCGCCGAAGCGGCCACCACCAGGACGATGTTGTCCCCCGGCGCGATCTTGCCATGGCGATGTATGACGGTGAGGCCTTGCAGCGGCCAGCGCTCGGTGGCTTCGGCAGCGATACGCCCGATCTCGGCTTCAGCCATGCCGGGATAGTGCTCGAGTTCGAGTGCCGAGAGCGCGCCCTGCTCATCGCGGCACAGGCCGGAGAAGGTGACCACCGCGCCAATGTCGGCGCGGCCTTGCGTCAGCCCGGCGATCTCGGCGGCAACGTCGAAATCCTGGCGCTGGATGCGCACGGTCGGCACCAGGACGGCCGACATGATGTCAGCCTCCGGTCATCGGCGGGAACAGCGCGATCTCGCGTGCACCCGATATCTTCTCGCGATGGTCGACATGTTCCTGGTTGATGGCGACGCGGATCACATCGGGATATTGCAGCGCGTGTTGGTAACCTTCGCCGCGCGATTGCAGCCAGCGCAAGAGGTCGGCGACCGTCTCGATGCCGGCGGGCAATTCGACATCTTCTTCCGATGTGCCGATACGTTCGCGAACCCAGGCGAAATAGATGAGACGGGTCGTCATCTCACTCGTCCATGATGTGCTTGAGGCCGGCGCGGAAATAGTCGTAGCCGGTGTAGAGCGTCACGAGGGCCGCGATCCACAGCAGCACCAGGCCGGTCTGCGTGGTCAGCGGAAAGATCTTGTCACCGGCCGGTCCCGCCAGGAGGAAGGCGATGGCGACCATCTGGATGGTGGTCTTCCACTTGGCAAGCTGCGTCACTGGCACCGAGACCTTGAGTGCCGCCAGATATTCGCGCAGGCCCGAGACCAGGATTTCGCGACACAGGATGATGATCGCCGCCCACAGCGACCAGCCGGCGATCCCGGCGTGACGGTCGGTGTCAGCCGCAAGCAGCAAGAGGCACGTGGCGACCAGCAGCTTGTCGGCGATCGGATCGAGCATCTTGCCGATGTTGGAGGTCTGCTGCCAGGCACGCGCAAAATAGCCGTCGAAATAATCGGTGACGGACGCCAGCAGGAAAATGACCAGCGCCGACCAGCGAGCGAAGTCGCTCGATTTCAGATGGCCCTCCAGAAAAAAGCACAGCACGACCAGCGGCACCGCGATGATGCGGGCGTAGGTCAACATGTTAGGCAGGTTAAACGCGCGCTGGGCCATGTCTGGTGGACTCTTTCTGCCTGCGTACTCAAATCAGAAGCGGATGTAGGGGGTCAACAGGCCAGATTCGACTGGCCAGATGAAAGTGGCGATTTTTTCAACTCTCGTGGAAGTGGTTGTAGACCAGTTTCGCCACCTGTTCGGAGATGCCGTCGACCTTCCTCAGATCCTCCACCGCGGCCCGGCTGACCGCCTTGGCGGTGCCGAAATGCAAGAGAAGCGCGCGCTTGCGGCCGGGACCGATGCCGACGATTTCGTCGAGCGGGCTCTTGACCATTTCCTTCTTGCGGCGGGCCCGGTGCGAACCGATGGCGAAACGGTGGACCTCGTCGCGCAGGCGTTGGACGAAATAGAGCACGGGATCGCGCACGGGCAGCGAAAACGAGTCTCTGCCCTTGACGAAGAAGCGCTCGCGGCCTGCATCGCGGTCCTGCCCCTTGGCGATGCCGATGGCGACGACGCGGTCCTCGATGCCGAGATCGGAAAGGATCTTGCGCACCGCCGTCATCTGGCCCTGGCCACCGTCGATCAGGATGACGTCGGGCCAGGCAGGGAAGCTTCCGGAGATATCGTCTTCGATATCGTCGCCCGCCTCGACTGCCGCTGCCTCGCCCCCTGCCGCATCGTCGGCAAGGACAACATCGCCATGCTCCTTGAGCAATCGCGAAAATCGCCGCTCCATCACTTCGCGCATCATACCGAAATCGTCGCCCGGCGTGATCTCCGTCGAGCGTATGTTGAATTTCCGGTACTGGTTCTTCACAAAGCCTTCCGGCCCCGCGACGACCATGGCGCCGACGGCGTTGGTGCCCATGATGTGCGAGTTGTCGTAGATCTCGATGCGCACCGGCGGCTTTGACAGGCCGAAGGTCTCGGCGAAACCGGCAAGCAGCCGCGCTTGCGTCGAGGTCTCGGCCAGCCGGCGGCCAAGCGCCTCACGCGCATTCTGCAAGGCGTTTTCGGTCAGGTCCTTTTTCTCGCCGCGCTGCGGCACCGAGATCGTCACCTTGCGGCCGGCGCGGGTCGAGAGCGCCTCGGCCAGCAGTTCCTGGTCCTCGACGGTCTGCGACAAGAGGATGGCACGCGGTGTCGGCTTGTCGTCATAGAACTGCGCCAGGAACGAGCCCAGCACTTCCGATCCCTCCAGCGCCGGATCGGCCTTTGGGAAATAGGCGCGGTTGCCCCAGTTCTGGCCGGTGCGGAAGAAGAACACCTGGATGCAGACCTGGCCGCCTTCCTGGTGGATGGCGAACACATCGGCCTCGTCGACGGTCGCCGGGTTGATGCCCTGATGGCTCTGCACGTGCGACAAGGCCGCCAGCCGGTCGCGATAGATGGCGGCTCGCTCGAAATCGAGGTCTTGCGAAGCCTGCTGCATGGCAGCCGAAATCTCGGTCTTCACCTTCTGGCTGCGGCCGGACAAAAAATCCTTCGCTTCGTCGACAAGCTCGGCATAACCCTCATGCGAGATTTCGCCGGTGCACGGACCGGCGCAGCGCTTGATCTGGTAGAGCAGGCATGGCCGCGTGCGGTTCTCATAGAAGGAATTGGTGCAGCTTCTGAGCAGAAAGGCGCGCTGCAGCGAATTGATGGTGCGGCCAACGGCACCGGCCGAGGCAAAGGGGCCGAAATAGTCGCCCTTGCGCGACCGCGCGCCGCGATGCTTGTAGATGCCGGGCGAGACATGGTCGCCGGTCAAAAGGATATACGGAAACGACTTGTCGTCCCGCATCAGCACATTGAATCGCGGCCGCAAACGCTTGATGAGATTGGCTTCGAGCAGCAGCGCCTCGATCTCGGTGCGGGTGACGACGAACTCCATCGTCGACGTCTCGCGCACCATGCGGCCGATGCGGTTGGTGTGGAATCTGCCTTGCGCGTAGTTGGTGACACGCTTCTTCAGGCTGCGCGCCTTGCCGACATAAAGCACGTCGCCGGCGGCGTTCATCATCCGGTAGACGCCGGGCGCATTGGGCAGCCGCTTGACCAGCGTCTGGATCACCTCGGCACCCACCATGCCTTCGGCATCGCCGGCATGCGGCGTCCAGTCGATTGCCGTGAACGCCACATCCGGGCCGACCGGTTCGACGATCTCCTCGATCGCCTCATCCTCGAGGTCGATTTCAGGAGGCAAATCATCGGCGCCGCCACGCGGCTTGCTCTTGTGGTCTAAGGGACTCATTCCTTCATGCCTGTCACATCCGGCGCCCAATAGGACACGCCCGAACTACTCGCCGTTTCAAATCTTTACAGCGACCGAACCGGTTTCTCCGGGACTAATTCCTGGGCTTTCCTTCACGGGTTTATCACAGCCTCCCTTCCGGGACACCGCCGCCAGATCGTCATGCGTGACCTGGGCATATTTCACCGTGGTGTCAATGCTGGAGTGGCGGGACAGTCCTTGGAACGACTGTAGGTTGCCTCTCCCGGCGACAGCAGCATTGACCCGATACCGCAAATTAATGACCGAGTTAAACCACCTCGGACGAACCGAGCGGTTGGCCAGCGCTCCTCCCCTAGGTCCAACTATCCAGGCATGGGGCAGCCGACTACGATGCCCAAGTGATAGATACTTCAACTTACTCACGAGGGAAATGTTATGCGAAAGTTCATGACGCTCATCGCGGTCACGTCGGTAGCTCTTTCGTCTGCGATGGCTGCCTATGCCCAGACAGAGAATCCCCTCCCAAAGGCCAGCGATGTCCTGGTCAAATATGGAGACGTCCAAGGCTGGACAGTTTACACCAATCAAACCCGCGGCGATTGCTTGCTCGTCCACTCGGACGGCCCAAGTTCGGTTCAAATGGGTGTTACCGCGAATCGGGAAGTCGGGTATCTTGGCGTGTTCACGACGGTGGATATCGGCCTCCAGAACGGGAAGCAGTCGGATATCTTCGTTTCTATCGACGGCCATCTCTACAAGGGAGTGGCCACCACCACGAACGGAATACTCAAGGGCGGATATTCTGGCGGCTACATCTTGACCGACGACCCGAAATTCAAGCGTGACGTGGCGAAGAGATATAAAATGATCGTGTTTCCTGAGACCAAGGGAGCCTTTGTCGTCGATCTGAAGGGGACTTACAAAGCAATGGCAATGGCGCGCAAGTGCCTCAAGCATTGACCGCCGGCCCAGCAATGTTCCACCCATCTCGGCCATTGGCTGCTACTGGCTGACTGGACTTTTGAAGCCGGAACCAGCGTATGACGCCTGAGAGCCGGATGTTGACGCGTCCGGTTCAGGGGCAGTCGGGCGTGGGGACACCTGTGACCCCTTCCGTCCAACCGCATATTACGCGGCACCGTGCTTGGGCAAGTGCCGACATTGGCGGCATGCCGGAGCCGCTCAGCGCTGCAGGTCGGGAGTGCTGCCGAACAGCCCCGGGGAGCGCCATCGTCAGAGACTTTTTCCAGAAGCCACAATCGTCGGGACAGCCCGGTTGTGCTTTTAGCCGATCAAATTAGACCCCAACAAGGATTTCGACTGCTATTCCGCCATGCCTGTCACATCGGGCGTCTGCCATGCAAGATGCTGGCCGCCATCGAGCGCGATCATCTGGCCGGTGACCGAGCGCGTCTCCCACAGATAGCGGATGGTGGCGCCGAATTCCGGCAATTCCGGGCCGCGCTTCAGAATCAGGCCGGCGACCTGCGCGTCAAAATCCGAATCGTCCTGGCGCGCGTTCTTCAGCGTCGGGCCCGGCCCGATCGCATTGACGCGGATGCGGGGCCCGAGCGCCTGTGCCAACATCTGCGTCTGGGTCCACAATGCCGATTTCGACAACGCATAGGAAAAATAGCGCGGCGTCGGCCGCCAGACGCGCTGGTCGATGATGTTGACGATCAGCCCCTCCCGCCCCTCCGGCAAGGAACGGGCGAAGGTCTGCGCCAACAGCGCCGGCGTCTTCACATGAATGGCGAAGTGGCGGTCCCAGGCGTGCCAGTCGAAATCTTCCACTGAATCGTCGACGAAGAGCGAAGCATTGTTGACCAGCAGCGAGATCGGGCCCAGCGCGGCTTCCGCCTGGCCGACGAGCTCGCTGACGGCGTCCATGTCGGTCAGATCAGCCGCAACCACGGCGGCGCGGCCGCCCGACCGGTTAATCCCCTCGGCCAGCGCATCCGCCTCATCGTGCGAGCGGTTGGAGTGGATGGCGACCGCAAAACCATGGCTGGCGAGGTCCTCGACGATCGCCTTGCCGATCCGTTTCGCTCCACCGGTCACCAGCGCCACGGCAGTGGCTTTGCTCATCTGTTGTCAATCCTCAATTTCGGCCCGAAAACGCGACGCCGGCGAAATATGGCCCGGCATGCGTTAAATGGTGTTCGCACCTGGGGCAGCATTGTGGCGAAGTGCCCGTTCGGCATGCCGAGCCCTCTTGGACTCGGAACCGCCGGACAGCAATATAGGACGCTGGACTCCTTGCACCAAGCGGTGTGCAGCGCAGCATAAACTGGCTGCTGACATTTCGCTGTTGCGAAGATGCAACGTCAAGGTTCTGCCTCATTCGTGCCGGGGAATGACCCAAGTTCAGGTTCGGTTCAGCCGCATTTTGACACGACATTTGGAACCGACGAACGCCAGACCCGTTTCACCCCCCGGACGGGTTGATGGCGATCGTGAGAAACAAGCCTGTGTCCTGTGGCTTAAGGAGTAAAGAACAATGCAAGCCAATCTCAAATTCGCACGGCCGCTGGCTGTCGCAATCGGGCTCTTCGCCCTCGGTGGTACCGCTTATGCAGCGGACGTCGTTCAGGAAGAGCCGCCGGCACCCGCTCCGGTTGCCGAACTTCCGGTCGCTTCGTGGGCCGGCCCTTATGCCGGTATCAACCTCGGCTACGGCTTCAGCGGCAAGACCAAGGAAAAGGATCTTGGGTTCTCGACCGACACCAAGGGTTTCGACGGCAGTGTCTTCGGCGGTTACCAATGGCAGCAGGAGAACTTCGTGTACGGCGGTGAAGCCGAACTCGGCTACAACGGCGTCAAGGGTGACGACAATGGTATCCACTCCAAGGGTGGCTTCGAAGGTTCGCTGCGTGCCCGTCTGGGCTATGCTGTGACCCCGGAAATCCTGCTCTACGGCACCGGCGGTCTCGCCGGCAGAAGCCTGAAAGTGGAAGATTCCGACCTCCTCGCCAGCGACACCGCTACGATGATCGGCTGGACCGCCGGCGTCGGCACCGACATCAAGCTGACCGACAACGTGTTCGGCCGCGTCGAGTATCGCTACACCGACTTCGGCTCGAAGAGCTTCGACGGTATCGGCAAAGTCAAGGCGACGGACAACCGCGTCACCTTCGGCCTCGGTATGAAGTTCTAAGTCCATCCAAGCCACGACACGAAAAAGCCGGGCCTCGCGCCCGGCTTTTTTATTGCGGGTCGTTTTTAGGCGGGAACCGCCGACTTCAGCTCCGGGAATTTTTCGTCGAAGCGTGCAGCCCAGCGGGTCAACCGGCCGCGGCCCTTTTCCCATTTCCCGGCGAAGCGCAAAGAGAGATAGCCAAGGCAGGCACGCAACGCCATCTGACCGGCCGTGATCTTCTTCGGCAGTTTTGGCGGATTGGCATTGAGCAAATCGAGTGCGGCGGTGATCTTCGCCCACTGGCGGTCAAGCCAGGGTTGATAAACCATTTCGTCGGGCCGGGTGCGGCGCTCATAGACCATCGACAGCGCGCAATCGCAGATACCGTCGGCCAGCGCCTCCAGCACTTCCGCTTCCAGACGCTTGTCGGGATTGCGTGGAAACAACGCGTTCTTCGAAATCCGGTTGAGGTGCTGGGTGATGGCTCGGCTGTCGTGAACAGAACGGCCATCATCGAGCACCAGCACCGGGATCTTGCCGAGCGGATTGGCGCCGATCAGTTCGGCCGGCCTGTCCTCGGTCTTGACCGGCACCTCATCGATGGCGATCCCGGCATAGGCCGCGGCCATCCTTACCTTGGAGCTGTAGGGAGAGGTGGACGCGTAGAGCAGCTTCGGCATGATCGGTTTCCTGTTTGCGGACATCCAGTGTCGACCGCAGGGCTGTTGCGATCAATTGCCAGAGTGCAAAAAAACAGCAGCCAGAAACCGGCCGCGGTTTCCGTCCTGGCATCACCACAAGCCTGAAAGCAGCAGCCTGGAAAGCATCAGCAGGCACGACGGCAAGCCGCTGGAATTCGAACCTGCATTCACACTTCACAGGCGCCCATACTTCAGAGGCGCCAGAAGCCGTGCCGTGACCTTCGCCAACCACGGCAGGAGCGAAAGAGTGGGGCGAGCGAGGCAGCCAACCGGCGCCTCGCTTTGCTTGCCCCTCGGCCCGTTACCGACGCTCAGCCCCGAAGGCTGAACCCGCTGCCGAATATGCTCCTACACAGAACGTCAGAGCGTCCTTGCCGTGTCCCGAAGGACACGTGACGCCCCAACGCTCCGTCTACTTCTTGGCCGGAGCCTTCGCTTTCGCAGGCGCTGCCTTTGCCTTCGGGGCGGCGGCTTTCTTCACCGCCGGCTTGGTTGCGGCTGCTGCTGCTTTCATGGCTGGCCTTGCCGCGGCCTTCGCGGCGGGCTTCGCCGCAGCCTTGGCGGGTGCTGCCTTCTTGGCCGCGGGCTTTGCCGCCGCCTTCGCCGCGGGCTTTGCAGCCGCTTTCGCCGCGGGCTTTGCCGCCGCCTTGGCCGCTGGCTTCTTCGCCGGTGCCGCCTTCGCTGCCGGCTTTGCCGCTGCCTTGGCGGGCGCTGCCTTCTTCACTGCCGGCTTCGCAGCAGCCTTGGCGGGCGCCGGCTTCTTGGCCGGTGCTGCTTTCGCTGCGGGCTTTGCCGCCGCCTTCGCAGGCGCTGCTTTCTTCACTGCCGTAGCGGCCTTCGCCGCGACTGCTTTTGCGGGTGCTTTCTTTGCCGGAGTCTTGGATGCCGGCGCTTTAGATGACTGCTTAGCCATGTCATGCCCCTTCACGTTATGCCGATGGCCGTGAATGACCCCGGCGCGCAATGCATATCTGACTCGCGTCTCGCTAGCCAGCGAAGCAATGGTATGATTTTCTCACCTTAAATTTTGGTTGCGATCGCCACACAATCACACTCATCACCGGAAAAATCCGCGGTTGATCTTCCGACATCGCCAGCAATTCGACATCGGCATTCGCGATGCGAGCTCGCCATCAAGCTCCGAAGATTAGCGAGCAACTTCACGCACGATCTTTGGTCGTGAAGATCATGACTTGCCGTTTCATCGAGGCGATCATCTTTTGCAAGAGAGCGGTCCGTGCGGATCACGAGCGCGATGCGACGCCCGATCTGAAGATCACCTTGTCAAGCATGTTTCGAGCAGCAGCTTTCTGATTGACAGAATACTCTGTATAACAGAGTATTCTGTCACGGAGTCCGATCGCGCCTTCGATTTCGGTCATACAAAGGCAAGTGACACCCGCTGGCAGGGATTGCCGAGTCACACGGCGACAGGCCAAGGCTTTGCCGCATTGGAGCCATTGATGAGCGCCGACGACATTATCCACCAGAGTACGCGTCTCAGGATCATGGCCGTCCTGAACACGCTGGAAAGGCGCGAGGCCTTGGAGTTCACCCAGTTGAAAGCCATGATCGAAGCCACCGACGGCAATCTCGGGGCACATCTCGACACACTGGCCAGAGCTGGCTATGTCGACATTGAAAAACTTTTTGTCGGGCGTCGGCCGCAGACACGGGTCAGCGCCACGACGGCAGGACGGCGGGCCTTTCGCGGTCATATCGCCTTTCTTCGCAAGATCATCGATCAGGCCGAGGCACAACGCAGGAAATAGCCCAGCGACGAAGCGAACATCGGCACGTGGCGACGACCGCGACGCCGGCGCCGATCATCACCCCGCCTGCCGCGCGGTTCACCCGTCGCACGATCCTGGGTGTTCGCAGCAGACTACGAGCGCGGCCGGCGAGAACGACGTGCCCGCCGACCACCACAATTTCGACAGCCAGGATCACCGCGATCAGGATGCCGAGATGCGCTGATGCGAGCGAGGTTCCGACGACGTTCGGCAGCAGCGCCACATAGAACAACGGCATTTTCGGATTGCCGAGATTGTGTGCGACACCCGTGGCGAAGATCGACAACAGCCCCCCGCCCGGAGACAGGTTTCAGCTCCGGCACCACCGGCGCGGCGGTCCAGAGCCTGATGGTGGCAAGGTCCATGGAGGCTCCCGAAAGTGACTTGTTGCTCTCGGGTTTCCGGCCTAGCCGAACCGGCCGTTGCCGGCATCAGAATAATCAGGATCGTCTCGACAATTGTCGATGGCAGCGGCATCGCAGCGTTTGTCGGCGAGCGTGAGCGTCGTCATCACGGCTGGAAGCCGAGACAAATGGCGCCGAGCGCGACGACGGCGCAGGCGCCGACCCGCCGGGGCGTCAGCGTCTCGCCGAGAAACAGCCGACCGATGAAGGCCGCGAAGACGACGCTGGTCTCGCGGATCGCGGTGATCGGACCGGCAGGACCGAGTGCGAAGGCCGCCACCACGACGCCATAGGCCAAAAGCGCGAACAGGCCGCCGCCCAGCGCCTTCCACGTTTCCGGTGCCCGAGCATCGACGGCGAGCCTGCCGCGAAAAGCTACGAAGGTCGACGGCAGCAACAGGCCATAGGCCAGCAGGACCCAGGCGGTGTAGGCGCCGACATTGCCCGCCGCACGAACGCCAATCGCGTCGACCATCGCATAGGCGGCGATGATCGCCCCCGTTGCCAGCGCGTAGAGGATGGATGTCGTGCTGGCTCTTCCTCGTCCGAGCGAAAGGGCCATGATGCCGCCACCGACCAGGGCAACGCCTACGGTTTCCGGAGCGGTGAGATGCTGGCCGGCCAGCAGGAAGCCGCCAAGCGTGACGAGCAGGGGCACGCTGCCGCGAACGATCGGGTAGACCTGCCCCAATTCGCCATATCTGTAGGCGGCCACCAGAAACACGCTGTAGCCGACCTGCAGGCAGGCCGACAGCCCGATATAGGGCCAGGCGGACGTCGCAGGAAAACCGTTGAAGATTGCAAGGGGAAAGGCGAGCGCCGTGCTGGAGAAACTCATGACAGTGACGGTCCACAACCTGTCGGCACCCGTCCGCAGGAAGGCGTTCCAGCTTGCGTGCAGGACCGCCGCGAACAGCGCGAGCCCGATGACCAGCGGGCTCATTGCGGCCTGCGCGAGGCGGCGATGATGTCCAAGGCGGCCTTGCGGGCGTCACGGATGGCGAGGTCCCCCTGCCCCATCTGCGCCATCAGGGTCGCGCCTTCGATCAGCATCAACAGGATCGCCGCCGCGCTCTCGGCCCGCCCGCGCGGCATCACCGGCGCCAGGATCGACTGCATGCGCTGCCTGAGGCCGTCCTTCTGCCTGGCGACGGCCTTGAACACCGGATGCTGGGGATCGCCGAACTCGGCCAAGGCATGGGCAAACAGGCAGCCATGAAAATCCGGCCTGTGGAACCAGCGGCCATGCCAGTCGAATATCTTCGCGATTTTCTGCTCCGGCGTGATGCCCTCCCTGGCGAGCTGGTCGAGCTGGTCGTCAAAACGCCTGGCGCGATAGTCGAGCACTTCGACGATCAGCTCGTCCTTGCTGGGGAAATGGCGATACATCGTCATCTTGGCCACGTCGGCCTCGGCGATGATCCGGTCGATGCCGGTGGCATGGAAGCCGGATCGCTTGAATAGCGCATAGGCCGTTTCGACGACATGCTGGCGTTTGTCGGAGAGAGGCGACGGTGTCATGGCGGCTACCAAGCGATGAGACAGGTCTGTCTCATCACGATGCGACGGAACGCGTCTTCTGTCAACACAGGACATCAAAACGCCTGCGGTCAGTTCAAGCCGCAGGCGCGAAAAAGGATCGGAAAAGGAAGAAACGCGTTCAGCGCAAGACGCGGCAACGGCCGTTATAGACCATCCATCGATCGAAGCCCGAGACGCAGAACTCGACATTGTCGCCGATCGAGGCAAAGCCCTGGCCTTCCTCGATCAGATAGAAGATCGACCGATCCCGGCCATCCGACAGGCTGACGGTTGCCCGGCAATAGTGACGGCCGATCGGCCATTCCTCGCTCGCTTGCTCGTAGCGGTGCTGGCGAATGTCGCGAAAATCGGTGATAGCGACGTCGGGCAGATGCGGCACGTGATGCACCTGATAAGAGAACCGATCCGTGATCTTGCTCAGCACCCATGATTCGCCGCAGACGCTGCCATCGTCTTCAGTATAGACGGCGAGGTCAGCCGCCTTGACCGCCTGGGTGATCCCGAGAGGCGCGGCAAGCGGCGTGCAGAGCGAAATCAGGGCAGCAAGTGCGGATTTGGCGAAGCGAGTCATGGCAGCCTCTCAAGGTCGATTGCACGCACTGTGCGGATTCGCTTGACGGCGGTCAAGCGGTTGCCGAAACAATGGTTTCCAGAAACCGGTGCCGGACAGTTGCTGCAAGCAGCAATGCACTGGCGGCGGCGAAGTTCCCCAGAAGGCGGATCGTGCGGTCGTAACGAGCGCGGCGGTCGAAGGCGGCTATCCCGGCGGCGGGACCTGCTCGCCGGCCAGCCATTCCATCGACCAGTGCGCCGGTTTTGCCAGCGCAAGCAATCTGTGCAACGCCGGCAATACGGTTCTCAACTCACCTTCCAGCGTGAAGGGCGGATTGACCACCACCATGCCGGTGCCATCGAGGCTGGGTTCCGACGAGGCCGGCCTGATCTCGAATTCTATGTCGAGGATTTTCGGGATGCCGGATTGCTTCAGCGCTTTCCTGAAGGCGATCACCGCCCTACGGTCCTTGATCGGATACCAGAGCGCGTAGATGCCGCTGGGCCAGCGCTTGTGCGCCTTCACCAGCCCATCGACGAGGCGGCCGAACTCACCCTCTTCCTCGAAGGGCGGATCGATGAGCACCAGGCCGCGCTTTTCCTTCGGCGGCAGGTGCGCTCCGAGTGCAAGCCAGCCGTCAAGTTCCATCACCCTTGTCTGGAAATCGCCGGCGAACTCCGTCTTCAGCTTCGCGGCGTCTTTCGGGTGCAGTTCGATCGCCGACAACCGGTCCTGCTTGCGCAGGAGATTGCGCGCGAGCAACGGCGAGCCTGGATATTTCTTCACGCCGCCCTCGGGATTGAGTGAGCGCACCGCCGCCAGATAGGGCGCCAGCAGCGCCGCCGCCTTCGCGTCGAACGAGGTATCGATCAGCCTGCCGATGCCGCCCTGCCACTCACCGGTCTTTTGCGCTTCGAGTGACGACAGGTCGTAGCGGCCAATGCCGGCATGGGTGTCAACGACACGAAACGCCTTGTCCTTCTGCTTCAGATATTCGAGCAGGCGCGTCAGCACGACATGCTTGACGACATCGGCAAAATTGCCGGCGTGGTAGGCGTGGCGGTAGTTCACGTGGGACCCCTGCCCCAGCGTGGCGGCGGCTGCGAGTTCGGATTTTCCGGTCGTCCGCCACCGGAACGCAAGGACAGCAGGAAGCCGATCAAGCCGACCGCCATCAGCGAGAAGCCCATCGGCCGCGAGCGGCCGTCGATTTCCCCGACGCCGGAGCGCAAGACAAGGTCGACCGCTCGCATCGGTATGTCGTCGGCGTCGCCCGGGCCGACGGTGAAGACGTAGGCGCCAGGGTTGACAGTGGCAATCAGGCCAGCTTCGTCGCGAAAGATCTTGTCGGGCAGTTGCGGGCTGGCCTGGCGCGGATTGTCCACGTGGTTGAACTGCAGCGTCGAGGCAAGCACCGTGCGGCCATTGGTGGCCGCGGTCAGCGTCAACACCGTGCGCTGCTGCGAAACGATGCGTTCGGCCCTTGCCGTCAGGTCTACCAGCACCCGCACCGGCGCATCTCGACCTTTGAGCGATACGGTCAACGGCCTGAACCGGCCTTGCTCATAGACCCGCCAGGTGCCGATTTCGCGACCGGAAAAATTCGTCATCGCCCAGGGGTAGATGAGACCGATGCCGGTGCCGGCCAACAGGATCAGGACAAACAGAAAGCGCATTCAGGCGGTCACCTTGCAATCAAACCTTGCTGGACGGCTGGCTTGCATTCGCACCGTCGCGCAGGCGCTCCATTTCGTCCAGCACCATGTCGAGGCCGAGTTCGAATGTCTTGTCGAATTCGGCGGCACCAAAAAAGCGCCCGGCTGCCATGACATTTGGATAGTCCCTGGCCAATTGCTCGTCGCTGACCGTGTTCACCGCGGACGGGCCTCTGGAATAGCCCGCATTCTCGTCCAGCACCGCGCCCATCAGATAGTATCCGACGGTGCGGAACAGCCGCGCGCTGAGTTCAGTGCCGAAGCCGCCGTCCTTGAACAAGCCGATAATGCCGTTCAACCAGGCAAGGCAAGTCGGCGAGTTCATCCGATAGGTAACGATGAAACTGGAATAGGCGGGATGGTCGCGGCCGATGCGGCGAAAATCCTCAATGGCGATGCGCATTCTTTGCCGCCAGGGAAGGCTGGCGTCGGGGATTTCGAGCGCACCGATCAGCCGGTCGACCAGCGCTTCGTGCAGATGCGCCACTGAGGGAAAGTGATGGTAGATGCTCATCGCCTCGCAGCCGAGCGCAGCGGCGAGCTTGCGCATCGAAAAGCCGGAAAGCCCCTCCCTCTCGATCACCTCGAAAGCCGCGTCCTCGATCATTTCGCGGGACAGACGCCCGCGTGCTCTCTTTTTCTTGATTGATTGATCCATTAGCGCTGGCTTGACAGCTTACAGTGTAAGGTTCATTTTCACGATCACCTTACATCGTAAGGCTAGCAAAGGCCAGAGGAGAAACCATGTCGTACCATCGCATCGTCAAATCCATACAGTCTTCGTCCCATCGTGCTTTCCTGTTCGCCGCCGCCTGCGTGCTGTCGCTCGGCACCGGGCTGGCCCGTGCCGACGACTATGATGCCACCCTCAAGGACATACAGTCGACCATGGGCGGTGTACCGAGCTTTGTGAAACAGTTTCCCAAAACCGGTCTGCCCGGTGCCTGGGCCGAGGTCAAGGCCATCGAACTCAGCGACAAGACGGCGCTGCCGCCCAAGGTCAAGTCGCTGATCTCCCTAGCCGTGGCGGCACAGATCCCTTGCACCTACTGCATCTGGTCGGACACGCAGGACGCCAAGCGCGCCGGCGCAACCGACGAGGAGATCCAGGAAGCCGTGGCGATGGCGGCGCTGACCCGCCACTGGAGCACAATCTTCAACGGCATGCAGGTCGATTTCGATACATTCAAGAAGGAAATGGGCGGGCAGTAAGCCCGCTGGCAAGCCTGGCCTGCTTCAAGAGAGATCCATCACACTCGACAAAAGGGCTGGGATGGCCCGCAGCGAAGCGGGCCATCGTCAGCCTCGGCCATTTTACGGCTCGCACACCAGTGCTGCGTTCAACCCGAATGCGTGATCTCGCAATAGACAAGAGCCTGCCTAAGCCCTCAAATGCCATTGCCGAGATAGCCGGCATTCCACTATAAATTCGACGCGCCTGAAAGGGGAATGTCGCCTCGCATCTTTACGGATGAGGGACCTCGAATGCACAGAGATCACGGGCGGCCCGACGAAAAGAAATCGGGATTAAACCTTATTCCCGCGGGCCGATTTTGCCTTCTAATTTTGACTGTTGGTCTGCCCTGCGCCACTGCCAGCTGCGATGCGGATTCCATTCACAAAGCGATACTGGCAAGGTTTTCACAACCGAATGTTTACGTCTGCAGCCCGAGCGGATTTGGGCAACAATCTCATTGCAACCTGAAGATTTGAATCGTTCTGAGCCTTCTTCATTCGGGTAGTTCTCCGGGGCTGCGCATCCCAGTGCCTCACGAGGGCACTTCCCGGCATTCCTCGATATCAAGCTTTTTGATGGCGCGCCCGAGAGCAGCTCGCCGTGGCATGTGGAATCTCTTCGCGGTCGAGCCAATATGCTGATTCAAAATGAGGAACCGCGCCCACGGCCACCTGCACGCGACTAGCGGGCGTGCCGCCTCATGATTAACCATTGGCAAACACAATTGGTTAAGAAATCGCTAATTTAGTTGACTGGAATTTCCACAGGTATATTTTCAATTCGTTGGGATGTGCAATTTGGGCGAGCAATCGGCGATGATGGCACCAAGCGCGTGATCGCGATCTCGGGGCGCATGGACTGCTGAACGGCAGCATAGAAGCCGCGCGGCAGTGGCTCCGCAAACTCAGAAAATGACAAGCGCGCATCAATGATGGCGATCCGCGGATGCGGAGGATTGCCGCGTTTCAAGAACGTGGCCGGGCAGTGCTTTGCCCCGGCCCGACGGGTAGTGTTGCGGTGCGTAGGAGGACTGAATGAGTAAGGTCGTAAAGGTTCTGAAACTTGGTTCCAGGAACGACCAAAAGGGCAACGGCAAGGGCCACAACCGAAGCCGGGCTCTGGTCGCCGGGGGCGCTGGCTTCCTGGGATCGCACCTGTGCGAACGTCTTTTGCAGGACGGATACGACGTCGTCGCGGTGGACAATTTCCATACCGGCAAAAGATACAATCTCAATGCGCTGCTGCACGATCCGAGATTCAGCTGCATCGAGCACGACATCGTCGATCCATTGACCTTGGACCTCCGGTTCGACGAGATCTACAATCTCGCCTGCCCCGCTTCTCCGCCACACTACCAGGCAGATCCGATCCATACCTTCAAGACGAGCGTGCTTGGCGCGCTGAACCTGTTGGAACTGGCGCGTCGCAACAACGCCAAGATATTCCAGGCCTCCACGTCCGAGGTCTACGGCGATCCCTTCGTGCACCCGCAACCCGAAAGCTATTTCGGCAATGTCAACACGCACGGACCGCGGTCCTGCTATGATGAAGGCAAACGCTCGGCCGAAACCCTGTTCTTCGACTATTCGAGGACATATGGCCTCGATATTCGCGTTGCCCGCATCTTCAACACCTACGGCCGCCGCATGCAGCCCGACGACGGGCGCGTCGTCTCGAACTTCATCGTCCAGGCGTTGCGCGGCGAAGACCTGACCGTCTATGGCAGCGGCTTGCAGACCCGTTCCTTCTGCTACGCCGACGACCTGATCGAGGGCTTCATGCGGCTGATGAACGCGCCGAGTGCCCCTACCCACCCGGTCAACCTCGGCAATCCCGGCGAATTCACCATCATGGAACTCGCGACGCTGGTCGTGGGCTACACCAATTCCAGATCAAAGATCGTGCATCGGCCACTGCCGATCGACGATCCCAGGCAGCGCAAGCCGGACATTTCCTTCGCCAGGAACAATCTCGGTTGGGAGCCGAGGATCAATTTGGCCCAGGGGCTCGCGCATACCGTCGACTATTTCGACACCCTGCTCTACGGAAGGCGGCTGGCCAAGGGCGCCGCGGCGGCTTCATGACCGGGAAAGCAATCCTGGTAACAGGGGGAGCCGGCTTTATTGGCAGCCACACCTGCAAACTGCTTGCCGCCGCCGGTTACCTGCCCGTGGCCTTCGACAATCTATCCCGCGGCAACGAGAAGTCCGTCGCCTGGGGGCCGCTTGTCGTCGGCGATATCCGGGACCGTGCCGCAATGCAGGCGGCTATCGCCACGTACCAGCCGACCGCTGTCATCCACTTCGCGGCGCTGGCCTATGTCGGCGAGTCCGTCCAGCAGCCGGCCGAATACTATTCGACCAATGTGGCGGGCACCATCGCCGTGCTCGATGCCGCACGCGCGCACGCCATTGAAAACATCATTTTCTCCAGCAGTTGCGCCACCTACGGCGTGCCGGAAGCATTGCCCGTTCGCGAGAGTTCGTCGCAAAATCCGATCAGCCCTTATGGCCGTACCAAGCTGATGGGCGAACAGATCATCGGCGACTATGCGTCCGCATACGGAATGAAGTTTGCCATCCTGCGCTACTTCAACGCCTGTGGGGCCGATCCCGACGGGAAACTCGGCGAGTGGCATACGCCGGAAACGCATCTGGTTCCCAGGGCTCTGATGGCGGCGTCAGGCATCATCGATGAAATCGAGGTCTTCGGCACCGATTATGAGACGCCGGACGGGACTTGCGTGCGCGACTACATCCATGTCAGCGACCTGGCTCGCGCCCACCTGAAAGCTCTCCAACACCTGGAAGGCGGAGGACAAAGCCTAGCGGTCAACCTCGGCACCGGACAAGGCGTATCCATCAGGGAGATTGTCCAGGCGGTCAGCCGGGTGACGTCAAGACCGGTCCCGGCCGTCTTCAGGGCCCGGCGCCCGGGGGACCCGGCCGAACTCTATGCCGATCCGAGCAAGGCGCGCGCGCATCTTGGCTTTGTGCCTGAGCTTTCCGACATCGACACGATCGTCAGGACGGCCGCCCCATTCTTCGGGCTGCGGACGAAACCGGAGACACTGCCGCCAAGCAAGGCGGCAGCATCTGCCCGATAGATCACAGAGAGCGGGCTCGGCAACTGGCGCGCTGGCCAAATCCGCTGGGACTGCAGACATAGGGCGAACCGCCCGAGAACGTAGGGCCATCGACGGGATCGAAAGCGACCTTCACAGGTCCCAACGTCGGGGTTGTAACCGGCGGCGGTGCAAAAGCGTAAGTTCTTTCAGTGGTCCGTGTGGTGCTTGTCATCAGGACCTGGGGCTCGGCCCTGAGCGACTGCACAACATATCCACCTTGGAATGGCTGGACTGGAGGCCTGCTCTGGACCGGGTGCACGGCTGGCGTGATGATGACGGAACCGGTATTGGTCGCATCCATGACCTGACACCCTGCAACCAGGGAGGTCACCGCCACCACAACAATAGAGAGGGCTTTCTTGCTTGGGCGAAATACGCCCGCTCCGGAATTGTTCGCCATGTGTCCCTTGCCTTTGAGTAAAGCCAGGACGCGTTGCGACGCCTGCGCCGCCTCACGTCGTTTCAGTGACCACTCGCACATCACACAAGAATATTAGACATCACTAATTATTAAATTTCATGAAAGCCGTATGGTGGTGTACCCATCGTCTCGTCGTTCTGTCAGAGAGGAATCGAATGCGACCATTTGGCGGTCGGTGCGACGGCAATTCCTGCCGGACTGCTCCGCGCTTTCATAAGCGATTCGCAAGCTTCTTCACAGGCCCGGCAAAAGCAGCCTGCCTGACTCCGACACGCCGCACACGCCGTCACCGATGCCATATGGGGACGCGCCAACGGAGCCAGGAACGGCGTTTCCCGTCATGCCGTGGGCCCAGCCTGGCCAGCCTTAATTCTTGGAATCGACCAACTTACGGGCCTCTTCAAACTGAGCGGCCTTGGTATCACCAGGTTCGAATTTTCGGTGTTCGTCGGAGGGATCCTCGGGAGTTCGTTTGAAACTGTACCATTCCCCGTCCGGATCCTTGCGCTGCTCGATGGTTCCATCCTTGATCTGATGGCTATAGCAGGTACGCTGCTGTTTGCCCTTGTAGCTCTTGGATCGCCAGGCGACATCCATGCACATCTTGCCGTCCTTGGTCACCAGCCACCTGCCCTCGGCGACAGAGGCTGAATCCTGCCCCGACGTCCAGGCCTCGAGGCGTCGATTGCCCCGTGCGAAATAGGCCGCTCCGTTTTTCCACACCCATGTGCGATCGGCATACAGAAGCTGCAACTCATAGGGGGTTGGCACAGTGGCACTGTCCGCTTTTGCAGGTGCGCCGTCTTTGGCGGCGGCCGCGTGGGTCGCTCCCGCGAGGGCCACCTGACCGCAGAAGGCGAAGAGAAACAGCAGCGGCGTGAAAGTTGCAGTCCGACGAGGTTCGTTGTGTGGCCGATGGTCGACGCCAAGCGGCGGCAAGCTGGTCGGAGCTATCGGTACAATCGGCGTTGGCATGTCTGTTTTGTGGCCCAAGGCAGCGCTGTCGGCGCGACAGGCCTGTGAACTATTTAACAGCCGCGGGAGCTGCGATGTCAACTTTCGCGACGCCCGCTTTCGCCAAAATTAAGGATTGCGTCGTATACTCCTTCACCTTTGACAATCGCGTGTAAAAGCAATCCGCAGACGTCAGAGAGGATGCGGTTTCAAATGGGCGCCGACCCGGAACTAAATCAGGCCGAGGTTCAGCAATACCCGCGGCAGCCGACTGCTTGGGGCTCGGCTGCTCGCAATTACCTCAACCTCGACACGGCTATCTTGCTGGGGATCCTGTTCATCGCGATCGTGTTCAGGTTCCACAACATAACCTTGCCGCTGGTCGACGTCTTCAGCTGGCGCGAGACAAGCACAGCAATGATGGCCGACAATTTTCAACAGCGCAGCTGGAATATCTTCTTCCCTGAGGTCAGTTGGACCGGGCCCGGGCCGAGTTATCAGGGCCGCGAGTTCCAGATCGTCAGCTATCTGACCGCCCTGCTCTACCAACTCTTCGGCTGGCACGACTGGTTTGGCCGCATGGTTGCGGCCTTCTTCGGCCTGGTCACGGTGTTTTCGCTGCACAGGTTGACGGCGCTATGCTGGGGCGAAACGCATGCCCATGCGGCGGCGCTTGCCTATGCGCTGATGCCGGCAGCGATCATGATCGACAGCTCGTTTCTTCCAGATCCGTCGATGTTGGCCCTGGTGACAACAGGCGTCTGGCTTTTCGCGAGGTACTGGGCCGGCGGCAGCAGCTGGCTTTTGCCGGTTGCCACCGTCAGTTTCTCGCTCGGAGTGCTGGCGAAACCGCCGGGGCTCGCCGCCGGCGCCGTCATTTTCTACCTGATGGTTTGCTGGATTGTCGAGAAGAAGCGAAAGCAAGCGACCAGGGTGTTCCTGTCAGGGCTTTTGAGCCTGGCCATCATCGCCGCATATTTCAGCTGGGCGATCTATCTCGGCCGAACCTATCCGCCATTTCATGTCGCGGGCAGCGGTTATATCTGGGATTCCGGTTTCTGGACATTCTTCAAGGAGAGCTTCTACTTCAAATCGGTGTGGAACACCTCGGTTTGGTGGTTCTACGGCTATCCGTTCATGGTGCTGATCGCGGTGGGCTTCTGGATGCCGCCCCCCGCCGAAAACCAGAAACAACGTACACTTTCGGCCATTCCTTATGTTTGGCTGGTGGCGGCCATGGCCGTCTATCTGGCGGCGGCGCGCGAGATCACCAGCAATCCCTGGAATTACCACATCTTCCATGTCCCGTTGGCGATGTTCTGCGGCCGAGGAGCACTGGTCCTGGCAACGCTGCCATGGGGCAACGCTCCGTCGCCGGCCATGGTCCTGCGCTCGATCTGTATCGTGGCCGTGACGCTCGTGTGGTCGACCTTTCCCCTCGTCAAGACAATGAAGAAGCCGGTTGCCATCAATGGCAAGCTGCTCGGCGAGGAACTGGCGAGATTGGCACAACCGGGTGACCTCGTCGTCGCAATAGCGCCCGAGGTCGGCGATCCAGTGGCTGTCTACTACAGCAGGGCGCGCGGCTGGGTGTTCCCGCCCGGCGGCGGCGATGTCGAATGGTCGAAATTCGTCGCGGACGACGACACCGCGATCGCGCAGCTCGAGGAGTTGCGCGCGCAAGGCGCAGATCTGTTCGGCGCGGCCAAGAACGCCGCCGACAAGCAAGACCTGCTGTTCGTCGAGCATCATGACGGGGTCATCGACTATCTGGACAAGACCGGAACCAAGCTTGTGGATTCCGATGATTTGCTGGTCTATAGGATCACCCGCCCTTGAGAGCCGCGACGGTCGGGGGCCGTGGGTTTTGGACATGGTCCCAGCAGTCGACGGCTCCGCATTTGGTCCGCGGGAGTTCGGCAAGGCGGTGGGCCAGGCGCCGAGTCCGGTTGACGCCATGGACATCCGGGCACCACGCATTGCCGCCGCCCGGACGAGGCGGCGAAAACCAGCGGAGAATTGGTTGAAAAGAGCAATCTCGATAGTCGCGACGCTGGCCCTGCTGGTCTGGCTCGCCAGCGACTCGCGCTGGAGGACGGTCGGCGACGCCTTCGACCGCGTCACGCCCGGGACGTTCGCGGTGGCGACGCTCGCTTTTTTCGTCACCTATGTCTTGCGAACGCTGCGCGTCTGCGACGAGTTCCGCGACGAGGTGCAAGGCCGTTTCGGCGCCTGCCTGCGCGTTATCCTGATCCACAACGCGATGATCAACGTCGTCCCTTTCCGCGGCGGCGAGACGGCTTTTCCCCTGCTCCTGCGCCAGATCTTCGGCGTACCGCTCATGCGCGCCAGCGCCTCGCTGCTGTGGTTCAGGCTGCAGGATGCCTTCGTCGTCGGCGTGCTGGCGTTGGCGGTTTGGCCAGGCCTGCATCCGGCGATCAGGGTCGCGGGCGTGGCCGTCCTGGTCGCGGTGGCATGGTACCTGCCGCGCTGGGCGCGCGCGCCGCATGACTGGGCCGGGCGCGGCAAGATCGTGGCCAAGCTCGGCTTGCTTCGCGACATCTTCACCGAGGCGACGGGGCGCTCGCGCTACGGCTGGTGGTGGACGATCGCCAACTGGTCGCTGAAGCTCGCCGTGCAGGGATGGCTGCTGGCGCTGATACTTGGCACATCGTTCACCACCGCCTTTCCAGGCGTCGTCGGCGCCGAAGGCGCCGCGATATTGCCGGTGCAAGGCGTCGCCGGTTTCGGCACCTACGAAGCGGCGGCGGCGGCGGCGCTGCTGACTTCCGGAATTGCGATGAAGAGCGGCTTGCAGGCGGCGCTGGCATTGCACCTCTTCATCCTGTGCTCAGCTGTCGTCACGGGCGCGATTGCCTGGCTGTTTCCCTCGAAATCGACGCTGCCGGGGAACCCGGCCGCCGGATCTGCAAGGAAGCCATCCCTATGACCGTATTACCTATCCCTGCTTCGGGACTGCCCGACGGCGCGGTGATGCCGGACCATACGCTGTCCATCGTCGTGCCCATGTATAACGAGGCCGAAAACGTCGAGCCGCTGCTGGCGCGGATTCACCAGGCCATGGAACATTATGGCCAGCCATGGGAGGTCGTGCTGGTCGATGACGGCAGCACCGACGCGACCGTGAGCGAGATCAGGCGCCTGGCGGCGCAATACGGCCCGCATGTGCATTCGGTCGAGCTGGTGCGCAACTACAAGCAGACCGCCGCCATGCAGGCCGGCATAGACGCGGCACGCGGCGACGTCATCGCCACGATCGACGGCGACCTGCAGAACGATCCCTACGACATTCCGCGCATGGTCTACCGCTTGCTGAGCGAGGATCTCGACCTGGTGGTCGGCTGGCGCAAGGATCGCCAGGAAGGGTTTTTTATGCGCCGGCTCCCCTCGCGCATCGCCAACGCGTTGATCGCGCGTGTCACCGGCGTGCGCCTCAAGGATTATGGCTGCAGCCTCAAGGTCTATCGCGGCACCGTCATCCGCAGCGTCAAGCTCTATGGCGAGATGCACCGCTTCATCCCGGCATGGCTGGCCACGGTGACGACCCCACGACGCATCGCACAAGAGGTGGTGACGCATCACGCCCGCATTCACGGTCAGTCCAAATACGGGATTTCGCGCACCTTCAGGGTCGTGCTCGATCTGGTGTTCATGTATTTTTTCATGCGCTATCGCACCCGGCCCGGTCATTTCTTCGGTGGTATCGGCATCGTGCTCGGCGCGCTGGGTTCGCTGATCCTTGCCTATCTGCTTTGTCTGAAGGTGTTTTTCGAGGAAGCCATCGGAACACGGCCGATGCTGTTCACCGGCTTCTTCCTGCTGATCGCCGGGGTGCAGATGGTGACGTCGGGCGTGCTGGCGGAAATGCTGGCACGCGTCTATCACGAAGCGAACGGATCGTCGGCCTACGTCGCGCGGCCGCGGTCGGCGCCGGAAGACAATGATAGCGGCTGGCACCGCCCCGCCCGTTTGTCGTGACGTGATCGGAATACCGGACAGGGATTTCGGTTTCAGGCGGAAAGTGCCGATCGAGGGACAGAATGGCAGCGTCAGCGATTGCCATCGCCAGGAATGGCGGCCGCGGGGCAAGAGGTCAGGCGCAATCCCTCGCCAACCTCTTGCCCTCGGCTCGCGCCCCCCGCGAGGAACGGAGCGGCGGCTGCATAAGTCAAATCACGCCGCCACTTCCAGGTCTGACGCCCTAGAACGGTTCACAGTTTCAAAGAGGACGCCGAACCAATCCATCTCTTTGTTCCAGGCAGTTTCGCAAGGACAAGCGCTACGCGCTTGTCCCGGGAAAACCGTTACACACTGCTCCCGTAATTGCTTCAGTACCGCGAACGGCAGCTGGCGCGCTGGCCAAAGCCGCTCGGGCCGCAAATCCAGGGAGAGTGACCGAGCAACGGCCCGCTATTGCCCAAACTGTAGGAAACCTTCACGGGCGCCGTCTTGCCGATCCGCTGCGGCCGGACGAAAGCCGCATAGGCCTCCTCTCTCGTGCGTGTCACGCTGGTGATCCGCGTGAGCGATTTGCGATCGACCAGATGCAACCGTTTCTTCTGGACGTAGTGAGCCTTCTGGCCAAGCATATGAGCCTCCGGCCTGGTGCTGATCGAGCCGGTCTTGGTCGCATCCATACTCTGACAACCGGACACCATCGAGATCAATGCAGCAGCTGCGAATGCACAGGCATATTTCTTGCCGATCCTTGGCCCATTTCCAATATATGTTTTCATCGACGTCCCCTGCAAAAACATAAGCCACTGGAGCGCGGGGATATATTGTCGGTTATTTTGTGTTCCGCGCCACGCTAGCAGCCTCACGCCGCTCGCATCATGATCTTATATTAGGGGATACTTATTAAGAATCGCGCAAGCGACATGATGAGCGCGGTCTGTCCGCACTCGATCGGATATTATTAAAACTGAATCTATTGAGACTGCGCCGGGGTTGCGCGGACGCCCGCCGGCTCACAAGGCGAATGTTCAGGGAAGCGTTGTCGCGCGCGCCTCTTCAACGTCAGCGCGGCGTTTCCCAACCCGGATCGAAGTAGAAATTGCGGGCACCGATGTTACCCTGGCCGGCGCCGGAAATCACATAGGCTATGCGCACGATGCGCAAGCCGCCGGCGCCCTGCTGCAATCCGTAGACGCCTTCCATGCCGCGATCGTAGAAGCCCACGGCCGGCACGGCGAGCGCCAGCACGGCGAGCGAGGCCTGCAAGGTCATCTTCGCGGCATTGGCGCGCAACGGGATCTTGTTCTCGATGACGTGTCTTGAAACGATCACCACCACCAAAAGCCCATAGAGGAATGCATTGAACGCCGCGAACCAGAAAAAGCCGGTCGCGTCGAAAGGGTGCTCAATTATCAACACGGGCAGTGCCGCGCCGATGGCCAGCGCCACATAGGGAACGAAGGCGCGGACCGGCAACAGGCTTTTGGGACCGCTGCCCTTGGGGGTGACACGGAAATCGACGAAGGATTTGGTCAGATAATCGCGCAGCGACGATAGCGTGCCGGCCAGTACCCAAGGCCAGCGTGCGAAGAAAAGAAACAGCGTGCCTTCCCAGCTTATCGTCTTGGCCGTCAGCGGCCGAGAGAGGCCGAATGCCTTCAGCATCATGACCAGGCCCACCAGAGCAACGGCGTTGGGCAGATAGTGAAGAAGGAAGTCGGCATACATGACGTTGGCGAAGTTGCGCCCGCTGAAGAGCGCGTACATCGGCATGACGTACATCAGCAATGCGAAGATGGCGAACAGTGGATACCAGAGCTGGCAGAACAGGAACTGAAACTTCAGCCTCCAGGGCAATTTGGGAAAATATGTGGGCGAGTATTCGAGCAGGATCGTCATCAGGCTGCGCGACCACTGGAATTCCTGGGTGACGAGATCGGCAAAGGTCTGCGGGCCGTCGCCATGGGCGATGGCGTCGAGCGCATGCACGCCGCGCCACCCGGCGGCGTTGATCAGCATCGAGGTGGAGTGATCCTCGGCCAACTCCGGACCGAGACCGCCCGCCTGCCTCAGCGCCTTGGTTCGAACGGCATAGTGCGAGCCGATGCAAAGCGGCGCGCCGCCACCGGTATGGCCGGACTGCAAGGGCCCGTGAAACATCCCTTCTGGAAACAGCCGGCCACGCGCTGCCCAGCTTTCGGCGGCGTTGTTGTCGCAGATGCTCGGCGCCGAGACATAGCCGACCGCCGGATCGGCGAAAGGATAAAGGATTTCCCTGAGATAGGTTGGCGTCGGCCTGTGATCGGCATCCATCTGGGCGACGAAATCGTAGCGCTCATAACCGTAGTGGTCATAGAAGAACGCCAGGTTGCCCTCCTTGCAACGGGTGCGGCGCGGCCAAGTCTTGCGGTGGTAGTCTTCCCTTCCGCGCCGCGTCGAAATGAACACGCCGTGGGCATCGCACCAGCGAACCGTCTCGTCGGACGGGTCCTCGTCGGCCAGCCAGGTGTCATGCGGATAGTCCTGCGTAAGCATTGCTTCCAAGGTGCGCGCAACCACGGCGAACGGTTCGGACGGCGCCTTGGTCACCACCATGGCGACCCGCGAGCGCTTCGGGATGCTGGCAAGCTTGGATGGCTTCCTCGAAGCGTGCACGTTGAGCAGGAAATACATCGGCATCAAGGTCAGCCAGGCCAGCACCAGCGTCGCAAAGATGTATGACCCGAGGTATCCGATATGGTCCGGCTTCAGCCACCAGATCCAGAAAAAGCCGAGAGTGACGAACCAGGAAGCCAGGCCGAGCCGCAGGATCCACTGCCGGACCGGAGACAATATGGGCACCAGGAAAGGAACCTGCGCCGCGGCGTTGGCGTGCATCCTCCCACGCGGCCGGTTCGGCCTGGTCTTGGGACTGATGATCCCTGCGTCCGCGGAAACACTCATACAACTACCGCCGCCACTCCGAGCATCAGCCGAACGACGGCCGACACGCTTTTCAGGTCGGCTTCAGAATCCCTCCACATCTCATTAGAGTCAACTAAATTAACCGATCCTTAACTAGCTTTCTTGAGAACTGGTTAACCTAACGCCTTTGAATCGCAGCAAGTATTCCGCCGAAGAGTCGCCGTCGACCCATGCCGGAATGATGAACCGCACCTTTTTTGCGCTTTGGAGAATTCGCCGGGGTCAAGGCGATCTGGAGGCTGCACCGCCGGGCAGCGTTAACCATGTTGCGAGCGCCAAGGTTAACCGATCGTTAATTGTTCTTGACTCTTGGTCCGGTCCGGCTCTTAAATTAGCCAGGGATGATATATCGGAATATTGACGCGAATTTGTGAGTATCGCGGCGAACTTTCTCTCTGAAGCTCCTCAGTGTCGGCGCCTTGAGAGATAATTTGGGTGGCCCCTTGCACAGGTTGGCACACCCGCCAATGGTCGCTCCGAAATCCCGCAGATTCCGCCAATAGACCCGATCGGTGTTGGGTAGTCGTGTCGATCAGGCATCGATGCGGCGGGCGAAGCCTTGGCTTCCATGGGAAGCTGAGGCCATAGGAGGTCAACGATGAAACACTCCGCAGCAAATGTACTTGTAGTCGCGCTGGCGTTGGGCGGAAGTGCCGCGTTTCCTTCCGCGGGAAGCGCTGGTTCCGCCCCCGCGACAGACCCCGTCCAGACGAGCAGCGCCGCGTCGGCATTCGGCTCGTACGATCCGTATGGCGATTTCACCAATGACAAGACCGCCAGCATCGAGGAACTGTTCCTGCCTTGGGAAGATGTCGATCTATCGACGCTGCCTCTGGCAGACACCTATGCCCAGGAGCGCGGTCGCTCGCTGTTGATCACGATCGAGCCGTGGACCTGGTCGAAGGACTGGCGCATCACGCCGCCCGAACTGCGTGACGGCATATTGGGCGGCAGGTATGATGCCAATATGCAGGCGATCTGTGGCCTGGTGGGACAGATGAAAAGCCCGGTAACCATTCGCTGGGCGCAGGAAATGGAAGACAAGAACGGCCGCTTCACCTGGGCCAACTGGGCTCCCAAGGACTGGATCTCAGCTTACAAGCGTGAAGTCGATATCTGCCGCAAGGCGGCCCCCGCGGCCAAATACATGTGGTCGCCCAAAGGTGAAGAAGGCCTGGAAAAATACTACCCCGGTGACGACTATGTCGACGTGATCGGCCTGTCGGTGTTCGGCCTGCAGAAAAAGGACAATGACGAGGCCGGTCGCGACCGTACGTTCGCCGAGATGCTGAAACCCGGCTATGACCGCGTGGCGGGTTTCAACAAGCCGATCGTGGTGGCGGAACTCGGCTATGTCGGCAAGCAGGACTATGTTTCGAAGTGGCAGGACGATTCCCGCAAGTCCTATGCGGAGTTCCCGGCGCTCACGTCCGTTGTCTACTTCAACCAGAAAGAAGTGTGGCCGTGGCTGGGGGGCTATGGTCTGCCCGATTGGAGGGTGACCCAGCACGTCCTGCCGTAGACGCATCGTTCGATGCGTCCCGACACGATCGGGATGGATCTCCATCTTTCTTGTTTGATTGGCATCCATGCCGGACCAGTGTTTCGGCATGATGGTTGAGGCGTGGCGTGAATCAGTCTGTGGAGTAGTTCCGTGAAACGAGTGCTGGGTAATTGTGTCGGAGCGGCGTTCGCCTGCTCTGTTCTTGTTCTTGCCTTACAGGTCCCTGCGACAGCCGAGACTGCGGCCAAAATCGCCGAGCAGGCGCAAAAGGGCGCCGTGGTGCCCGACGAAGGCGTCTACCAAATCTATCAGAACCATTCGTGGATGTGGGGCAATCACGGGGCCGCGTTCTTTGCCGTCAGGCAGCGGCAATTCAACGCCTGGTCGACCGAAAAGGGCCAGCCGGGCTATGGCGACGGGACATGGTTCATCCCCGGCGGCGGCAAGTTGTGCTACCGCGCGCAATGGCACGGCGCCTGGGGCGTGAAGGGCTCCATGACCTGCTTCGAGCATCGCCAGACCGGCAAGGCGATCTACAAGCGCAAATCGCCTGATGGCGAATGGTACGTTTTCAGGAGCCCGCATCGGAACCGCTCGGACGAGTTCATGAAATTGAAATACGGCGACTACGTCACCAGGAAACAGAGCCGAATCAAGGCAAGGCTCTAGAACTGTCACCCGCGACGCTGGGCTGGAGATGCTCATCGTTTCGGGGAAACGCCGAACGGCTCCAGCCCTTGGTTCTTACGCACCTCCCTATGGAGTGCGCTACGCGCTTTCCCGGGATAGGTGCACAGTTTTCCTGGAATTGCTCTAAACTAGGCCTTGCGTTCCCAGCGGCGGTCTGACGTCTGCTGCCAGTAGGTCACGGCGTGGCCCGCGTCCTTCATCGTCTTCCAATGCGCCCGGGCCATCTCGACCTGGGCCGCGTCATGGCCATCGAACAGGAAAACCGCACGCTCGTAACCGCCGAGGTCGGGCGGGGCGGCGCCGTCGACCAGGAACCTGATTTTGGCCTCGTTGGGGTTGCCGGCGCCGGTGGTCAGCAGGATTGGCTGTTCAGTTGGGTAGGCTTCGCGATCGGTCGCGTGCGCCAGGAAGGAATCATCGCGGAAAGTCCACAGATGCTGGTCGAGCGCGTCTCGCCGTTCCTCGGTGCCGGTCTGCACCACGGCGCGCCAGCCGCGATCGACGCTGCGCTCGAGCAGCCCCGGAAGCGCATCCTCCAGGGTCGATTCGGTCAGATGGTAGAACAGCACATCGGCCATGGATCGACGTCAGCTTTCGTAGTGATCGCGCACCAGCCGGTCCAGCAGCCGTACGCCGAAACCCGAACCCCACGACTGGTTGATCTCGTTCAATGGCGAGCCCATCGCCGTACCGGCAATGTCGAGATGTGCCCAGGGCGTGTCCTTGACGAAGCGCTGCAGGAACTGCGCGGCGATGATCGCGCCGCCGTAGCGGCCACCGATGTTCTTCATGTCGGCATTCTTGGAATCGATCAGCTTGTCGTATTCGGCGCCGAGCGGCATGCGCCACAGCCGTTCCTGCGTTGACTGTCCGGCCGCGGTCAGCCTTTGCGCCAGTTCGTCGTTGTTGGAGAACAGGCCCGCATAATGCAGGCCGAGCGCAACCATGATGGCGCCGGTCAGCGTCGCCAGGTTGACCATGAATTTCGGCTGGAAGCGGTCGTTGCAGTACCACAGCGCGTCGGCCAGGACGAGGCGCCCCTCCGCGTCGGTGTTGAGCACCTCGATGGTCTGTCCCGACATCGAGGTGACGATGTCGCCCGGGCGCTGCGCATAACCGTCGACCGCGTTTTCGACAAGACCGATGATGCCGACGACATTGGCCTTGGCTTTGCGCGCGGCGAGCGCGTGCATCAACCCGGTCACGGCGGCAGCGCCACCCATGTCGCCTTTCATGTCCTCCATGCCGGACGCCGGCTTGATCGAATTGCCGCCGGTGTCGAACGTAACGCCCTTGCCGACGAAGGCGACCGGGCTGTCCTTGGGCTTGCCGCCGTTCCATTGCATGACCGCCATACGGGCGCCACGCGGCGAGCCCTGCGCGACACCGAGCAGCGAGCCCATGCCGAGCTTCTTCATCTCCTTTTCGGCCAGGATCTCGACCTTGACGCCAAGCGCCTCGAGTTCCTTGGCGCGGGCGGCGAATTCGACTGGTCCCAGCACGTTTGCCGGTTCGTTGACCAGATCGCGCGCCAGAAGCACACCGTCGATCACCGCCTCGGCATCGGCGAAGGCTTTCTTGGCGCCCACCGGATCGGCGGTATGGATGGTCACCTTGACCGGCTTTTTCGGATCGGCCTTGCCGCTGCCCTGGCCGTCGTCCTTATCCTTCCTGGTCTTGTACTTGTCGAAGGAATAGCCGCGCAAGAGAATGCCGGCCGCAAGGTTCGCGGCGTCCTTGCCATCGGGCGAGGCACCGGCCAGGTCGAGCACCACGGCCACGTCGGTTGCCTTGCGCAGCGATGCCGCAATGGTGCCGCCGAGCTTCAGCCAGGCATACTCGTCGAGCCCCGACACCCTGCCTGCGCCGACCGCGACCAACCTGTCGAGCGATGTTGCCTCCGGCGCCAGGATTTCGACAGCGCCGGCGAACTTGCCGGTAAATTCGGCGACCGGGAAAGCCCGATCCAGCGTCTTGCCCGGATCGTAAGCCCTGGCCATATCGCTCAGGCCACCGTCATCCGCCGACAGCACGAAGACCGTGCCCTTTCTGTTCGCCGCCGTCTGGGGCGCGGCGAATTTTGCAAAGGCGATCGACGGTCTCGGGTTCATCATGTCCTGCTTTCGGGGATTGCGCGGTGATGCGCGAAGCGGTTTGAAGCGATCCGCGACATTTGGTCGTTTTCCGGCATTTGGCAAGACTTTGCCAAAATGGCTACCCATATGAGACATGGAATCGATGGCGATTCGTCGCGGAACGGCTCCGCTTCATGCCGCAACCTGTTGTTAACCATCGATGTTCGTCCTTTCTTATCCATTGCCGCCGACACTCCGGCCTACTGCGGCACGCGACGTGGGACGGGAACCGGATCGCCTGCCTAATGCAGCCCAACGGAGCCAGTTGTGCGGGCGTCGCCGGACAGCTACCCTTAGCGTGGTGGCATGATGCCGTTCGAGAAAATCGAGTAAAGCCTTCATGAAGGTCGTTGAACGCTACATCATGCGCCGCACTTTCGTGGTCTTCCTGGCAGCACTGGTCTGGACGCTGGCCATCGTGTGGACGACGCAGGTGTTGGCCAAGATCAACCTGGTCACCGACAGCGGTCAGTCAGCTTTGACCTTCTTCGAGGTCGCGTCCCTTATTCTCCCCTCCATCGTTCCGATCGTCGTGCCTTTCGCGCTCGTGGTGGCGGTCGCCCAGACGCTCAGTGTGATGAATTCGGATTCGGAACTCGCGGTGGTCAATGCATCGGGAGCCTCACGATGGACCATCGTGCGGCCGATCATGCTGCTGGCGCTGGCCGCCAGCGTCTTTTCGTTCGCCGTGGACAACGGCATCGACCCCTATGCACGACAGAAGAACCGCGCCCTGGTGGCGGAGTCGCGCGCCGACCTTTTGTCGCTGATCATCCAGGAAGGCACCTTCCGCAAGATCGAGGACGGACTGTTCCTGCAGATTGGCGAGCGGCTTCCCGACAACCGGCTGGGTGGCATCTTCGTCGCCGATTCGCGCGAGGAAGGCGTCAATCTCGTCTATTATGCCAAGACCGGCAGCATCATCGAACGCGGCGGCGAAAAGGTGCTGATGATGAATGACGGCGTCATCCATCGCAAAACGCTGACGGGCGACCTCAGTGTCATCCGGTTCACGTCCTATGCCTTCGACATGTCGGCCTTCATGTCGGCGGCCAACCAGGTGACGCTCCTGCCAAAGGACCAGACCACCCAATACCTGCTCAATCCAAGTCCTAACGACAAGAATTACCAGCAAAGTCCCCAGGAGTACCGGGCCGAGGTCGACCAGCGGTTTTCGGAATGGACCTACTCCATGGTTTTCGCGCTGATCGCGCTCGCGGTGGCGGGAGACGCGCGTTCGCATCGCGAGGCGCGCGTCAATCCGCTGATCACCGCCATCGCGATATCGCTGTTCGTGCGCTGGCTGGGTTTCTTCGCCGCCAGCAAGGCCGATGAGGTCCCGCAATATGCCTACATGGTCTATGGCGTGCCGATCGTGGCTTCCGCGGTGGCGATCTGGTTCATCGTATCGAACCGGACCATGGAACTGCCGGTTGCCTGGGCGGACTGGATGACAAACCTGGCCAGCCGAATCGGTGATGGCTGGAATGCCCTCAAATTGCGTCTCTCCAGGCGCGACACCTCAGGCCAGGGGGTCGGCTGATGGGCTGGACTCTGGGTCGATATTTCTTCTTCCGCTACGTGGCGATCACGATCTGGTTCTTCCTCGGCCTTCTGGCACTGGTATTCCTTATCGATTTCACCGAACTGTCCGGCCGCACCACCGGCCTGCCAGGGTTCACCTATGGCACGGCGATGGCCATTTCCGGCCTTCGAATGCCCATGATCATGCTGCAGACGGTGCCGTTTGTCGGCTTGTTCTCGGCGATGGCGACGCTGGTTTCGCTCAACCGGCGGTACGAACTTGTCATCGCGCGGTCCGCGGGCGTTTCCGCCTGGCAGTTCCTTTTGCCGTGCTGCATCGGCGCACTGCTGTTCGGCGCCGTCTCGGTCGGAATCATCAACCCGCTCGCCGCGCACGCCTTCTCCTTGTCCGAACAGATCGAGACGCAGCTGCGCTCCGGCAAATCCAACACGGTTTCGGCCGACGCCGCTCCCTGGATTCGCCAGAAAACCAGTTCCGGCGATACTATCATCGGCGCGCGGGCCATCCTCGACCAGGGTCTGGAGATGGCCGACGCGGTCTTTTTCATCCTCGACCAGCAAGGCAATATCGTCGAGCGCAAGGATGCGGCGCGTGCTTACCTGCGCGACGGTTATTGGGAATTGCAGGATGTGAAGATCTTCAGGAACGGCACCATCCAGCCCGTCGCGAACGATCGTGTGCCGACCAATCTGAAGCCGGAATTCGTGCAGGAGCGGCTGGCACGCCCGGAGACAATTCCCTTCTATGACCTGCCCGGAAAAATCGAGGTTGCCCGTTCCTTCGGCCTCAAGGCAAATGCCTTTGCCATGCAGTTTGATTCGCTGGTGGCGTTGCCGTTTCTCCTCGTCGCCATGACGCTGATTGCGGCAACAGTTTCAATGCGATTTGCGCGAATGGGGCAGTCGGCAACGATGATTCTGGGTGGCGTCGTTGCCGGGTTTCTGCTTTATGTCGTTTCGGTGCTGGTGAAGGCGTTCGGCGTGGCGGGGTTCGTGCCGACTGCCATAGCCGCCTGGGTGCCGGTCGTGGTAGCTATGTTCTTCGGGGTGACTTTCCTGCTATACAAGGAAGACGGCTAGTGAGGGAGGCGTTTTTGCCCAGCGACAGGCAGGCCCGTTTGGCGCGCCTCTATGCGGCGAGCGCCTTGGCGTGCCTGGTCGCCTGCGGCGTCCCGCTGCCGGCGTTCGCGCAGGATGTCGGCAACATGGCGACCACGGTTCCGTCCGGCTCGCAGATGCTGCTCGCCGCCGACACGCTGGAATACAACAACGACAACCAGACGGTGACCGCCATCGGCGGCGTGCAGATCGACTATGGCGGCAACCGCCTCGTCGCCCAGAAGGTCGTGTACAACCGCAACACCAAGCGAATGGTTGCCAGCGGCAATGTCGAGATCGTCAACAGCGACGGCACCAAGATCAATTCGCAGCACATCGACATCACCGACGATTTCGCAGACGGCTTCGTCAACGCGCTGCGCGTTGAAACCGTCGACAAGGCCTATTTCGCCGCCGAAAGCGCCGAACGCATGGGCGGCGTGCTGACCACCTTCCACAATGGTGTCTACACTGCCTGCGAACCATGCGAAGACAAGCCCGACAAGGCGCCGACATGGCGCGTCAAAGCCAGAAAGATCATCTGGAACGGCGAGAAGAAGACGGTTCGCTTCGAGAACGCGAATTTCGAGTTCTTCGGGTTTCCGCTGGCCTACTTGCCGGCGTTCGAGATCGCCGACCCGACGGTGAAGCGCAAGAGCGGCTTCCTGATCCCCAGTATCGGCTACAACAGTCACTTGGGGTACAGCGTCAAGATCCCCTACTATTTCGCCCTTTCGCCGACATATGACCTGACGGTGACCGGAAGCGGCTACACCAAGCAGGGCTTCCTCGGCGAAGCCGAATGGCGCCAGCGCTTCAACAATGGCGAATACACTTTCAAGATCGCCGGCATTCAGCAGCAGGATCCGGACGCCTTCATCGACGGCGCGGCATTCCCCTCGACCGCTGGTCACAATATCGATTCCGGCGCGGTGGGCGATCCGAACAAGTTCCGCGGCATGATGGGCACGCAGGGGCAGTTCGCGATCAACGAACGCTGGAATTTCGGCTGGGACGTGTTGCTGCAGACCGACAAGAACTTCTCCAACACCTACAACATCGCCAAGTACAATGCCTACGTTCACCAGTCGTCCGTCTACCTGACCGGCCTTAATGATCGTAATTATTTCGACGTGCGCGCCATGCATTTCGAGGTCCAGGAAGATACGCCCAACGAAAATGCCGCGGCGCGAAGCGGCCAGCAGCCTTGGGTGCTGCCCTCGCTCGACTATGCCTATATCCCCGACACATCGGTCGCCGGCGGCCAGTTGTCGTTCAACGTAAATACGCGAGTCATTCGCCGCGAAGATCTTGACGAAGCTTTCAACACGCCATACGATTCTGCCACGCTGGCACAGCGTGTCCGTGGCATAGAGGGCGAGTCTGGCAGACTCACCACCGAAGCCGAATGGAAGCGGACATTCGTTACCGATGATGGGCTGGTATTGACACCACTGCTGGCATTCCAGGGCGATGTTGACTACGTCCGCGCGTCATCGGCTTCGCTCGCGGCCATTCAGGAGATGGCCGCCAACCCTGACATACATACCAGCGAAGACATGCGCTCGTCCTTCGCACGCTACATGGCGACCGCCGGGCTCGAGATGAGCTGGCCGCTGTTGTTCTCGCTGGCCAGCGGGTCGAGCCACGTTGTCGAGCCGATGGCTCAGGTGTTCCTGCGCCCGAACGAACAGTATGTCGGCGGCCTCTCCATTCCGAACGAAGACGCTCAAAGCATGGTTTTCGATGCAACCACGCTGTTCGAACGCGACAAGTTCTCCGGTTACGACCGCATCGAGGGCGGCTCGCGTGCCAATGTCGGCCTGCGCTATTCCGGCTCCTACATCAACGGCTGGGGCACCAATGCGATCTTCGGCCAGTCCTATCAGATTGGCGGCGAAAACTCCTTTGCGGCACCCGATCTGGTCAATGTCGGCGCAAATTCAGGGCTTGAGACGACCAAGTCCGACTATGTCGGCCTGTTTGGCATAACCAGCCCCAATGGCTTCGCGGCCTCCGTCAGCGGCCGTTTCGACGAACAGAGCTTCGAGATCCGCCGCGCCGAGCTGAAAGCTGCTTATTCCGGCCTGCCGGTGTCGTTGAGCGCCAAGTATGCCTTCATCCAGGCCCAGCCGCTCTATGGGTTCACGACCGACCGTCACGAGGTCACGCTCGGCGCATCGACACATCTTGCCGAGAACTGGCGCGTGTTCGGAACAGGAACCTACGATTTGCAGGAGGGCCTGCTGGTCAAGGACGGGGTGGGCTTCGCCTACAACGATTCCTGCTTCACCTATCTGATGACGTACGCGCAGTCGCGTGACCTGAACACCAGGGAAGTGACGCAGAGCATCGGATTCAACCTGTCGTTCCGCACCCTCGGCGACTTCGGCTCGTCGACCAACGCAATCGACACCATCCAATAAGCGGCGACATCGTTTCGCCGCATAGGGCTGGCACGGATTCGCGTATCCGGAAGGGGACGGAATTGGGCGGAGCCGGAATAGAATTGGGATGCTAACGATGAGGAAATACCTCTTTTCAGCAGGGTTCGCGTTGCTTGTGGCGGCGACATCCCTGTCGATGACCGTGATGACGCCGCCGGCTTTCGCCAGCGAGATCAAATACGTCGTCAACGACATAGCAATCACCAGTGGTGACATCGCCCATCGTGCCGCCTTCCTGAAGCTGCAACACAAGAAGGGCGACGCTGCCCAGGAAATGATCGACCAGACGCTGCGCCTCGCCGAGGCCAGACGGCTTGGCATCCGTATCAGCGATGCCCAGGTTGAGGCCGCCTATCAGCGCTTTGCCACCAACAACAAGATGCAGCTCGGCCAGCTCGACGGCGTCATGGAAAAATCCGGCGTCAGCAAGGACCATTTCAAGGAGTTCATTCGTGCCCAGATGGCATGGAACCAAGCCTTGAGCGCGCGTTACCGCTCCGGTGAAGGTGGCAGCGTGACCGAACAGGACGCGGTGCGGCGCATGCTTGACAAGGGCGGCGCCAAGCCGAGCGCCATGGAATACATGCTGCAGCAGGTCATCTTCGTCGTGCCAGCGGCCGAACGCAGCGCGACACTGGCCAAGCGCAAGCGCGAGGCCGATGCCATGCGTGCCCGCTTCAACGGCTGCAACACGACACGCGAGTTCGCCAAGGGCCTGATCGACGTCACCGTTCGCGACCTCGGCCGGATTCTGGCGCCGCAACTACCGCCGGACTGGGCCGAGCAGATCAAGGCGACCAAGGTCGGTGGCGCCACCGTCACGCGCGAGACCGAACGCGGCGTCGAATTCATCGGCATCTGCTCGTCGCGCGAAGTGTCCGACGACAAGACGGCACAGATGGTATTCCAGAGCGAAGGCTCCAACGACAAGGCCGCCGACGATCTCAGCAAGAAATATGTTGACGAGCTGAAGGCTAAAGCCCGCATCGTCAAGCGCTGACGTGGGCCGCGCGATGACCGCGCTGGCGTTGAGCGTCGGCGATCCGTCCGGTATCGGCCCTGAAATCGCCATCGCCGCCTTCCTTGCGCGGGACGCCGTCGGCTTGCCCCCCTTCTACCTTCTGGCCGACCCGGCCGTGGTCGCGGCGCGCGCGCGCCACCTTGGCGTTTCGCTGCCTGTCCAGGAAGTGACGCCGGTGCAGGCGATCGAGGTCTTTGGCCGCGCCTTGCCGATCGTTCCCCTGACGGAGCGCTTCATCGACAGCCCCGGCCGGCCAGACCCCGCCAACGCAGCCGGCACCATCGAAGCGATCGACCGCGCGGTCGAGGCCTGCCTTGCCGGCGAGGCGGCCGCCGTGGTGACTTGCCCGATCGCCAAGAAGCCGCTCTATGATGCCGGCTTCCGTTTTCCCGGCCACACCGAATATCTGGCGCATCTGGCGGCTCGGCACAGCGGCGTCGAGGCGATGCCGGTGATGATGCTGGCAGGCCCGGACTTACGCACGGTTCCCGTAACCATCCACATCGCCCTGGCCGACGTGCCGAAGGCCCTGAGCACCGAATTGATCGTCGCGACCGCACGCATCACCGCGGCCGACCTTGCCGGCCGCTTCGACATCGCCAGGCCTCGGCTCGCCATTGCCGGCCTCAATCCGCATGCCGGCGAAGGCGGCTCCATGGGCATGGAAGACGAGCATATCGTGCGCCCAGCGGTCGACATCCTGCGCGCTGAAGGCATCGATGCTTTCGGGCCCTTGCCCGCCGACACGCTGTTCCATGCCCGGGCGCGGGCAGGCTACGACGCCGCACTGTGCATGTATCACGACCAGGCGTTGATCCCGGCCAAGACGCTGGCCTTCGACGAAGCTGTCAACGTCACGCTGGGCCTGCCCTTCATCCGCACCTCCCCCGACCACGGCACCGCCTTCGACATCGCCGGCAAGGGCGTGGCGCGGCCGGACAGCCTGATAGCGGCGCTGAAGCTCGCCAGGAAGCTCGCCGACATCGACGCGAAGGCCGTCGCCGCATGAGTGCTTCCGCTTCCGGTCTTCGCGCATGAGCATCGATGGGCTGCCACCACTGCGCGACGTCATCGAGCGCCATGGGCTGCAGGCGAAAAAGGCTCTCGGCCAGAACTTCCTGCTCGATCTCAATTTGACCGGCAAGATCGCACGCAGCGCCGGCGACCTGGCAAATGCCACGGTGATCGAGGTCGGGCCCGGGCCTGGAGGGCTGACAAGGGCGCTGCTATCGAACGGCGCCCGCCGGGTCGTTGCCATCGAGCGCGACGAACGCTGCCTGGCTGCGCTTGCCGAAGTCTCCGCTCATTACCCCGGTCGGCTGGAGGTGATTTCGGGCGACGCGCTGAAGACCGACTTCGCGGCACTCGCCTCGGAGGCCGACCACGGTCCGGTCCGGATCGTGGCCAACCTGCCTTACAATATCGGCACGGAACTGCTGGTCCGATGGCTGACGGTCCCAAACTGGCCGCCCTACTACGCCTCGATGACGCTGATGTTCCAGCGTGAGGTCGCCCAGCGCATCGTGGCGGCACCCGACAGCGATGCCTATGGCAGGCTGGGCGTGCTCGCCGGCTGGCGCACGCAGGCCAGGATCGCCTTCGACGTCCCGCCTCAGGCCTTCACGCCGCCACCCAAGGTCACCTCTTCGGTGGTGCACCTGGAGCCGCGCACGACACCCCTGCCCGCCGATGTGAAGAAACTCGGCCGAGTCACGGAAGCCGCCTTCGGCCAACGCCGGAAGATGCTGCGGCAGAGCGTGAAAAGCCTCGGCGGCGAGGCCTTGCTCGAACGAGCGGGGATCGACCCGACGCGCAGGGCGGAAACACTCAGCGTCGAGGAGTTCGTGCGGCTGACCAATGCGGTCTAACTCCGCTCTCTCCGTTCACGGGGAGACGATGCCGGCAGGCAGATGAAGGGCAGTGCGAAGTTGCGAAGGTATGGCGCTGCCCTCATCCGGTCCTTCGGGCCACCTTCTCCCCGTTGACGGGAAGAAGGAAAGGCGATCACACCGTTTTCTCGTCCAGCAATCCCGACACGAAATCGAAGAGACCCGGCCGGCGGTCGCGCCGCAGCCGCTCGGCAACGACGATGCCGCGCACTTCGGCGAAGGCACGGTCGAGATCGTCGTTGACTATGACGAAGTCATATTCCTTCCAGTGCTCGATCTCGTTGCGGGCGTTCTTCAGCCGCGTCTCGATCACCGCTTCCTGGTCCTCGGCGCGGCGCTTCAGCCGCGCCTTCAATTCTTTCATCGACGGAGGCAGGATGAAGATCGAGACGATGTCAGCGCGCATCTTCTCCTTGAGCTGCTGAGCGCCCTGCCAGTCAATGTCGAACAGCATGTCGCGGCCCTGCGCCAGCGCCAGTTCGGCCGGCTCGCGCGGTGTCGCGTAGCAATTGCCGTGCACCTCCGCCCATTCGAGGAGCGCGTCGGAATCGCGCAGCCGCTCGAATTCGCGCATCGTGCGGAAGTGGTAGTGAACGCCCTCGATTTCCGAACCCCGGCGCGGCCTTGTGGTAACCGAGACCGACAGTTCAAGGCTTGAATCGCTCTCCAGAAGGTTGCGCGCGATCGTCGACTTGCCGGCCCCCGATGGAGACGACAGGACGAGCATCAACCCCCGGCGGCGGATGCGGGACCCCAAATCCCTGGGAACCATCGGTTCCTTGGCAACCATCGGCTACTCCAGATTCTGGACCTGTTCACGAAACTGGTCGACCACGGCCTTCAACTCCAGCCCAATCGCTGTGACTGTCGCGGCGTTCGACTTGGAGCACAGCGTATTTGATTCGCGGTTAAATTCCTGTGCCAGAAAATCGAGCTTGCGGCCGACCGCGCCGCCGCCCTCAAGCAAGGCCCGGCCAGACGCGACATGCGTTTTCAGCCGGTCGATCTCTTCGCGAATATCGGCCTTGGTGGCAAGGAACGCCGCCTCCATGTGCAGCCGGCTTGCATCCAGATTGGCGGATGCGTCCATCAGCAGCCTGACCTGCTCGGCGATGCGTTCGCGGATCACCGCCGCATCGCGTGACGGGTCAGCTTCCGCGCGCAGGGTCAGCGTCTCGATAGTATCGACATGGCCGGACAAAAGCACGGCCAGTGCTGCGCCCTCACCGTGCCTGGCCTGTTCCAGGCCGTTCAGCGCCACGTCGAGCGCGGCCATGATGGCGGCGTCGAGTGCGGTCCGCGCCTCTTCGGTCTCGATGGTTTCAGGTACGTCGAGCACACCACGCAGCGACAGCAATCCGTCAGCCGTCGCGGGCGCGACGCCGAACTGCTCCTGCAGCCGCTTGGCCAGGCCGGCAAGATCCTTCAGAAACGCCTCGTTGACGATAGGTTGCGCCTGCGTGCCGGCGGCGCGGCCGATGGTCAGCGTCGCCTGGAAATTGCCGCGGGCGAAACGCTTCTGCAGCGTTTGCCTGACCACAGGTTCCAGCCGCTCGAATCCTTGGGGCAGCCGCAGTCGCACCTCGACGCTCTTGCCATTGACGGATTTGACTTCCCAGGCAATGGAGGTGCCGTCGTGCTCGGCGACGGCCCGCGCGAAACCGGTCATACTCTGCAAATTCATGTCGCCCGCACATCCCTGGCGCCTCACCCTGAAACCGGTTTTCCGGTAGGGCAAGCGCGGCTTAAAATGACTACGCCGCGAACGCGTCGAAATCGGACGCCTGGCGTTCTCTCAAATGTCAGGCCGCCGCCTTCCAGGCAACGCCTTTCTTCACATTACTGGGCCGCGCCCGCATCACCGCCGGCATCGCCATTGTCGCCGCCGCTGGCATCGCTGTCGTCGGCTGGCTTGTCTGCTGCAGGCTTGTCGGCACTGCCGCTGGTACCGGCGGCAGCGGCGGCCTTGGCTGCGTCATCGGCCTGCTTCTTCTGCAGCGCGCGATAGCGGGCGACGTTTTCGTTGTGCTCGTCCAGGGTCGCGGCAAAGACGTGGCCGCCCGTGCCGTCGGCGACGAAATAGAGATCGTCGGTCTTCGACGGATTGGCCACGGCTTCGAGGGCCGCGCGGCCGGGATTGGCGATGGGTGTCGGCGGCAAGCCGCTGATCACATAGGTGTTGTAAGGCGTCTGCTTCTGGATGTCGGACTGGTAGATCGGACGGTCCGCCGGCTTGCCCTTGCCGCCAAACAGACCGTAGATGATGGTCGGATCGGACTGCAGGCGCATGCCCTTGGCCAACCGGTTCAGGAAGACGGCGGCCACGCGTGAGCGTTCATCGCCCTTGCCGGTTTCCTTCTCGACGATCGAGGCCAGGGTGACAAAGTCCTCGACGCTGGCCAGGGGCAGATCCGGCGCGCGCCGCTGCCACACCTCATCGACCAGTTTCTTCTGATCGGCGAGCAGCTTGTCGACCATCTGCTGGCGCGTTGCGCCACGCGTGAAGCGCAGCGTGTCGGTGGCAAGACTACCCTCGGGGGGCGTCTTCGACGGCATATCGCCGCTCAGGGCGGGTTCGTCGGCGATGCGCTGCAAAGCCTGCTCGACCGTCAGCCCTTCGGGAATAGTCAGCGAGTACATCACCGACTTGCCACTCTTCAGGAGTTCCATGATGTCGCGCATGGACGCCCTGGGCTTGATCTCGTATTCACCGGCCTTGAGCGCGGAATCGTTGCCGAAGGCACGCACGCCGAGGCGGAACACGCGGGCGTCGCTGATTAGTCCGCGGCGCTCAAGCTGGTCGGCGATATCCTGGACGCCGGTGTTGGGCTTGACGAGGAAGGTGTCGCCATTGGCGGAAGGGCCGGGTTCGGTAAACTCCTGCTTGCCGAAATAGAGGGCCACGCCTGCCGCCAGAACCATCAGCATCACCGAGGAGATGACGAAGTTCATGAACACGACGATCTGGCTGCGCGAAGCGCGCGACCGTTTCGGCGGCGGCGTTCCAGCCTCCGGCCGCAGCGCCTCGCTTGCCGTCTTCGGCACGATCGGCCCGGTATTCGCCGGCCTTTGCCCGAATTCTCCGTTGCCTGACGGATTTGTGTTCATTTCGCCCTACCGTTCGATCTCTCAACGAATCCCCTGCGGCAGAGTAGGGGCGAATATGGCAAAATTGACGGCACGCCAAAGCACCGCCCGGCAGCTCGGTCAGCCATTATAACGCTGGAAGACCAGCGAGGCGTTGGTGCCGCCGAAGCCGAAGGAATTGGACAGTGCCACGTCGATCTGGCGCGGGCGCGGCTTGTTCGGCACCAGGTCGATCGCGGTTTCGCGCTCGGGATTGTCGAGGTTGATGGTCGCCGGTGCGATATTGTCACGGATCGCGAGGATCGAAAAGATCGCTTCGGCGGCACCGGCCGCGCCCAGCAAATGGCCGATCGACGACTTGGTCGACGACATCGAAATCTTGGAAGCCGCATTGCCGACCAGCCGCTCGACAGCGCCGAGTTCGATCGTATCGGCCATGGTCGAGGTGCCGTGCGCATTGATGTAGTCGACATCGGCCGGCGTAAGCTTTGCCCGCTTCAGCGCCGCGGTCATGCAACGGAAGGCTCCGTCGCCATCTTCGGCCGGCGCGGTGATGTGATAGGCGTCGCCGGTCAGACCGTAGCCGGTCACCTCGGCGTAGATCTTGGCGCCGCGCGCCTTGGCATGCTCGAGCTCTTCCAGAACCACGACACCGGCCCCCTCGCCCATGACGAAGCCGTCGCGGTCGCGGTCGTAGGGCCGCGAGGCGGTTTGCGGGGTGTCGTTGCGCTCGGTCGAGAGTGCCCGGCAGGCCGCGAAGCCGGCGAGCGAAAGTCGGGTCACCGGCGATTCGGCGCCGCCGGCCAGCATGATGTCGGCATCGCCGAAGATGATCAGCCGGGCGGCGTCGCCAATGGCGTGCGCGCCGGTCGAGCAAGCGGTGACGACAGCGTGGTTGGGGCCTTTCAATCCGTGCCGGATCGAAACCTGGCCCGACACGAGATTGATGATGTTTCCGGGAATGAAGAATGGGCTGATGCGGCGCGGGCCGCGTTCCTTCAGGATGATCGCGTTCTCGGCGATGCCCTCGAGACCGCCGATGCCGGAGCCGATCAGCACACCGGTGGCGCAACGCTCTTCTTCGGTGGAAGGCTGCCAGCCGGAATCCTTCAGCGCTTCATCGGCGGCCGCGATCCCGTACAGGATGAAGTCGCCGATCTTGCGAAGTTCCTTCGGCTCGAGAATGGCTTCGGGATTGAGCGTACCGTTGGAGCCGTCGCCACGCGGAATGACGTGGGCGATCTTGCAGGCAAGATCGTCCACTTCGAACTCGGTGACGCGCTTGGCAGCGCTGCGGCCGGTCAGCAGTTGCTTCCAGCCGTGCTCGAAGCCCATGCCGAACGGCGAAACCAGGCCAAGGCCCGTGACGACGACACGCCTCATCGCAGGTCCTCCCCGGTGACGACTGCGGAAAGCGTCAGGCCGAAGCCTTGTCGATGTACTTCACCGCATCGCCAACGGTCAGAATGGTCTCTGCTGCGTCGTCGGGGATCTCGACGCCGAATTCTTCTTCGAACGCCATGACGAGTTCAACCGTGTCGAGGCTGTCAGCGCCCAGATCATCGATGAAGCTCGCCTGCTCCGTCACTTTGTCGGCATCGACGCCAAGGTGCTCGATGACGATCTTCTTGACGCGCTCTGCGGTGTCACTCATTTGGGGCATCCTCGTCTTTTGTTTGTCTGTCTTCGTTAGCGGGCGGAATGCCGCTAATCAAGCTGAAAGATGGTCCTGCCGGAAACGCAACGGCCACGGACCGGTTTTTGCCCGAACCGCCGGGTTGCGGGCCGCATTACACGAAAAATTGCCGAGGTCCAAGCCGAAATGGTGGGTTTTCACAGCGCGGCGATGTTGCTGCCGGAGCTCGCTCAGATCATCGCCATGCCGCCATTCACGTGGATGGTTTGCCCGGTTACGTAGGCGGCCTCGTTCGAAGCCAGATAAGCAACGGCGGACGCCACTTCGGCACTGGTGCCCATGCGCTTCGTCGGGATCGCCGCCATGATCGCCTCTTTCTGCTTCTCGTTGAGCTTGTCGGTCATCGCCGATTCGATGAAGCCCGGAGCGACGCAGTTGACGGTGATGTTGCGGGTGGCGATTTCCTGCGCCAGCGATTTGGACAAGCCGATCATGCCGGCCTTGGAGGCGCAGTAGTTCGCCTGGCCGGGATTGCCGGTCACGCCGACCACCGATGTGATGTTGATGATGCGGCCATGGCGGCGGCGCATCATCGGGTGGGTCAGTTCACGGGTCAGCCGGAAAACGGCGGTGAGATTGACCTCCAGCACCGTATCCCAGTCGGCGTCCGACATGCGCACGAACAGGCCGTCCTTGGTGATGCCGGCATTGTTGACCAGGATATCGACGCCCTCGAGATCGGCCTCCGCCTTCTGGCCGAGTGCCTTGACCTCGTCACGGTTCGACAGGTTGGCCGGGAACAGCTTGACCCGATCGCCCAGTTCGGAGGCCAGCGTTTCCAGTTTCTCGACGCGCGTGCCGTGCAGGCCGACGATCGCGCCCTGCGCATGCAGCACCCTGGCGATCGCCTCGCCGATGCCCCCCGATGCGCCGGTGACAAGCGCCTTGCGGCCGGTCAATTCGAACATTTTTGTCTCCAGGTTGAGAAGAGGGCGCCCCTTATAGGGATGGTCTCAAATGGCGCTTTATGCAAGCGCCCCAAGTGCCGCCTCGACCTCGGCCGAGGAACCGACGGACGCGGTGGCGATATCGCGGTTGATGCGGCGAGCCAGTCCCGAAAGCACCTTGCCGGCACCGATCTCGTAAAGCGTGGTGATGCCGTTGGCGCCGAACCATTCCACCGTTTCGCGCCAGCGCACGCGACCGGTCACCTGCTCGACCAAGCGCCCGGCGATCTCGTCGGGATCGGTCGACGGCTGCACCGATACGTTGGACACGACGGGAACGACTGGCGCGGTCTTTGCCACGCCGGCAAGCGCCTCGCGCATGACGTTGGCCGCCGGCGCCATCAGCGCCGAATGGAAGGGCGCCGACACCTGCAGCATCAGCGCACGCTTGGCGCCCTTATCGGTGCACAGTTTCGCTGCCAGCTCGACCGCGACCTTTGCACCTGAGATGACCAGCTGGCCGCCGCCATTGTCGTTGGCGATCTGGCAAATCGAGCCCTTGGCGGCCTCGGCGCAGGCATCTTCGACATCGGCCTGCTCCAACCCGATGATCGCCGCCATGGCGCCCTCGCCGGCCGGCACCGCCGCCTGCATGGCGTTACCGCGAATGCGCAGCAGACGAGCGGCATCGGCGACGGAAACGAAGCCGGCGGCGGCGAGTGCCGAATATTCGCCCAGCGAATGGCCGGCGACATAGGCGACCTGGTCCTTCAGCGAGAAACCGCGCGCTTCCAGCGCCCTGATCGCCGCCAGCGATACCGCCATCAGGGCCGGCTGCGCGTTGGCCGTCAGCGTCAAGGTCTCTTCGGGACCTTCCCAGATCAGCTTCGACAGGTTTTCGCCGAGCGCATCATCGACTTCCTGGAAGACCCTGCGCGCTTCGGGAAAGGCATCGGCGAGATCCCTGCCCATGCCGACAGCCTGGCTGCCCTGTCCTGGAAAGGTAAATGCGACGGCCATGCGAGGGCTCCCCAGACTGGTTCTGCTTGCGTGATACTACGAATTTTCCCTGCCTGTGACGCAAGGCAGGCCGCCAAGTCAAGCCACTTCAGCCCATGCCGAAGGCCGTATCCTTGAGCGAGTGCCTGTTCCGAAAGGGCTTTTTGGCGATCACACCTGATGAAAACCGCTCACGAATCGTTTGCTGGCTCTTCTTATTTCCGTCACAGGCGCTAGCTTTGCGTGACAATTATATGACAATCGAATGACGTGGGTTGTCTTTGGGTGGGAAGTTAAAGTGGCAAAGAGTTCGAAACGTGCCGGCAACGCCGCGCCGCAATTCCTGGAAGACGATCCGTCCACCGGCTATCTGCCGGGCCGGAGATGGCCGGTCGTCCGCTACGGGCTGATCAGCCTGGCGATCTCGGCCGTCATGGTGTTCGCCATCGAACTGATCGTGCGCGGTGATGTCGCCGGCACCGTTTCCTTCTTCCTGCAGCCGTTCAAGCCGGGCTGGACCACCATCGTCGTGTTCGCGCTGGTCCTGATCGGCCTCGATGCCGTGCTCGGCCGCAGTCATCAAAGCCTGATGATCGTCGCGCCGCTGACCCTATCGCTGGCCTTTGTCGGCCACCAGAAGTCGCATTATCTCGGCGACCCGCTCTATCCGACGGACTTCCTTTACGCCCGACAGATCTTCGCGCTGTTGCCGCTGCTGGTGCGCGAGCGGCCAATGACCGCGCTCGCCATGGTCGCGGGCATCGTGGTCGGCCTGTCCCTGCTCGTCTACGGCTGGCGTCTTTGGCGCCGCAAGGTTCCAGCCCTCAGCCACAAGGGCCGCCTCGCCCGGCTGACGCTGGCGGTGCCGCTGCTCGCCTTCTTCGTCTCAATCATGGACTACGCCACCTTCTCGTGGACCAGGGACCGGCTGCAGATCATCCCGATCATGTGGGACCAGAAGGAAAACTACGCCTCCAACGGCTTTGCGCTCGCCTTCGCGCTCAACGTGCCGATGGCGCACGTCTCTGCCCCGCCGGGCTATTCCGACAAGGCAATCGCGGCGATCGACAGGCCCGATGTGAGCGCCTCGGTGCCGGCCCAGAAGCCGGACATCATCATCGTCATGAGCGAATCCTTCTGGGATTCGACCAAGCTGCCCGGCGTCACCATCACGCCCGATCCGATCCCCAATGTGCGGTCGCTCCGCTCGGGCTCGATGTTCTCGCCCGAATTCGGCGGCATGACCGCCAATATCGAATTCGAAGCGCTGACCGGGTTCTCGAACGCCTTCCTGCCGGCCGGCAGCATCCCCTACCAGCAGTATGTACGCACCCCGACGCCATCGATGGCGACCTTCCTGAAGAGCGAAGGCTATAGGGCACGCGCCATCCATCCAGGCACCAACTGGTTCTGGAATCGCGGCGCCGTCTATGCCGATTTCGGCTTCAACGACTTCAAATCGGAAGAAACGCTGCCGCCCATGGAAAAGCGCGGACCGCTGGCATCCGACGCTGCGATGACCGACGAGATCATCCGCGAAGCCGACGCCAGCGACGACCCCGTCTTCTTCTTCGCGGTCAGCCTGCAGAACCATGGCCCGTATGAGCCGAACCGTTATTCGAACCCGACCCACTCGGTGCAGGCGCCGATCAGCCAGTGGGCGCGTGACTCGCTGCTCTCCTACGCCGAGGGTTCAGCCGACGCGGACCGCGGCCTCGAGCGGCTGATCGAATGGGCCAAGACGCGCGAGCGGCCAACGATTGTTGCCTTTTTCGGTGACCACCTGCCGCCGCTCGGGCCGGTCTATGTCGAGACCGGCTTCCTGAAGGACAACGTCGCGCCCCGCAAGGAACCGACGCCGGAGGCCGCTCTCGAACATCACGCGACTCCGCTGATCATCTGGTCGAACCGTTCGGGCCCGGTCGAGAATCTGGGGACGGTGAGTCCTGCGTTCCTGCCCTATCATATCCTCACCGCCGCAGGCATCACCCACCCCTACTACACCGGCTTCCTGGGCGAGATGCGGGAGCGCTATCGCGTTGTCGACCGCAACCTGCTGCTCACGCCGGCCGGCGCGGCCACGGCCGACTGGTCGCGTCAGAAAGAGATCGACCCGGCGATCCGCGACTTCCGGCTGATCCAGTACGACATGATGTTCGGCAAGCGCCATGCCGCGCCCGACTTCTTCCCCGAGACGGTCGACAAGGTTGTCGCCCATACGAGTTGAAGGTCTGGACCCCCCGGATGCATCGCGCGCTCTCGGCATCGGGCGCTCAATTCGTCAGTTGCAGCTTCGAGAACTTGTTGGCGATCTGCTGAAAAACATTCGGCAGCTTGGCCGGATCGTTGACGGCATAATAATCGCTCGGATCGGAAGCGCAGGCGCTGTAAAGCGTGCGGTTGGCGGCGGTGTCGGACTGCAGCACCATCGTGTAAATCTGCACGCCCTGGTTCTTCAACTGCGTGCAGACGCTCTTCGTCCAGCCGTCGACATTGCGGGCCGCCGTCGTCTGATTGTCCGACCCGAAGCGGCCACCCGCCAGATAGCCGTAGGATGTGTAGTCGGACTTCGTCGATTGCTGGCTGGCGCCGTAGACGACGTTCTCACCGTCGGTGAGCAGGAGTACGATCTTGCTGACGCCAGGCGTCTTGAATGGCGCGCCGCCGGTATAGGGCGCGCCGGGCGAAAGCACCCGCATGCCCCAGGACAGCCCCTCCGAGACGTTGGTGCCGGAGCCGTTCCATTCCGTCATCTGGCTCGCCGCCTTACGCAATTTGTCGAAATCGTCGGTCAGGGGAACGACGGGGGTCGGGCAGGAACGGTTGGGACCAACGGTGACGGGAGTTCCTGTCTCGGTGATAAGTTCCTTGGCCGGCGCCACATATTTGGCAACCTGTTCCTTGGTGGCTTTGTCGGGATCGCTGTCGAGGCCGCTGAAGTCGATGCCGAGCCGGTTGTCGCCTTTCTGTTTGTCTAGCTTGACCGTGTCGCTGGCGTCGCTGAGATAGGAATTGTTGTAGTATTTTGCCTCATTGCCATAGGAACTGGACGGCATCTGCGCATCTCCCGGATCATCCGGCGCAAAATAGGGAACGAACAGCGTGTCGGGCTTAGCCGGGTCGGGCGGCGTGTCGGAAATGTTGTAGGCGCCGGCCCGCGCCTCCACGCAGCCCTTCCATCCCGTGTCGTTCCATCCGGGCTCGGCCCATCCGGTGTCCTTGAGCTGCCTGAACAGGGCCATGTGGTTCGGGCGCTTGCCGTCGATGACGGGGAAATTGATACCGTTGGTCGAGGATTTGCCGTCCATGTCGATCCAGGACGGATCGAACCCGTCGCCATTGACGTTCACGGCCGTGACGAAGGGAACCAGCGAGGCACGGACCTGGCGCGTCGGCGACTTTGTCGATTCGAGCGTATCCAGCAACGACTTCGTCGCCGTCCTCAGAGCCGTCATGCGGGCGCCAGCCATCGAGCCGGTATTGTCCAGAACCAGCACGACTTCGAGCTGGTTATTGGACTCGGCCGCCGAGGCATCGACCACGATGTGCTTGCTCTGGCCAAACAGGAAAGCGAAGTTCAGATTGACGTCGGCCGAGGCGACCGCCTTGGTCTTGATGAAATTGACGCCCCTATCGACGGTCAGGGTCGCCTGCGCGTTGACGAGTTCGCCATGGCCAGCGATGTTGGCCTGGAAATAGCGGTCGAAAGCATCGGTGCGGGTCATGTCGAGATCGCCAAGATGCGAGGAGGCAAGGTTTGCCGCATCGATCGCGTTCTGCAGGTTGCTCTTCGCCCGCATCATGGTCGAGACATCGGTCGCGAAGGCCACTGCCGACAGAATGGCGGGTAGCCCCAATCCCATGAGAAGCGCGAAATTGCCGCTCTTCGAGCGCCAGAACCTGTTGAGAAGCATCCTTACCCCCGAAAATGCTTGCCGCTTGTCATGCACGGCTGTCCGGGCTTTTGCACCTTTCATAATGAATCGACCGTTGACGGCGGAGGGCAACCCTGCGCAACCTGACATTGTGGTTAAGGTCCGGTTGCCGGGGAAAATCGCCGGGCCTTGCTGGCGCCGCGGCTTGATTTTCTGGTGGTTGCGACATCGGGGACGCCGCTTGCCCTTGCCTTATCGGTGGATTGCTATATAGACGCCGCCAATCTGCCGGTCCCAGCTGGGGGCTGAACGGAGGGCCGGAGGTTTTTTCGAGAACCTTCGTGTGAAGCCAGAAGCGCTTCCGCCTCCCGTGTCTCCGCTCTCGACCGTCTCGTCATGCTCCTTTCTTCCCGCGCCTTTCGAGGCACATGCGGGTCAGAGAAGTTGCAGAGGCTTTTGCCGCCGGGAACCGGGAGAGAAACGAAGAAAGGCACTGAACCATAATGGCTCTTTACGAACATGTGTTTCTTGCCCGGCAGGACCTCTCGCAGCAGCAGGTCGATGCGCTTGTCGAACAGTACAAGGGCGTCATCGCAGCAAATGGCGGGTCCGTCGGCCGGGTCGAGAACTGGGGACTGAAGTCCCTCACCTACCGGGTCAACAAGAACCGGAAGGCATACTACACGCTGATGGACCTCACCTGCCCGCCGGCAGCGCTCAACGAGATGGAGCGCCAGATGGGTCTGTCCGAGGACGTGCTGCGTTTCCTGACCATCAAGGTCGAGGCGCATGAGGAAGGCCCATCGGCCATGATGCAGAAGCGCGAAGAGCGCTCCGAGCGCGGTGGCTTCGGCGATCGCGACCGTGGCGATCGTCCGGCGCGCAGCTTCGGCGACCGCGGCGATCGTGGCCCGCGTTCGTTCGGCGATCGCGAAGGCGGCGACCGTGGTCCGCGCCGTCCGCGCGAAGGTTTTGAAGGGGGTGCAGAATAATGGTCGACATCAATCAGATCCCGACCCGGCGCCCTTTCCATCGCCGCCGCAAGACCTGCCCGTTCTCCGGCGCCAACGCACCGAAGATCGACTACAAGGACGTGCGCCTGCTGCAGCGCTACATTTCCGAGCGCGGCAAGATCGTGCCGTCGCGCATCACCGCCGTCAGCCAGAAGAAGCAGCGCGAGCTCGCCAAGGCGATCAAGCGTGCCCGTTTCCTCGGCCTGCTGCCCTACGTGGTTCGCTAATTCTTCCGAACGGGCGGTTCGCCGCCCGTTCCTGTCGCCGGCCATGACGGGCATGACCGGATAGCCATCAAATCCCGAGTTGAGGTCAATAACCTCTAACTGCCGCGACAGGCAGGACAGCGACACCGGCGGCAACGCCCTTTTGCTTCCTGACCTGTTCCAGAGAATTCGGCGTCGGCCTCGTGGACGGACGCCCAACCAAAAGGAACATAGCCATGGACGTCATTCTTCTCGAACGCGTTTCCCGCCTCGGCCAGATGGGCGATACCGTCAAGGTCAAGGACGGTTTTGCCCGCAATTTCCTGCTGCCGCAGGGCAAGGCGCTGCGCGCCAACGAAGCCAACAAGAAGAAGTTCGAGGGCCAGCGCGCCCAACTCGAAGCCCGCAACCTTGAACGCAAGTCGGAAGCGGCCCAGGTCGCCGAAAAGCTTGACGGCAAGAGCTTCATCGCGGTGCGTTCGGCCGGCGAGACCGGCCAGCTCTACGGTTCGGTGTCGACCCGCGACATCGCCGACCTGCTGACCGCGGAGGGCTTCACGGTCAACCGCAACCAGATCCAGCTCAACCAGCCGATCAAGACCATCGGCCTCACCAATGTGGCGATCGCGCTGCATCCGGAAGTCGAAGTCACCATCACGCTCAACATCGCCCGCACGGCCGACGAGGCCGAACGCCAGGCCAAGGGCGAGACGCTGACCACCGCCGAAGCCATTTACGGCGACGACATCAACGACAATGCGCGGCCGGAAAACTTCTTCGATCCGAATGCCGAGTTCGAAGGCGGCGAAGACAACGCCTGATCGCACAGGTCCTCGGACCACCGCTCTCCAGCCATTCTGGACCAATGCCCGGGCCTCTCGCCCGGGCATTTTTGTGCCAAAAGGAACTTTTCGAAACCCTATATATTGATGCAGAGTAGGACAGCCTGTCTGACCGTGAGGGGACATTGGACATGAATATTCTGTTGAAGCGCGTTCTCGACCGCCTGGTGCGCACGGGCAATCTGAAGGTAACCGGGCCGAAGGGTTCGACATTCATCTTCGGCGACGGCAGCGGCGAGCCGGTGCATATGCACATCAAGACCCGCCATGCCGAGCGCGCCATCTCCTTCGATCCGATGCTGGCGGTGCCTGAATCCTATATGGACGGCGAGTTGGACATTCTTGAAGGCGGCGTGCTTGGGCTGATGCGCATTGCCTTCCAGAACATGGGCAGCGGCGGCATCGACGCGACCTGGTCGAAAGCCATCGAGGGCCTGCGCCACGCCTTCCGCCGCCTGCAACAGATCAACACCGCCTCGCGCTCGCGCCGCAACGTGCAGCGGCACTACGACCTGTCAGGTGAACTCTACCGGCTCTTCCTCGATGAGGACATGCAGTATTCCTGCGCCTATTTCGAGCAACCGGACATGACGCTGGAAGAGGCGCAGGCAGCCAAGAAGCGCCATATCGCCGCCAAGCTCCGGCTGAAGGCGGGGCAGACGGTGCTCGACATCGGCTCCGGCTGGGGCGGGCTCGGCCTCTATCTCGCCAAGGCTTTCGACGTCGACGTGCAGGGTGTGACGCTGTCGACCGAACAGCATGGCGTCGCCACGGACCGGGCGCATGCGCAAGGGCTGGAAAACCACGTCCATTTCGAACTGAAGGATTATCGCGAGCTCAACGAACGCTTCGACCGCATCGTCTCGGTCGGCATGTTCGAGCATGTCGGCGTCAACCATTACCGAACCTTCTTCGACAAGGCGGCAACATTGCTGAAGCCTGATGGTGTCATGCTTCTGCACACGATCGGCCGCTCCGGCGTGCCGTGGGCGACCAGCGCCTTCATCCGCAAGTATATTTTCCCGGGTGGCTATATTCCGGCGATGTCCGAGGTGCTGCCGGCGATCGAAAAGTCCGGCCTCGTGGTCACCGACGTCGAAATCCTGCGGCTCCACTATGCCGACACGCTGAAGCACTGGGGCCAGCGCTTCGCCGCCAACCGCGACAAGGCCAAGGCGATCTATGACGAACGCTTCTGCCGCATGTGGGAGTTCTATCTGGCCGCCTCGGAGGCTGCCTTCCGTTGGCAGGACCTGGTGATTTTCCAGTTCCAGATCACCAAGAAGAACGACACGTTGCCGATGACGCGCGACTACATGACCAAATGCGAAAAGGCACTGGAAATGCGCGACATGGGTCGCCGCGAGGCGGCTCCAGTCGAGAAGCCCGTCAAGCCGGCCCGGCGCCGCAAGGTGGCGGAATAGGAACGGCGCTGCAGGACGCATTATTGGCGCTTGCCATTGCAGGCTCCTGCCCCGAAAAAGGCCTCGTGAATCGTCGCGAGGCCTTTTTCATGACCTATCTCCTCTATGCCGCCGCAGCGCTGGCCGAGATCGCCGGCTGTTTTTCGGTATGGGCCTGGTGGCGGCTGGAAAAATCGCCTTTGTGGCTGGCGCCGGGCTTTGTCTCGCTGCTTGTCTTCGCCTGGCTCCTGGCACTGGTCGACACCAATGCAGCAGGGCGAGCCTATGCCGCTTACGGCGGCATCTACATCGTAGCCTCGCTGGCCTGGCTCTGGCTGGTTGAAGGCGTGCGGCCCGACCGCTGGGATCTTGGCGGTGCGGCACTCTGCGTGGCAGGTGCCTCGATCATCCTACTCGTGCCGCGAGGAGCATAGCGTGGAGTTGCCGGCCCCTCTTCGACAGGCTGTCGATCGCATTTTGGAAAAGGTGCCGTTGCCGGACCTGAAGCAGGCGGCAAAGACGCTCTCCGACCGTTACCGCGCCGAACTGCGCGACGGCCGCCTGCACATGGCGCAGGACATGGCGGTCAGGGCCTATCTGGCGACGCGGCTGCCGGCGACCTATGCCGCGGTCCGCGCCAGCCTCGATGCGCTCGCCGAAGCCCGGCCGGATTTCACGCCGAAAACCTTGCTCGATGTCGGCGCCGGCCCTGGTACGGTGCTTTGGGCCACCAGCGACCTCTGGCCTGAACTGGAACTGGCCACGTTGCTGGAGGCGAGTGCCGCGGTGCGCAAAATCGGCGAGACACTTGCCGCCGATGCGATCGCGGCCCGGACCATCTGGCAGGCCGGCGATGTCACGACAGACCTTGCCGACCTCCAGCCCGCGGACCTCGTCACATGCGCCTATGTGCTGGACGAGATCGTGTCAGCATCCCTGGCCAAAATGATCGACCGGCTATGGCACCTCACGACCGACACGCTGCTGATTATCGAGCCGGGCACGCCGGCGGGCTGGCAGCGAATTCTGGCGGTGCGCCAGCAATTGATCGCCGCCGGCGCGCATGTGCTGGCGCCTTGTCCGCACGAAGCGCCCTGCCCGCTCAACCCGCCCGACTGGTGCCATTTTTCCCGCCGCGTCGCCCGCTCGCGCCTGCACCGGCTGGCCAAGGACGCCGATGTGCCATGGGAGGACGAGAAATTCATCTATGTCGCCGCTTCGCGCCAGCCGGCTGTCTCCCGCGCCGCACGGGTGATCGCGCCGCCGAAGTCAGGGTCCGGCAAGGTGTCGCTGAAACTCTGCGAAGCAGACGGCAGCGCCGGCGAAAAGCTCTTCACCAAACGCGACGGCGACGCCTTCAAGGTGGCGCGGCGGCTGGACTGGGGCGATGCGCTGGCACGAGGATGAAACGAACGCGACGGCTCCGCAATCCGGTGCCAATCGCTCCACTTTCCTGTTTTGTTCTCCTTCGAGAAACGCTAAACTCGCAACTCTCGATTCGAGTCAATTGCGATTCTTTCCACGGAAAAATTTTGGCTGTGAATCGCGAGTATCAAAGCCGCTTCGACACGGGCTGTTGCAGATAAGTCAGCACCGACTTGTCCAGTTCTGATATCGAAAGGGCGGGATCGAAATTGGGGACATCATGGCAGAGGCAGCGCGAAAATTCGGCGTGGCGGAGCAACCGCTCTATCGCGAATCGCCCAACAACATCGAGGCCGAGCAGGCGCTGCTTGGCGCCATCCTGGTCAACAACGATGCCTTCTACCGGGTGTCCGATTTCCTGAAGTCCGGTCATTTCCATGAACCCCTGCACCGCAAGATCTTCGACGTCGCGGCCGAATTGATCCGCATGGGCAAGGCGGCGACGCCGATCACGCTGAAGACCTTCCTGCCGGCCGACGAAAAGGTCGGCGACATGACGGTGGCGCAATATGTCGTGCGGCTGGCGGTGGAAGCCGTCACCGTCGTCAACGCCACCGATTACGGCCGCGCCATCTATGACCTGGCGACGCGCCGGGCGCTGATCACGGTCGGCGAGGACATGGTCAACATCGCCTATGACGCACCTGTCGACATGTCGCCTTCCGAACAGATCGAGGACGCCGAGCGCCGCCTGTTCGAACTGGCTGAAACCGGGCGCTATGACGGCGGCTTCGAGAGCTTCACCGACGCGGTCAAGACCGCGGTCGACATGGCCAACGCCGCCTATATGCGCGACGGCGGTCTGTCGGGCCTCGCCACCGGCATGCGCGATCTCGACCGCCGCATGGGCGGCCTGCAGCCCTCCGACCTGATCGTGCTTGCCGGCCGTCCGGGCATGGGCAAGACATCGCTCGCCACCAACATCGCCTTCAACGTCGCCGAGGCCTATGTGCCGGCACAACAGGCCGACGGCTCGTTCAAGGCGGCCAATGGCGGTGTCGTCGGGTTCTTCTCGCTCGAAATGTCGTCCGAACAGCTCGCGACCCGTATCATTTCCGAACAGACGGAAATCTCTTCCTCGAAGATCCGCCGCGGCGAAATCAGCGAAATGGATTTCGAAAAGCTGGTCGCCTGTTCGCAGACCATGCAGAAGATCCCGCTGTTCATCGACCAGACCGGTGGTATTTCCATTGCTCAGTTGTCTGCCCGCGCGCGCCGCCTGAAGCGCCAGCGTGGCCTCGACCTGATCGTCATCGACTATATCCAGCTGATGCAGGGCTCATCCGCCAAATCCTCGCAGAACCGCGTGCAGGAAATCACCGAGATCACCACGGGCCTGAAAGCGCTGGCCAAGGAACTGACCGTGCCGATCATCGCGCTGTCGCAGCTCTCGCGTCAGGTCGAAAGCCGCGACGACAAGCGCCCGCAGCTCTCCGACCTGCGCGAATCCGGTTCGATCGAGCAGGACGCCGACGTCGTCATCTTCGTCTACCGCGAAGAATATTACCTCAAGAACCGCGAGCCGAAGCTCGGCACCGAGGAATACGTCAAATGGGAAAACGAGATGAACGAGATGCGCGGCAAGGCCGAGGTGATCGTGGCCAAGCAGCGCCACGGGCCGACCGGCACGGTCACGCTCGCCTTCCACGGCGAATTCACCCGCTTCTCTGATTTGGCCGAAGAGCACCACATCGCGGAGAGGTTCGAGTAGCCTCTTGCCAGCGGTCGCAACAGAAATGCGGAAGCAAGGCGTTCTACGGCGCCCCCTTCTGCCTTGCCGGACAGAGGAGCGCGCGAAGGATCGCCGCGCCCGCAACCGGGCGGGAAGGTAAAAGCGTGGCCAAATCCCGCGTCCAGTTCATCTGCCAGAATTGCGGTTCGGTGCATCAGCGCTGGGCGGGCAAATGCGATGCCTGCGGGGAGTGGAACACGCTGGTCGAGGAAGGCACGTCGGGCGGCATCGGCTCGGGGCCTGCCAACACGCGCAATGCCCGCAAGGGCCGCGCGGTGGTGCTGACCACGCTTTCCGGTGACATCGAGGACGCGCCGCGCATCATATCAGGCATCGGCGAACTCGACCGCGCCACCGGTGGCGGTTTCGTCCGGGGCTCTGCACTGCTGGTCGGCGGCGATCCCGGTATCGGCAAATCGACGCTGCTCACCCAGGCCGCGGCCGCTCTTGCCTCCAAGGGCCACCGCATCGTCTATGTTTCGGGCGAAGAGGCGGTTGCCCAGATCAGGCTGCGCGCGCAGAGGCTCGGCGTCGCGTCGGCGCCCGTGGAACTGGCGGCCGAGACCAATGTCGAGGATATCCTCGCCACGATCGCCGACGGCAAGCGGCCGGATCTGGTCATCCTCGATTCGATCCAGACGCTGTGGACCGACCTAGCCGACTCGGCGCCGGGCACGGTCACCCAGGTGCGCGCCGCCGCCCAGGCAATGATCCGCTACGCCAAATCCACGGGTGCCGCGATCGTGCTGGTCGGCCATGTCACCAAGGAAGGCCAGATCGCCGGTCCGCGCGTGGTCGAGCACATGGTCGACGGCGTGCTCTATTTCGAGGGCGAAGGCGGCCACCATTTCCGCATCCTGCGCGCGGTGAAGAACCGCTTCGGACCGACCGATGAGATCGGCGTCTTCGAAATGTCGGACAAGGGTCTGCGCGAGGTCTCCAACCCGTCCGAACTTTTTCTCGGCGAACGGCACGCGAAATCGCCGGGAGCGGCGGTTTTCGCCGGCATGGAAGGCACCAGGCCCGTCCTGGTCGAGATCCAGGCGCTGGTCGCGCCCTCCTCGCTCGGCACGCCGCGCCGGGCGGTGGTCGGCTGGGACGGGGCTCGGTTGTCGATGGTGCTGGCGGTGCTGGAGGCGCATTGCGGTGTCCGTTTCGGCCAGCATGACGTCTATCTCAACGTCGCCGGCGGCTACCGCATCAGCGAGCCGGCGGCCGATCTTGCGGTCGCCGCGGCACTGGTTTCCTCGCTCACCGGTCTTGCCCTTCCCGCCGATTGCGTCTATTTCGGCGAAATCAGCCTTTCGGGCGCGGTGAGGCCGGTTGCGCATGCGCAGCAGCGCCTCAAGGAAGCCGAAAAACTGGGTTTTGGTAGCGCGGTTCTGCCCTTGGGCAGCGAGGAACTTGCTGGAGGGATCGGGGCCGGCGCTTTCCAACCCACCGAGCTTGCCGACCTCGTGGCGCGTATAGCCGGCTCACGGCGAAGCCGTGCCGACGATGAAGAGTGACGCGGCTCATCCGGTGGTGAGCAAGACAGAGTGGGGCGAAAGACATGCCGATTACGCTGCTTGACGGAATTCTCGTCGGCTTCACCCTGGTCTCGGCGATGCTCGCCATGGTTCGCGGTTTTTCGCGCGAAGTGCTCTCGGTGGTGTCCTGGGCGGCGGCGGCGGCGGCCGCCTTCTTCTTCTACAAGCCGGTCCTGCCCTACCTGAAGCCCTATATCGACAATGAGAAGATCGCCATGGCCGCTGCCGCCGGCGTCGTCTTCATCATCGCGCTGATCGTGGTCTCGGTCATCACCATGAAGCTCGCCGACTGGATCATCGATTCGCGCATCGGCGCGCTCGACCGCACGCTCGGCTTCCTCTACGGCGCCGCGCGCGGCGTCCTGGTCGTCGCGGTGGCGCTGCTGTTCTTCAACTGGCTGGCCGGCGCCAAGGCCCCGGCCTGGGTCACGGAAGCCAAGTCGCGGCCGCTGCTGGAACAGATCGGCGCCAAGCTGGAAAGCCTGCTGCCGGAGGATCCGGAAAACGCCATCCTCAAGAAGCTCAATCCGAATCAGCCGGCCGCCGAGACGCCCGCCGCGCCCGACGCACCGGCGGCGGATGCCCCAGCCGGCGGCGACGACGCCAATGCGCCAGCGCCCGACGACAACGACGCCGGTCCCGCCGACAACACGGCCAAGCCGGCGCCAGCGCCGGCGAACTGAGGTCCGAACGGGACGTCTGGCGATCGATCCATGTGAACGATCGCATGCAGTGCGTTGCTTTCGACGCGCGACCGCCTTATATGGCGATTTTAGCGGAGCTTAAGATGGCAGACGCAGACGACGTGCTTTCCGCCGAGGCTGACGATCATTTCCATGACGAATGCGGCGTCTTCGGCATCTTTGGCCGGCAGGATGCGGCGGCCATCGTCACGCTCGGCCTGCATGCGCTGCAGCATCGTGGCCAGGAAGCGGCCGGCATCGTTTCCTACGACGGCACCCAATTCCATGTCGAACGCCATGTCGGACTGATCGGCGACACCTTCACCAAGCAGCGCGTCATCGACAGCCTGCAGGGTAACCGCGCCATTGGCCACACGCGCTACGCCACGACAGGCGGCGCCGGCATGCGCAACATCCAGCCCTTCTTCGCCGAGTTGGCCGATGGCGGCTTCGCCGTCGCCCATAACGGCAACCTCACCAACGCCATGACCGTGCAGCGCGCGCTGCAGAAGCAGGGCGCGATCTTCTCCTCCACCTCCGACACCGAGACGCTTTTGCATCTGGTCGCGACCAGCAAGGAGCGCGATCTCAACTCGCGCTTCATCGACGCGGTGCGCCAGGTAGAGGGCGCCTTCTCGCTGGTGGCGATGACGGCCAAGAAGATGATCGGTTGCCGCGATCCGCTCGGCATCCGCCCGCTGGTGCTCGGCGATCTCGACGGCGCCTGGATCCTGGCCTCCGAGACCTGCGCGCTCGACATCATCGGCGCCCGTTTCGTGCGTGATCTGAAGCCCGGCGAGATGGTCGTCGTCACCTCGAAGGGCATCGAGAGCCTGTTCCCGTTCGAACCGCAGAAGACCCGCTTCTGCATTTTCGAATATGTCTATTTCGCCCGGCCCGACTCTTCGGTCGAGGGCCGCAATGTCTATGAGGTGCGCAAGCGCATCGGCGCCGAACTGGCGCAGGAAAACCCGGTCGAGGCCGACATCGTCGTGCCGGTGCCGGACTCGGGCACGCCGGCGGCGATCGGCTTCAGCCAGGCGGCAGGCATTCCCTTTGAGCTTGGCATCATCCGCAACCATTATGTCGGCCGCACCTTCATTCAGCCCGGCGATTCGATCCGCCACATGGGCGTCAAGCTCAAGCACAACGCCAACCGCCGCATGATCGAGGGCAAGCGCGTGGTGCTGGTCGACGATTCCATCGTGCGCGGCACCACCAGCCAGAAGATCGTGCAGATGGTGCGTGACGCCGGCGCCAGGGAAGTGCACATGCGGATCGCCTCGCCGCCGACCAGCGCGTCGTGCTTCTACGGTGTCGACACGCCGGAGAAGTCGAAGCTGCTCGCTTCGCGCATGTCGGTGGAAGAGATGGCCGAATTCATCCGCGTCGATTCACTCGGCTTCCTCTCGATCAACGGGCTCTACCGCGCCGTCGGCGAGGCCAGCCGCAACGACGAACAGCCACAGTTCTGCGATGCGTGCTTCACCGGCCAGTACCCGACCCGCCTGCTCGACTTCGAAGGCCACGACAATGTGCGCACGCTGTCGCTGCTGGCGACAAGCGGGGCGTAGGAATGCCGGACCGTCACCAGCTTAGAGCGGTTTAGCGTTTGATAGAATCGCCGAACCGCTCTAACTCTTTGTTTTTACGCAATTCCGGACGGAAAACCGTTACACACTTTTCCTGGAATTGCTCTAGCCAGAGTTCCGGAAGCATCGCATGACCCTCGACCTTACCGGCCGCGTTGCGGTCGTCACCGGCGCCTCGCGCGGCATCGGCTATTTCATCGCCAGGGAATTGGCGGCCGCCGGCGCCCATGTCATCGCGGTTGCCCGCACTGTCGGCGGGCTGGAAGAACTCGACGACCAGATCAAGGCGGCCGGCGGCCAGGCGACGCTGGTCCCGCTCGATCTCGCCGACATGGCCGGCATCGACCGGTTGGGGGGCGCCATCAACGAGCGCTGGGGCAAGCTCGACATTCTCGTCGCCAATGCCGGCGTGCTTGGCGTCATCTCGCCGATCGGCCATGTCGAGGCCAAGACCTTCGAAAAGGTGATGACCATCAACGTCACCTCGACCTGGCGGCTGATCCGCTCCGTCGACCCGCTGCTGCGGCTTTCGGATGCCGGCCGGGCGATTATCCTGTCTTCCAATGCCGCGCATTCGGCGCGCGCGTTCTGGGCGCCTTACGCGGCATCGAAGGCGGCGGTCGAAACAATGATGCGTTCCTGGGCGCATGAGACGCAAAGCCTGCCGCTGCGCGTCAACGCCGCCGACCCCGGCGCCACGCGCACCGCGATGCGCGCGCAAGCCGTACCCGGTGAGGATCCCGAGACGCTGCCGCACCCCTCCGAGATCGCCAAACGCATCGTGCCGCTGGCCAGCCCGGACCTCAAAGAGACCGGCCTGATCTTCCAGGCCAAGCACAACCGCTTCGTCACCTATCGGCAACCGGAATAAAACTCGGGTTCGAAACGGATTAAAAGAGCCTTCGGCTACGTTCTCCTGACGTAGGACATTCGAAACCGGAGGACCGACATGCGCAGATTCGTTATCGTTGCCGCCGCTCTCACCGCCGCCCTTGGGGCTACAGTCGGTGTGGCTGTTTCCCAAGATACCAAAATGAGCTTCTTCGTCACCAGTGTCGGCTCCGGCAAGGGCGCCGATCTCGGTGGCCTGAAGGGCGCGGACGCCCATTGCGCATCGCTTGCCGAAGCCGCCGGCGTCACCGGCAAGAGCTGGCACGCTTATCTCTCGACCAGCGCCGAGGATGCGCGCGACCGCATCGGCAAGGGGCCTTGGTTCAACGCCAAGGGCGCCAAGATCGCCGATGATGTCGCCTCCCTGCACAGCGACGCCAACGGCATCACCAAGCAGACCGCGCTGAATGAGAAGGGCGAGACGGTCAACGGTCGCGGCGATACTCCCAACCGGCACGATATGCTGACGGGATCCAAGCCTGACGGCACCCGGATCGCCGACCAGACCTGCGGCGACTGGACGATGAGCGGCGCCGAAGGGGCGGCCATGATGGGCCATCACGACCGCACCGGTCTCGACGATTCGGCGGCGGCAAAGTCATGGAATTCCTCGCACGCCTCTCGTGGCGGCTGCAGCCAGGAGGCGCTGAAAGGCACAGGTGGCGACGGCCTGTTCTATTGTTTTGCGACCGACTGAACCGTGGCGTCGGCAACAGGCCAGTCCGAAAATCCGCCGGATGATCACGCGGCTGTGATCTAAGGGAGAAGGGCGCGCGGCGGTCATGCTTTCGTCATTTCGGAGGAGTTGTTAGGATCGGAAGACTCCCACACCAAGCGCCCTGCTGGGGCAGAACAAGGAAAACTCCATGGCTACGACCGCAGCATTGGTCTGGTATCTGGTAATCGCCGGCCCACAGGGCGGCATGGTTGTGCTGCCCAGCACCTTCGACAAGCGCGAACAGTGCGCCGCCGCCATCACCGAGTATCAGAAGCAGCCGACACCCGCGGGCTGGTCCGTGCAGTGCGTGCCGAGCGCCTCGCCCTTCACCGACGAAGGCGACGCCGAAGAGCCGGCAGCTCAGTAAGCATCAGGTATCACTAGAGCAATTCCAGGAAAAGTGTGCAGCGGTTTTCCCGGAAGAAGCGCGTAGCGCTTCCCCTTGGGAATTGCGTAAAAACAAGAAGTTAGAGCGGGTCAGAGATTCTATCAAACTCTGAACCGCTCTAGGCCCGCTGCCGCGGGCCTTGTGATTCATCTCCGCGCGCTCACCGTCAGCTCCGGCTTCTGGTTGATGGTCTGGAACACCACGCAATAGCGCTCGGTCAGCTTCAGCAGCGAATCGATCCGCTCCTGCGGCTCGTCCGTGTCGAGATCGAAACTGAGCCGGATGGCGCGAAAACCGACCGGCGCATCCTTGGCGACACCGAGTGTGCCACGAAAATCAAGGTCGCCTTCGGCTTCAACGGTCGCGGCGCCGAGCTTGAACTCGAGCGCCGTCGCCACCGCCTTCAGCGTCACCCCGGCGCAGGCCACCAGCGCCTCGAGGAGCATGTCGCCGGAGCACAGCTCGAGCCCCGAGCCGCCTGTCGCCGGATGAAGGCCAGCGACGGCAATCGCCCTGCCGGTGTCGACCTTGCAGGCGACCGACTGTTCGTCGATCGAACCCTTCGCTCTCAGCGTGATCAGTGCTTGCGCGGCGTCGTTACGGTAGGCCTGCTTCAGCGGCGCCTGCATGGCCTTGAGTTCGGTCGCGTCCATTTTCGTTCCTTTCGAACGGCTTTCTGTCTTGATAGCACGGTCGTACGGAAGTGTGAGCCAATCCGAGCGACGATCCAAGCTGTCAGGAACCGGTGTCGAGGGGATAGCAGTGGGCTCGCCTTCGTCTATTCCCTTTGACTTCATTCGCCTCGGCCATACCTATGCGGGAGTCGTTCCCGCGGAGGCCTCATGCGTTCCAAGCTGAAACTCGTCTCCCTTGTCCTCGTCATGCTTGCCGGCTTCGCGCGGCCCCTCTTGGCTGAAACGCCAGAGCGGCCAGCGCCCGAGGGTGGTGTGCTGTCGCTGCTGCCCTCACCCGAGATCAGCGACCATTCGATCACCATTGCCGGGCACAGTCTGCGGTACCAGGCAAAGGCCGGCACGCTTCCGCTGCTCTCCGGCAAGGGCGAGGTCACGGCGGAGATTTTCTATGTTGCCTATACGCTGAAACCGCGTGAGGGCACGGCGACGGAAGCACCGCGGCCAATCACCTTCGCGTTCAATGGCGGCCCGGGCGCCGCTTCAGCCTATCTGCATCTCGGCGCGCTTGGACCGCGCATCGTGGCGACCGGAGCCGACGGGGAATTCCTCCCCTCGCCGCAGAAGCTCATCGACAATCCCGACAGCTGGCTCGACATGACCGACCTCGTCTTCGTTGATCCGGTGGGAACCGGCTACAGTCGCGAGGCGCCTGGCCAGGATACGCACGACTTCTGGGGCGTCAGGCAGGACGCCAGTTCTATCGGTGCGTTTATCCGGCTCTATCTTGCCCAAAACAGCCGCATGGGATCCCCGCTGTTCCTCGCCGGTGAGAGCTATGGCGGGTTCCGGGCGGCACTGCTTGCCAGGACGCTGCAGGAAGATATCGGCATCAGCCCAAGCGGCATCGTGCTGATCTCGCCGGCGCTGGAATTCACCCTGGTTCAGCCCGACGAATTCGAGCCGCTGCATTGGGCTCTCGAACTACCCTCCCTCGCCGCGGTTCGCCTGCGTAGTGAAGGTTTCAACGGCGATGCACTGCGGGAAAAGCTCGCCGATATCGAGCATTATGCACTTGGCGAGTACCTCACCGCGCTCGCCAGTGGGCTGGAGCAAGGCGGGCGGCTGGCCAGCGATCGCGTAGCGGAGATCACCGGTCTGCCACTCGACCTCGTTCACCGCAACTTCGCCCGCGTCCCGACCTCGCTCTTCGCAAGGGAGTTTGGCCGTGCCACGGGCAAGGTGCTCAGCCCCTATGACGGTATGATCGCGACGGCGGACATAGCGCCTCAGAGCGCCCGGATCGCCGGTCCCGATCCGGTGCTGGACCGCAGTGTGCCGGCGCTGACCTCGGCCTTTGTCGGCTACGCTCGCGACGAGCTGAACTTTCGCACCGATGTTAGCTACCGCTTACTGAACGACGATATCAGCCACAACTGGGACTATGGGACGAGCGCCTCGCGCCAAGGCTATGCTGGCGTGATGGACGATTTGCAGCGGGCACGCTCCTTGAATCCCGCGCTGGGCGTCGTCATCGTCAACGGCTACACCGATCTCGTCACTCCCTACCTGGCGTCGCGTTATCTGGTCAGCCAGATTCCGTCGCTCGCCGGCGCCAGGCCGATCCGCCTCGACGTCGTTGAAGGTGGACACATGATGTATTTCAAGCCGGACGGCCGACGCGCGCTGAAAGAGGCCGCTTCGGAACTTTACCAGGCGACGCACTAAACAATAGAGACCCCGCAATTTCGGGCAACCTAGGCCCGGGGCCAATGGTGCTGGCCCCAGCCGAACGCAGGCCAGGGGACTGGCGCAGTGATCAAGCTATCCCAAATGGGACATTGACGAACAAGGCCCCAAAACCTTCTGATCCGGGAAAGTTTCGTCGTTCCATTTTCCGGCAGTCCCACAATGTCACATACGCTCTCGACCACACCGAGACAGGATGGGTTTCGCGCTCCTGGCGAATTCGAACCCAAATCAGGCTGCTGGCTGATCTGGCCGGAGCGGCCGGACACCTGGCGCCAGGGCGCCAAGCCCGCCCAGAAGCTGTTCGCCGACGTCGCCGCCGCGATCGCGCAAAGCGAACCCGTGACCGTGGCGGCATCCAGCCGCCAATGGCGGAACGCCAGAGCGCGCTTGCCCGCCGAGGTGCGCGTCGTGGAGATGTCCACCAACGATTCCTGGCTGCGCGACAGCGGCCCCAATTTCGTCGTCAACGACCAAGGCGGCGTGCGCGGCGTCGATTGGATCTTCAACGCCTATGGCGGGTTTGACGGCGGCCTCTACTCGCCTTGGGATCTCGATGACCTTGCCGCACAAAAAGTGCTCGAGATCGAGAGGATGGACCGCTACCGCGCGCCGCTGATCGCGGAGGGCGGCGGCCTGCAATGCGATGGCCAGGGAACGCTGGTGACGACCGAGCAATGCCTGCTCAATCGAAATCGCAACGCCCAACTCGGCAAAGCCGAGGTGGAGAGCCGGCTTGGCGACTATCTCCGCGTCGACGACATCATCTGGCTGCCGCGTGGCTTTGCTTTCGACGAGACGGATGGTCATGTCGACGATCTCTGTTGCTTCGTTCGTCCGGGCGTCGTGGCGCTGAGCTGGACCGACGAGCGGAGCGACCCGCAATATGAGATCGTGCGCGAAGCCGAAGAGGTGCTGCGTTCGGCCCGTGACGCGCGTGGCCGCAGCCTGGAGGTTCATCGGCTGCACCATCCCCTGCCGATCGAAATGACGGCCGAGGAAAGCGAGGGCTTGGACCGGGTCGATTCGACCTGGGCGCGGCCAACGGGCAACCGGATCGCGGCGAGTTACATCAACTACTATCCGGGCAACAGCGTCGTGGTGGTGCCGGAGTTCGGCTGCGATCTCGACCGGAAGGCAAAGCAACAGCTGGCCACGCTGTTCCCCGACCACAAGATCGTCGGCATCGAGAACTCCCGCGAAATTCTGCTCGGCGGCGGCAATGTCGCCTGTATCACCTTACCCGTTTATGCGCCGCAGCGGCGTTGAGCGGCAAGCGTGCCGAAAGTGAAATTGGAACGGTGCGCCGCATCGGCCGCACCCGCGAAAGGAGGACACCCATGCGCTCCCTGCTCATCCCAATCCTGAGCGCCGCGCTTGCCTGCGGCATCTGCTTCGGCGGCGCCCGGGCGGACGACGAGAAGGTCGTCAACGTCTACAACTGGTCCGACTATATCGCGCCGGACACGGCTGAGAAGTTCGAGAAGGAGACAGGTATCAAGGTCCGCTACGATGTCTATGACGGCAACGAGGTCCTTGAGACGAAACTGCTCACCGGCGGCTCGGGGTATGACGTGGTGTATCCCTCGGCCTTTCCGTTTCTGAAGAACCAGGTGAAGGCGGGCGCTTTCCTGCCACTCGACGGATCGAAGCTTTCAAACCACTCGAAAATCGATCCGCAAGCCTTGTCGCTGATCGCGGGCGCGGATCCGCAGAACCTGCACGCAGTGCCTTACATGGCCGTCACGGACGGCATCGGCTACAATGTCGCTGCCATCAAGCAACGGATGCCGGACGCGCCGACAGATTCGTTCGCCATGGTCTTCGACGTCGACGTCGTCAAGAAATTCTCCGATTGCGGCGTCGCCATGATCGATGCCCCGGCGGAGATCATTCCGATGGCCATGAACTATCTCCATATCGACCCCAGGTCGACCAGTCCGGACGACCTCGCCAAGGTTGAAGAACTGATGGGCACGGTGCGGCCTTATATCCGTTACTTCCACTCGTCGAAATACATCAACGACCTGGCGAATGGCGACATCTGTGTCGTGCTGGGCTGGTCGGGCGACATATTGCAGGCGAAGACCCGCGCGGCGGAATCCGCGAAGAAGCTGGAGATTGCCTATTCCATTCCCAGGGAAGGCACGCTGATAAACTTCGATACGATGGCGGTGCCGAAGGATGCGCCGCATCCGGAGAATGCCCAGGCCTGGATCGATTTCAACTTGCGGCCCGACATAGCGGCGGCCAATTCCAGCTATGTTTCCTATGCCAATGCGATCCCGGAATCCCTGCCGCTGATGGATCAGGCCGTCGCCAAGGATCCCGGCGTTTTCCCACCCGATGACGTAAAGGCCAAGCTGTTCGTGGTCGAGAACAACGATGCAAAGCTGCTGCGCCTGCAGAACCGCATGTGGACACGCGTCGTGACGGGACAGTGAAGCTGGCAAAACGACACCGTCAGGTGCGCGGAGCCTCCCAGCCGGCGGCCAGCAACTCGACCTGGGAGTGCACACCGAGCTTGCGGTAGACCTGCTTGATGTGGTTGCGCACGGTGCCGGGTGAAATCGACAGGTTTCGCGCGATCGTCTTGGCGCTGCCGCCCTCGATCAGCAGCCGCGCGATCTGCCTTTCCCGGGCGCTGAGTTGCGACCCCGCGGCTTCGAGTGCGGACCCCTTGTCCCGAAGGCGGCACAAATGAAGCAGCCTTTGCAGAATGAGCTTCGTCGCGCTGCTCGCCGCGCCGGCCACGGCCAGATCATGCTCGCCAAAACGCGGTGCGCCGTTGCGGCGCAGAAAGGTCACATAGCCGGCCGTCAGTCCGTCGAGATTGAAGACGCCCGTTATTTCATCGAAGCTGCCGGAGGGCCGGTAGAATTCGCGATAATAGGGCGTGCGCTGGAAATCGCCGTGGCTGAGAGCCGACAAGGGCAGCAGGAAATCCTGTCTGGTGCTGGCGAACCTCTGAAAGAAGGGATCCTGGCGATAGATGCGCGCATCATAGTCGCGGTTCCAGCGATCGGGTCCGGCATCGTCGATGGTCAGGGACGTTATATCGCGACGATAGAAGCCAACATAGACACGATCCGAGCCAAGCAGCACGCCTGCCGCCGCGCTGAAGCGCGCCGACAAGTCTTCGGGCGTTGCCGCCAGGGCCGCGGCGGCCACGCCACCGCTCCAGCGTTCAAGCCGGTCGAGAGAAAAATTCGACTGCATCCGCGCCCAGACTAACGCAAGCCCCGCCAACTTCAAGCTGGCAGGGAACCGTGACGCCACCGGTGAAATCAGTCGGTGGCTGCTTCCGCAGCTCACCGCCCCATCGACGGCTTGGAATCACGCCTTGGCCTGCGACCTCACATGGGCGATGTAGCCGCGCACGTCGCCGGCAGGGCCGGCATAGGCCTTGCCGAGCTTCTTCTCCATCGCCGCCATGTATTCCTTCGCCCATTTGGGCAGGGCGTAGTCGATGACGGCGAGGAATTCGAGGGTCGCCGCCAGGCGGATGTCGGCGATCGACGGGTTCTTGCCACCGATGAACGGCTTGCCGTCGCGGAAGAAGGAATGGAAGACCTCGAGCGGTTCGGCAATGGCGGCGACCGCCGCCTTCTGTGCCTCCGATTTCCTGTCCGGATGGGCGTCGCTGTGACCGACCTCGCCGGCATATTGCGGGAAGCCGAGCGCGGGATAGGTGGCGCGCGCCACATAGGGATAGAGCGTGCCGATCAGATAGAACATGGCGCTGTCTATCATTGCCCGCTTGGCTGGCGCCTTGGGGTAGAATTTCTCCAACCCATGCTTGTTGGAAAGATATTGCATGATGGCACAGCTCTCCCAAAGCACGCCGCGCGGCAGGCCCTTGTCCTCGATCATCGGCGTCAGATGGGCCGGATTGCGCGCCATGTATTCCGGCGAGCGCGTGAGCCCCCACGCATCGGTCTCCGCATGGTCGAGCCCGGCGGCGCGGGCAAAGACGCGAACGGTCATGTTGTTGACGCTCGGCTTCAGCATGCTGATGGTCAGCGCCGGTTTCTTTGCCGGTTTCGCCTTGGCCTTGGCCACCGTCTTGCCGGCGGCTGCCCTTGACGCCGTCTTGGCCGCTGGTTTGGCGGCGGCTTTTGCCGCCGGTTTTGACGCTGGTTTGCCCACCTGCTTGCTTGCGCTCTTCGTCATTGCCTTTGCCACATATTCCTCCCTTGCCTGTTCAGCGCTCAATATGGATTTTTGGGTGCCCGGTCGGCCGACAATGTCGCGCGCGCGCGTTCCACCAGAGCCTGGATGGCGTCAGCCAGATGCACTTCGGCGATGTTGTAGTCGCCACGCGCGACGCGAAGCCTGTGCGCCTCCATCAGCACGTCGGCATGGGTGAAGCCCGCAGGCGGCTCGAAACGATAGGAGGCAAGCTCGATCAGCAGGCCGAGCGGGTCCTCGAAATAGATCGAATCCATGAAGCCGCGATCCTTGACGCCGCTGTGCTTGATGGCGCGCTCGTCGAGCCGGGCGACCGCCTGCAGGAAGGTGACCCGCGACACCGAAAAGGCGATGTGATGAACGCAGCCCGGGTCGGTTGGGGTGCGGCGCTTCACGGCCGTGCGGGTCTCGTCGGTGAAGATGGTGATCAGCCGGCCGTCGCCCGGGTCGAAATACAGATGGCTTTCGGTCGGCTTGTCGAGGTTGGGCTGCTCGAAGATGAAAGGCATGCCCAGCACACCTTCCCAGAAATCGATCGAGGTCTGACGGCCGGCACCGACCAGCGTGATGTGATGGACGCCTTGCGACTGCAGTTTCCGCATCGGCCTTCTCCCCCGAAATATCCGCTCTGACATAGGCGGCCCGTCAGGCCGCGCCTGCGCATGCTACATCTGGCATGAGCTGAGCGCCAATTCGCTGTCCGTTCCCCGGCGTTCCGCGCGCCGCCCTTCTCAGGCTTTATGCGACGATGCTAAACCAATCAGCCGGGCCGCGCCAGAAGCCGCATCCGGGACAGGCTGTATTTCGCGCCGCCGCCCCCTGCCCCAAAGGCAAGCGCGGTGCTGGAGCAGCGTCGTGCCGGATTTCGCCCGTATAGCTGGCAGAGCGGAGCCGACAGGGGCCGGAGCCGCCCTCACACAAGCAGGCGCATGCCTTATGGCCGATATCGCCATTCTCGATACACGCGAAAGAGTTCTCGCCGGCATCTTTTTGACCGGCGCCGCCTACTTGCTGTTTTCGACGCAGGATGCCTCGATCAAGCTGCTGGTTGCCGGCATGAGCGTCTGGCAGATCATGTTCTTTCGCAGCATCACAATTCTTGGTGCCTGCGCGGCCATCGGCGGGCGGCGGCTGTTTACCGATACCGTGCGCTCGCCGATTGTGTTGCCAATGCTGGTGCGCAGCGCCTTCACGCTTGCCGCCTGGCTTTGCTATTACAATGCCGCCCGCAGCCTGCAGCTCGCCGAACTGACCACCGTCTATTACGCGGCCCCGATCATCGTCACCGTGCTTTCGGTGGTCCTGCTCGGCGAAAAGGTGCCTGTTTTGCGCTGGCTGGCGGTTCTGATCGGCTTTGCCGGTGTCTTTGTCGCCTGCGATCCCGGCCATCTCGGCCTTTCGGTACCCGTGTTGCTGGTGCTGACGGCGGCCTTCCTGTGGGGCATCGCCATCGTGCTGCTGCGCAAGACGGCCCTTGCCGAGCGCTCGATGATCCAGCTCCTCCTCAACAATTTCAACTTCCTGGTGTTTTCGGCGGTGCCGGCTTTGTTGTGGTGGCATACGCCGGACCCGACACAATTGCTGCTTCTTGCCAGCGTCGGCGCACTCGGCGGCCTGGCGCAATATCTTCTCTTCGAAGGCATGAAGCGGACGCCGGCATCGATCCTGGCGCCCCTCGAATACACCTCCCTGATGTGGGCGTTCGCGCTCGGCTTCGCGATCTGGGGCGACGTGCCACGCCGCGAGGTTTTTCTGGGTGCTGCCCTTATCGTCGCCGCCGGCCTGCTGATCGTCGGCGGCGAGCATTTTCGCAAGAGGCTCTGATGGTCAATGTTGCTGACGCTACGATGTCAGGATGGAGTGGCGTAGTCTCGCGGCATGACTGATGTGACAGCCACCACCGACACTATCGCCGAGCGCACGCTGGGCATCATCCTCGTGTCATCCTCGGCGGCTGTATTCGGGCTGACCGGTGTGCTGACCAAGTCGATCCATGCCGATCCGCTGACGATCACCTGCTGGCGCGGCTTTGTCGGCGCGATCCTGATCAGCCTTTACGTGCTGTGGCGCCGCCACCGTGCCGGCAACCGCGAACCGCTGCGGCTTGGCTGGCGCGGCTGGCTGCTGGCGGTGGAAGGCGCGCTGGCCAGCATCGCCTTCATTTCGGCGTTCAAGTTCACTTTCGTCGCCAATGTCGCGGTGATCTACGCGACCTCGCCCTTCATTGCCGCCGTGCTGGCCTGGATGCTGGTGCGCGAGCCGTTCCGCCTGCAGACCATGGTGGCGGCGGCCGTGTCGCTGTGCGGGGTTGCCATCATGGTGTGGTCGGGTTTCGGTACCGGCAATCTGTTCGGCGACGGACTGGCGCTGCTGATGACGGCCGGCAGCGCGCTCTACATGATCATGGTGCGCGCGTTCCGCGACACGCCGGCGGTGTGGGCCGGCGCGGTCTCCGCCTTCCTGTTGTTCATACTCGGCTGGTTCGTCACCGATCCCCTGGCGGTCTCGGCAAGGGACGCGGTTCTGCTTGCCACGTTCGGCGCATCCTTCGCGCTGGCTTCGATCCTGTGGACAGAAGGCTCGCGGCTCATCCCGGCGCCTGAATCCGGCCTGCTCGGCTCGGCGGAAGTGCCGTTCGCGATCCTGTTTGCATTTCTGTTCCTGGCCGAAATACCCCCGGTGGCGAGCTTGGTCGGCGGCGCGATCGTGCTCTGTGCCGTCTTTGCCCACGCCGGCCGCGACTGGCTGATGGCACGTTCGCAACGCCCGGCATCAAATATTTCCTAAAAAAAAATTTCAAAGTCACGGAACCATCGCCGTGCTCAGACATTATTGGTGCGACGGGCCACCCCCCAAGTCCCCCCAAACCCCTCGGCCCGTCCCACTCCCAAGCCGACCGCAAGGTCGGCTTTTTCTTTGCCAAAAGGCTGTGACGGAATGCGGCCTTTTAGAAATCAACCGGAGAGAGCCAGGTTGTCACCCAGCAGCGCCGCCAGATCGCCCGCGGACGCATCGGCGCCGGCGCGCAGCCGGATCGCGAACTCAGCCATCGGCACCTGCGGCAGGCCAAGCTCGCGCGGTGCTTCGACAATGCCGGAATGGGCAAAGCGGGGGGTTCGCAAGGTCAGCGCCACGCCGGCATTCACCGCAGTGCGCAGTCCGGCAAGGCTGGCGCTGCCGGCGGCGATGCGATAGCGGCGGCCTGCGGCATCGAGCGCGGCGAGTGCCGCTTCGCGGAACCCGCAATAGGGATCAAGTAGCGCCAACGGCAATTCTTCCTGCCGCGAGGCCAGCCCCTTGCTCGAACACAGCCATATCATCGGCTCGCGCAGCACGCCGACTTCATCCGGCACCGCGGTCTGGCGCATGACGATCGCCAGATCGAGGCTGCCGGCCTGCAGCGCCTGCGCCAGTTCGGCGGAGCGGCCGACCCGCAGTTCGATCCTGACGCGCGGATGGCTGGAAGCGAAGGCTCGCAGCAGGTCCGGCAGGCCGCTATCGGCGAAATCCTGTGTCGTGCCTATGGCGACGCGCCCGGCAGCGCGTGCGCCTTTCAGCGCCAGCCACGCCTCGCGATGCACGGCAAGAATGCGCCTGGCATGGCCGACGAGGTCCTCGCCTGCCGGCGTCAGGCCGCGCCCCCTGCCCTGAGGCGCCAGAAGCGGCTCGCCGACGATCTCCTCCAGCCGCTGCATCTGGGCCGTCACCGCCGACGGCGACCGGCCGACATTAGCGGCTGCCTGCGCCAGCGAACCGCTGTCGACGAAGGCAAGGAAGGTTCTGAGCAGGTCGGGATCGAGCGTTTCCATAATTCGATATTATCGAATCTTTGATTGAAAACAATTCGATTTTTTTGATTCCAAGATGATGGCATGGTCTCTCCAACGGCGACCGACGCCGCTAGAAACCAAGGAGAAGAAAAATGCCCATCATCAATGTCAGCGTCACCGGCAAGCCAGATGCCACCCTGTCCGCCAGCATCGCCAGGGAAGTAACCGAGATCACCGCCACGCATCTGCGCAAGGATCCGACTATCACCGCGGTGGCCGTGTCCTATCTCGATCCGCAGCACTGGTTCGCCGGCGGCAAGTCGCTCGCCGAGCACGGCACCAACACGTTCTGGCTCGACATCAAGGTGGTCGACGGCACCAACACCAAGCTCGAACTGGAAGCCTATCTCAAGGCGATCTTCGAAGCCTTTGGTCGCCTGCTTGGCGGCGTGCACCAGGAAAGCTATGCTTTCGTGCACGAGGTCCCGGCAGCCGCCTATGGCTATGGCGGCAAGACGCAGGAGTTCCGTTTCATCAGTGGGCGGCTGAAGGCGGCGTGAGGCGGCCCCTTCCGCATTGACCTTGCCTCGACTTCCGCTAGGCTCTGCCCTCGAAGCGGCCTCACAAGAGCCGCGATGACAGAACCGTTGGGAGAGACGCGGCATGATCCTGACACTGGCGCTGCTTGCGGGCCTGGTCGTGGCATGGCTGCTGATCGGGGCGGTGGAGAAATTCCGCCTCGACCTGCGTTTCACGCAGGCGCTGCTCTACGTGCCGTTCAAACTCGCCTACCGGATCAGCGACAATCGCATCAGGGTCGCCCGCAAGGCGCAGGTGCCGGTCATCTATGTCATCTCGCACCAGTCGCGCTTCGAGCCGGCACTGATGCTTTCGCTGCTGCCGGACGACACGCTGCATATACTCGACGAGGTCTCGGCGCGCTCGCCATGGCTCGAGCCCTGGCGCGAACTCGGCCGCACCATTGCTTTCAACGCCGAACATGTCTTCGTCAGCCGCCGGCTGGTGCGCGTGCTGAAGGGCAAGGGCCGGCTGGCCGTCTATCTGCCCGATGCGGTCGAGCCCGACGTCAAGACGTTTCGGCTGTTTCGCGCCGTCACCCGCATCGCCATGCAGGCCGATGCCCGCATCGTGCCGATCTTTGTCGCCGGTGCACGCAGCCTGCCGGTCTCGCTGACGCCGGCGGACAAGGCACCGCGTCACTGGTTTCCACGGCTGGCGATCAGTGTCCTGGAGCCAATGACGGTCGCCGAACTGGTGGCGCGCAACCCGGACCAGGCCTCGAACACCAATGCGCTGTTCGACCGTGTCGCCGAGGCCCGGCTTTTCGGCACCGACCTCGACCGCGGCCTGTTCCTGGCCATGCGCGACGCCGCCGACCGCGTCGGCGCCTCGCACACCATCATCGAAGATGTCATCTCGGGGCCCTTGAGCTACCGCAAGATGTTCATCGGCGCACGGGTGCTGGGCAGGCGCTTCGAGGCGGTGACGGCGCCGGGCGAAGCGGTGGGGGTGATGCTGCCCAACGCCAATGGCGTCGTGCTGTCGCTCGTCGGCCTTCTCTCGGCGGGCCGGGTGGCGGCAATGATCAACTACACGGCCGGGCCGGCAAGCGTCACCGCAGCGATACGGACGGCCGTCATCCGCACCGTTGTCTCTTCGCGTGCCTTTGTCGAGAAGGCCGATCTCGCCGATATCGTCGCCGCGGCCGAAACGGGCGGCGCCCGGCTGCTGTGGCTGGAAGATGTGCGGACCAGCGTCACCACGCTGGACAAGCTTGCCGCCGCCTTGCTGTGGCGCCTGCCGCTGCAACGGCAGGACGCGGCCAGGCCGGGCGTGACCCTCTTCACCTCGGGTTCGGAAGGCACGCCGAAGGCGGTCGTTCTGTCGCAAAAGAACCTTCTCGCCAATGCCATGCAGGCCGAGGCGCGGATCACCATTTCGCCGGCGGACATCCTGCTCAACGTGCTGCCGGTGTTCCATTCCTTCGGCCTGACGGGTGGCACCATCCTGCCGCTGGTCACCGGGGTAAAACTGTTCCTCTATCCCTCGCCTCTCCACTACAAGATCATCCCCGAGATCGCGCGCAAGGTGAAACCGACCATCATGTTCGGCACCGACACGTTTCTCGCCAACTATGCGCGCACTGCCAAGGACGGGGATTTTTCCAGCCTGCGCTTCGTCGTTGCCGGCGCCGAGGCGGTGAAGCCGGACACCCGCCGCACCTATCGTGAACGCTTCCAGGCCGAGATCATCGAGGGCTTCGGGCTGACCGAGGCAGCGCCCGTGGTTGCCGTCAACACCGCGATCCACGGCCGCGACGGCACGGTCGGGCGGTTGCTGCCGGCCATCCGCATGAAGCTGGAGCCGGTCGAAGGCATCAATGATGCCGGCCAGTTGTGGCTCGACGGGCCGAACATGATGATGGGCTACATGACCGCGGACCGCCCCGGCGAACTGCAGCCGCTGACCGGCTGGCACGACACGGGCGACATCGTCGCCGTTGACCGCGAAGGCTTCATCACCATTCGTGGCCGCGCCAAGCGCTTCGCCAAGATCGCCGGCGAGATGGTGTCGCTGGGCGCTGTGGAGATGCTGGTGCAGTCGCTGTGGCCGGAAGAACACCATGCGGCGGTGGCGGTGCCGGACAAGAGGCGGGGCGAGCGCATCGTGCTGGTCACCACCGCAGACGAAGCAAGCGCCGAAGAGTTGCGACAGTTCGGCAAAAAGGCCGGTGCGGCCGAACTGATGGTGCCCAACGACATCGTCAAGGTCGAGGAAATCCCGGTGCTCGGTTCGGGCAAGACCGACTATGTATCGACCAGGAAACTGGCGATCGACCGGCTGGGGCTTGGCGTGGCGGCTTAGTGCCACCTACGCCCCTTTCGAGGCCCGCTGTCGTCTTCGCATGACCAAGGACCGCGCCATCCTGCCGCAGCGATTCAGATGGACAAATCTAAGGTGAGAGAGTATTCACTCACTAAGGCAGGCTGAGCATGCATATTTCTGCCAGCGCGACATGACACCTCCTTTGCACGGCGAGGAGATCCAGCATGGCAAAGATCCTCGTCACCGGCGGCACCGGGCATCTCGGACACGATCTCGTGCCGGCACTGACCGCGTCCGGGCACACTGTCAGGTTGCTGGCCAGGGAAGCGAGGCTGGACCGCGCCGTCGAATGGGCGGTCGAATGGGCGCTTGGCGACCTCGCAACGGGCGAAGGCATTGATGAAGCCCTTGGCGGCGTCGATACGGTCATCCATGCCGCAACGTTGTCGCCGATCGCCAGGCGCGGTATGCGGCCGATCGATTTCTTCTCCAGTCCGTCGGATGTCGACGTCGAAGGCACGCGGCGGCTGCTTGCCGCATCGCAGCGCGCCAATGTCTCGCATTTCATCTTCGTGTCGATCGTCGGCCTCGACTTCAGCACCCTGCCCTATAGCCGCGTGAAGCTGGCGGGCGAGCAGCTTGTGCGAGAGTCGCCACTTTCCTGGTCGGTCATCCGCGCGACGCCATTCTTTTACCTTCTGGCGCAGATGCTGGCCGGGCTGAGATGGCTGCCGGTCTGGCTGCTGCCGACTTCGCCCTCAAATCCTGTCGATACACGCGATGTCGCCAGATATCTGGCCCAGGCTGTCAGCGACGGGGAACGCGGTGTCCGCCCGCAGATCGGCGGACCCGAGGTGATGCCGTTCTCGACATTCGCTCGACAATACCGGGATGTGCTCGGGCTCCGGCGCCTCATTCTGCCGTTTCCGGTGAGTCGAAAGATAAGCCTTGCCTTGGGCCTGGTCGAAACCAGCGAACGGCTGGGAGAAAGAACATGGAAGGCATGGCTTTCCGAGCAGGGTGGATGCGCGCCGTGAGCGATCCTACGATTTCGCGCGAGAATGGTACTGTCGGGCGCCGAATCTCCACCACCAGGATCGAGTGACAGGAATAGCCATGAAGCCGCCATCCGCCGGACGCGAGCGCATTTTACGCGAAGCCATTCGCCTGTTCGCCGAGCGCGGATATGACCGGACCAGCGTTCCCGAAATTCAGGAAGCCGCCGGCCTGTCGCGTGGCTCGGGTGCGCTCTACAAGCACTTTCCCTCAAAGGAGGCGCTGCTTGCCGCGGCAATCGACCGGTTTGTTGGAACGGCGCGGGAAGGACGCGCCGAGCTTGGCGAACAGGTGCTTCCTGTCGATCAGGGGGCGCGGCGGATCGTGGAGAGCATGCTGGAAAAACTCGGCGCGAATCGCGACGTGCTCAGAATCCTGTGGCGCGATCTTGAGCCCTTTCCGGAATTGAAAGCCTCGGCGCGTGGCGAGATCATGCAGAGCACGTACCACGCAGTCGCCGAATGGTTGCGGGAGCGCCAGCGCCAGGGCGAACTGCGTCCCCATGACAGCGACGCGGTCTCCGCCGTCATCGTCGGCAGCGTCGCCATGTTCCGCGTCTTCGAAGCGATCTGGGCCGAGCGCTCGATCGAGGTCAGCGACGAACGCTTCGCGTCCGCCTGGACCGATTTGTTGGTCCGCGGTCTGCGACCCTAACCTATATCCGAAGGCGGCACCTTCTCGCCTTCCAGCCTGGCGCGCTTGGAGTAGGCACGCACGGAAAACGGCAGGAAGATCAGATAGCCCGCGACCGATGCCGTCAGCGTGTACCAGGGATAGGTCATCAGCAGGAGGATATAGAGCACGACGGCGAGGATGACCGGCAGCACCCTGTCGCCAGGGATCTTGACGCTCTTGCCGGAATAGACCGGCAACCGGCTGACCAGCAGGAAGGCGACCAGGATGGTGAAGCCGGTGGCGACGAAGGCGGCCGGCCGGCTGGGCTCCGCCCCAAGGCGCAGGAAATAGAGATAGAGCGGCAGCATCACCAGCACCGCGCCAGCAGGCGCCGGCACACCGACGAAATATTCACTCTGCCATATCGGGCGCTCGGCCTTCTCGTCGTCGAGCACGTTGAAGCGCGCCAACCGCAAACCACAGGCGATCGCGAACAAAAGTGCCGCGATCCAGCCCGGCGAGCCGGCACGGTCGAGCAGGAAGGCATAAAGCACCAGCGCTGGCGCGACACCGAAATTGACGATGTCGGCCAACGAATCCATCTGCGCGCCGAATTTGGAGGTGGCTTTCAGCATTCGCGCCAGGCGACCGTCGATGCCGTCGAGGAAGGCGGCAAGCAGCACCATGACAACGGCGGTTTCAAAGCGGTTTTCGAAGGCAAAGCGGATGCCGGACAGGCCGGCGCAGATGGCAAGCACGGTGACGAGGTTGGGCAGCACCATGCGCATCGGGATCTCGCGGATGCGGGGACCGCCGCTGGCATGGGCCTCGAATTTTTTATACTGCGTGCCCACCGGTCAGGAAATCCGTACGAGGGGCGTGCCGGCGATGCCGCCGAATTCGGCCAGCACCGTTTCGCCGCCGACGGCCGTCTGGCCGACGGCAACGCGCGGCGTGGCGGTCAAAGGCAGGAACACGTCGACACGCGAGCCGAAACGGATCAGGCCGAAACGCTCGCCGGTGCCGATCGAAGCGCCGGCCTCGGTCCAGCAGACAATGCGGCGCGCCACCAGGCCGGCGATCTGGACTGCCGCCACCGTACCGTTGGGGCTCTCGATGACCAGCCCATTGCGCTCGTTTTCGGTGCTCGCTTTATCCAGTTCGGCATTGAGGAACTTTCCAGGGCGATGCTCGATCTTGGCGATGCGGCCGCGCACCGGAGAGCGGTTCACGTGGCAGGAAAAGACGTTCATGAACACGGAGATGCGGGTCATCTCGACATTGCCGAGGCCAAGCTCGCGCGGTGGCACGGCAGGCCCCACCGCCGAAATGATGCCGTCGGCGGGGCTTACCACCAGGCGATCGTCGACAGGCGTGACGCGCTCGGGATCGCGGAAGAAATAGACGCACCAGGCGGTCAGGATCAGGCCGACCCAGAACAGGATCGAGGAGAAATAGCCGAGGAACAGCGTCGCCGCGCCAAAGGCCGCGATGAAGGGATAGCCTTCGCGATGGATCGGTACGAACGCGTTCTTGACCGTGTCGACAAGGCTCATGGGCTGGGGGCGGTCCCTGTTTCAGGTCCGGCCTCAATAGCGGAAACACCCCCTGCCCGCAACGCGACAATCGGCGGCGCGAGTTTGTCGCCAGCTTTCGCCGCGATGGCGACCCGTGCTGGTCGTCGAGCAGAGCGGCACCGGCAAGTGGCATCGCTCAGCGCCGCCACGCCGATGAAGTGTTCTTCTCGAGTAAGCAATGGCAGCTGAAGGGCCTGCTCGGATCCACCACGAACAATTTATTCGCCAGCTGCGGCGGTGAGGTCAAAATACTCCTGAAGCTCATTTCGATGAACCTCCGCAAGACTTTCTTCGTGGTCGCCGCGGAGCAGCACGCCACGATCCGGGTACGACTGGAAGAGAAAAGCGTGACCACCAGCCATCACCACCCAATTCACAACCGGCCCCTCCGCACGCTGAACGACCGAATTCGCCGAAACGATAGCCTTGGTCGGATCGACCCCAATCTTTCGCAACAGAAGATCGACGGCAACCGGCGCATGATACTCCTCCGCTAGCTCAATCACTTTTGCTACCATTTGCCCGTCCGCGTACCCGAGCCTGCGGCCAACGCGCGGCGCGCCGGCTGTGAATAGGTTTTCACCGGGGCGAATAATCGCTGGTGCCTCTGGAGGTATGCACTCATAAAATGCTGCGTGGCTGCCCGTTGCAACGCACAGGCGAGGCTCATTCGAATTGGTCCGGAGTTGAAAAACCAATTGCTTCTCGCCATCGACATCCAGCATCCTGGCCATGCCCAGCAACAATCTGACCTCCGGCGGCGTTGCATTGGCGCAAGCGAGACTGACTCCCACGTTCCGAGCGCTGATCATCTGACCGACCAGCTCGGCGATCGATTGATGGAGGAGCCGAGGTTCACGACGAGGATTGGCCATTGCCAACTGAAGTATGGCCTCATCGAAGGTCTCGTCTTCGACAACTCGCAGGTCAGGCCAGGACACGATCCAGCGCGCCAACAGCTCGATCATTGGTGAAGCTTCGTCGGCGTCGTAGAACGCATGGTCAAGTGTATCGAGAAAATCGTCGCGGCCGCCCTCGAAGCCAGTCTGTTCTTCGGCCTCGTCAGGGTGATCGGCGACCCAGGTGGACATCTTTTCGAGAGCCGCCAATTGCCCTTTTGCGCCAATGGCCGTCAGAGCCGCGCGGGCGTTTGCAACCATAGCGTCGAACTCCTCGCCGGCATTATGGATGAATTGACTATGGCCACCGTTCTTTACCTCCGCCGAATACAAATCAGCATGGGAGACCTGCATCGCCTTCGGGTTAATCTCCCATTTACGGTAAAGCCCCTCGGAAACCATGCTGTGGATGAACTTCTCAACAGCGAAGACGACTTCGAAAGGTTCTTCGTTCGCCTCATCTACGATCGACCGGGGCACGATCACCGGCAACAAGAACCGGGGTCTCGATGCATGCCTCGCTGCTGGAGACTGGACACCAGACGAAGCCTGGGCGATTCTCTTGGATATTCTGGAGAAAAAGCCAAACATTCAAAAATCCCTAAGTGCTAGGAAAAACTTCCCACGGGTTATTGTGACGAAACAATATCGGCAGCACAATGGGATATAGGAATTCAAACCTGAGCTATCGGGACCTCAAAGTGAGGGGCAGCGTTCCGGCCAACGAAAATGCTGACGCTGAAGTCGGGACACCCATCCCCCGCCCGTCCTTGATGAGACGACGCCGTCTTGCAAGCCGTCGTCCAACAAGGAGTTCCTCGCTATGCAGAACCACGCTCTTCACCCGCTTCCCCAGCGTCTCATTGCCACCGGTCTCGCTTTCGGCGAATCGCCGCGCTGGCATGACGGACGCCTGTGGGTCTGCAACTGGGGCACCGGCGAGATCATCGCTGTGGACGAAGGCGGCAAGAGCGAGGTCATGCTCACCATCCCGGCCGTGCTGCCCTACTCCATCGACTGGCTGCCGGATGGCCGGCTGCTGGTGATCTCGGGCCGTGAAGGCCTGCTGTTGCGGCAGGAAGCCGATGGCTCGCTTGTCACCCATGCCGATCTGCGAGCCCTCTCCAAAAGCCCATGGAACGAGATCGTCGTCGATGGACGCGGCAACATCTATGTCAATGGCGGCGGGCCGGCGCCGGCTGCCGGCGAGCATTTCGGTCCCGGCACCATCGTGCTGGTCACACCGGATGGCGCGATCGGCCAAGTGGCGGACAGCATCGCCTTCGCCAACGGCATGGCGGTGACGCCGGACAACAAGACGCTGATCATCGCCGAATCCCATGCCAGCCGGCTGACCGGTTTCGACATCGCCGCCGACGGCACTTTGTCCAATCGGCGCGTCTGGGCCGCGCTAGACGGATATCCCGATGGCATCTGCCTCGATGCCGAAGGGGCGGCCTGGTACGCCGACGTGCCCAACAAACACTGCGTGCGGGTGCGCGAAGGCGGCGACGTCTTGCAGACCGTCACCGCCGATCGCGGCTGCTTTGCCTGCATGCTGGGCGGTGCGGACAGGAAAACGCTGTTCATCACTGTTGCCGAATGGCGCGGCTTCGAGCACATGGTCAGCGATGCCCGCACCGGCCAGGTGCTCGGCATTGAAGCGCCGGCACCCGGTGTCGGCTGGCCGGGCTAGAGCCCAGGAACCCGCTGATAGTTGGCGATGTCGGCCCTGACGCCGAGCCGGGCGAGCGTCTCCTGCGGGTTGAAGGCAACGCGTTCTTGCGCCGCCTTGACGATCGGCACGACCTTGTCGACGGCCGCCTGGCTTTCCCATTCGACGATCGTCACCAGATTGAATTCACCTGGCCCCGAAAATTGCTCGAGCAGGAAATCCTGCACGAAACCCTGCTGCTGACGCAGCAATTCGTGTGTCGTCCTGACCTTGCTAAGGATCTCCTCGCGTGCGTCGGCGGGTACCACGAACTTGTCGACCCTGAACACGCTGCCGCCGTTAACGTTCTGATTCGTAACGCTCATATCCATTTGTCTCGTCCTCGAGGATGCTGTTTCGCGGCTCTCGAGCGACGGTCTACAATCTCAACTTAAGTTGAGGTCAAGCAGGATTCTCGATTGATTTGTGGAAAGGCCCAGATAGCGGCGCCTGCTCCGAAAGAAACCGGAGATGACCGCGGGACAACCCCCCTCTGCCTTGCCGGGCATCTCCCCCACAAGGGGGGAGATTGGCACTCCACCGACTACGACACTTCCGACGTGCGCCTGCGCACGACGACACCCAGTTCGTCGCTTTCGCGGGCAATGCGCAGCCGCTCCTCGGCCTCGGTCGCCTTGCGCTGGCGGTCCCACATCGAGGCGTAGAGGCCGTGCTTTCGCATCAGCTCGACATGGGTGCCGCGCTCGGCGATCTGGCCATCCTTGAGCACGATGATCTCGTCGGCCGAAATCACCGTCGACAGGCGGTGGGCGATGACGATGGTGGTGCGGCCTTTGCTGACCAGGTCGAGCGCGGCCTGGATCTCCTGTTCGGTGTGGCTGTCGAGCGCCGAAGTGGCTTCGTCGAGCATCAGGATGGGCGGCGCCTTCAGGATGGTGCGCGCGATCGCCACGCGTTGCTTCTCGCCACCGGAAAGTTTCAGCCCGCGCTCGCCGACCATCGACTTGTAGCCGTCGGGCAGCTTCTCGATGAACGGTCCGATCTGGGCGAGTTCGGCGGCCTTGCGCACCTCCTCCTCGCCGGCGCTGACACGGCCGTAGCGGATATTGTAGGCGATGGTGTCGTTGAACAGCACCGTGTCCTGCGGCACCATGCCGAGCACCGCGCGCAGGCTGTCCTGCGTCACATCCCTCACATCCTGGCCATCGATCAGCACCTGGCCACCCTGCACGTCGTAGAAGCGGAACAGCAGCCGCGAGATGGTCGACTTGCCCGCCCCCGACGGCCCGACAATGGCAACGGTCTTGCCGGCCGGCACCTCGAAGGAGACGCCCTTCAGGATCTTGCGGTTCGGATCGTAGGAGAAGTGGACGTCGCGGAACTCGACCTTGCCGGCGCTCACGGCCAGCGGCTTGGCGTTGGGCTTGTCGACGATCTCCTGCGGCACGTCGAGCAGATCGAACATGTGCTCGATGTCGGTCAACCCTTGCCGGATCTCGCGATAGATGAAGCCGATGAAGTTGAGCGGCACGGAAAGCTGCACCAGCATGGCATTGATGAAAACGAAATCGCCGACGCTCTGGGTGCCGGCCTGCACCTCCAGCGCCGACATGCACATGACGACGACCGTGCCGACGCCGAAGATGAAGCCCTGGCCGAAGTTCAGCCAGCCGAGCGAGGTCCAGGTCTTGGTGGCGGCGATCTCGTAACGCGCCATCGAGCGGTCGAAGCGCTCGGCCTCCATGCGCTCATTGGTGAAATACTTGACCGTCTCGAAATTGAGCAGCGAGTCGATCGCCTTGGTGTTGGCGTCGGTGTCGCTGTCGTTCATGTCGCGGCGGATCGAGATGCGCCAGTCGCTCGCCTTGACCGTGAACCAGACGTAGAGGCAGACGGTGATCGCCACCACGGCCACGTATTTCCAGCCATAGGTGAAACCGAATATGCCGGCGGTCAGCGCGAATTCGAGGATCGTCGGCGCCGTGTTCAGCATGATGAAGCGCACGATCGTCTCGATGCCCTTGGTGCCCCGCTCGATGATGCGCGACAGGCCGCCGGTGCGGCGCTCCAGGTGAAAACGCAGCGACAGCTGATGCATGTGCACGAAGGTGCGGAAGGCAAGCTGACGCACCGCATGCTGGCCGACCCGGGCAAAGAGAGCGTCGCGCAGCTGGTTGAAGCCGAGCTGGACGAGCCTCAGCACATTATAGGCAATGACCAGCATCACCGGGGCAAGCATGAACGACGGCAGCGGCGGGGGCGATTTGAAGCCTCCCGCCAGCGCATCGGTTGCCCATTTGAAGAAATAGGGACCGGCGACCAGCGTCACCTTGGCCATGACCAGCAGCAGCGTCGCCCAGGTCACCCGTGCCCTTAGGTCGGCGCGATCGGCAGGCCACATATAGGGCCAGAGGTTACGCAATGTCGTGAGTGTCGAGGTGTCGGCGGAGACGGTTTTTTCGGCCACTTTTCTTGCCTTTTGGGTGAGAGGATCAGCGGCCGGAGCAGCAGGAATTGATGAGCGCGCCGAGCGACGCCGATACGTCGGCAAGTGCCGCGCGATCGACGGCATAGCGCGATCGTTGACGATCGGGCTCGAAGCGGACAAGGCCGGCCTCGACCAATATTTTCAGATGCTGGGAGATGGTCGACTGCGCCAGATCGAAATGGTCGACAACCTCACGGCAGCAGCAGGAATTGCTGGCGGACAGATGCCTCAGTATCTCGATTCGGGCCGGATGCGAAAGCGCTGCGAACCGCGCCGCGACAAGGCGGCTGTCCGGCATGCAGCCAGGCGCCGCCGAGGCGGCGTGGTCTGATACGGGGATGTATTCTGTCATCGTTCATCGGCGATAGACGATGAGCGATGACAGGGCAAGCTAGGCCGATGGGTAGATCGCCGGAATTGCCGATCTCTCGCTATTGCGTCTTCGCCGGTGCAGTGGTCGCCTGCTCGCCCATCGCCTTGAGGTCGGCGGCTTCACCTTCCTTCGACTTTTCCGGGACTTTGAATACCTGCCCCGGCCAGATGCGGTTCGGATTCCTGATCTGGTCCTGGTTGGCGAGGTATATGGTGGAGTAGCGCACGCCGTGACCATAGACGCGCCTTGAAATCCGCCACAGCGTATCGTTGCGCCGAATGACGACCGCGCCGTCGGCATGTTCGAGCTTGGGCGACACGACTTCGGGCACGTCGCTTGGCGGCGTGGCTGCCGCGACAACGGCCGGTGCCGGGGCCTCTGCGGCTGGTGCGGACTCCGCCGGAGCAGCAGCGGCAACAGCAGGCGCCGCAGCGGCTGGTGCCTCCGCGGCAGCAGGCGCAGCGGGCTTGGTCTCTGCCGGCTTGGTCTCGGCCGGCTTGGTCCCGGCTGGGGCAACGGCGGCGACCGCCTCGCCCGGCTCGCGCTCGAAGGGTACGGCGGCGCGAGCCACCACCTTCACGCCGTCGGCATCGAGGCCGTCGACATGGATGGTATAGCTGCCGACCGGAATGTCGCGCGTCGCCTCGACCAGAAAATGGCCGTCCGGCGACGTCTGTGCGTCGCCGAGCAGAATGTCGTTGGCATAGGCGCGCACCTTGCGGCCCGGATCGGCGAGGCCGGCGACAAAAATCTTGTTGCCGTCGATTTCGACCGCCTCGACGACGATCTTGGGTTCAGCCACAGCCGGCGCGGCCGGTGCCGCCGGAGCGGGTTGTGCCTCAACCACGGCTGGCGCGGTCGGCGCCGGCGCGGCGGGCGCTGGAGCGACCGTCGCGGGCGCTTCAGCAGCTTGGTCGCCGGTTGCCGGCGCCGGCTTTGTCTCGGGTGTCGGAACCGTCAACAGTTCGGCCGGCTTGCCCGGCTCCTCGACCATGGCCAGCACCTGGCCAGCCGCATTCGCGGGCACCGAGACCACGGCAGTCTGCGCCGAGGCGGTCACGACCGTGCCGACGGTCGAACGCAGCGCGATCGTATAGTCGCCGGGCTTCAGCGGATCGTCGAGCACGATGACAAAGGCGCCATCGGGACCAGCCACCGTCGAGCCGATCACCGTTGAGCCGTTGAGGATTTCGACCTTCGAGTTGGGCACCGCCTTGCCGGCAACGACGATCGAGCCGTTGCTCTCGACGCGCACGACGTCGAAAGTCGGCGCGATCGGACCCGCCGTCGCGGGCGCCGCAGGCGCCGCCGCATCGGTTGCGGGTGCTGCCGGGGCTGTCGCCTGGGGTGCCGCGGCCGGAGCGGCCGGCACCGCCGGAGCCGGCAGCCGCCCTTCCGTGCCGGGGTCGGCGGGTTTCGGCGCCGCGGGCGGCGTCAAGGCCGCCACTTGCGCCGGCGGCGCGGGATGAAGATACGGGTCGAGCGCGCCCGATACATAGGCGGTTCCCGCCGCCGCGACGGTCCCACCCGCCGCGAACAGGAACGCCTTCAATGGATTAATTGCCATATTTCCCTACCCCTTAGCCACCTAACGCCGGTCTAGCGTGTTTTGCCAAAGCCGACAAGAAAAAGCCCGCCCTTGTCAGCCTTTGGGCTTGACCAGGCTTCCAGACCCAATCACCAATCATCCGTATGAACACGATTCGATCCGTCTGCGTCTATTGCGGCTCGTCTCCGGGCCGCGATGAAATCTATGTCAAGGCCGGCCATCTGCTTGGACGCTCGATTGCCAAGGCAGGGCTGCGGCTGGTCTATGGCGGCGGCACCAAAGGCATCATGGGCGCCGTCGCCGAAGGCGCGCTCAAGGCCGGCGGCAAGGTGACCGGCATCATTCCGCGCTTCCTCATCAACAGGGAAGCCACCGAAACCGCGCTTGACCGGCTCGACGAGTTGTTGATCACCGACAACATGCACGAGCGCAAACATAAGATGTTCGAGAAATCCGACGCCTTTGTGGCGCTGCCCGGCGGCATAGGCACAGTCGAGGAAATCGTCGAGATCATGACCTGGGCGCAGCTCGGCCATCACCGCAAGCCGATCGTCTTCGGCAATGTCAACGGATTCTGGGACCCGATGACGGCGTTGCTTGATCACATGGCTGGGGAAGGCTTCATTCACACCGCTCAGCGTGTGAAGCCGCTGGTCGTCAACGACCCCGAGGCCATCGTCGCCGCCATCATGGTGGCCGGGTCGTCGGTCGACGCGCCGACGGAAGGCGTCCAGTCGGTGATCGACAAGATGTAGAGCTAGGGGGCAGTACGTTTGCATTGCCCGAGCGCACGCTTTTCCCCTACTCCCTACTCCCCTCCCTCCGAGCAGCCTCCCGCAGATCGGCGATAACCGCGCGCCGGTCCTGCCGTCGCCAGGCGAGATGAATGGAAACCATGCGCCCGAACCACGGCATGTCGCGGAACAGGATCGAGGGCGGCGCGGCAGTGCGCAGGCTTGCCTGCACGGTGGCGAGACCAAGGCCAGCGCTGACAAGGCCGAGCGAGGTCAGCGGGTCGGCCGTTTCATAAGCGATATCGGGTACGAAGCCAGCCTCGGCGCAAGCGGCGAGGAACTGGCCACGATTGGTGTCGTCGGGCTGGCGCACCACGGTGATCCAGACGCGGCCGTCGAGATGGTGCGGCTGGATATCAGCCACATCGGCCAGCGGATCGTCTTCGGGAATGGCCAGCACCAGCGGCTCGTGGCGCAGCGGCGTGCTGGCGATATCGGGATCGTCGGCAGCCGCGGGAGAATACACCAGACCAAGATCGAGCGAGCGCTGCCGAAGCCCCTCCATCTGCGCCGCCGAGCGCAGGCTTCTCAGCTGCAGGTGAAAATCCGGCCGGTCGCGGCGGAACTGGCGCAGCATGCCGGCGACAAGCCCGGCATGAACCGCACCCTCGACATAGCCGATGGCAAGGCGCCCGGTGGAACCGCTGGCCAGGTTGCGGCCAAGCTCCTCCAACCGGCTCGCATTCGACAACAAGGCACGGGCCTCGGTCAGGAAGGCGCGGCCCTCGGCATTGAGATGAACGCGCTGCTTTGCCCGCTCGAACAGGGCGACGCCAAGCTGTTGCTCCAGCTGCATGATCTGCCGGCTGAGCGGCGATTGCGAGATATGCAGCAATTCGGCGGCTCGACCGACATTGCCGGTTTCGGCGACGGTGACGAAATATCTGATCTGGCGCAGGTCGAACATTTTTGCTCCTCGAAACCCAAGTCCTCTCAGGTCTCAACTTTAGCCTAATCAGTCTTGGACAGTCTGACCATGCGGCGCGATATCTCCTGCCATCAACCACTGACAACAGGAGATCGAAATGCAATTCCTTGCCCTTCTCACCCGCAACACGGAAAAGTTCACCGACGCGGATTTCGCACCCGTTCTGCCTGACGAGGCCGAACAGCGCCGCACCCTCTATGCGGAAGGCTCCGTGCGCCAGATCTGGAATCGCGGCGACATTCCCGGCAGCGGCATGATGTTCGAAGCCGGCAGCGACGCCGATGTGCGCGGCCATCTCGCCACTCTGCCGCTGGTCAAGGCCGGCATGATGGATATTGCCGCGATCGTGCCGCTCAACCCCTATCCGGGGTTCGGGCCGAAGCGCTGAGGCTGACGGCCGCGACAACCGAGGCCGCCAGCCGGGCGCCAAGGCGACAAAGCGCCTTGCATGTCATCAAGTCACGCGGCACGCTGGTGCTGCCGCTTGCCGAGGCCAGACGGGCCTTCGCGCTGGCGGGCGACAGATCGCGACCGATAAAGGTGCAAATTGCATTCGACTGACTATCTCGGCCGCCTGTTCGGCCTCGAAGGCAAGCATGCCTTCATAACCGGCGCCAGCCGCGGCCTGGGCCTGGCCTTCGCGGAAGCGCTTGCGAGCGCCGGCGCTCGCGTCACGATCGGCGGCCGCAAGGCCGACGATCTGAAAGTGGCCGCAGACAGGCTGCGCGCCGCGGGCCATTCGATCGCGGAAGCGGTCATCGACGTGACCGACACACAGTCGGTCGACAAGGCGGTCGCGGCAGCGGAAACGGGCACCGGACCGATCGACATCCTGGTCAACAATGCGGGCATCCAGCGCCGGGCGCCGCTGGAAAGCTTTAGCGACGCCGACTGGGACGCGCTGATGGCCACCAACCTGGACGGCGTGTTCAAGGTGAGCCGGGCCGTCGTAAAGGGCATGATCGCTCGCCAAAGGGGAGCGATCATCAACGTCTCCTCGGTGCAGAGCGTGCTCGCGCGCCCTTCGATCGCGCCTTACGCGGCGAGCAAGGGCGCCATCACCATGCTGACCAGGTCGATGGCCGGCGAATGGGGCCAGCACGGCGTGCGCGTCAACGCAATCGCGCCGGGCTATTTCAGGACCGAGCTCAACGCCGCGCTGGTCGCCGACGAGAAATTCTCCGCCTGGCTGACGGGCCGCACGCCGATGCGGCGCTGGGGCGAGGTGCAGGAGCTTGCTGGAGCCGCCGTGTTCCTGGCTTCCGACGCCGCCAGTTTCGTGAGCGGACAGACACTGCTGGTGGATGGCGGGATCACCAGCGTCCTGTAGGAACGCGCGCCGTCACGAAACAGTCACACTAAATCGGGGATGCCATGCTAGAAATCGGACCTGGCCGCCCCCCGCGACCCCGACCGCATCAGAGACCGGCGAAGCCGCCATGAATATCGCCCTCCCCGCCGAAGGCACCGACCTGTCGCCTTACCTGCCAGATGAGCACGGGCTGTTCTTCATCTACCACTTTACCGCCGAGGGCGCGCGCACCAGGGATGCCGCCGCCGCGCACTGGACATGGCGCAGCTACCAGCTTTCCGACATGCGCGCCCGCCACGAGATCGGCGCCGATAAGGCCTTGCCGGCGCCGGTGCGCGAAGCCTTCCTGGGCGCCAGCCATGGCTGCCATATCGACCTCGAGGATGACTGGCTCTACGGCGATCTGCCGGACCTGCGCCATGATTATTCGGCGGAAGCCGGCGGGCTTGGTCATTTCCGCTTCGCCCTCAACGACACGATGCTGGTCGGCGCCCGCAAGCAACCGCTGCAATCGGTCGACAACATCCGCAAGGCGATCGAGAACGGATCGCGCAAGTTCCGCTCGCCGGCCGAGCTGATCGAGGCTGTCGTCGGGCAGTCGTTCGACGGCATGGCGACGGAACTGGCGTCACTCAGCGACAGTCTCGACGGCATCGAGGACCGTATCGTCTGCGACGCATGGCACAATGAGCGGCAGGCGCTGGTCGATGCGCGCCGGCACCTGGTGGTCATCCACCGGCAGATGGCGACGCTGACAAATCTGTTTCGCCACCTCGACCATTCGCACCGCAACGACCTGCCGGATTCGATCAACGACATGGCAGCGCGGCTTTCGCACCGCGCCCAGACGCTGCACTATGACGGCGAGCAATTGCAGGCGCGCACGCGGTTGCTGCAGGACGAGCTGATGGCCAAGCTGACGACGCAGTCGAACCGGCTGCTCTATGTGCTCTCGGTGATGACGGCGGTGCTGTTGCCGATGACCATCATCTCGGGCCTGTTTGGCATGAATGTCGGCGGCCTGCCGCTGGTCAACACCCCATTGGGCTTCTGGGTGGTCACCGCCGTATCGCTGCTGATCGCGGGCGCGACCTATCTTTTCGTCAGACGGCTCGGACAGATGTAGCCCGGCGCGCCGTCGCCAGCATGGACCAGGAATAGATCGCAAGCGCCGCCCAGATCAGGGCAAAGGCGATAGCCTGCGTTGTGCCGAACGGCTCGTCGAAGATCAGCACGGCAATCAGAAACACCATGGTCGGCGCTATGTACTGCATGATGCCGATGGTCGAGAGGCGCAGCAGCTTGGCGCCGAAGGCGAACAGCAGCAGCGGCACGGCGGTCACCGGCCCGCAGCCGATGAGCAGCGCGGTGTCGGTGCCATTGCTGGAGACGAAATGGTCCTGTCCGGTGGCGATCAGGAAGACGATGTAGCCCAGCGCCGGCACCGACAGCAAAAGCACTTCGAGCAGGAAACCCTGGCTGGGGCCGATCGGCAGCGTCTTGCGGAAGAAGCCGTAGGCGGCGAAGGAAAACGCCAACGCCAGCGACACCCAGGGCAGCTTGCCGCCATCGATCGTCAGTACGGCGACGGCAACCGCGGCAAGCGCCACCGCCGCGATCTGCAGCCGGTCGAGCCGTTCGCCAAGCAGCAGCGCGCCGACCACGACGTTGACCAGCGGGTTGATGTAATAGCCGAGGGCTGTCTCGACGGTGCGGTCGACGGCGATCGCCCAGACGTAAATGCCCCAGTTTACCGAAATCAACGCCGCCGTCAGCGCCGCCATGGCGATGGTACGGGGCGAGCGGATCGCCGCCTTGAAATCGGCCGTGCGGCCGGCCCAGACCAGGACCGCCGCGGCAATCGGCAGCGACCAGACGATGCGATGTGCAATGACCTCGGCAAGCGGCAGATGCGCCACCGCCTTCATGTAGAAGGGCAGCAACCCCCACAAGAGATAAGCGCCCAGCGCCAGCAAGAAGCCGCGGCGGGCTTTTGAATCTGTATCGGAGGCAATTGCTTCAGCGGCCATGGCCCAACGCTATGGCCCAGTAACCTTGGCAAGACCATCGCAAAGTTCTGATGGATCAATGGACTTTCGCTGATGGTTCAACTTACTCCGCAGCCACCAGCCCCGCCATCTCGCGGTTCTTCATCAGCTTGTAGATGATTGAATCCATCAGCGCCTGGAACGATGCGTCAATAATGTTTTCGGAGACACCGACCGTCCACCAGCGGGCGCCGGTGCCGTCATGCGATTCGATGAGCACGCGGGTGATGGCCTCGGTGCCGCCATTGAGGATACGCACCTTGAAGTCGGCGAGTTCGAGATCGGCGATCTCGTTCTGGTATCTGCCGAGATCCTTGCGGAGCGCGATGTCGAGCGCGTTGACCGGGCCATGGCCCTCGGCCACCGACATCTTCTCCTCGCCCTCGACCAGCACCTTGACCACCGCTTCCGATACCGTCTTCAACTGTCCGTTGGCATCGAAGCGGCGCTCGATCATGCAGCGGAACGAGGTGACGTGGAAGAACTCGGGCAGGCCATGCAGCATCTTGCGCGCCAGGAGTTCGAAGGAGGCGTCGGCGCCCTCATAGGCATAGCCCGACGCCTCACGCTCCTTGACCACGGATATCAGGGCGTCGAGCCGGTGATCGTCCTTCGGCACATCGATGCCGCGCCGCTTCAACTCGGCGAGGAAATTGGCCTTGCCGCCCTGGTCAGAGACCATGACGCGGCGACGGTTGCCCACGGATTCCGGCGGCACGTGCTCATAAGTCGCCGGCTCCTTGGCAAGCGCGGAAGCATGAATGCCGGCCTTGGTGGCAAAGGCGGACGAGCCGACATAGGGGGCCTGCGCTTCCGGGGCACGGTTCAACAATTCGTCGAAGGCGCGGGACAGCCTTGAGATGCCGGTCAGCGATTCGGCTGAAATTCCAGTCTCGAAGCGGTCGGCGAAAGCCGGCTTCAGCGCCAGCGTCGGCACGATGGAGATCAGATTGGCGTTGCCGCAGCGCTCGCCAATGCCGTTCAGCGTGCCCTGGATCTGACGCACGCCGGCTTCGACGGCGGCAAGGGAATTGGCCACCGCCTGGCCGGTGTCGTCATGGGCGTGGATGCCGAGATGCTGGCCCGGGATGCCCGCGGCGATGACCTTTTCAACGATTGCCCGCACTTCGGAGGGCTGCGTGCCGCCATTGGTGTCGCAAAGCACCACCCAGCGCGCGCCGGCATCATAAGCTGTCTTCGCGCAGGCAAGCGCATAGTCCGGGTTGGCCTTGAAGCCGTCGAAGAAATGCTCGCAATCGACCATTGCTTCCTTGTCCGAAGCGACTGATGTCTCGACGGACACCTTTATGCACTCGAGGTTCTCCTCGTTGGTGCAACCGAGCGCGACGCGAACATGGTAATCCCAGCTCTTGGCGACGAAGCAGATGGCGTCCGATTTCGACTGGACGAGTGCCGCCAGTCCCGGATCGTTGGAGGCGGAGACCCCAGCCCGCTTGGTCATGCCGAAAGCGACGAATTTGGCGCGTGCCGTGCGCTTTTGCTGAAAGAAGGCGGTATCGGTCGGGTTGGCGCCGGGATAGCCACCTTCGACATAGTCGAAGCCGAACCCGTCGAGCAGTTTGGCAATCGCGATCTTGTCCTCGACCGAAAAGTCGATGCCCGGCGTCTGCTGGCCATCGCGCAGTGTGGTGTCGAAGAGATAGAGGCGTTGTTTTGTCATGGCCATAGCTCGAAAAGTCGTAGCAGAGCGCAGTCAGGCACTGTCATTTACCTGCATATTTGTCCGTCGCGCGGATCAGCTGATCGAGGATGCCCGGCTCCGAATAGGCATGGCCGGCACCCTCGATCAGATGAAAGTCCGCCTTGGGCCAGGCCTTGTGCAGCGCCCAGGCGTAGCGCGCCGGGCACGGCATGTCGTAGCGGCCATGGACGATGGTGCCCGGAATGTCCTTGAGCTTTCCGGCATCGCGCAGCAACTGCCCCTCCTCCAGCCACCCGGCGTGGACGAAATAGTGGTTCTCGATGCGGGCAAAGGCGACGGCGTAGTCGTCCTCGCCAAAGGGACCGCTGGTTTCAGGCTCCGGCAGCAGGGTGATCGTCTCGCCTTCCCAGAGGCTCCAGGCGCGGGCGGCCTCGATCCGCATCTTGCGGTCGGAGCCGACCAGCCGCTTGCGGTAGGCGCCCATCATGTCGCCGCGCTCGACCTCGGGAATCGGCGCCAGGAAACGTTCCCACTTGTCGGGGAACATCTCTGAGACGCCGAACTGATAATACCATTCAAGCTCAGCGCGGGTCAGCGTATAGATGCCGCGCACCACCAGTTCGCTGACGCGATCAGGGTGTGTCTCGGCGTAGGCGAGCGCCAGTGTCGAGCCCCAGGAACCGCCGAACACGAGCCATCTATCGAAGCCGGCCATTTCGCGCAGGCGTTCGATGTCGGCAACGAGATGCCAGGTCGTGTTGGCCTCCAGCGAGGCATTCGGCGTCGACTTGCCGCAGCCGCGCTGATCGAACAGGATGACATCGTAAAGCTTGGGGTCGAACAGCCGCCGGTGTTTTGGCGAGATGGTGCCGCCCGGCCCGCCATGCAGGAACACCGCCGGCTTGGCGCCCTTGGTGCCCGAACGCTCCCAATAGACCTGATGGCCATCACCGACGTCGAGCATGCCCGAGTCGAACGGTTCGATTTCCGGATAGAGGGTGCGCAAGCTCATAGTTTCAGGCCCTGTTGCGGCCAATTGGCCGTTTCGTGATCGGGATGTTGGAAGGAGATGATCTGCTCCTGTCGCGCGTAATAGTCGGGATCCTGGTGGACGGGTTGCTCGAAGATCGTCTCCACCCAAGGCAGCCGTGCCGCATAGTTGACCTGGATCCGCGGCGCCAGATCGGAGCGGTCGTCGAAGGCGCCGATGGCGATCTCGAGCCCGCCGGGCTGCCGGTAGGTCAGCGGCGTGCCGCACCGGGCGCAGAAGCCGCGATCGATGTTGACCGACGACTGGAAATAGCTGGGCTCCTCACGGGTCCATTCGACACCATCCTTGGGCACCGTCACCAGCGCGCCGAAGAAGGAACCGAACTGTTTCTGGCACATCCGGCAATGGCAGATGGATGGGCGTCCCAGCGCGCCCTTGATGCGGAAGCGCACGGCGCCGCATTGGCAGCCGCCGGTTCGGACTGTCTCGGTCATGGTCTTTCCTCCGGCGGCCATTGGTCGGTGTCGTGGTCGGGATGCTGATAGGAGACGAGCTCGGCGAGATAGGGGGCCGAGCCCATATCCGCCATCGTGTCCTCGCCCGGCAATCGCGGAATGGAATCCACGTAGGGCAGTTTCGCCTCCGTGCCCCATTGGATGGTCGGCGCGATACCAGCCGGATCGTCGAAGGCGGCGATCGCCAGCGCCATGCCGTCGGGCGCCTCGAAGGTCAACGGCGTGCCGCATTCGGCGCAGAAGCCACGCCAGGCCGCATTGGAGGACCGGAACCGCTTGGGCTCGCCGCGCGTCCAATCGACCTTGGCGCCGCGCACCGAGACCAGCGGCAGGTAGAAATTGCCGCTCGCCTTCTGGCACATGCGGCAGTGGCAGACCGAGGCGTCGCCAAGCGCGCCTTCGACGCGAAAGCGCACCGCGCCGCACTGGCAGCCGCCCGTATAGACCGGCCGATTGTCGAGGCTCATCGACTTTCACTCCGATCCATGGGCTCCCTCCGGATCATGGCAGACCGCCTCGACATTGTTGCCGTCGGGATCGAAGACGAAGGCGCCGTAGTAGTTGGGGTGATAGTGCGGGCGCAGGCCCGGCCCGCCATTGTCCTTGCCGCCGGCTGCAAGGGCGGCGGCATGGAAGGCGTCGACCTCGGCGCGGCTGCGCGCGGTGAAGGCGACGTGCTGGTGATCTCGGGGCTTTTCGCTGGCCGCGCTCAGCCAGAACACTGGCCGGTCGCGGCCATAACCGCCGACCTTGGCGCCACCGGTGTATTCCTGCGGCACCATGTAAAGCAGCGAGGCACCGAGCGGCGCCATCGCCTTGTCGTAGAAGGCTTTTGAATTGTCGAAATCAGACACGGTGATGCCGAGATGGTCGATCATGGAACGAGTTCCTCCGTTGTCGGTTCGCTCGCCGGCATTTCGGCATTGGCCAGCGCGGCCTCGATGACGATGTGCTGGCAGACATTGTCGATATCGCGGATCACGTCGTCGTTCCAGAAGCGCAGCAGCCTTGGCGGGCTGCCGGCACCTTGGACTGTCGAGATCAGCTCTCTACGGCCCGCCAACCTCTCCACTCCGGCCATAACAGCAACCACTCTCACCGCTTGATCTCCCAAGTCGTCATGCGCTCGCCGGTGACCGGGTCCTTGCCGTCCTTCAGCTGCACTCCCTTGGCCAGCAGTTCATCGCGGATGCGGTCGGCCTCGGCCCAGTTCTTCGCGGCGATGAACTGCAGGCGCCTGGCGATGGCCTGAGCGATCGCGACCTCGTCGACCTTAGCCGCGCCGACGTCGAAACCGAGGAATGCGAGCGAGGTTTTCAAGGAAGCCGCAGCGCCATTTTCGCCAACGCCGTTGAATTCGGTCGCCTCGCCTGCAAGCTGGGTCAGTTGCTGGAAGGCCGCGTAGGTCGCGAGGTCATCCGACAGCGCCTCCACCACCTCCACCGGCAACCGACTTCCCGCGGCCGGCGCCAGATCCGCCGCGCGTTTCCATTTGCGCAGCGTGTTTTCCGCCTCCTCCAGCTTGCGCACGGAAAAGTCGATCGGTTCGCGATAATGCGTCATCAGCATCGCCAGCCGCAGCACGTCGCCCGGCCATTTGCGACCACCAAAAGTGTCGGTCTCCAGCAATTCGTGGATCGAGTAGAAATTACCGAGGCTCTTCGACATCTTCTGGCCCTCGACCTGCAGGAAGCCGTTGTGCATCCACACATTGGCCATGACCGACGTGCCGTGGGCGCAGCGCGACTGGGCGATCTCGTTCTCATGGTGCGGGAAGATCAGATCGAGGCCGCCGCCATGGATGTCGAAGACCTCGCCGAGATAGGCAGCCGACATGGCCGAGCATTCGATATGCCAGCCGGGCCGGCCCCTGCCCCACGGACTTTGCCAGCCCGGCTCTTCGGCCGAAGACAGTTTCCACAGCACGAAATCGCCGGGGTTTTTCTTGTGGGCGTCGACGGCGATGCGGGCGCCGGCCTGCTGCTCGTCGAGATTGCGTTTCGACAATTGCCCATAGTCCGGCATCGATGCAGTATCGAACAGAACTTCGCCCGCCGCGACATAGGCGTGGCCGCGCCCGATCAGGCTTAGAATCAAGGTGATCATGTCAGCCTTACCGTCGGCGCGGGGCTCGACGAATTCGGTGGCGCGCGGCTCGACCGTCGGCTCCAGGCAGCCAAGCGTGGCGACGTCCCTGTGGAACTGGTCGGCGGTTTTTTCGGTAACCCGCCGGATCGCTTCGTTAAGCGACAGTGTGCCGGCTGATATCTCGCCGCCGAAATCACGCAACGCGCGCGCGTTGATCTTGTCGTCGACGTCGGTGATGTTGCGCACATAGGTGACGTGCGTCTCGCCATAGAGATGGCGCAGCAGACGGAACAGCACGTCGAAGACGATGACCGGCCTGGCGTTGCCGATATGGGCGAAGTCGTAGACGGTCGGGCCGCAGACATACATGCGCACATTTCGCGGATCGATCGGCACGAAGTCCTCTTTCGCGCGCGTCAGCGTGTTGTAGAGGCGCAGGCCCTGCGATGCGTCAGACATTCCAAGCCTTCCCGGTTTCAGAACTTCTTGTCTGGATGGAGCCAGCCCCGCGCCGAGGCGCAAATCAGACTCCAGCCTGCTGGCCGGGGCGTTTGTCCAATCTGGGGAAGATGAGGCGAAAACGTCCGGACCAGCGCGAGGCTAGCCAATAATGCATATGCCACAAATGGCGAAAGACGTTTTCATGGGCGGCTTTATCGCCCCGACCAGTGTTGCCGTCAAGTCGCTGATCCCGGGAAAAACATCGCGAGGGCTGGCAAACGCATCGCCCGATTACACGGAATCAGCCAATGAAACATTTTATTAAACATGTCGGCACAGTCATGAAACATTCGCCGGCTAGATCAGCAAGCGTCACGATTTGGTCGGATTCGGCGACCAAGTCGCATACACGAAAACGTTATCTGGGAAGAGAAACATGTCTCGAAGCAAGCAGGAAGCCAATCGCGCCAAGCAACCGGCGCTGGCCAACCACTATCGTGCGATCGGTCCGGCAGCCATCGTCGCCGCCCTTCTTCACACCGCCAAGAAGAAGAAGCCGGCGCAGAAGATCGTATCGCCCCGCGCCGCCTGAAGCGGCGCCCCGGCCGACACCGAGGGTGCGAACAAGCGCCCTGAACATAAAGACCCCGACTGGCTTCGCTAGAACAGCGTCATCTGACTGTCGTCCGCGCCGGGTTTCTGGCGCCTGACTTTCTCGGGTTCCGGCCCAACCTCGCCCCTCTCTTGAATCTCCGGTCCGGTGTTGGCGACCTTGTTGACAAGGCCGGAGACAGGGATCGCCTCGAAGAAATCGGGCTGTGCCGGCCGCAGCAGATGGGCGACATCGCGCGGTTCGAGCGTGCGGCAATCCAGCCAGCGGGCAAAGTCGGAGACATCGATCACCACCGGCATGCGGTCATGGATATGGGCGATGTCGGCGTTGGCGTTGACGGTCAGGATGGCGCCGGTGTCCATCTCCGAGCCGCCCGGCTCGGCATAGGTTTCGATCAGGCCGGCAAAGGCGACCAATCCGCCATGCCGCGGCCGGATCCAATAGGGTTGCCCCTTCCTGCCTCCGGTCTGCCGCCACTCGTAAAAGCCGGATGCCGGCACCAGCGCACGGCGATGGCGCATGGCGGCCTTGAACGAGGCCTTTTCGACTGCGCCTTCCGAGCGCGCGTTGAACAGCAGCGGAAACTCCCTGGTGTCCTTGACCCAGGCAGGAAGGAGCCCCCAGCGCACCAGCATCGGCTGCCGATCCGGCAGGTTGGAACCTGCAGCCCGCGGCACGCCAGCAGTCGCCATCAGGACCGGCTGCGTCGGCGCGATGTTGTAGCGGGCCGGGAAATCCTCGAGCTCGGCAAGGCCCAGGAAGGCGGCGGTCCGGTCCGGCGTGGCGGTCAAGGCAAAACGTCCGCACATGATGGAGCCTTTCGAATGGTTCGGCTCCGAAAGTGGCTATGGAACCGGTGTTGCGCAACCGGTAATGCTTCCTCTTACCGGGCGGTCCACAACAGACCGGCCCGCGAATGAACCTGATCATGAACGAAGCACGAAAGACACTTCCCGCCGTCTCGGTCGCCGTCGTGCGGGGGGACAGCATACTCCTCGTGAAACGGGCAAGGCCGCCTTCGCAAGGGCTCTACGCCTTTCCCGGCGGCAAGGTCGAAGGCGACGAGACGCTGGAGGATGCGGCACGGCGTGAACTGGTGGAAGAGACCGGCTTGCGCGCCACCGGCTTGCGGCCTCTTCGGGAAATCCACATCGACGGCAGGGACGACAGCCACCCAGTCGACTATCTGCTCACGGTCTTCGGCGCCGCCTATGCCGGTGGCGAGGCCGTGGCCAGTGACGACGCCGAGACAGCGGCCTTCTATACACTCAAGGAGATGACCCTGCTGCCGCTTGTCGGCTCGGTATTCGCGGTCGCAGAGGAACTCCTCGGTCCCCTTCAGACCCACTGAGGCGGCACTGAAAATCGCCTTGCAGGCGACAAATTGTTTCGTCACAAGGCTTCTGTTGTCTCGCCAGCCATGACGGCCTAAGCCGTTCGACAGACGATAACGGCCTAAGCCGTCGGTCAGAGAAGATTTATGAACCGTCCGTCAATACTTCTCGCCATTTGCCTTGCTGTCAGCGCGGCTGTCCCGGCGCGGCCTGCCTTCAGTGCCGAGTCGCCGTTCGAGCCGGGGCTGATGCGGCTGGCGGAAGTTCTGGGGTCACTGCATTTCCTGCGCAATCTGTGCGGGGAGAAAGGCGACCAGTGGCGGGACGAGATGGAAAAACTGCTCGATTCGGAAAACCCTGACCCGGAACGCCGCGCCCGCTTCATCGCCAGCTTCAACCGCGGCTATCGTTCCTTCGGCGGCACCTACACCCAGTGCACCGCTTCGGCCACTGAAGCCATCAGCCGTTATATGAAGGAAGGTGAGACGCTGTCGCGCGACATCGCCTCGCGTTATGGCAACTGAGCATCCATCAACAGATATCAGGCCCGTCGCGACCGATGATCGCCATATCCGGCTTGTGCCTGTCTAAGTCTTGGTGCAATCCTGATGTTGCACTTCTGCAACAGCGTTAATCAAACGTTACCACGCGAATGCGGAATTAACTCAAACTGAAGGTTTTCGCCCCGCAGGCCGGCCTAATCGGCTAAGTTTGATCCGGGTTGAAACGCAGCTTCGCCAAACACAGTCGGCCCCTGTAACAGACGATCTAAAAAATGTCGTATTTACAGATACTTACTTGGAGCTGCCTATGAATGGAACAGATCAAGCCTGATCCACACTGATGGGTTGCCGCTTGAAAGGGTGGACATCGCTTATGGAACATGCTGCCAACGACATCGACGCGCTGGTCAGGGAAGAGAAGCGCCTGACGGCGGTTGAGAGCCACAGCGAAGCCTGGGCGGAAGGTCTTTCGGCCGGCATCGAGCCCGAGATCATTGCCGAGGCGGCACTCGAAACGGCATTCGGCGAAATGCTGCGCGCCAATGGCGAGACCTCGGCCCTTGCCCTGCTGGACCGTATGCGTGAAAAAGTGATTGCTGGCGCCTTCGAACCCGAGCGGCTGCGGCACTGAACCGATATCAGGTTCTTTGACGATTGGATGCCGATCGGGCACCATGCCCGGAGCAGGGAGATACGGGCAGTGAATTTTCCGATGTCAGGCAGGCCGGAGGGCCTTGTCCTCTACATCCGCCTCGCTGCTTGCTGTGGCGCGATTGCCTTGGCGACGTGCCTGGCCAGCAGCCCTGCCTATGCACTGAGCGAGATCAAAAACGAAGAACTCCCCTCGCCGGTCACACCGTCGACGGATGGCGATAGTTCAACGCCCGGAAGCACAGTTCCGATGCCTGACCCGGTGGGGACATCGCCTTCGAGCAGCCAACCGGCCGCTCCCGACGCCGCGGAGCCTGACACTCCATCGGATGGCGGCAGCAACAGGCCGCGTGTCGATCCCGAGGCGCCCCTGCCGGAAGTCGTCTACGACCTCGGCAAGCTGCCCGAGCCGGTGCGGCGCATGCATGACCTGATCATCGAAGCCTGCAAGAGCGGCGACATCGAGAAGCTCAGGCCCTTGATCGGCAAGGGCGACAGCATGACCCAACTGTCGCTTGCCGATATCGATGGCGACGCCATCGCCTTCCTCAAAGGGCTGTCGGGCGACCCTGACGGCCAGGAGATCCTGGCTATTCTGGAGGAGGTGCTCTCCGCCGGCTACGTCCGTGTCGATGCGGGCACGCCACAGGAACTCTATGTCTGGCCGTATTTCTTCGCGCTGCCGCTCGACAAACTCGACGCCAAGCAGCGGGTCGAGCTGTTCAAGATCGTCACGGCCGGCGATTTCGACGACATGAAACAGTTCGGCGCCTACATCTTCTATCGCGTCGGCATCACACCCGCCGGACAATGGACCTTCTTCGTGGCCGGCGATTGAAGCCATCGCCTGCCTGGTTGCGCCAGGATGCAAGCATCGTAGACGATGTTGCTATTTGAGCGGGCTGGCAGGTTCTTCGCTGATGTCAGCATCAGGCCAAATGCGAATGCTCTCATTTCGAAGAGCCGAAATGGCGCCGCAAGCCATGTCAGCCTCCATCTGTAGGATCTCGGCTGCGTAATTCAACTCTTCCGCATCCCGAAGCTTGTTAACCACCCAAACAACCTTGCGCTGGATATCCTGTCCATATGCAGCCTGGGCCTTGGCTACAGCGTCGCTCGGGATCTCCCGGTAGGCGCTGATCAACATCCCCAGATCAATAGCATCGCGATAGCCGACAGCACGGTCTTGGCATCGATCGGCATTCGCCAATAACTTCTCGGCGAACATGTCCGAGGGGGTCAAAGAAGGTACATTTAGATCGTCGTCGAAACGACCTTGCAATGGGATGCGGGCTTCACGAACGATTTCAAACTTGATCAATTGCCCCCTCAACTTTACCACGGTCCTCAGGCCATACTGATCAATCCGAAAATCCCGTACAGCTTCGACTGGTTCAGGAAAGAATGCCCTTACACCGCGTTCGACTGCTGACATTCGCAATTGGCGATAGCCGTCGACGTCCGCGCACAGAAAATCGACGTCCAACGACCGCCTATACTCGCCCAATTTCAACACAATCGCCGTCCCGCCACCGAACCAGCATTGGGCTGCGGTCAGGAAATCGCGGTCCATAAGCGCGAGGGCTTCAGCGATAATCCTGTGTTCCGGCTTTCTGAATTCCTTCATGGCTTCCGCTCGCGAAATGTCCGGTTTTGAGGTTGCAAATGCGAGGCGAAAACCAGCACAGGAGGACAATTCAGCCGGCAGTCAGAAGGATACCGTGACCGAATTCGCTGGCGAGATTCTGGATAAGCAATTTCTCGCGCGTCGTAAGCCGTGTCTGATCGACAAAGCGCCAATTGCGCTCGTACAACGCAAATGCTTCGTTGGCCGGGATCAGTCGCGCGGCATCGCGATTCCACAAGAGCGCTTGCAGCTCTGGAAACTCGGCGGGGTCAATCATAGGCGCGCTATGTGCCTGCATAATGCCTTGAACATAGTGTGGAACGCTTAAAAATCAAAGACGTGACGCACAGCCACTGGTTGCCTAACCAGGCAGCGCCTCGGAGAACTCCACCGCCCTGCCCTGGCCCGGCGTGGCGATTTCGCCTTCCCACATGACGCGCTGACCGCGGATGACGGTGCCGACCGGCCAGCCGGTCACCTGCTTGCCGTCATAGGGTGTCCAGCCGGCTTTCGAGCCGGCCTGCGCATTGGCGATGGTCTCGCGCCGCTTCATGTCGACAATGGTGAAGTCGGCGTCGTAGCCGGCGGCGATGCGGCCTTTCCGGGCCATGCCGAAGATGCGCTGCGGGCCATGACTGGAGAGATCGACAAAGCGCTGCAGGGTCAGCCGGCCGGCATTGATGTGGTCGAGCATGATCGGCACCAGCGTCTGCACGCCGGTCATGCCCGAGGGTGAAGCCGGATAGGATTTTGCCTTCTCGGCCAATGTGTGCGGCGCGTGGTCGGAGCCGAGCACGTCGACAATGCCCTGCGCAATGCCACGCCAGACGCCGTCGCGGTGGCGCTTGTCGCGCACCGGCGGGTTCATCTGGATCAGCGTGCCGAGGCGCGCATAGTCGTCGGCGCTCAGCGTCAGATGGTGCGGTGTCGCCTCGCAGGTCGCGACATCCTTGTGCTGTTCGAGGAACAGTATTTCCTCGGCGGTCGAGATGTGCAGGACGTGGATGCGGGCGCGGACGTCGCGCGCGATGCGGACCAGCCTTTCGGTGCAGCGCAAGGCGGCGATCTCGTCACGCCAGACCGGATGCGATGACGGGTCGCCCTCGATGCGCTTGCCCAGGCGCTCGCGCAGCCGGAACTCATCCTCCGAATGAAAAGCGGCGCGGCGGCGGGTGTTTCGCAGGATCGAGGCGACGCCTTCATCGTCCTCGACCAGCAGGTCGCCGGTGGACGAGCCCATGAAGACCTTTATTCCTGCCGCGCCCGGCAAACGTTCGAGGTCGCCGACCTCCCTGGCGTTGTCGCGGGTACCGCCAACCCAGAAAGCAAAATCGCAATGCATGCGGCCGCTGCCACGCCGGACCTTGTCGGCAAGCGTTGCCTCGCTGGTGGTCAGCGGGTTGGTGTTGGGCATTTCGAACACGGCGGTGACACCGCCCAGCACCGCCGCGCGCGAACCCGTTTCCAGGTCTTCCTTGTGCTCCAGTCCCGGCTCGCGGAAATGCACCTGGCTGTCGACGACGCCCGGCAGGATATGCAGGCCCCGGCAGTCGATCGTCTCGCCAGCCGAGGCCTGGCGCAGATCGCCGATCGCGGCGATGCGCCCGCCCGTCACGCCGACGTCGCGCAGCCCCTCGCCGTCATGATTGACCACTGTGCCGCCTGTCAGGATGAGGTCGTAGGTCATGGTGATGCTCTCTTGCGGGGGGAGTGTCAGCGGCTTACGTAATGGCCAACCGTTTTGCAAGATCAGGCTTTTATCCGCCCCATGCCCTTTGCCCTGCTGAAAGACCGCGCGCTCATCATCGTCTCCGGCCCGGATGCCGAACACTTTCTGCAAAACATCCTGACCACGGATCTCGATGCGCTTGGCAATGGTGAGGCCAAGCCGGGCGCGCTGTTGACGCCGCAAGGCAAGATCCTGTTCGACTTCCTGATCTCGCGGGCCGGCGAAAACGCCTTCCGCATCGAATGCCGTGCCGACGTTTCAGACGATTTCATTCGCCGGCTGATGCTCTACAAGCTTCGCGCCAAGGTCGAGATTGCCAAGTCGGAACAAACGCTTGTCACCGTCGCGTGGGGAAAGGAATCAATCGCCTCAGAAAGTGATTCAACCGCGGTCGCCGACAGGCGCTTTGGCGACGAAGGCGTCACGCGCTTCTATGCCGGCACCGCGGATACCGGCGACATCGCCGCGTGGCAGGCCTTTCGCATCGCCCACGGCATTGCCGAGAGCGGACCCGACTATGCACTCGGCGATGCGTTCCCGCATGACGTGCTGCTCGACGAGATGGGCGGTGTCGGCTTCAAGAAGGGCTGCTATGTCGGCCAGGAGGTGGTCTCGCGCATGCAGCATCGGGGCACGGCCAGGCGGCGCGTGCTGATTGTCGAGGCCGGGCTTCCCTTGCCCCCCGTCGGCACCGAACTGACTGTCGAGGGGCGGTCGGTCGGCACGCTCGGCTCAAGTGCCGGCACATCAGGGCTCGCCATTGCCCGCATAGACAGGGTCAAGGCGGCGTTGGACGTTGGCCAACCGATTCTGGCGGCCGATGCTCCGGTGACGCTCACCATTCCTGCCTGGGCCAAATTCAGTTTCCCGCAGGATGCCGCCGGCACGGAGGAAACCTGATGGCGGCGGACCGCGCCGGCGCGCCACCACGCGCCTGGCAGCGCATGCTGTCAGGCCGCAGGCTCGACCTGCTCGACCCCTCGCCGCTCGACATCGAGATCTCGGACATTGCGCATGGGCTTGCCCGCGTTGCCCGCTGGAATGGCCAGACCCGCGGCGAGCACGCCTTTTCCGTCGCCCAGCATTCGCTGCTAGTCGAGGCGCTGTTCAACGAACTGGTGCCCCAGGCTTCGGCCGACGACCAGTTGGCGGCGCTGCTGCACGACGCCCCCGAATATGTCATCGGCGACATGATCTCGCCATTCAAGTCGGTGATGGGCGGCAGCTACAAGGATTGCGAATTGCGCCTGCAGCGCGCCATCCATCTGCGTTTCTCGCTGCCTCCCGAACCGGCCGCCGTCCTGCGCAAGGAGATCAAGCGCGCCGACCAGATCGCCGCCTATTTCGAGGCAACGCTGCTCGCCGGCTTTTCGAGCGCCGAGGCGACGGAGTTCTTCGGCCGCCCGCGCGGTTTTTCCGCGGAGCGCTTCGACTTCGCGCCACGCTCGGTGACCTCGGCGCAGAATGCCTTCCTGAAGCGGTTTTCGGCGATCGAGACGTCAAGACATCACGTTGCGACATCCGCGCTAGGGTAGAAAACGCTAAATTAACCGGAAGCGTCAACAGTGTGGTGTTCGATCAAGCACCGCAGGGGCGCCTCATGCCCGTCGTGGATGTCAAGGATGGTTCGGTCGTCCCGGAACGGGCGGCCGGAGGCGTGGAACACTCTCGCCGCATGCAAGATGAGCTGCGCGAGCAGAACGAACGCTTTTCAGCCGCTGTCGAAAACATGTCGCATGGCCTGTGCATGTTCGACGCCGATGAACGCATGATCATCTGCAACCGCAACTACATCGACATCTTCCACCTCGACGCCAAGGTGATGCGGCCGGGCATCCGCTTCATCGACATCCTGCGGCATAGCGTCGACCTCGGCGTCGCCTCGCAAAGCGCCGACGAGCTCTACGCCATCCGCAAGCCCTATATCGACCAGGCGAAACCTTCGGCCTACGAAGAAATCCTGGCGGACGGCCGCATCATCCTTATCTCGCACCGGCCGCTGGCTTCGGGCGGCTGGGTCTCGATCTACGAGGACATCACCGAACAGCGGCGCGCCGAGCAGGATCTCAAGGAGCAGCATCGCCGCTTCGACGCCGCGCTCGCCAACATGTCGCAAGGCCTGCTGATGTACGACGCCGACGGCAAGATGATCGTGCGCAACGGGCGTTTTCTGGAACTGTACAATGTCACGGCGGCCGACTTCCCGCTTGGAACGACGCACCGCGACGCCCTCGAACGATTGCTGGAACTCGGCATCTACACGAAGATCGACGTCGACAGCGAAGTCGCCAAGACCGAAGCCTGCCGGCGGGCGGGAAAAATGCATTCGACGTATCGCCATCTCGCCGACGGCAGGACGATTCTGGTCGTGCGCCAGCCGATGAGTGGCGGCGGTTGGGTGGCGACGTTCGACGACGTCACGGAACGCCGTTTGGCCGAAGAGCGCATGATCCATCTTGCGCATCACGACACGCTGACTGGGCTGCCCAACCGATCGATGTTTCGCGAACGGCTCGACCATGCGCTGGAGGATGTGGCCGCTACGCCGCTCGCGATCTTCTCGCTCGACCTCGACCGTTTCAAGGCTGTGAACGACACCTGGGGACACCCTGCCGGTGACTGGCTGTTGAAGAGAGTGGCCGAAAGACTGCAGCGTTGCCTGCGCGACGATGCGGACATGATCGCCCGTTTCGGCGGCGATGAGTTCGTCGTCATCCAATCCAACTCCGTGGGCATTGCCGATGCCGAGAAACTGGCGAAGCACATCGTCGAGGCAATCGCAAAACCATTTCGCGACAAGAGCCGCGAGATGCATGTCGGCGTCAGCCTGGGCATCGCCGTTTTCCCCGCCGATGGCCGTGACGCCGACACGCTGCTGAAGAACGCCGACACGGCGCTCTATCGGGCGAAGAGCGAAGGGCGAAACCTCTATCGCTTCTTCGAACCTGGAATGGACGCCGCCGTGCAGGCCCGGCGGGCGCTTGAAGTCGACCTGGAGACCGCGCTGCCGCGCCAGGAGTTCGATCTCGATTTCCAGCCCATCATGAACATCGCCTCGGGCGAGATCATCGGCGCGGAGGCCTTGATGCGCTGGCATTCGCCGGCGCGCGGCAAGGTGGTGCCGGACGACTTCATTCCCGTCGCCGAAGAGACAGGGCTGATCGTGCCGCTTGGCGAGTGGGCGCTGAGGAAAGCCTGCGCGACGGCGGCTAGCTGGCCGCCGGGTTTGCGCATTGCGGTCAATGTCTCGGCGGTGCAGCTCAAAAGCAGCGGGTTTGCCCGCGCCGTCATCTCGGCGCTGGCTTTTTCCGGCGTCCCGGCCGGACAGTTGGAACTGGAAATCACCGAAACCGTACTGATGGACGAGAGCAAGGCCGTGCTGAAAACGCTGCGCCAGTTGCGTGAGCTCGGTATCCGCATCGCGCTGGACGATTTCGGGACCGGCTATTCCTCGCTCGGCTACCTCAGGCGTTTTCCGGTCGACAAGATCAAGATCGACCGATCATTCATTCGCGACATGGGCAATCGCGACACGGCGGCGATCGTTCGCTCCATCATCGGTCTCGGCACCGAACTTGGCATCGTCGTCACCGCCGAGGGCGTCGAAACCGAGAGGCAACTCGACATGCTGCGCGACAACGGTTGTGTCGAGGCGCAAGGCTATCTGATCGGCGTGCCGTCGAAGGCGGCTGACATCCAGCATCTGTTGAAAGCGCGTGCGCCGCGCAGCCAGACCGGCTAACGCATCGGCGCAAGGTCAGCGCAGCGTCTCCAGGTATTTCTCGTGGAAGCTGACATAGCCGGGCTCGACCACCTTCAGGTGCCGCTCGATCAGCGCGTGAAACCGCGGCAATTGGTGAAACGGCACGCCGGGATAGGCATGATGCTCGGCATGGAACGGCATGTTCCAGGCCAGCTTGCGCACCGCCCAATTGGTCAGCGTCGTCCTGGTGTTTTCCAGCATGTTCGCGACGAACGGGCAGCGGCCGTGCTCGGCCAGCAGATAAAGCCGCAGGAATGGCTGTCCGAGCAGAGCCGGCAAGATCCAGACATAGAACAGCACCGTTGCCTCGAACCAGATGGCAAGCGCCAGGACCACGACATAGAACCCGATCATCGCACGTGCCTCGGCGCGCACTTTGGGCAGGCCCTTTGGCGGCACATAGCTATCGTGGCAGTCCCCACGCGCATTGGTGTACAGCGTCTTGAAATGCCCCCACCACACCGGCAGGCCCGAGACGTGGACAATGTATTGCCGCAAGGTCTCAGGCTTCGGGAAGGCAAGCTCGGGATCGTTTTCCGGATCCTGCGTGTACCGGTGGTGAGCGAAGTGGAAGTAGCGGAACCAGTCGGCGGGCAGCCCGATGGCCAGGCTGCACAGCCGCGCCACGCCGTCGTTCAGCCGCTGCGTATTGAAAGCCGTGCGGTGAACCGACTCATGCAGCAGCGTGAACAGGAACACGATCAGGATGCCTTGCGGCAGCATCAGCAATGGCCAGAACGGCACCTTGGCCGCGATCAGCGATCCAATGATGACAATCGCACCCAAGTGAGCGCCGAACTGGAACAGGCCCGCGACATCGGATTTGGCCGTCAGGCGATTGCGCTCTTCTGTCGTCAGCGACGCGATGATGTCGCGATGGTCCATCGGCCTCGATCCAGGCTGGAGATTGATGAAGACCACTCTAGTCGGCGAAAAAGCTTTCCAAAAACGACGATTCCTGCGATTTGGATAAGCTAAGCTTATCTATCTGGCGATCATGGTCACATCCCCATCCCTGAAAGGGCTCCAGGCTTTCGAAGCCGCCGCACGTACGGGCAGCTTTGCCGCGGCGGCGGAAGAACTTTCGGTCTCGGCTGCCGCCGTCAGCCAGCTTATCCGCACCTTGGAGGAGCAGATGGGCCGCAAGCTGTTTCAGCGGATCAACCGGCGCGTTGTCCTCACCGAGGCGGGCGTGGAAATGTTGCCGCGGCTGACCGTGGCTTTCCAGGAGATCGGCAGCGTCTCGCGCGAACTGGGCGGCGATGCATTCCGCCCGCGTCTGGTCGTATCGGTGCCGCCATCCATGGCCATGGGCTGGCTTTCGCAGCGTCTGGCCGGCTTCGTCGCAAGCCATGGCGCCGCCGACATATCGGTGCGGGGCGATGACGACCCGGTGCCGTTCGACCGCGAACTGATCGACATCAGGCTCTCCTACGGTCCGCACTATCGCGAACATCCGACCGAGGACATTGCCAGGGACGCGGTCTATCCGGTCTGCGCGCCAAAGCTTGCCGGCATGATCAAGGCAGGCGGCGAGCCGCTCGCCGGGCTGCCGCTGATCCACACGGATTGGGGACCGACCGGCGCTTCGTTTCCGTCCTGGCGCAACTGGTTCGAGGCGACGAATGCCCAATCTGGCCGGGCATTGCGGCGCGGCCTGTCGGCCAATTCGTCGCGCGCGGCCCTCGACCTCGCGATTTCGGGGTTGGGCGTGGCGCTGGCGCAAGGGATTTACTGTGCCGAGGCGGTGGAGGACGGCAGGCTGGTGCGGCCCGCCGCGAGCGCAATCGCCCTGCGACAGCCCTACTGCCTGACTGTCCCGGAGCGAAGCGCAAGGCGCGATGTCGTGGCCGCGTTCCGCGCTTGGCTGATCGATGAATGCCGGCGCGCCGTGGACTCCCCGGCGCTGCGCTGACCCAGGAGGGCGATGGTCAGAGGTGCCCGCTCAAGGCCACCACCATGTCCTTGTTGGTCGCCACGGGCACGATCTCGAACTCGACCAGATCAGCCCATTCGATGACCCATCGCTGCAGGAGCGTGACATCATCGGCCTCCACCAGCAGGAAACAGCGGCTCATATCGGCCGCGATCCAGCTATGATGCACGACAAGCTCCTCCGGCTTCAGGCGGCCCCGGTCGCGGAACCGGCGATAGATTTCCTTGCGGTCGCAGCCGGTGAAATCCTCGATGACGATGAACAGCATCTCTTCCCTCGGTTGATTACCGCCCCGGCCTGTCCAGCCGCTCCAGGAACCACTGCGTCAACCGCACCCAGACTTCGTCCTTCTCGCCGGAATCCTCCCAGCCATGGTCGAGGTTGGGGTTGTCGTTGACCTCGATGACGAAGACGCCGTCCTTGGTCTCCTTGAGGTCGACACCGTAGAGGCCGTCGCCGATGCAGCGCGCCGCCTTCACCGCCGTCTCGACGACATGAGACGGCGTCTCCTTCAGCGTGAAGGTCTTGATGCCGCCCTGGTCGGGCTTGCCATTGGCCTTGTGGTTGACGATCTGCCAATGCTTCTTGGCCATCAGATAGTGCACGGCAAACAGCGGCTGGCCGCCGAGCACGCCGACGCGCCAGTCATATTCGGTCGGGATGAATTTCTGCGCGATCAAAAGATCGGAATCCTCGAGCCATTCGGTGGCAAGCGTCTTCAGTTCCTCGAAATTGGCGCATTTCTTGACACCGCGCGAGAACGACGAATCCGGGATCTTCAACACCAGGGGAAAACCCAGCGTCTGCGCCGCGAGTTCGAGATCAGAGGCGCCGGCGATCATCACCGTGGGCGGCACCGGCACTTTGTTGTAGGCCATCAGTTCGTTGAGATAGACCTTGTTGGTGCAGCGGATCATCGACAGCGGGTCGTCGATGACAGGCATGCCTTCCTGCTGGGCGCGGCGGGCGAAACGATAGGTGTGATTGGAAATCGAGGTGGTCTCGCGGATGAACAGCGCGTCGTAATTCGCGAGCTTGGCGAGATCCTTCCTGGTGATGGGCTCGATTTCGACCCCCATCTTTTCGGCGATCTTGGCCCAGTAGCGCAGCGAGGAGATTTCCGACGGCGGCAATTCCTCATGCGGATCGACCAGCGTGGCGAAGGTGTAGCGCGCCGGCGTCCGGCCCTTGGTGTCGCGCCACTCTCGGTTGGTGTAGGTCTCCAGGCACTGGATGAAGCTTTTTTCCTCGTCCTCGGTCATCCGCGCCAGCGGGTGGAAGCCGATCTTGCGGATCGAGGCCCATTCGGCGCTGTCCTTGATGTGGACTTCGAGCGCCGGCGCCCGGAACCAGTCGAACAACAGCTTGGCAAAACGGTCCCAGACCTTGGACGGGCCGATGCCGAAGAAGATGCAGACCTTCGCCGGAAATACGCCGCCGAGGTCCTTGCGGCATTTGTTGAGCGCCAGTTCCAGTTCCGGCAAGGCGTGCTCGTAGAGCTTGCGCTCCGACAGGTCGATCATCGTCTCGACGGTCGGGATGACCTTGTGGCCGCGCGAACTCGCCAGCAGCGACGCGTAATAGCCGCGGCTCTGGTAGCCGTAATTGTTCGACAGGTTGATGACCTTCGGCCGCTGGCCGCGGAACAGCGAGGGATGCGCGAGATAGTCGCGATTGGTGATGATCTTGTGCGGTGTCGCCACCTGGTCGAGATCGCTTTGCCTGCCGGTAAGAATGACCCAGGTCATTATCTCTTTCCCAAAGTGATGGCGGCACGCAGTCCGTCGCGGCCGAACTGCGCCATGTTCATGAAGATGCCGTAAGGCACGGGAATGTTGGCGGCATCAAGGATGGTTTCCTGCCTTTCATCCTCGACCCACGGATCGTGGATCAGAATATGGTCGCCATCATCGCCGATGGCCAGCACCCAATGCGGCACCTTCTTGCCGAACATCAGGAAGCCGCTGATCAGCACCAGCACGAGTTTGCCCCCGGCGAGAGCCGCCCTGATATCGTCGATGGTGAACGGACGGTAATTCACCGGGATACCGTAAAGTTCCGCTCGGCGGCGAAAGTCGACCTGGGCCAATTCCATGATCCGGCGCTTGTCCTCGCTACGCACCGATTGCAGGAACAACGCGCCGTAGAAGGAAACAAAGATTTCCGCCGCGAGCCCGCTTTCATACCCCGAGACAGCCAGACCGAATGGTTCGCAGCCGCCCGGCCCGGACATCATGAAGACGGTCGTCGCCTCGCGCCAGAGTCGGATTTCCATCACCGGGTCGGGTACGAAGCCACGATCGAAATTGGCCATGGCCATCATCAGGCAGCATGGACCGCAGGTGAACTCACAGGTCTGCTGATAGAATGGCACCCTGGTGGCGACCGGAAGGTCGCCGCGCAGGGTCTTTTCATAGCGCAGCGCCGTCGCGCCGTCCTCGTAGTAACCCGGCTCCCGGCCAATCTTGCGGTATCCGCCCTGCTCGTAGATGCGGATGGCACGGCCATTGTCTTCGCGCACTTCGAGACGCAGCATCATGCGGCCGTGTTCGAAGGCTGCCTCTTCGGCCGCGGACAGCAATTGGCGGCCTATACCGAGCCCGCCGAAAAACGGTCCGACGGCTATGGAATAGAGCCGTGCCACGCCGCTGCCCTTGCGAAAAAGCACGATCGCGTAACCGCCGACGCGGCCATCGATTTCGGCGACCAGCGTCTCGGCGGTCTCGCGCTCGATGAACTGGCGGAAGGAGCGGCGGGAAATGCGGTCGCTCGAGAAGACAGCTTTCTCGATGGCGGCGAGGTCATCGACGTCAGACGCGCGGGCCGTGCGGATCTCGGCAGGCATGCGGCTTGAGAAAACCTCGATTGCGTTGCGGAAACGGCCCCAGTCAAAGCGTCGCAAACACCGGCCGAAGCGCCGGTATTCATCAAGCGCTATCGCTCCTTGATTAGGGCCGAATTGTGACAGTTTCCGCGGCGGCAGGGAAGCTGACAAGCTTTGAACGGAATCGCTGTTTCAAGCCGAGATCGCCGCCGGCTCAACTGGCGAGACCGGCCAGAAGCTGCCCATACGCACTCTTGGCCACGGCCGCCAATTGCTCGCGCGGCAGCGAACCGACGACGGCACAGCCATAGCCCTTGTCCAGCCAATAGACGGCCTGCGGACCGTCCTGAGCCGAAGCGTAGGTACCCTTGGCATTCTCCGTCGATTCCGCCGTCACGAAGAGGGATATGCGCTCGCCCTTGTCGTCTTCGTAGAGCAGCATTGCCGCCTTGCTTTCACCGGCCGGCAGCAACCGGCCACCAACCAATTGGAACCCGTTCGCGCTCAGATCCGGCGCCACCAGCTTCAGGCCGACCCGGTTGGACAGCCAGGTCTGCAAATGATCCTTGTCGCTGGCCGGCACTTCCACCGCATGCAGCTTCTCGGCGGCATAGATGACATGGGCGGCGATCGCCTGTTCGGCGAGCCGATCCTCCGCCGGATCCTCCTGCCCGAGTCCGCCGATGCCGGCAAAGTAGCCGCCAAATCCGCCCGTGGTCAGAAACACCGCCGCGGCGGCGGCAAGCCACCAGCGCGAGCGTGGCACCGCTGCCTTAACAGGCGCTTCGCCGAGCACCACCTTGCGCAAGCGCGCGGGAACAGGCTCATCCAGCACGCCGGCAAAGGCGGCACGCAATGCCTCGCGGTCGGCGGTGAAGCGGACGCTCCTCGCCTTCATCTCCGGATTGGCATCGAGCCAGGCATCATAGGCGGCACGCTCATCGGCCGGCAGTTCGCCGTCGAGCGCCATGTGAATGTCCCGTTCGGAAAAATCGCGGCGGATCATTTCTCGACGATCCTTATGGCGCGGCGGCGCGCTGTGTCGTCCAGCAACCCGCGCAGTTCCTCACGCCCACGCGCGATGCGCGACATCAGCGTGCCCGCGGGCACACCCAGAATGTTGGCGGCTTCGGCATAGGAAAATCCCTCGATGGCGACCATCACCAGGGCCGCGCGGCGATCGGGGCTGATCGCCTGCAATGCGTTGATGATCTCGCGCGAAGCAATGCCCTCCAACTGTTCGGGCGGCTGGGCAACCGCCTCGCCCGCCTCCAGCGGCAGCATCGCCGCTTCGCCGCGGCGGTTCACCTTGCGCATCTGGTCGATGAACAAATGATGCATGATCGTAAACAGCCACCTCCTGGGGCTTTCTCCTGTCTGCCAGTTGTCGAGCCGCAACAGTGCGCGCTCGAGGCAGTCCTGAACGAGGTCGTCGGCAGAATCACGGTCGCGCAGAAGCGAGCGTGCGTAGCGGCGCAGGCGCGGTATTTCGCCAAGGATTGCTGCCTTCTTTTCGTCCATGACCGCTGGTTCTGAGGTCGCCCTTGTTGCTTCCGATTGAACGCGCCTTCCCGGCACGGCGCAAGCGGCCAGCGCGAAGCGGTCCGCCGCTCCGGTCACCCAAGCAACGAGATAACGCTGGCTGCTGCCGGTTTATTCCCGACCGGCAAGAAAACCCAATGATTCGCAGGCGATTATCCTTTTTCCTTCGCCGCCCGCGTCAAAAGCCGCTGATAGAACAGGCCGATGCCGATCAGCACCGCGCCCAGGCCAATGAAGGACAGCGCCCTGAGCACGCCTTCCAGTTCGGACATGTCGAAGAGAAAGACCTTCAGCACGGCAACCGCGATCAGCCCGGCCGAAGCAATGCGCAGCACCTGCGATTTCAGCCAGACGCCAGCCGTGAGCAGCGCCACGCCGATCACCAGCCAGAGTGCCGAATAGGTATAGGTCTCCAACTGGCCAAGGCCGCTCCACAAGCCAATGAACTCGCCCTTGAACAGGCGCCTCACCGAGAGCGTGGCATAGGCGAAGGCAAGCAGCGCCGCCACCAGCGCCAGCATGGCCGAATACCATTTCGGCCGTTTACCCCTGCTATAGAGCGCCAGGCCGCCAGCGGCGACGGCCGGCAGGAGATAGGCCAGGAACAAAAGATTGAAAACCGGGATCCGACCGGTCGATTCGTCGGTGAACAACGGATTGAGCACCAGGAAATGCTGGATGACGACGAAGGCGACTGAGACCACGCCCACCGCCATCGAACCATAGCGCAGCACCGAGCTTGGCGAGCGCCGGTCGATGGCGATCAGGATGGCACCAGCGCCGATGGCGATCAGCGTGTAGATCGCCTGTTCGGCAAGCGTCGGCGCATCGCTGTTGATGACGCCGCCATGCATGGCGTGGCGCACCAGCATGGCGAGCGTGAGCAGCGTAAACAGCGCCGCCGCGGCCTCCATGGCGAGGCTCGGTCGGCCATTGGTGGTGTGGGCGAGTTGCCAGGCCGCGAAGCCGAAGGCGAGCGCCGGCACGCCATAGCCCGGAAGCAACCAGTTGAAGACCGGTGTCGTTGACAAGAACCCGGCGCCGACAATCGTCGGGTCGAAGGCGACGCGGCCAAGCACCGCGATGACGGCGGCAACTGAAATCCAGCCGAGCACAGGATAAGAGCGCCGGCGCGTGGCGAGCGCCGGCATGATCGCCGCGGCGCCGAGCAGGATGGTGGTCCAGCCGGAACCAAAAGCCATATGCAGCATCAGGAGGCCGGCGACTGCTGCGCCGCCCAGGGCAAAGGACACTGCGGCACCGCCCTCGAGCGGTGGTTCCTCGGCCCGCGCGATCCACTCGCCGCCGGCGGCGAGGATCACGACCAGCAGGGCCGCGACCGCAGCGTATGCAAAATCACGGTCGAGATTGCCGAAGGTGAGCCAGAGCGCCAGCAGGATGACCAGAGGCGCGATGACGCCCCATACTGCCCAAGAGGCCGCTCGGATCCGTGCCAAGGCGGCAAAGCGGCGCGCGGCCCACAAGCCGGCGGCAAGGAAGACAAGGCCGAGGCCAATACCGATACGCAGCGTCAAGGCATTTCCGGCCGCCACCGGCAAGCCGTCAAAGCCCAGATTGCCCTGGGACAAATCGGAGCCAATGGTGGCGGGCGGAATGATGCCTAGATGGATCATCACCGTCACCAGCCCGGCTGCGTGCAGCAGCGGCACCGCGCGCGGCCGGAAGAATGCGGTGGCGACAAGGGCGACGAGAACCAAGGCGCCTGGCAAGGCATAGCCTGCCGCGACAAATGTCGCGTCGACCGACAGGCCGAGCGCCGAAAACGCGATGAAAGCCCCCGGCACGATCGATGGCCAGTCGAAGCCGCTTTCCGCTTCGCTGCCCCGACCGCTCAGCCAGACAAGAGCCAGCACGGCCAGCGTGACGGCGTCGATGAACAGGATGGCGGAGAGGTCCGCGCCCGGCGCGTCGGTCATGTAGAGGATGGTCCAGATGCCGGTGCCGAAAAAGGCGGCCGCCATCAGCGCTTGCCAGTCGCGCATGCGGGCGATGACGCCGGTGGCCGCGAGTACGATGGCGAGATAGCCGAACAATGCCCAGGGATTGGGCGCCTGCGAAGCGATCAGCACCGGGGTCACCATAGCGCCGACAAGACCGATGCCAGCCAGCGCCTGGCCATGGACGAGCGCGGCGGCGATGGTCGCAATACCGATCGCACCGAGCAGCGTGAAGGCAAGAGCCGGTCCGATGAAGCCGTAAACGCCATGGGCGGCATAGACGGTGCCGAACAGGATGAAGGCACCGGCCGCCGTCAGAATCGCCGGAATATAGGCGCCGGCAACACCTTGCACCGGCACCTTGAAGCCGGTGCGGCGAATGAACTCGCCGCCGGCGACCAGCACCAACCCGAGCACGGCCGCCATGGTGAGCCGCACGCCGGGTCCGAAAATGCCGGCCTCGATGGTGTAGCGGATCAGGAACAAGCCGCCGAGAGCAAGCGCGATGCCGCCGACCCAGACCGCCCAACGCGTGCCGAGCGCGGTTTCGACATCGGACTGCCGGGCGGCCTGGGCGGCCTGGGCGGCCGCGGCCGGCACGACCTCCGGCGTTTCCGGTGCTGCCTCGGGCGCGCTCCAGGGACCGGGCACACTCTCGCCGGCCGGGATTTCCACCTCCATGGCCTGTACCATCGCGGGTGCCGGATCGCTGATTGCTGCCGGGGCGATGTCGGCCGCGGGCGCGGCCACCGATGACGTGTGCGCCTTGCCCTCGGCCGCCTCCTGGTCCGACATCCTGACCACGGGCGGCACGACGCCCGAAAGCACGAGACTGCGCAGCGCGCCAAGCTCGCGCTCGATCAGACCGATCCGGCTCTGCTGGCGCGAAATGATGACGAACAAGGCGATGATGGCGACAAGGCCGATCAGGCTTTCAAACATGGCGGTTCCCCCAAACCAGGCCAGTTTTCACTGACATTTCGTCTCACTGACATTCAAATGCGGCGGCCAAACGGCTGAAAACTCAACGTGCCGCCAGATTGGCGGCCGGAAATATCGAACATGTCTCGGTACCGAAAGCCAGCAGCTTGCCGCCGGCGTCCTTCAGCGTCGCCTCGGAAACGGCAAGCGTGCGGCCCTTGTGAACCACCTTGCCTTCACAAACCACCTCGCCGGTCCTGGGCGTGATCGGCCGCGTCAGGTTCACCTTGAACTCGGCCGTCGTGTAGGCCTCACCCTTTTCGAGCAGCGTCTGAACGGCGCAGCCCAACGCCGAATCGAGCAGCGTCGCCGCCCAACCGCCATGCACGCTGCCCAGCGGGTTGAGATGGCGTTCGCTCGGCACGCCGCGAAATACGGCGCGGCCTTCCGACACTTCGGTCAAGGCGAAGCTGAGCTGGAAGGAGATCGGCGGTGCCGGATATTTGCCGTCGATGATTCGCTGAAGCAATTCCAGGCCGGTGTATTTCAGGATGTCGGCATGAGGAATGGTGCCGAGGCCGAGTGGCGAGACCCGGCCCGGATAGAGTTCGACTTCGCTCATCTGATGATTTCCCCGGCCGCGTTCTCTCCGGCGATGGGCTTGTGCGTCGCGTGGTGCTTGCGCAGCGCTGCAAGAAAGCCGGCGCGCGCGTCAGGCTGATCGATGCCGCGCGGCTCGTAAACATGGCGGGTGAAGAAGAAACCGGTCAAGCGGAAGGCGTCCGCGATCGCCGCATGGTTCGCGCGCATGCCGGAGCCGCGCTGCAGAAATGCAGGCAGCACCAGCATCTTGTCGTGCCACGGCGCGCCGGCTTCACGCGACACCGCGCGTCCCGACTTCGGCGAGACATAGGCAAGATCCTGCCTTGTACCGGTGGCGGCGCATTGGCTGAGATCGAGGCCGAAGCCGAGTTCATCAAGGATCAGAAGTTCGAAACGCGCCACCAGCTCGCCGGCGGCATCGGCATCGTCCAGGTGGACGATCATCACCGAAAGCGCCTCGTAGAGGCCGCCATGGGCGTCACGCTCGGGCAGCAGGCGCAGATGCGCCGCCATGGTCTGAAGGCCGTAGACGGCGATGGCACTGTCCATCAGCCGGGCGGCATTCATTTCGATCGCTTCGGCCTGGAAGGTGCCCAGATGCTCGTCGAGGCGCGCGCGCCACAAGAGATCGACGCGATTGCCGGGCTGGAGAACGGGCTGCTGCTTGCGCGAGCGGCCGCCGCGCACGAGGCCGAGATGGCGGCCATGCGCACGCGTCATCACCTCGAGAATGGCGCTGGTTTCGCCATGCTTGCGGGTGCCGAGAATGATTCCCTCGTCGCGCCATTCCATGCCCGAGCTTTTCACCCGTTGGATGGCGAAATCAAGATGAGGCGCTGGTGCTCAGACGGCTGGCTCCGGGACAGCGCGCAAAAAACCGCCCACAGCGATACGCTGCGGGCGGTCTGGTAAGGTCAGTCGATCCGTTAGAACGAGCGCTGGAAGCGGAGAATGCCGCCGACGCTGCTCTTCTTGTTGGCCTTGGTCCAGTTGTTGAAGTCGACGTCGTCGAATTTTCCTGCATTGAGGTAATCGACTTCAGCCGTGACCGTAAAGCCGGGCACAACGGTATAGGCAACGTTCGCGGCGATGCCGAGATTCTTCCAGTCGTCATAGGAGATCTGGGCGTTGAACGAGGTCTTGTCGTTGAACTTGTAGGTGCCGCCACCCCAGATTGCCCAGTTGCCGCCCCACTGTTTGTAGAAGCCGCGACCGTGTGCATCGATGGCGTTGTTCGCATCGTCGGTGAGATTGTCGTCGGTGCCGTAGCCAGCCATGATGAACAGCGACAATTCGTTGGTTGCCTTGACGTCGAGGCGAACCTTGCCAGCGACTTCTTCGTAGTTGCTGTCATAGGCCACGACGCCGGTGATCGCACCCCAGTCGCCCTTGTACTTCAAGCCGCCGACGACATGCGGAACATAGCTGTCGATGGTGCCCACGACGCCGGCGCCTTCTTCGAGGGAGACCATGCCCGAGAAACCGTTGCCTGCGTCGAAGTAGTATTGGACGACGTTGCTCTCCTGCCCGCCGTAGGGCACCAGCGTATCCTGGATGACGTTGCCGGCATAGCCGATGAACGTGTCGAAAGCCGTATCGTCCTTACCGACGCGCAGACCACCGAGTTGGATCCAGGCGAAACGCAGCGAGAGCGACTTGTTACGGCTCGTCCAATCGGTGCTGGCCGAATCTTCATAGTCGCCCGAGGAGTTGCCGTAGTTGAAGCGGGTCTCGGTGTAGGTCTTCAGGGTACCGAGCTCGGTTTCCTGACCGGTCCAGGTCTTCAGCGTGAAGCGGGTGTTCTTGTAGTAGGTCGAGTGATCGTCGTTGGCGTTCTGATGGTCCTGGACATGGTTGACGCCATCGAACGAGCCGGAATCGCCGACGCCGATATCATAGCGGACATAGCCGCCGATGCGCAGGCAGGTCTCGGTGCCCGGGATATAGAAGTAACCGGCGCCGTAGACGTCACAGATCTTGACGTATTCGGCCGGTTCCGGTTCGGCGACGACGACCGCGTCCGCGGCGCGCGCGCCGGACACCGCGATCAGTGCCGCGGCTGAGCCGAGAAGGAGGCTCTTGATGTTCATTTCTGACCTCTCCAGTCAAGTTAATAAGATGGCTTCTGAATTGTGGCTGGCGGATATGTTGTCCCGCTTCACCCGACAATGAAAAAGGGCTCGCACCGCGTCCCCTTTTCGCGGCGAACATACCCACCAATCTTCCGCCTTCAATGACAATTCCACAAATATGCCGGATTCAGACCACAGATTAAATCTGTGTTGCACAAATAACACTAACCCACCATGACCAATTTTCAAATCGGCACAAATGGTACATTGTCATTTTTATGTAATAATTGGGTATTTTTTTGATTTATTCATCTGATGCTGTAATTTATTCTACTATTTTCATGTAATTAAAAATTACTTCTAACAAAACCATTGAATAACTTATTTTTCGACGTCAGATCCCTGAATCAAATCTGACCAATCCCTCGGGCTCCGCCGACGTCAGAAGGGCCATGTGAAGTTGCCCGCCGCAGTGACTTTTTTTTAATCCATCGGAAACTCAACGCCGTCCGATGTCGGCGCGTCACGCGCTTCCCCTCACGCCTGACACTCGCGATTGATCAGCACCGCATCGATCACCCGCCAAGATTCTTCGATCTCGGCCCGGGCGACGTCTATGTGGCCGGCGGCGATGATCAGCGCCTTCCACAGCGCCCAGCCACGCCCGCGCGCCCAGGTCGCCTCATCTGCCGCGAGGCAGGCGCGAAAAGTGTCCCGGCTCTCGCCTTCGAAAAGCGTCCAGGCAATTGCCAGATCGCAGGAGGGATCACCGACACCGCAGGTGCCAAAATCGATCACCGCGCCTAGCCTGCCCTTTTCGACCAGGAGGTTGCCCCGGCTGACGTCGCCATGGAACCACACGGAAGGACCTTCCCAGGCCGCGGCAAGGGCTATCTCCCAGACGGCGGTGGCGGCGCCGGTATCGATGCGGTTGCCGAGCGCCGAGATCGCTTGCCTTGTCTCGCCGTCATAGACGGTCAGCGGTCCGCCGCGAAAGAAATTGTGCTGCCCAGGCGCTGGCCCATCGGTCGCGTCCGCGTATCTCAACGCAACCAGGAACCGAGCCAGGTCCGCCGCGAATTCCGACAGATCCGCGATACGTTCCCGTTTCGCGGTCTCGCCCTCGATCCAGCCATAAACGGACCAGTGCCAGGGATAGCCCTCGGCCGGAACGCCCATCGCCAGCGGTACGGGGATGGACAGTGGTAACTGCGGCGCCAACCTCGGCAGCCAGCGATGTTCCTTTTCCACTTGCAGGGAATAAGCGGCGGCGCTCGGCAACCGCACGGTCATCTCGTCGCCGAGATGAAAGGTCCTGTTGTCCCAGCCGCCAAAATCAACCGGCCTGACCGCAAGATTCTTCCAATGCGGGAATTGCGCGGCAATCAGCCGGCGCACCAAGGCGACATCGATCGTGACCTCAAGCATGATCTTTCCCGAAAACAGACCCTTTTGTTCGGGATCATGCCCTAATGAGGAAACTCCAACCCCATCTCGCGATAGCGCTCGGGATCATCGCCCCAGTTCTCGCGCACCTTTACGAACAGGAACAGGTGCACCTTCTGCTCCAATATGCCTGATATTTCCATCCGCGCGGCCTGCCCGATGGCGCGGATGGTCTCGCCCTTGTGGCCGAGCACGATCTTCTTCTGGCTGTCGCGCTCGACAAAGATGGTCTGGTCGATACGCACCGAGCCGTCTTTCTTCTCTTCCCATTTCTCGGTCTCGATGTGCGAGGAATAGGGCAGTTCCTGATGCAGCCTGAGATAGAGCTTTTCGCGGGTGATCTCGGCCGCGAGTTGGCGCATCGGCAGGTCGGAAATCTGGTCTTCCGGATAGTACCACGGGCCGGCCGGCAGCGCCTGGGCCAGATAGTCGAGCAGGTCCTTGCAGCCGGAGCCGGTCAACGCCGAGACCATGAAGGTGCGCTGGAACGGCACTTTCTCGTTCGCTGCCGCTGAGAGGGCCAGAAGCGCCTCCGGCTTGACGCGGTCGACCTTGTTGAGGATCAGCGCCATCGGCTGGCGCACGTCCTTCAGCCGTTCGAGGATGGCATCGGCGTCGCCCCTGATGCCGCGTTCCGCATCGATCAGCAGCAACACGATATCGGCGTCCTTGGCGCCGCCCCAGGCGGTGGTCACCATTGCCGTATCCAGCCGCCGCTTGGGCTTGAAGATGCCCGGTGTGTCGACAAAGACGATCTGCGCGTTGTCGTGCGTGGCGATACCGCGCACGATGGCGCGTGTCGTCTGCACCTTATGGGTGACGATCGAGACCTTGGCGCCGACAAGTTGGTTGACCAGCGTCGACTTGCCGGCATTGGGCGCGCCGATCAGCGCGACGAAGCCGGAATGCGTGACAGGAGCGGCTGCAGTGTCTTCGGCGGTCATGCCGCACTCCCTTCATGAACCCAGACGCCCTCGCGAACCAGAAGGGCGGTGGCGGCGGCCTGTTCGGCCTCGCGCTTGGAGCGGCCGCTGCCGGTTGCCGGCTGAAACGCGCCGACCTTGACGCTGACGGTAAACAGCGGATCGTGATCGGGGCCTTCCCGGCCGTCGACCTGATAGGCGGGAACAGCACCCGCCGCCTGATGCGCCCATTCCTGCAATTCGGTCTTGGCGTCGCGGCGTGCCGCGCCCGAGGCCTGCGAACGCGGCTGCCAGTATTTGTGAATGAACACGCGGGCCGCTTCCAGACCACCGTCGAGATAGAGCACGGCGATCAATGATTCCAACGCATCGGCGCGCAGGTTGACGCGCTTGCGTCCCTCGAGCCCGCGCACGTCCGATCCGGCGTGGATCAGGTCCGGCAACCCGATATGCTCGGCGATATCAGACAGCGCCTCGGCATTGACCAACGCATTGAGCCGCAGCGACAACTCCCCTTCCGCGGCATCGGGAAAGGCAGCCAACAGCATATCGGCGACTACAAGGCCAAGAACCCGGTCGCCGAGAAATTCGAACCGTTCATAATCGGCGCCCGCATTGGCACCGCGCGCACTGGCATGGGTAAGCGCACGCTGCAGGCGCTGGCGGTCGGCGAAGGCATGGCCCGTGCGTTCCGCAAGCGCTTCGGCGAGCGCATCGGCGGTCAACCGTTTTGGCGCCGCCATGGCCCTAGTTGACGAAATGGAACAGGCGCGAAGCGCGCATCAGCGACGGCCATTTCCAGATTTCGAGCGGGCTTGCCTTGCCGGCGATCGAGAAGAAGACAAGGTTGGCGCGGCCGACCAGGTTCTCGGCCGGAACATAACCGACGGTGAAGCGGCTGTCGGCGGAATTGTCCCTGTTGTCGCCCATCATGAAATAGTGCCCCGGCGGCACGTCGAATTCGCGGGTGTTGTCGCCGATCGAGTTCGGCGACAGGTCCAGCGTGTCGTAGCTGACGCCATCGGGCAGCGTCTCGCGATAGACGTCGATGGGATAATCCTTTTCCGTGATGTCGGGATTGTCGATCTGGCCGGTCTTGACGCGCGGCACGCCGACGCCGTTGATGAACACTTGGCCATCCTTCATCTGGATCTTGTCGCCGGGCAGGCCAATGACGCGCTTGATGTAGTCGACGGACGGATCCGGCGGGAACTTGAATACCACCACGTCGCCACGCTTGGGCTCTGAGCCCCAGATGCGGCCCGAGAAAATGTCCGGCCCAAAAGGCAGCGAATAGCGTGAATAACCGTAGGACCACTTGGTGACGAACAGATAGTCGCCTTCCAGAAGCGTCGGCCGCATCGAGCCCGACGGGATCGAGAACGGCTGGAACAGCAGCGTGCGAATGACCAGGGCGAGCAAAAGCGCCTGGACGATGACGCTGACGGTTTCGCCAAGCCCGCCGGATTTCTTCTGGGATTTTTCAGCCACGCTCATGTCGTCCTCGATTGTGCGTTGGATGGTATAGAGTCTCGGCGCGCGCTGGGCAACGTCAATGCCGGTCGTCAGATGCAATCAATGTGGCGCTTCTTCGACGGGCACCGCCTCGATGATCACAAAGGCTTGAGCGAGCGGAAAATCATCCGTGATGGTGAGGTGGATGGCAGCCTGATGGCCTTGGGGCAGCATCTTTTCCAGCCGCGCCAGCGCCCCGCCGGTGAGCGCGATGGTCGGCGCACCGCTGGGCAGGTTGACGACCCCCATGTCACGCCAGAAGACCCCTTGTGCCAGACCGGTGCCCAGTGCCTTGGCGCAAGCCTCCTTGGCGGCAAAGCGCTTGGCGTAGGAAGCCGCGCGAGCGCGCCGGTTCTCCGAACGCGCCTGCTCCACCTCGGTGTAGATCCTCTGGATGAAGCGCTGGCCGTGGCGCTCAAGCGACTTCTCGATGCGTCTGATGTCGATCAGGTCGCTGCCGATGCCGATGATCATTGGGCAGCGGAACCGACGCTTCCGCCGGGATGATGCGAATGCTCACGGCGTCTCGCGCGCTCAGCCAGCCGCTTGCGCCTCTGTTCGCGGAAGACATTCATGCCCCAGCGCGTGATGCCGTAGAACACCAGGCCGAACACCAGCCCGAGCGGCACCGCCCCGATCAGCATCGGCTCCAGGACGGGATGCCATAGTTTGGCGAACGAAAGCGTGTGCATCATCTCGCCCAGATGCGCCGGCGGGCCATGCGCCGGCAGGCGATCGTGCAGGATGAGCTTGCCGGTTTCCCAGGATGCGCCCCACAAGAGCGGAAAGGTCAGCGGATTGCCGAAGAAAACAGCTCCGAGAGCAGCTGCCACCAGATTGCCGGCGATCACCCAACACAGAACGGCGGCAATGATGAAGTGGAAACCGACGGGGAAGAACGAAGCAAAGACACCTGCGGCGACGCCCGCCGCCACCGCGTGCGGGGTGGCCTTCAGCCGCAGAATGCGCTTGGAGAAATATTGAAGCGAGCGCGAAAACGAACGGCGCGGCCACAAATAGGTGCGCACCCGCTCGAAAAGGCCATCAGGCTTGCGGCGACGAAAAAGCACTGTCTTCCTATTCCCGACAATTCACAGCCTACACGCCGGCTGTTCCAGCCGGGCTTCGACCACCATATCTTGCGCTTTACGGTCGCCAGAAGGCAATCGCGACTTTGATATAGCCATCCGCAACCCCGACAACAACCGGAGGCCGTCCGCGCGGTGGCCGCACCGCCAGATTTTGGTAAGGTCCGTCTCCTCCAACATCGGACAATCGCGGCGAATTTGAGAAGCGGTTTTCGGCTAATTGTCGCAGCCAAATGATCGATACGCTACCGCAGATACTGGCTGACTTCGACCAGGTTGCCATCCGGGTCGCGGAAATAGACCGACATCATCGGGCCCCGCGCGCCGAGGCGTTCCACCGGCCCGAGCTCCACCGTCACGAGATTGGCTTCGAGACCGGCAAGGAATTCATCGAGCGGCCGCTCGGTGATCAGGCAGAAGTCCCCGGATCCTGGCGTCGGCGACTGGGCTTTCGGCTCGAAGGTGCGGCTGACCTCGTGGACATTGATCTTCTGGTTGCCGAAGGCAAGTGCTGTCGGCCGGCCCGGCGTATCGACGCGTTCGAAGCCCAGCACGCGTTGATAAAAGGCGCAGGTTGCGTCGAGCGACGCCACCGTCAGCACGAAATGATCGATGCCAACGATCAATGCGACCTCCTCCTCAGATGTTGCGGCTGCCGGGCTTGATGGCCGGGATGGCGGCAAGCTCCGGCGGCAACCTGTCCGGCGGATAGGCTGGAACCTCGTATTCGGCAAGCGCAATCAGCGGCACGCCGACATGGGTCTTGCCGGCCGAACGATCGATGATGCAGGCAGCCGCGACCACCTCTGCGCCGAGTTGGCGCAAGCAATCGATGGTTTCGCGGATCGACAATCCGGTGGTGACGATGTCCTCGACGATGACGACGCGGGCGCCTTGGTCAATCTCGAAGCGCCGCAGGCGAAACTCGCCCCCTTCCCGCTCCACCCAGATCGCCGGCACGCCAAGGTGGCGCGAGGTTTCGTAAGCCGGGATCAGCCCGCCGATCGCCGGCCCGACGACATAGTCGATCTTGCCCGGCACCGCGGCGCGGATCTTCTCGGCCAGCGCCTTGCACAGCCGCTCGGTCTTGTCGGCATGCATGAACACCCGTGCCTTCTGCAGGAAGACCGGACTGCGCAGACCCGACGTCAGGATGAAATGACCCTCCAGAACAGCGCCAGCCTCGCGGAATATGCCCAGCACTTCGTCGGTATTCATCTCGTCCCCCATGGATCGGCTATCGCTAGCCATTGACGCGCCGCGCATCGCTGACGCTCGAATTGTCCTTGAGCTGCGAGAGCAGCCGGTTGAGATGCTTGAGGTCCCAGACTTCGAGATCGATCAGCATTTCGGTGAAATCGGGCGCGGTGCGCACCATCGACAGCGTATGGATGTTGGCGTCGTTTGAGGCAACGACCTGGGCGATGTCGGCGAGCGAGCCCGGCGCGTTGATGGCGGTGACCGAGACGCGCGCGGGAAACCGTTCCTTGGTGCGTTCGTCGATGTCCCAACGCACGTCGATCCAGCGCTCCGGCTGGTCGTCGAAAGCCTGCAGCGCCGGCGACTGGATCGGGTAGATGGTGATGCCGGTGCCCGGCTGGACGATGCCGACGATACGGTCGCCAGGGACCGCGCCTTCCGGCGCGAAGCGCACCGGCAGGTCGCCGCGCACGCCGCGGATCGGCACGGCGCCGGCGCCTGGCTGGTCCTTGTCCTTGCGCGCGGCCCGGCCAGGTATCTGGAACAGCATGCCGGCGGCGTTGCGGATCTTCGACCAGCCCTCCTCGCGCTGCTTGGGAGCCGCAGGGGTGACGCGCTCGTCCTTGTAGTCAGGGAAGACCGCCTTCATGACATCGGTGGAAGCCAGTTCTCCGCGACCGACGGACGCCAGCACATCCTCGATGTCCTTGCGAGCCAACCGGTGCAGGACGGGCTTCAGGCTTTCCTTGGTGAAGGTCTTGCCGGCTCGTTCGAAGGCACGCTCAAGGATACGCGCGCCGAGACCCGAATACTGCTTGCGGATGGCATTCTTGGTGGCGCGGCGGATGGCGGCGCGCGCCTTGCCGGTGACGACGACCGATTCCCACGCGGCTGGCGGCACCTGCGCCTTGGAGCGGATGATCTCGACCTCGTCGCCATTCTTCAGTTCCGTCATCAGCGGCATGATGCGGCCATTGACCTTGGCGCCGACGCAGGTGTCGCCGACATCGGTGTGGACGGCATAGGCGAAATCGATCGGCGTGGCGCCGCGCGGCAAGGCAATCAGCATGCCCTTCGGCGTGAAGCAGAACACCTGGTCCTGGAACAGCTCCAGCTTGGTGTTTTCGAGAAAATCTTCCGGATTGTCGCCTTCGGCCAGTTGCTCGATGGTGCGCCGCAGCCAGGCATAGGCATTGGTCTCCTTCGAGATCGCATGGCCGGCGCCGTTCGTCTTGCCACCGGTGTCCTTATAGATGGAATGAGCGGCGACGCCGTATTCGGCGATCTTGTTCATCTCGCGGGTGCGGATTTGCAGTTCGACGCGCTGGCGCGAAGGGCCGACGATGGTGGTGTGGATCGAACGGTAGTCGTTCTGCTTCGGCGTCGAGATGTAGTCCTTGAAACGGCCGGGTACCATCGACCAGGTGGTGTGGATGGCGCCCAGCGCGCGATAGCAGTCCTCGACGGTGTCGACGACGACGCGGAAGCCGAAAATGTCGGACAGTTGCTCGAAGGACAGAGCCTTGGCCTCCATCTTGCGGAACACCGACCACGGCTTCTTCTGCCGGCTCTTCACGCCGGCGTTGATGGCATGCTTCTCAAACAGTGCCGACAGCGCCTTTTCAATGTCGGTCAGTACGCCCTTGTTGCGCTCGAAGATCTCGGCGAGGCGGGCGGTGACGGCACGGTAGGCTTCCGGATTGATGAAGCGGAAGGCGATCTCTTCCAACTCCTCGCGCATGCCTTGCATGCCCATGCGCCCGGCCAGCGGCGCGTAGATGTCCATCGTCTCCTCGGCAATGCGCAGGCGCTTGGCCTCGGGCATGTGATCAAGGGTGCGCATGTTGTGCAAACGGTCGGCGAGCTTGACCAGCAGCACGCGCACATCTTCCGAGATCGCCAGCAGAAGCTTGCGCAGGTTCTCCGCCTGCTCGGCCTTCTTGGAGACGAGATCGAGCTTCTTAAGCTTGGTCAGGCCCTCGACCAGCTTGCCCATTTCGGGGCCGAACAGATCGTCGATCTCGGCTCGCGTCGCCGTTGTGTCCTCGATGGTGTCGTGCAGCAGGGCGACGGCGATGGTCGCCTCGTCCATGTGCATCTCGGTGAGGATGGCCGCGACCTCGAGCGGGTGCGAGAAATAGGGATCGCCGGAAGCGCGCTTCTGGTGGCCATGCTTCTGCATGGCGTAGACATAGGCCTTGTTGAGCAACGCCTCGTTGACGTCAGGCTTGTAGCGCTGGACGCGCTCGACAAGCTCATACTGACGCATCATGGGCTAAATCTCTCGGCGATGAAATGAATCATGCGCCGCACTGTCGTACGGCGCATGTCCGGTACCAACTGTCGCAAATACCAGATTCATACATTATGCCAAGTGCGGCCAAAACTGCATCTGGTATTTGCGACAGTTGGTACTCGATAGCCACGAAAACTGCCGGGACGGAAGGGCCGGAAGATTGTTCCAGGCGCTTCCGGAGAGCTGTCTCAGTAGTCGTCGCTCTTTTCCGGCGGGACCAGACCTTCGATGCCGGCCAGCAGGTCTTCCTCGGTCATGCGATCGAAGGTGACGTTGTCCTCGGCGTCGTCGGTGTCGGCGGCGGCGACGGCACCGCCAGTCTGGTCGGCGATCACTTCGCCATCGGCTTCGGGCTCGTCGACCTCGACATGCTTCTGCAGCGAATGGATCAGATCTTCCTTGAGATCGTCGGGCGACAGCGTCTCGTCGGCAATCTCGCGCAGCGCAATGACCGGGTTTTTGTCGTTGTCGCGCGGGACGGTGATCTGCGCGCCCTGGCTGATCTGACGGGCGCGGTGGCCGGCCAGAAGCACCAGCTCGAAGCGGTTGTCGACCTTGTCGATGCAATCTTCAACGGTTACGCGGGCCATGGATTGCCCCTTTCATGCCTGGATGTGACGGAAAACAGGCGCGGTCCATAACCCGAACGGCGCCAAAATACAAGCATCATGGCGATGCAGGCCCACGGGGCACTCAATCCCTCCATCAAACTCCGGATTTGGCAAAACCGGCCGCGTCCACGGTTCGGTTCTACGATCACAATTGCTTGCAGTGCGCCAGACGCCCTTGGATTGCCACCAAACTGGCGTTATCTCGGTTGGTCCAAGGTCGGCCGGTTTTTATGAGCCTGACCAATAGTCGATACCGCATTTCGTTTAGACGGCGCTTATTTCGAAAAGGATTATTTCCATGTTCGACCCTCGTGAAAAAATCGCCCTGTTCATCGACGGCGCCAATCTCTACGCCACCTCGCGCGCACTCGGGTTCGACATCGACTATCGCAAGCTTTTGGCGAGCTTCCACAAGCGTGGTTACCTGTTGCGCGCCTATTATTATACCGCGCTGGTGGAGGACCAGGAGTATTCCTCGATCCGGCCGCTGATCGACTGGCTCGACTATAACGGCTTCAAGGTGGTGACCAAGCCGGCCAAGGAATTCACCGACTCGACCGGCCGCCGCAAGATCAAGGGCAACATGGACATCGAGCTCACTGTCGATGCGCTGGAACTCGCCGACGTCGTCGACCACTATGTCATATTCTCCGGAGATGGCGATTTCCGCACGCTGGTCGAGGCGCTGCAACGGCGTGGCCGCAAGGTGTCGATCGTCTCGACCATGGCCTCGCAGCCGCCGATGATCTCGGATGACCTGCGCCGCCAGGCCGACCATTTCATCGACCTGGCGACGCTGAAGAACGAAGTCGGCCGCGATCCCTCCGAGCGGCCCGTAAGGCGGCCCGAACCGGCCGAAGTCGAGGAGGACGACTACTGAGGCCGGTCGACTTGACCGTCCTCTCCGCTTCCGAACCCAGCCGCGACTGCCCACTTTGCCCGCGGTTGCATGACTTCATCGCCGAATGGCGGCAGCGCGAGCCGTCCTGGTTCAATGCGCCAGTGCCGACCTTCCTGCCACCGGGCGGCGAAGACACCGTCCGGCTTCTGATCGTCGGTCTGGCGCCTGGCTTGCGCGGCGCCAACCGCACCGGGCGCCCGTTCACCGGTGACTATGCCGGTGACCTGCTCTATTCGACACTGATTGCCCACGGTTTTGCACGCGGCGAGTTCAAGGCGCGGCTCGATGACGGGCTGGAACTCGTCGGCACGGCCATCACCAACGCGGTGCGCTGCGTGCCGCCGGAGAACAAGCCGGTGGGCGCCGAGATCACCACCTGCCGGACATTTTTGGTGCCGACGATCGCTCGCTTTCCAAACTTGCGCGCCGTGCTGGCCCTGGGATCGATCGCGCACCAGTCGACCGTGCGGGCACTGGGCGGGCGCGTCGCCGCCTATCCGTTCAAACATGGCGGGCAATTGCCCGCCGGCGGCATTACGCTGTTTTCGAGCTATCATTGCTCGCGCTACAACACCAATACCGGGGTGTTGACCGAAGACATGTTCGTCAGGGTGTTTGGCGACATCGCGGCATTCCTGGAGACCTGAAGTATCGGACGTCGTACGGTCTTCGGTGCCTGCCTACACCGGCAACAGGGCATCCGGTTTCACGTCGCCGATCGAGGCATAGGTATGTGTTTCCTTCACGCCCGGCAGCGGCAGGATGACGCGTTTGAGAAAGTCCTGATAGTCGGCCATCTCGGCAATGCGCGCCTTCACAAGATAGTCGAAGCCACCGACGACCATATGGCATTCCAGAACCTCGGGCGCCTTTGCGACCGCCTCGGCGAAACGATCAAAAATATGCGGGGCCGTGTGATCGAGCCGCACCTCGATGAAGACAAGCATGCCTCGGCCAATCTTTACCGGATTGAGCACCGCCCTGACGGCGGTGATGAACCCGTCGCGAAACAGGCGCTTCACGCGCTGGCTGGTGCCGGTCGGCGACAGGCCGACGCGCGCTGCCAGATCAAGCGTGGTGCGGCGTCCATCTTCCTGCAGCAGCCGCAAAAGACTGCGATCGACGGCGTCGAGGTCGCCCGATTCAGGATTCACGTTCAAGCCACCTCATTTGCGTGAACTACACGTCAATTTTCGAAAAACAGCGTATTTAGTCGCGGCCATTTCGACAATAGGCTGCGCTTCATCGCAAGGTCGGGGCTGTCTCCTCCTGGCGGCATGAATATGGTGGCAGAACATGGCGGACGTCCGAGACACGGGAAACACAAGGCTTGCGGTGATCGCCGGCCTCGCCATGATCGCCATCTATGCCGCGCAGTTCGTGGCCGCCCGCTTCAGCCTCAGGGAGCATCTGACGGCCACCGACATGGCCGGCTTGCGCTTTGCCGGTGCCGGCGCGGTGTTCCTGCCGATCGTCTGGAGGCGCGGCCTGGCGACCATGACGGCGCTGGGCTGGCGGCGTGGATTGACGTTGGCGGCGCTGGCCGGATTGCCCTATCCGCTGATCATCAACTGGGGCCTCACTCATGCGCCCGCCGCCCATGCCGCGGCGCTCTGCCCCGCCTCGATCGTCTTCTTCTCGTTCCTATTGTCGCTGTTCAGGGAAAGCGCGTCGCGCCGGCGGATCGTTGGCGTCGCCACGATCATCGCCGGCTTGTTGCTGTTCATAGCGCCGGCGCGCACCGGCGCCGGTGATGTCTTGTTCGGGGATCTGCTGTTTGTCGGATCGGGCGCGATGTTTTCCACATATGCCGTTCTTGTGCAGCGGTGGCGTGTCGAGCCGGTGACGGCGACCGCGAGCGTCGTGCTTTTGTCCTGCCTGCCGCTGCCACTTCTCTATGTCTTTGCGCCAAGCGGCCTCCATGCCGCCGCAGGCGCCGAAATCGCCAGCCAGATCGTCATTCAAGGTCTTCTCGCCGGCGCTGTCGCAATGTTCCTTTACACTTACATTGTCGACCAATTGGGCTCGCAGGCTGCATCGCTGTTCCTGCCGGGTGTGCCGATCGCCACCGTGATGGTCGGCATGGTCGTGCTTGGCGAGACCCCGCTGGCGATCCAATGCGTGGCCATCGCCATCATGGCCGCCGGGATGGGTTATTCGGCGATGGGTCGACGCAGCACCAGGGAAAATCTGGCTGTTCCGGCACCAGCTGGATCGTAAATGGTTTCAGTGGCATCAAGGTATGGGGGCAAGCAGCGCCGCCAACTTCTGCGGCCCGCCCTGCAAAACGTTCAGGTCGACGTCCCCCTCAATGCCGTCCACGCGTCCCCGGTTGTGGTACTGCCAGTAGATCCAGTCACGGCGGTCCGGCTCCATGAGCAGAGAGCGCAGCCAGAGTGGGCGAGCGCTGATTTGCCCGGCATAGGCAGCTTCGGCTTCATCCGTCAGATAGACGATCGCTGGCTTGCCGAAGGCCGCCTCGACGGGTCCAAGGAAAGCCTGCAGTTCGGCGTTCAGTTGCTCGGGCGACGGGCGCTGCGGACAGTTGCCGCCGAACTCGATGTCGACGACCGGCGGCAGCAACGGCTGATCGCGCGGCACCACCGAGATAAAATTCCTGGCCTGGTCGGCGCCCGGACGGCAGAAGGTGAAGAAATGATAGGCGCCGACGGCGAGCCCGGCGGCGCGGGCCTCGCGCAGGTTGCCGGCGAAGGCTTCGTCGACATGGTCGCCGCCCTCAGTCGCCTTGATGACGGCGAAAGCCACATCATCGGCGGCAACGCGCCGCCAGTCGATCTTGCCCTGATGATGGGAGACGTCGATGCCCCTGACCGGATATCTGCCGCGGTCGGGAGAATAGGTGTGGAAATAGACCAAGGCCCCCGCCGCAACGATAGATGCCAGGGCAAGACTGGCGAGGCCCCAGAGAACAATCCGCTTCTTCAAGACCATCCCCTGTTGGGCTTGCCGATTGTTAGACCTTGAAGCCCCGGCTGTTGGCTTTTTTCAGGCTGTCACCTGATCACCCGCGTTCCTTGAGCAGCCGGCCCTTTTCGCGCGACCAGTCGCGTTGCTTCTCGGTCTCGCGCTTGTCATGCAGCTTCTTGCCGCGGCCAACGGCAAGCAGCAGCTTGGCGCGCCCCTGATCGTTGAAATAGATTTTTAGCGGCACCAGCGTCATCCCTTCACGGTCGACGCTCTGCGACAGTTTTGCCATCTCGCGCTTGTTGAGCAGCAGCTTGCGGCGCCGGCGCGGTTCGTGGTTGAAGCGGTTGGCCTGCAGGTATTCAGGCAGATAGGAATTGATCAGCCAGATCTCGCCGCCTTCTACCGAGGCATAACTGTCCTGGATGTTGGCCTGGCCCTGGCGCAACGATTTGACCTCGGTGCCAGTCAGCACCAAGCCGGTCTCGATCGTGTCGAGCACCTCATAGGAAAACCGCGCCTTGCGGTTTTCCGCAACGGTCTTGTTGTTGGGATCGGCTTTTCTGACTTGATTCATGATGTGGAGAGGTGGCGCCTCATCCTCAATTAATCAAGCCGGCGTGCTTCATGGCCGCATCGATCTTTTCGGCCGTCGACTGCTCGATGGTGACCAGCGGCGAACGCAGCACGTTCTCGACCTTGCCCAGCTTCGACAGCGCGTATTTGGCGCCGGAGACGCCGGGCTCTATGAAGATCGCCTTGTGCAGCGGCAAGAGGCGGTCCTGCAGTTCGAGCGCCTTGGCGCTGTCGCCGGACAACGTTGCTTCCTGGAATTCGGCGCACAGCCTCGGCGCGACATTCGAGGTCACCGAAATACAGCCGACGCCGCCATGCGCGTTGAAGCCGAGTGCCGAGGCATCCTCGCCGGAAAGCTGGATGAAATCCTTGCCGCAGGTCATGCGCTGCTCGGACACCCGCTCGACCTTGCCGGTCGCGTCCTTGACGCCGACGATGTTCTTGAAGTCATGCACCAGCCGGCCCATCGTCTCCGGCGTCATGTCGATCACCGAGCGCGGCGGGATATTGTAGATGATGATCGGCAGCTTGGTCGCCCGGGCGACGGCGGCGAAATGCTCGTAGAGACCGCGCTGTGTCGGCTTGTTGTAGTAGGGCGTGACGACCAGGGCCGCATCGGCACCCGCCTTTTCGGCATACTGTACAAGCCCAACAGCTTCCTCGGTGTTGTTGGAACCGGCGCCGGCGACGACAGGCGCCCTGCCCCTGGCCACCTCGATGCAGACCTTGACGACGTGGCGGTGCTCGTCATGCGACAGCGTCGGCGACTCGCCGGTGGTGCCTACCGGGACGAGGCCCGTGGTGCCTTCCCCAAGCTGCCATTCGACGAACGCGCGAAAGGCTTTCTCGTCGAAACGCCCGCTCTTTTCGAACGGTGTCACGAGCGCAGTAAGCGAGCCTCTCAGCATGTCGTCCAACTCCTTGGGACTTCCAGGTTCATGCATGTCGTCGTCCCAAAAGCGGTTGCCGGTTTTGGGCGACATGCATCGGTGTTTTGTCGTGCGCGCCTTCTAACCGAAAGCGAAGCCGCGCACCATAGTCTCGACATTGTTGCGCGGCAAGCATTGCCATGGTGCCAGCAAGCGTTATTCGAACGGCCTCGATAACCCTTTGTTTACGAGCCCTTCACGACCTAAGTCTAGGCTTCGAGGCTTCTTCGCCTGCTGGTAAAATGCTGGACTAAGGAAAGACACGAAGGATCATGCCGACCGGTCGGCCCCGCCTGTTCGCGCTTCTTGGCGCCATCGCCGCGCTGATGCCCGGCGTGGCGATCTGTGGCAGCGCCGATGTGCGGGTCACTTCGGCCATTCCGATGCCTGGCGTACAGGACAAGGCGCAACAGGCCCCCACCCCCGGCGTCGCGCTCTTGAAAAGCGGCCTGGATGCGCTGGCAGCTGGCGATATTCCCGGCGCGCGCGGTGTGCGCGATGCCCTCCCCGCACAATCGCTCGACCAGCACATATTGGCCTGGGCGATCGCGCTCTACGGGGGCGACAAGGTTCCGAGTGGCGATATCGCGGCGGCCGCGAAGATGCTGCCCAATTGGCCAGGCACCGTTGCATTGCGCAAGAACAGCGAGCGCGCGCTCTATCGCGAGAACCCGGCGGCGGACATCGTCATCAAGGCCTTCGACGGCAGCCAGCCGCAGACATTCGAAGGCGTGATGGTTCTCGCGCGCGCCTATGTGTCGTCCGGCAACGCCAAAGCGGCGCGATCGGCGTTGTCGCCGTTCTGGCGCACCGCGATCCTGGACGCCAAGGACGAGGCGGCTCTGATCAAGGAGTTCGGCGGCCTTGTTCCCGCCGCCGATCACCGTTTTCGCATGGAACGCATGTTCTATGCCGACCGGGTGAATTCCGCCTTGCGTGTCGCCGGCCTCGCCGGCGCCCAGCAGCTTGCCGACGCCTGGGTGGCGGCCGACAGAGGCGACAAGAATGCGGCCAAACTGCTGAAGGCGGTGCCGGTGGCGCAGCGTTCGGCCGGCTATTTCTTCGCGCAGGCCGAATATCTGCGCAAGCAGGAGGATTTTGCGGGCGCAGCGGCGGTTGTCATGAAAGCGCCGGCAGACCGTGAAACCCTGGTCGATCCGGACGCCTGGTGGGTCGAACGCCGGGTGCTGTCGCGCGAACTGGTCGACCAGGGCGACATGAAGACCGCATACAAGATAGTCGCCATGCATGCAGCCGAAAGCGCGGCCAATGCAGCGGAAGCCGAGTTCCATGCCGGCTGGTATGCGCTGCGCGGCCTGAGCGATCCCAAGCTCGCGGCGACGCACTTCGCGCGCATCGCCGAGCTAGCTCAGGGGCCGATGACCCTGTCGCGCGCCTATTACTGGCTCGGCCGCTCGGCGGAAGTCGGCGGCCCCGGCAATGCCAAGGATTATTTTGGACGTGCGGCGACCTACGGAACGACGTTCTACGGCCAGCTAGCCGCCGAACGCGTCGGCCGGCAGGCGCTCAACATCGTCTATCCCCAGCCAAGTGCCGCCGACCGGCAGAACTTTGCCGGCCGCGAGGCCGTCTCCGCCATCAAGCGCCTGCAGGAGGCAGGCTACGACCGTTATGCCGAAACGCTCTATCGCGACCTTGCCGGGCAGTTGACCAGCCCGGGTGAACTGGCGCTGCTCGCTGTCCTTGCGGAAAAGCAGAACAACCATTTCATGGCGCTGAAAGTTGGCAAGATCGCCGGGGCGCGCGGCATCGATGTCGGTGCGTTGTCGCATCCGCTCGGCGTCATCCCCGATTCGGCCAATATTTCCGGTTCGGGCAAGGCGCTGGCCTATGCGATCGCCCGCCAGGAAAGCGAATTCAACGTCGGTGCCGTATCCAGTGCCGGCGCGCGCGGCCTGCTGCAGCTGATGCCGGGAACCGCCAAGCAATTGGCGAAGAAGGCCGGATTGCAGTTTTCGCAGACCAGGCTGACAAGCGACGCCGGCTACAATGCAACGCTTGGTTCGGCGTTCCTTGGCGAACAGCTCGATCGCTTCAACGGCTCGTACGTATTGACCTTCGCGGGCTACAATGCGGGGCCCGCCCGGGCCAGCCAGTGGGTGGCGAAATACGGCGACCCGCGCGGCAAGGACATCGATGCGGTGGTGGACTGGGTCGAGCGGATTCCCTACACGGAAACAAGAAGTTACGTGCAGCGCGTGATGGAGAATTACGAGGTCTACAAGATGCGTATTTCCGGCAAGTACGACATTGTAGGCGATCTCGTGAATGGGCGCAGCTGAGGCTCTTGCTCTCCCCGTGCGAGGAGAAGGAGGAGCCTTTCCCGTTTGACCCTCCAGCGCTCCGTCTATAGCAGTCGTGGACGATCTCGCGGCTAAGGCGTCCGTTCCATGTCGAGCAATCCAGATTTCTCCGACTTCTTCTATGCCGCGCCAGATGGGCTGAGGCTTCGCGCGCGTGTCTATGGCGAAGCGAGTTCCGCCCATTGGCCGGTCGTCTGTCTGCCTGGCCTGACGCGCAACGCGCGGGATTTTCACGAGCTTGCGCTCTATCTCTCAACGCGATCCGCCCTTGCGCGCAAGGTTGTCGCTTTCGACTACCGCGGACGCGGGCAGTCGGCCAACGATCCCGATGTCAGTCACTACAATGTCGGCATCGAAGCCGGCGACGTCCTTGCCGGGCTGGCCGCACTCGGTATCGGACAGGCGGCCTTCATCGGCACCTCGCGCGGCGGGCTGGTGATCCATGTCCTTGGCACGATGCAGCCGGCGGTACTGAAAGCCATCGTGCTCAACGACATAGGGCCAGTGATCGAAGCCGCCGGCCTCGCTCACATCCAGTCCTATCTCGAACGCACGCCAAAGCCGAAAACCTTCACCGAGGCGGTGGATGCCCAGCGCAATGTTCATAGCAAGGACTTTCCAGCGCTTGCTGAGGGCGACTGGGAGCGAATGGTGCGCGCGCTCTATCGCGAGACGAATCAAGGGCTGCTGCCCGATTTCGATTCGAAGCTGGTCGACACGGTTGCCAATCTCGACCTGTCACAGCCATTGCCGCCTCTTTGGCAGCAATTCGATGCGTTGGCGGCCATTCCGCTGCTCGTCATACGCGGCGCCAATTCAAGGCTATTGTCCCAGGAAACGCTGGAGGAGATGCGAAAGCGTCATCCCGGCACCAGGACAATCACCGTACCGGATCAGGGCCACGCACCCTTCCTGGAGACCGGTAACCTGCCCAATGAGATCGCGCTCTTTCTGGATCAAGCAGAGGCGCAGAAAAATCCGGGGTAAGCCCCGAGAGCAACCAAGGTCTTGGGGTCATGGCGGAGAGGATGGGATTCGAACCCACGAGAAGCTTTTGACCTCTACTCCCTTAGCAGGGGAGCGCCTTCGACCACTCGGCCACCTCTCCGTTGCGCCGGTGGATAAAGAAAAGCGGCGGCACAATCAACAAGCCCGCGTCACTAATATGGAAAAATAAGAGCGTACCGGACCGCGGCTTTGCGCGATGCGGGGATTCTGGGGCAATTCCTGGCTGGTAGAACTGGCCGCGGGTTGCGCTTTGGTGCAGATCGAGCGTTGAATTGCCTGGACTAGATGGGGGGCAATCGTGTGTTCATCCTGCCTCGCTGGCAAATACCGCCGGCAGAATCCAGTAAGGCCACCGGATCGGCCGATCCTGACCTTGCACCGTCCCAAGCGGCACGTTAGCAAGAAGGCTCCCTTCCAAGCGAGCTTTCGACATGCTTCAGCGCCCTGCCCTCTCACCACTCATCGCCGCGCTTCCGTCGACCGTGCCGTTTGTCGGCCCCGAAGCGCAGGAGCGTGAACGCGGGCGCGCTTTCCGTGCCCGCATCGGCGCCAATGAGAGCAGCTTTGGCCCCTCGCCGCGCGTGATCGCCCGCATGGAGAGTGTCGCGCGCGACCAGTGGATGTATTGCGACCCGGACAATTACGACCTTAAAGTTGCGGCGGCCGCGCATCACAATGTGGCTGTCGAGAACGTCGTTGTCGGCGAAGGCATCGACGGCCTGCTCAGCCTGGTGGCGCGCATGTATGTGGCGCCTGGCGATGCGGTCGTCACCTCGCTCGGCGCCTATCCTACCTTCAACTTCCACATTGCCGGTGTCGGCGGTCGGCTGGTGAGCGTCCCATACGAGAACGATCGCGAAAGCCTGGACGGTCTGCTCGCGGCGGTCGTCAGGGAAAAGGCGCCGCTGGTCTATCTGTCCAACCCGGACAATCCGATGGGCAGTTGGTGGGAGGCCGACGAGATCATCGGCTTCATACAAGCCCTGCCGGAAACCACCATGCTGGTGCTCGACGAGGCCTATGGCGAGCTGGGACCGGCCTCGGCCCTGCCGCCGATCGATATTTCGCGGCCAAACGTTATCCGCATGCGAACCTTTTCGAAGGCCTACGGACTTGCCGGCATACGGTGCGGCTATGCGTTGGCCGAGAGGCTGGTGATTAGCGACTTCGAGAAGATCCGCAACCACTATGGCGTCAGCCGCATGGCGCAGATCGCCGGCGTCGAGGCGCTCGCCGATCAGGCCTATCTCGAGGCGGTGGTGGCCCGGGTGGCCGCCGGACGGCGGCGCATCGCTGATATCGCCGAACAGAACGGGTTGAAGCCGCTCGCCTCGGCGACCAATTTCGTCACCATCGACTGCGGCCATGACGGTGCTTTCGCCCTGAAAGTGCTGCAGGGACTGTTGTCGCGCGACGTCTTCATCCGCAAGCCAGTGGCGCCAGGACTAGACCGCTGCATCCGCGTCAGTGTCGGTCTCGACCACGAATTGAATATCTTCGCCGAGGAATTGCCGGGCGCATTGGCGGCGGCGCGGGGAAACTAGGGCACTTCCGGGCGCTCAGGAGCCATCGCTACGCCGAGCAGATGCCTGGCACGCGTCAGCACATCCGACAGTTCCGCGGCTTCCTTGTCATTCAGGCTCGCGGTCAGGCGGGCGAGATCACGATCCGTAGCCGCATGAAGTGCGGCAAGCGCGGCCTGGCCGCGCGCGGAAAGCGAAAGAACGCGCGATCGTAGCGGCGCGGGACCGGTGCACATTTCAGTCAGGCCGGCGGCAGAGAATTTGCGAAGGATTCTAGTGACATAGGCAGGATCCACCTGAAGGCCCCGAGCGATTGCGGAGGCCAACGGTCCGAGATCGAGCCGAAGCGCTCGGGCCAGAAAGCCTGTCTTGCCGCCAGGATTGGTGGGGCAATCGCGGGGGTGATGACCGAGCTCGAACAGCACCCGCGCCTCGGTCAGCGTATAGGCACTGTGCATCAACGTCTCGTCGAGCAACCCTATCAGCCCGGTATAGAACCGGTTGAAGCGGCGGATATCGCCGACCAAGGCATTGCGATCGCTCATGCCAGAAGCCTCCGGGAAATTTCCAGACTATAGGGATGATCGCCAGAAAATTGACCCAGTCAACCATTTACTGGATCAAGTCACCCATTTTCCGTAAAATTCCGAACTCTTCGATTGGATAGTACCTCAAGCCAGTTGCCTTCGTTCGGTGCCGCGCCAGACTCTATGCAAGGGAGTGAGCCATGAAAGACCGGAAAAGGGCGGTTCAGGCGCGCATATACGGCAAGGTTCAAGGTGTCGGCTACAGGATCTGGGCGCGAGGCGAAGCGACAAGGTTCGGGCTGCTGGGCTGGGTGCGCAACGAGAGAGACGGCTCGGTGACGGCATGGCTTACCGGCGCCGACGCGGCGGTTGCGGACATGATCGAGCGGCTACGGCAGGGCCCGCTGGGAGCGGCGGTCTCGCGGATCGATGTGGAAGAGCTGGAGAGTTGGACCACGCCTGGAGATTTCAGGATCATTGCGTAGGAGCATTTCGCTCTCTTGAATTAATTGAACGTTCGTTTTATTACTACCGCCGTCAGCGAGGCGATGATGGCACGCACCACAGGATCAGACGGCGGGCGAACCGAGGCGGCAATCCGCGAAGCGGCGGTCAATCTGATAGCGCGCTACGGCTATCAAGCGATGTCGATGCGCCAGTTGGCCGCCGAGGTCGGCGTCCAGGCAGCCGCGCTCTATCGCTATTTCCCGACCAAGGAAGAGCTGCTGTTCACACTGATGCGCGAGCATATGCAAGGACTTCGCGAAGCCTGGGAGCACTCCAGGCCGGCCGGCGCGGATCCGGCGCGGCAGCTTGCCGCCTATGTGCGCAACCACATCGCCTTTCATATCGAACGCCGCCACGCCACGCATGTGTCGAACATGGAATTGCGGAGCCTGTCGCCCGACAGGCTGACGCAAACCCTGCGCATGCGCACGGCCTACGAAAAGGAACTGCGTTCGATCCTGCGCGATGGCGCCGAGGCGGGTATTTTCAGCGTCGAGGACACCGGCCTGACGGCCATGGCGCTGATCCAGATGATGACCGGCGTCATTGTCTGGTTCCGGCCGGGCGAGCGATTGTCGATCGCTGAAGTCACGGCAACATATCTTTCGATGACAATGCGCCTGGTCGGCGCGAAGATCGATGGGGTCATGCGGCAGGAGGAACGGCATGTACACGAACACGCTCAGCTTCGGGCATGACGAGGACATCGAGGCGCTGCGCGACCTGGTCCGGCGCTTCGCGCAGGACAGGATCGCTCCGCTCGCAGCCGACATCGACCGGGAGAACGAATTCCCCGCGCATCTGTGGCACGAACTCGGCGCGCTCGGCCTGCTCGGCATAACCGCCGATCCCGATTTCGGCGGCAGCGGCATGGGCTATCTCGCCCACGTGATCGCGGTCGAGGAGATTTCGCGCGCCTCGGCATCGGTCGGCCTCTCCTATGGCGCCCACTCCAATCTCTGCGTCAACCAGATCAACCGTTGGGCAACACCGGCACAGAAGGAAAAATACCTGCCGCCGCTGTGTTCGGGCGAGCATGTCGGGGCGCTCGCCATGTCGGAGCCCGGCGCCGGCTCCGACGTGGTGTCGCTCAAGCTGCGCGCCGATAAGCGCAATGACCGTTATGTGCTCAACGGCACCAAGATGTGGATCACCAACGGTCCGGACGCCGAAACGCTGGTCGTCTACGCCAAGACCGACCCGGAACGGCAATCGCGCGGCATCACTGCCTTCATCGTCGAAAAGGCGATGCCGGGGTTTTCGGTGGCGCAGAAGCTCGACAAGCTCGGCATGCGAGGCTCCAACACCGGCGAACTGGTCTTTTCGGATGTCGAGGTACCGTTCGACAATGTGCTGCACGAGGAAGGACGCGGCGTCGAGGTGCTGATGTCTGGCCTCGACTATGAGCGCACCGTGCTTGCCGGCGGGCCGATCGGCCTGATGGCGGCGTGCCTCGACGTGGCGATCCCCTATGTTCACGAGCGCAAGCAGTTCGGCCAGCCGATCGGGGAATTCCAGCTCGTGCAAGGCAAGCTTGCCGACATGTATACGGCGATGAACGCAGCGCGCGCCTACGTCTACGCCGTCGCCGCCGCCTGCGACCGCGGCCAGACCAGCCGTAAGGATGCCGCCGGCTGCGTGCTGTTTGCCGCCGAGAAAGCGACGCAGATGGCGCTCGACGCCATCCAGCTGCTTGGCGGCAACGGCTATATCAACGACTATCCGACCGGCCGGCTGCTGCGCGACGCCAAGCTCTACGAGATCGGGGCCGGCACCAGCGAAATCCGCCGCTGGCTGATCGGCCGCGAAATCATGGCGGAGGGAGCGTAGCATGGCCACGCTGCAAACCCAGATTTCTCCTTCCTCCGAGACCTTCCGTGCCAATGCCGAGCGCATGAGGGCTCTGGTTGCCGACATCGCCGAAAAGGCCACGGCCGTCGAGCGGGGCGGCTCGGACGAGGCACGCGAGCGCCATGTCGGCCGTGGCAAGCTGTTGCCGCGCGAACGCCTGGCGCAATTGCTGGACACCGGTTCGCCTTTCCTCGAGATCGGCCAGTTCGCGGCCTGGTCGATGTATGGCGAGGAGATTTCGTCGGCCGGCCTGATCGCCGGCATCGGCCGTGTCGAGGGCACCGAGGTGATGGTCGTCGTCAACGACGCCACCGTGAAGGGCGGCACCTATTATCCGCTGACGGTGAAGAAGCATCTGCGGGCGCAGGAGATCGCGCTGCAAAACAACCTGCCTTGCATCTATCTGGTCGACAGCGGCGGCGCCAATCTGCCCAACCAGGACGAGGTGTTTCCCGACCGCGAGCATTTCGGCCGCATCTTCTACAACCAGGCCAACATGTCGGCGGCCGGCATCCCGCAGATCGCCTGCGTCATGGGTTCCTGCACGGCTGGCGGCGCCTACGTGCCGGCGATGTCGGACGAGACGATCATGGTGCGCAACCAGGCGACCATCTTCCTCGGCGGACCGCCGCTGGTGAAGGCGGCCACCGGCGAGGATGTCAGCGCCGAGGATCTGGGCGGCGCTGATGTGCACACCCGGCTTTCCGGTGTCGCCGATCACTATGCACTGGACGACGACCACGCGCTCGCCATTTGCCGGCGCATCATCAAGAACCTGAATCGGAACAAAGCTGTAAGCCTGAAGTTACACAAAGCGATTCCGCCGCTTCATCCGGCGGATGAGCTTTACGGCATCGTCCCGACCGATCTGCGCCAGCCCTATGACGTGCGCGAGGTGATCGCGCGCGTCGTCGACGGCTCCGAATTCGATGAGTTCAAGCAGAACTACGGCACGACGCTGATCACCGGCTTTGCCCATCTCCACGGCATGCCGGTCGGCATCATCGCCAACAATGGCGTGCTGTTTTCCGAGAGCGCGCTGAAGGGCGCGCACTTCATCGAATTGTGCTGCCAGCGCAAGATCCCACTGGTTTTCCTGCAGAACATCACCGGCTTCATGGTCGGCAGGAAATACGAGGCGGGCGGCATCGCCAAGGACGGCGCCAAGCTGGTGATGGCGGTTGCGACCGCCAGGGTGCCCAAGGTGACCGTCATCGTCGGCGGTTCGTTCGGGGCCGGCAATTACGGCATGTGCGGCCGCGCCTACTCACCTCGCTTCCTGTGGATGTGGCCCAACGCCCGCATCTCGGTGATGGGCGGCGAGCAGGCGGCGACGGTGCTAGCCATGGTCAAGCGCGAAGGCATCGAGCGCAAGGGCGGGGAATGGACCGCCGAGGAGGAGGCGAAATTCAAGAAGCCGATCCTGATGAAGTACGAGCATGAAGGCCACCCGCTCTATTCCTCGGCAAGGCTCTGGGATGACGGCATCATCGATCCGGCCCGGACGCGCGAGGTGCTGGCGCTCAGCCTGTCGGCCGCGCTCAACGCCGAGATCGAGGAGACACGCTTCGGTGTGTTCAGGATGTGATGATGAGCGCCACGGGCGACCGGATCAGCGTTCACACCGGCGACATCACCAAGCTGGCGGTCGATGCCATCGTCAACGCCGCCAACTCCTCGCTGCTCGGTGGCGGCGGGGTCGACGGAGCCATTCACCGCGCCGCCGGGCCGGAACTCGAATTCGAATGTCGCATGCTCAATGGCTGCAAGACCGGCGATGCAAAGCTGACCAAGGGTTATCGGCTGCCGGCCCGCCATATCATCCATACGGTCGGGCCGGTTTGGCAGGGTGGCGGCAAGGGTGAGGCAGAACTGCTCGCCTCCTGCTACCAGCGCTCGCTCGAAATCGCTTTTGCCAATGACTGCCGGACAATTGCCTTTCCAGCAATCTCGACTGGTGTCTACCGGTATCCGAAGGCTGAAGCGACTGCGATCGCGGTCCGAACGGTCGGCAGCTTCCTTGCACGGAACACATCGCCGGAAACCGTTACTTTCTGCTGCTTCGATGAGCCGACTTCAGAACTATACCGAAGAGCCATTGCTGCTCTGGGGGAAAGTTGAACTGTATGGACCAATCGATTCATCATCATAGCCAAGTGAAAATTTCTACCGGCGAACTGGCGGCGGCACCGAATGTTCGCTATTGCTCACACTGGGTTGGGCTATTGGGCTGGGGTGAAAATGGTTCGGAAATATTGTCGCAAGTCGGCAGCGTCGATACTTGCAGGGTTACTAATGTTCTCGGCGACCGGCATGAGCATGGCCAAATCGCTTGCAGGCAGGAAAGACCACGTTCGTTTCCCGGTGCTGACCGGACTGCTTGTCGTAACGACAGTCGCCGCCGCGACGGCGGGTTCACTGGCGGGAAGCAAGGGAGACGTGCATTTTCCACCGACCATGGGCTCGGATCCGAAGAGCGAATGCAACGTGGCGTACAAAGCCTATATCGCGGCGGGCGGTCATTCGGCCTACGCCACGACCTTTTATTCGCGCGTTGTCGACCTCTACATCATCTGCGGGACGAAGCTCAACGCGCCGTCCCAGAAGGCCGCGGAAGAAATGGCGCTGCGCAACTGCCAGGCCGGCTTGACACGGTGGAAGCTCAAGACCGCGAGCGGCGGCTGCGCCATCTCGGCGTCGAAGTAGGCAGGGCCGAACGCCAGCTGGAGCACTCCCTTGGTAAGGGAGAGGTCGAGGGAACGTCTGCCAGCATAGGTCGGCGGGACAGCGTGCCTCTCGTGGGGGATATGTCCGGCAGGACTGAGGCGAGCGCGAAGCAAGGCCGGCGTCGCTCAAAGCAAATTCGCCGCTGGAGGCTCCATGTTTAGCAAGATCCTGATCGCCAATCGGGGCGAGATCGCTTGCCGCGTCATCCGCACCGCCCGCAAGCTCGGCGTGCACACCGTCGCCGTCTATTCGGATGCCGACGCGAGATCCCTGCATGTCGAATTGGCCGACGAGGCGGTCTATATCGGCCCCTCGCCCGTAGGCGAGAGCTATCTGCGCGGCGACAGGATCGTCGCGGCAGCACTTGCGACGGGTGCCGAAGCGATCCATCCGGGCTATGGCTTCCTCTCGGAAAACCCTGACTTCGTCGATCAGGTCACAGCCGCAGGGCTCACCTTCATTGGCCCATCGGCCGCTTCGATCCGCGCCATGGGGCTCAAGGACGCCGCCAAGCGGCTGATGGAGAAAGCCGGCGTTCCGGTCGTGCCGGGCTATCATGGCGAGGCGCAGGAGATCGTGCTGCTTGCCTCGAAAGCCCGCGAGATCGGCTATCCCGTGCTGATCAAGGCGCGTGCCGGCGGCGGCGGCAAGGGCATGCGGCGCGTCGAGCATCCCGATGATTTTTCCGAGGCGCTGTCCAGCGCCCGGCGCGAAGCCAAGGCCGCCTTCGGCGACGACCGCGTGCTGGTCGAAAAATACGTCGACAAGCCACGGCATATCGAAGTGCAGGTGTTCGGCGACAATTTCGGCAATGCCGTGCATCTCTACGAACGCGACTGCTCGGCGCAACGCCGCCACCAGAAGGTGATCGAGGAGACCCCCGCCCCCGGCATGACGCCGGCCTTGCGCAAGGCGATGACGGAGGCGGCGGTGAAGGCCGCCAAGGCGATCAACTATTCCGGCGCCGGCACCATCGAGTTCATCGTCGACGCCTCGCAAGGCCTTAAGGCCGACCGCTTCTGGTTCATGGAAATGAACACCCGCCTGCAGGTCGAGCATCCGGTCACCGAGATGGTCACCGGCACCGATCTCGTCGAGTGGCAGTTGCGCGTCGCCAGCGGCGAAAAACTGCCGAAGACACAAAGCGAGATCGCGCTTTGCGGCCATGCCTTCGAGGCGCGCATCTATGCAGAGGACGCGGCCAAGGGGTTTCTGCCGGCGACGGGCACGCTGCACCACCTGAAATTTCCGGGCGTTGCCCCCGAGGGTGCCGCGATGCGCATCGAGACCGGCGTGCGGGCTGGCGATGCCATCTCGCCCTATTACGACCCCATGATCGCGAAGCTGGTCGTCCATTCCGGGGACAGGCAGGCGGCGCTGGAGGCGCTCCGCACCGCGCTCGCGCAAATCGAGATTGCCGGCTCCACCGTCAACGCCGCTTTTCTTGCCGCTCTTGCCGCCGATCCGGATTTTGCGGCGGGCGACGTCGATACCGGCCTGATCGGCAGACACCAGGAGATGCTGACGGCGGTCGCGCCGCCGACCGGCGAAATCATCTCGGCTGCCGCGCTGGCGGCCTCGGGTGCCGGAGCATTGCCGTCGGACGACCCCTGGTCGTCGCTTGCCGGCTATGCGCATTTCCACGGCGTTGCGCGGCGCACGCGGCTGAAGTTCGGCGACGAGGCCATCCTGGCCAAGGTTTCAATGCGGCCGGACGGGCGCTTTCAGGTGGCGCTCGATGCGCCGTATGACAGCACCAATTCGCATGACCTTCGGGCCGTTCCCCGCCTCGCCCGCTGGCCTGGCCACATCACCGTGTTCGAAGGCGCTGTCGCCTATACTTTCACCGTGCCGGATCCCCTGGCCAGGAGCGATGAAGCCGCTGCCGCCTCCGGCAGCCTGCGCGCGCCGATGCCGGGTCTCGTCAAGCTTGTGCGCGTGGCGAAAGGCGACGCCGTGATCAAGGGACAAATTCTGCTGATCCTCGAAGCGATGAAGATGGAGCACACCATCGCCGCCCCGCATGACGGGGTGATCGCCGAGATCGCCGGGGAAGGGTCACAGGTCACCGACGGGGCGGTGCTGGTGGGGTTCATCGAGGACCGGAACGCGTCGACCGCCGCCACCGGCCGATAGCCGGAGCGCATCGCGGACCGCAAACAGAAATGGCCGGGAAGAACCCGGCCATTTCCTTGGACTAGAGCGGTTCAGAGTTTGATAGAATCTCTGACCCGCTCTAACTTCTTGTTTTTACGCAATTCTGGACGGAAAACCGCTACACACTTTTCCTAGAATTGCTCTAGCCGATCGTCGGAGCGATTACTGCGCGATCGGCGCGTACTTGCCGTCATGCCACTGGTTGATGTCATAGCTGGCATTTTTGAGGTCGCCCTTCTCGTCGAAGGTGACGTCGCCGACAACGGTGCTGATCGGCGTGCCGTTCTTCAACGCTTCGGCAACCTTGGCCGGATCGTCGCTGCCGGCACGCTTGATGCCTTCGGCGAAAGCCTGGACCACGGCGTAGGAGAACAGCGTGAAGCCTTCCGGCACGAAGCCGCCGGCCTTGATCTTCTCGACGGCCGCCTTGGCTTCCGGCTTTGCCTGCGGATCCGACGGGAACACGAACATGGTGCCCTCGCCGGCCGGGCCGGCAACCTGCCAGAACTCCGGCGAGGCGATCGAGTCCGGCATGATCAGCTGGAACTTCAGGTTCTGTTCGGCCGACTGACGCAGGATCAGGCCAGCCTCAGGATGGTAGCCACCGAAATAGACGACATCGGCCTTGAGATCCTTCAGCTTGGTGACAAGCGCCGAATAGTCCTTCTCGCCGGGGTTGATGGCGTCATAGTAGACTTCCTTGAGGCCACCGGTATTCATGGTTGCCCTGACGGCGTCAGCCACGCCCTGACCGTAGGCGCTCTTGTCGTGCAGGATGACCACATTCTTGCCGGCATACTTCTTGGCGATCCACGGGCCGATGAAGGCGCCCTGTGCGTCGTCACGCGTATAAAGACGCATGATCGTCGGCCAGCCGGACTTGGCCGCGGCGTCGGTCAGCACCGGGTTCGAAGAGGCCGGGCTCATCATCAGCGCACCGGCTTCGGCATAGACGGCCGAGGCCGGAATGCTCGAACCCGAGCAGGCATGACCGTCGATGAACTTGACGCCGTTGGCGATGATGCGGTTGGCGACCGAAACGGCCTGCTTGGGGTCGCACTGGTCGTCCTCGATGTCGAGCTTGATCATCGAGCCGTTGACGCCGCCCGCGGCGTTGATGGCATCGGCCGCGGCCTGTGCGCCCTGCTTGAACTGATCGCCGATGGTCGCGAGTTGTCCGGTCATCGGGCCGACCACCGATACGGTGATGTCGTCGGCGAATGCGACAGGCGCGCTCATCATCAGGCCGAAAATGGCCGCGCTCAAAATACTCATTTTTTTCATGACAATAGAACTCCTCCACTCACGCGCGGCCGCCCCGGCCGCGCTTCTTCCAGAGAGGCGGGACAATTTCATCCTTCACCGGGCCTGTCTAGGCGCATTGGCGCCGCTCGATTGGGCCTGCGCGGTCTCATCCACGCAAAAAGCCACGCCAGCCTTGTTCCGGCTGGTCGTGGCTTTTTGCCTGTCAGGCTGTTTCCCCGGCGCCCCCCGCGCTGTGAACCCAACCCACCTTCCCTGTCTTCCTGTTGGCCATGATCTTGCCGAAGCCCCGATTCCACTTTCGGGATCATGGTCCGTCGCGCGGCTTGGACCTGTCGGCCTGCCGCATTCTTTTTGTTGTTGGTCCGTGGCCTGGCTGTCTGCGCAGCCTTGTCCCTGTTGGCCCGACCGTCTTTTAGCGGTCTTGGCCGGAGCGTCCCCGTCTGGCGGGACTCAGTGCATCGTCATCCATTCGCGGGCTTCGCGCAGCGCCTTGGCGATCTCGACCTTCGACATGGCCGCCGAGAGTTCCGAGCGCAGTTCCGCGGCGCGGGCCGAACCCTTGATGGCGGCGATGTTGAACCATTTGTGGGCGGCAACGACATCGGTCTCGCAATCGCGACCGGTCGCATACATCATGCCCAGTTCGAAAAGAATGTCGGCCTGGGCAGTTGCCCCCATGGCGCCGAAGCCTGCTTCAAGCATTTCAAAACGTGCCATTTTAGTCCCCTGTCTGGCTCCCGAGAGCTGCCTCCGTTTGTCTTGTCCGGGGCGCTCTTTCGATGCTTTCGAGAATGCCGCGCAGGCTTGAATCCGTCGTTAAATGGCGTGCTTAATTTGAGGAAAACAAAGCTAAAACAAGAGGTAAACACGGAAATTCGTTAAGGATACGAAACCAGCAATTCGGCTGGTTTTCGCCAAATTTGACGAAAATTTTCGGGACCCCGATCAACACTCCGCTAACCACGGGAAACAAACACGACGCGGCGATCGTTTCCGTTTCCGTCCCGACAGAGCGAATTCAGCCGCTTTCAAAACGCCAAAGTCTTCCGTTGCGGCACCGCTTTTGTTTTGACGGAAGCTGGACTAGCTTACGTTTGCGTAAGCGGCAGACCGGCGAGGCGGAGCATCCGGCCGGCTATCCAAACGGAGGAAGACATGTTTCGAAAAGTGAGCCTGGCCCTGGCGGCCACTTTGATGCTGAGCGGCGCGGCATGGGCCGATCCGATCGAGGGCAACTGGAAAACGCAGGCAGGCGACACCGCGGCCATTTCAGGCGGCGATTCATTTTCCATTACGCTCAAGTCCGGTAAATATGCCGGCAAGACCATCGGATCGCTCAAGGCGGCCGGCGACAACAAATATGCCGGCAACATCACCGATCCGGCAAACGACAAGACCTATTCCGGCAAGGCGACATTGGCTGGCACCTCGCTCAAGATGAGCGGTTGCGTGCTAGGCGGACTGATCTGCAAGAGCCAGACTTGGCACAAGCTCTGATCGTCCATCTCCTTGCGATCTCAAAACGGGGCCCGGCGGGCCCCGTTTTCGTTTTGTCGACGCGCTGACCGTGACCTTCGATGGCCGTTCGGGCCGGCGGCGACCCAGCCAATGTCCCGTCAATCAATTTGAACCGCAGATGAACGCCGGCCTCAGAGCCGGTTCAGAGGCGTCAGGGCATTCTCCTGCGTGTTGAAGGAGACACGGACCAATGCTTGCTCGCCGCTTCACCATCGTCTGCCTGCTGATGAGCCTGTTTGGGATGTTCTTCGCCATCCTCGTCGCCGAAGCGGCCCGGTCCCCCCGCTCCTGGGAGGAAGCCGCCAGAATGTGCCACCTCGCCTGCCCGACCAACCTTCGCCACTGAAACAGAGAACCAGACCTCAAAAAGAAAAGCACAGACATCATGAACCGCATCGCCGCCAACCTCGCCAAGACCCTCCGGCTCCTGCCGAGGGCGGCGCTTATCCTGGTGCTCCTGGCCGCTCCGGTCCTGGCGGTGCCGATGATGCGCGCCGATGCCGGCTCGACGATCGAGGCGCCGGCGCTCAGAAAGTCCGGCGTCGGGTTCGTGCTGCTGGTCAGCCTGCAGCGGGGTTGAAGAAAAATGGCGCTTTGAGCGCCTTCGGCGGCGAGCCCCCTCCCAACCGCCTCCCCAAGTCTCTATATTGAGTCATGGAAAAGCGAATCTACCCCCAAGCCATCGAATCAGTCGTCATGCCCGAGCCTTTTGGCCGGCAAAGCTTCGACAATGCCGAAAAGGCCGTTACCGCGCTGAAGGTGCTTTACAACCGCAACACCAAGTTCCTTCGCGATTCCTTCGCAGCCCTTGCCGCCGGCGGCGACAGCAGCAAGCGCTGCCGGGCCTTCTACCCCGAGATCGGCGTCACCACGAGTTCGTTCACCCAGGTCGACTCGCGCCAGGCCTATGGCCACATGCCGACGCCCGGCCATTTCGCCACCACGGTGACCCAGCCGGACCTGTTCGAGACCTACCTCATCGAGCAGCTTCGGCTGATCATGCGCAATCACGGCGTGTCGGTGACCGTCTCGGAATCGACCACGCCGATTCCCCTGCATTTCGCTTTCCTGGAAGGCACCTATGTCGACGGCGCCGCTGCCGAGCGCATCAAGCGGCCGATCCGCGACCTGTTCGACGTGCCGGATCTCGACGGTACCGACGATCAGATCGCCAACGGCACGTTCGAGGTCGCCTTCGGCGAGCCCAGGCCGCTGGCGCCCTTCACGGCGCAGCGCATCGACTATTCACTGCACCGCATGACGCACTACACCGCAACCAGCCCGCAGCATTTCCAGAACTTCGTGCTGTTCACCAACTATCAGTTCTACATCGACGAGTTCGTCGCCCGCGCCCGCGACCTGATGGAAAAGGGGGGCGACGGCTACACAGAATTTGTCGAACCCGGCAACGTCATCACCCGGGCCGGGCAGAGTGCGCCCAGCGAAGGCGTAGCGCCACAGCGCCTGCCGCAGATGCCGGCCTACCATCTGAAGAAGCCGAACCATGGCGGCATCACCATGGTCAATATCGGCGTGGGTCCTTCCAACGCCAAGACCATCACCGACCATATCGCGGTGCTTCGGCCACATGCCTGGGTGATGCTTGGTCACTGCGCCGGGCTGCGCAACACTCAGGCACTGGGTGATTATGTGCTGGCGCATGCCTATGTGCGCGAGGATCACGTTCTGGACGACGATCTGCCGGTCTGGGTGCCGATCCCGCCATTGGCCGAGATCCAGGTTGCGCTGCAGGAAGCAGTCGCCGAGGTCACTGGCCTGTCTGGCTATGACCTGAAGCGCATCATGCGCACGGGCACCGTCGCCACCATCGACAACCGCAACTGGGAACTGCGCGACCAGCGCGGACCGGTGCAGCGCCTGTCACAGTCGCGCGCGATCGCGCTCGATATGGAATCGGCCACGATCGCCGCCAATGGTTTCCGCTTCCGGGTGCCCTATGGCACGCTGCTGTGCGTTTCCGACAAGCCGCTGCATGGCGAGTTGAAATTGCCTGGGATGGCGACCGAGTTCTACAAACGCCAGGTGGCGCAGCACCTGACCATCGGCATCAGGGCGATGGAGAAGCTGGCCGAGATGCCGATGGAGCGGCTGCATTCGCGCAAGCTCAGGAGCTTTTCGGAGACAGCGTTCCAGTAGGCGGTCGCGCGAAGCCTCGGCGAGGCAATTGGTCGTCTTGCTCAGGCCGTAATTTGGCGGACAAGCAAAATCGAACGGATCGGCAGGCGGCATTCGGCAGACACGACCTCAATGACAACAGGCGCGCGCTTGAACATGACGGCTGGGCTGGTATTCCTGGCGATAACGGTATTGTCGGCCGCTTTGTTGGCCGGGTTTTTCGGCGCGCTGCACCCCGCTTTCGATTCCTTCTCGCATTTCCGCATTCACTTCAGTGTGCTGCTGGCGCTTCTGGCGCTGCCGCTGCTTGCGAGTTCCTACCGGCTGCAGGCGGCCGCGGCACTGCTCTTCGCCATCGCCTGCCTGGCCACGACGGCAAACGCACTGCCCAGGTTGTGGCCGCAGCCAGCAGTTGCCAAGCCCGCCGACCAGATCGTCTACAGCCTGCTGCAGATGAACCTGCGCTTCAACAACCCGACGCCGAAGAAAGTGCTCTCACTGATCGGCCGCACCAATCCTGATGTGATCACCCTCGACGAAGTGTCGGCGATGTGGACGACCGAGCTTGGCTACATCGCCAGCGCCTACCCCTACCGTATCCTCTGCCCCTACCCGAACGGCATGTTCGGCGTGGCGCTGCTGTCGCGCCGGCCGTTTGCCGCCGACACCGCGCCGCGTTGCGAGCCGCGCGGCGCGATGGCGACCGCCACCATCGACTTTGGCGGGAGCGATGTCGATGTCGCCGCGATCCATTTGAGCTGGCCCTGGCCGAAGGAGCAATACTGGCAGATCGGCGAACTGGCGCAGCCACTGGCCGCGCTCGGCGAGACCGCGATCCTGGCCGGCGACTGCAACGCCGTGCCCTGGAGTGCGGCGGTGCGGCGGGTCGCGGCGCTCGGCGGGCTGACACTGATGCCTTCAGCCGGCCCGACCTGGATCCACCGGACACTGCCCGACTTCCTGCGCCGCTATGCGGGCCTGCCGATCGACCAGGTGTTCAGCAAGGGCGGGCTGAAGATCCTGTCATCGACGCGGCTGGAGGATACCGGCTCCGACCATCTGCCGGTGCTGGTCGAATTTACGGTTCGATCGGATCAGAAGCAGCCCGAGGATGGGCACGCCACGGCGCTCGCGGCGAGCGGCTTGTCAGCCAAGTCGCAGGGCTGACTTACACGCGCCGCGCAGCGCAGAAGCGTCGAGATGGCGAATGGATTGCGCGTTCAAGGTTTCCCGATCAAGGCAGCGATCAGATGTTCGACATGGCCGCCATCGCTATGCTCGCGCCGGTCGAAAGCGTTTTGCCTGGCCTCATATTCCGCATAGACGGTCTTGATGCGAAGCCGAGCCTCGCGGCGCGTCTTGTCGCATGATGGGTCGTTGGCAACCCGCAGGCCGGCTATCGACCGTTCCGTAGCGCGCATCATCTTCCTGGCGATGCGCCCATGCGTTTCCTCATGGGCGCGAACACCGGCGAAAAATCTGTTCCACCGCCTTTTCAGCGCCGGCGTCATGGGCGAACCAACGCGAGGGAAGGTGTAGAACAGATTGAGCGTGCCGTTGACCCGCCGCAGCCGGCAGAAGCCGTTGTCCTGCCCCCCGCCGAGATCCCAGTCGACGGTATAGGCAGTTGTGGCGATGGCATGCGTCATGAAGCCATGCTTGGGACCCTTGCTGTCCATCGCCTCGATGAAGGCCGTACCCGAGCTTCCCTTGATGTCGTAGGTCCGAGTCTGGACGATTGCCCTGGTGCCAGCCCAGGCCTCCGGCGCACACAGTGTTCCGATGACGATGAGGCATGTCAGAACTGTCCGGCGCATCGGCCTTCTCCTTGTCCCTGGAGAAGGGAACCACAAGCCGGTGATCGTTTCAACGGTTCTGCTGTGCTGCATGCCCCGCGCAGCCAGCACTCCGCGGCGTTTTTTCTGCCGCCGCGCCCTGGACAGCCCGGCGGCTCAGGGGTCACATGCCCTGGTAGACCGGTCCTTCACCGCCTTGCGGCGGCACCCAGTTGATGTTCTGGTTCGGGTCCTTGATGTCGCAGGTCTTGCAGTGGACGCAGTTCTGCGCGTTGATGACGAAGCGCACGTCCTTGGCCTGCGGATCGGCGGCGGCGTTGCCGTCCTTGTCCACCCACTCATAGACGCCCGCCGGGCAATAGCGCGTGGAAGGTCCGGCGAACACATCGTGCTCCGACCGCTGCTGCAGCGCCATGTCCCCGACGACGAGATGCACCGGCTCGTTTTCCTCGTGATTGGTGTTGGACAGAAACACCGAGGAGAGACGGTCGAAGGTGAGCACGCCATCCGGCTTCGGATAGGCGATCTTCTTGTGCTGGGCGGCAGGCTCGAGCGTCGCATAGTCGGCCTTGCCATGCTTTAGTGTGCCGAAGGGCGAGACGCCGAACAGCGTGTTCAGCCACATGTCGAGGCCGCCGAGGCCGACGCCGATGATGGTGCCGAAACGCGACCAGAGCGGCTTGACGTTGCGCACCTTCTTCAGGTCCTTGCCGATGTCGGTCGCCCGCCAGGCTTCCTCGTAGGCGGAAAGCTCGTCATTGGCACGGCCGGCGCCGATCGCCTCGGCGACATGATCGGCCGCCAGCATCCCAGACAGCACCGCATTGTGGGAGCCCTTGATGCGCGGCACGTTGACGAAGCCCGCCGCGCACCCCATCAGCGCGCCGCCCGGGAACGACAATTTCGGCACCGACTGCCAGCCGCCCTCGGTTATGGCGCGCGCGCCGTAGCCCAGGCGCTTGGCGCCCTCGAACGTGCCTGCGATCGCCGGATGGGTCTTGAAGCGCTGGAATTCCTCGAAGGGCGACAGATAGGGGTTCTTGTAATTGAGGTGGAGGACGAAGCCGACAGCCACCTGGTTGTCCTCCAGATGATAGAGGAACGAACCGCCGCCGGTCTTCATGTCGAGCGGCCAGCCGAAGGAATGCTGCACCAGACCCGGCCGATGGTTCTCCGGCTTGACCTGCCAGAGTTCCTTGAGGCCAATGCCGTATTTGCCCGGCTCGTGGCCATCGGAGAGGTTGTATTTGGCGATCAGCTGCTTGGCGAGCGAACCGCGCGCGCCCTCGCCGATCAGCACATACTTGCCCATCAGCGCCATGCCCGGCGCGAAGCCCGGACCGTGCGTGCCGTCCTTCTCGACGCCCATGTCGCCGGTAACGACGCCGGTGACGGCGCCTTCTTCATTGTAGAGCAGGCCGGCGGCGGCAAAGCCTGGATAGATCTCGACGCCAAGCGCCTCGGCCTTGCCAGCCAGCCAGCGGCAGACGTTGCCCAGCGAGACGATGTAGTTGCCGTGGTTGTTCATCAGCGGCGGCATCAGGATGTTGGGCAGGCGGAACGAGCCGGCGGGGCCGAGCACCAGGAAATGGTCCGCCGTGACCGGCGTCTTGAAGGGATGACCATCCTCCTCGCGCCAGCCGGGCAGCAGCCGGTCGACGCCGATCGGATCGACGACGGCGCCCGACAGGATATGGGCGCCGACTTCGCCGCCCTTTTCCAGCACGACGACGGAAAGCTCGGGATTGACCTGCTTGAGGCGGATGGCCGCGGCAAGGCCGGCAGGGCCGGCGCCGACGATGACCACGTCGAATTCCATGCTCTCGCGTTCGATATCGCTCATCAACCCCTCCGCACTGGCTTGCCGCCATTGGCGCATCTTGCTGGCTCCTGCGCTGCATAGCGCATCAATTGGCGACAGGAAACCGGCGCATACGTGACAATGCGGATTTGGCCAAAAAGTCGCGCACCTTGCCGCAGGATAAGCCGTTTGCGCCTGGAAACACGCCTCGCTCGCGTTTTTGATTGTTCGACGGCTTGCTTATCGGCCATACTTCCCGCCATGCGCATTCCCGGGCCAGGCGGCTTATCTTCGACGCGCTTTCCATCAACGCCCGGCCGGGCCTGCCGGGCGGTTATTTTTGCCCTTCTGGCGTTGGCGCCGGGTCATGCCGTCGCGGATGAAGTGAAAGTGTGGGCGACAGGCGCGTACTCGTTCTCGGACGAGCTTGGCGGCTTCCGCATCACCGGAGCGTCCGGAATCGGAACCAAGGACGATCCGCTGGTCATCACCGAAGAGCTGAATTCGGCGACCCCGGTGACGCTGACCATCCGCACCACAAAGCCGATCCAGACCTTCGGCAAGGCGGGCGAGTTCGCCAACGGCATCATGTATATGCGCATCGACGTGCTCAACAACAGCGGCCAGGCATGGATCGAGTTCCAGTTCGAGCTGCAGGAAATACTGGACCAGCCGAGCGTGTTCGGCGATGGGCTTTCGTTCGACCAGCGCAACAAGACGCCGGACAATATCTGGTCGAGCAATTTCGCCGATTTCGACCGCGACTTCGAACCCTATGACCGGCTGCTGTTCAAAAACGGCAAGGTCGATCCGCTGAAAACCGCCAGCTTCGAATTCCTGATGACGGACTACACGCCGCGGTGGACTTTCTATCTCGTGCAGGATCCGCGCATACCCACTGGCTAGGACGCCTCGCCGAGGTTGCAAATTGACGCCGCCCGGACGATGGTGCGGCCATGACTGCCGCCTCTCCCAACAATCCGGTCGATCTTGCCGATCTGCTCGCCTTCTATGCCAGCGTGGGTGTGGACGAGGCTCTGGAGGATGCGCCGGTAAACCGGTTCGCGGAGGCCGCGCCGAAGCCGGCGGAGCGGATGCCGACGACGACGCCACGCGAAAGCGGCGCACCGGAGCCGCCCGCTGCTCCGCCGCGATTCGATGCGCGCGCCGTGCCGGATGCTCCGGCCCCGCGCCCGCCGACCTCGGCCGTGCCCGACGAGGCGCAGGCTGCGTTGGCGCGCCAATTGGCGACCGCGGCAGTGTCCCTGGACGAGCTGCGCCAGCACATGGCCGCTTTCGAGGGCTGCAATCTCAAGGCCACCGCCAAGAACCTCGTATTCGCCGACGGCAACCCGCAAGCCGCTGTCATGCTGGTCGGTGAGGCCCCCGGCCGTGACGAGGACATTGAAGGCCTGCCCTTCGTCGGCCGCTCGGGCCGCCTGCTCGACCGCATGCTGGCCGCGATCGGTCTTGACCGCAACTCGGCCTACATCGCCAATGTCATTCCCTGGCGGCCACCCGGCAACCGCACGCCGACGCCGCACGAGACGGAAATCTGCCGGCCGTTCATCGAGCGTCAGATCGAGCTGGTCAATCCCAAGGTGCTGATCAATCTCGGCGGTCCGTCGGCCAAGACCTTGCTCAACACTTCGGAAGGAATCCTGCGGCTGCGCGGCAACTGGCGCGTCCACACCACGGCGTCCGGCATTGCCATTCCGGCCATGCCGACATTGCATCCGGCCTATCTCTTGCGGACGCCCGCGCACAAGAAGCTGGCATGGCGGGACTTTCTCGAGGTGAAGGCGAAGCTGCGGGCGCTCGGCTAGCGATGACCTCGCAGGTAATTGAAATGCCTTCAGCGTCGGCCTAGTCATGCGGCCATGACAAGCTCGCAGACCTCCGCCGGCAGTCTCATCCGCGAATGGCGCACGCGCCGCCGCATGAGCCAGCTCGACCTCGCCGTGGAGGCCGAAATTTCGCAGCGGCATCTCTCCTTCGTCGAAAGCGGACGCGCCGCACCCTCGCGCGACATGGTGCTGCATCTGGCCGAGCAGCTGGCGATCCCGCTGCGGCAGCGCAATCAGTTGCTGCTGGCCGCGGGCTTTGCGCCCAGCTTCGGCGAACGGCCGCTCACCGATACGACGCTGGCGCCGGCGATGGCGGCGGTCGAGACCGTACTCAAGGGGCATGGCCCATTTCCGGCGCTGGCGGTGGACCGGCACTGGAACCTGGTTTCGGCGAATGCCGCGATCGCCCCTTTCCTTGCCGATGTCGGCGAGGCTTCGCTGCTGACACCACCGGTCAACGTGCTTCGCCTCAGCCTGCACCCCGGCGGCATCGCGCCACGCATCGTCAACCTGCAGGAATGGCGCACGCACCTGATCGAGCGTCTCAAGCGCCAGAACGATGCCACCGGCGATCCGGTGCTGGTCGAACTGGAGCGCGAACTGCGCGGCTATCCTTCAGGCGTCAAGGGCAGCCGGCCGGCGCCGGTCGAGCCGAATGCGATCGTCCATCCGCTGAGGCTTGCCCATGGCGATCAGGTGCTGTCGTTCATCAGCACCATCACGGTCTTCGGCACACCGCTGGATGTGACCTTGTCGGAACTGGCGATCGAATCCTTTTTCCCGGCCGATGAGCAGACACGGGCGGCGCTGGTACGCCTGGCAAAGGAGCGGTCGGAACGGTCCTGATCACCCCTGCGGCAGGGCCGCCTTGCGGGTGCGGGTGCGTTCCAGACCCAGTTGCCGTTCGCGCCAGATGATGAAGATGCCGGCGGCCACCACGATCGCACCACCGACCAGCGTGCCGGACGAGGTCACGTCACCGAAAACGAGATAGCCAACCACGATCCCAAGGATCATCGAGGTGTATTCGAAAGGCGCCACGACCGAGGCTTCGGCATGGCGATAGGCCGCGGTCATCAAGATCTGGCCGAGGCCGCCACAACAGCCGGCCATGATGAGCAGCGCGGCTTGCGTTGGCGTCAGCGATTGCCAGCCGAAGGGCAGCGTCAGCAGCGAGAGCACGCTCGCCGTCGACGAGAACCACAGCACGATGGTGGCCGTCTTCTCCGTCTGCACGAGATTGCGCACGAGCAGCATGGCGACAGCCGAGATTGCCGCGGCCATCAGCGCGGCCATGACGCCCAGGACCTCCTGGTCGTCGAGCCCTTCATCCGAATTGAGCAACGTCAGCTCCGGCCAGGAAATGATGAGCACGCCAATGAGGCCGATGGCGACGGCGCTCCAGCGATAGACGCGGATCGTCTCGCCAAGGAAGACCGAGGAGAACACCACGACCAGCAGCGGTTGTGCATAGTTCAGGGTGATCGCCTCAGGCAACGGCAGCCTGGTAAGCGCGAAAAAGCCGAGCCCCATGGCACCGACGCCGACGACGCCACGCGTGATGTGGTTGAAGGGACGCTTCGTGGCGAAAGCGGTGGCCAGATGTCCTTTCAATGCCAGGAAGGCGATGATCGGGAAGATGGCGAAGAAGGAACGGAAGAAGACGATCTGCCCCGCTGGCACGTCGCCTGCCGCCTTGATACAGGTTTGCATGCCGACAAAGACCGTCACGGAGACGATCTTCAGCACGATGCCTCTCAGCGTGCCGTGGCCACCCGTCGTCTCTGGTTGCGGCCTCGCTTCTGATGTCACTTTGGCAATGCGTCTCTGCCCGCCGTCGAGGGCACGTTGCGGGTCTCGAAATGGCAGAACGGGACATTGTCGGCGCACCGAACGAAAGCGCCCATCCCGAATTTCGGTGTGACGGCGGTCATGACTGCCTCGCGACGACGAAAGGAAGGCCTGAATTAGGCTCTGGCGCAGTTTTGTCGAGGGTATGTTTCGTGTAAAGAGCGCGGACTTTGAATTTTTTTGGACCAGTCAAACCATGTCCGGTCCCCGGAAAAGACAGGAAAAGCCAGGGAATGCGCACTGACACAGGCCAGGTCTTCAAACTCGAGGACTATCGCCCCAGCGACTACCTCATTCCGGAAACCAACCTTGACTTCCGTCTTTCGCCGCAGGCCACGGTCGTCACCGCGATACTGACCGTCGAGCGCCGCGAGGGCATATCGGAATCGGCTCCGCTGGTGCTCGACGGCGATGGATTGACGCTGAAGCGCGTCGAGATCGACGGCAAGACGGTGAAAGCGGCGGATCTGCTGGCGAGCCCCGACCAGCTGACGCTGCTCAAGCCGCCGGCCGCACGTCGTTTCCAGCTGCTGATCGAAACCGAACTGGCGCCTGCCGGCAATGAAGCTCTTATGGGCCTTTACCGTTCGAACAACGTTTACTGCACGCAGTGCGAGGCGGAGGGTTTTCGCCGCATCACCTACTTCCTCGACCGCCCCGATATCCTGTCCGTCTACACGGTGCGGATCGAGGCGCGGCGCGACGAGGCGCCGCTGCTCCTGTCCAACGGCAATCCGGTCGAGAGCGGCGATCTCGCCGATGGCCGGCACTATGCCAGCTGGCACGACCCCTTCCCCAAGCCGTCCTACCTGTTCGCGCTGGTGGCCGGCAATCTCGGCCAGGTCGCCGACAGTTTCGTGACCTTGTCCGGCCGCAAGGTCGAGCTCGGCATCTATGTCGAGCCCGGCAAGGAGGCGCTCGCCGGCTACGCGATGGACGCGCTGAAGCGGTCGATGCAATGGGACGAGGAGGCGTTTGGCCGCGAGTACGACCTCGACGTCTTCAACATCGTCGCCGTGTCGGACTTCAACATGGGCGCGATGGAGAACAAGGGCCTCAACATCTTCAACGACAAATACGTCCTGGCCGACCAGGAGACGGCGACGGACGCCGATTTCGCCAATATCGAGGCGATCATCGCGCATGAGTACTTCCACAATTGGACAGGCAACAGAATCACTTGCCGCGACTGGTTCCAGCTTTGCCTGAAGGAAGGGCTGACGGTCTTCCGCGATCATGAGTTCTCCGCCGACCAGCGCTCGCGCGCGGTCAAGCGCATCGCCGAAGTGCGCACGCTGCGCGCCCACCAGTTTCCCGAGGACCAGGGACCGCTGGCGCATCCGGTGCGGCCGCGCCGCTACCGCGAGATCAACAATTTCTATACGGCGACGGTCTACGAAAAGGGGTCCGAAGTGGTGCGCATGATCCGCACCATTCTCGGGGCCGAGGCCTTTCGCGCGGGAATGGACCTCTATTTCGAACGCCACGACGGTGAAGCCGCGACCATCGAGGACTTCATCAAGGTGTTCGAGGAGGCGTCCGGCCGCGATCTTTCACAATTTGCGCTCTGGTATCACCAGGCGGGCACGCCCAACCTGACCGTGAGTTCGACGCACAATCCTGCCGCGCGGGAATTCACGCTCGAGATCGAGCAGTCGGTGCCGCCGACACCGTCGGAAAGCCGCAAGCGGCTGATGCATATACCACTCGCCTTTGGGCTGATCGGCGCCGGCGGCAAACCTGTCTGTTATAGCGGCGTCGAGGGCGCGAGCGTCGAGGACGGTGTCATCCATGTCCGCAAGCGCCGTCACATGGTGCGCTTTTCCGGCGTTGCCGAACGACCGGCGGTGTCACTCAACCGCGGCTTTTCGGCACCAGTGACGCTGTCGGTCGAGCAGAAGGCGGCTGACCAGTTCTTCCTCGCTCGCCATGACGACGACGCCTTCTCGCGCTGGCAGGCCTTCAACACCCTGCTCACCGATGCACTGATCGCGGCCTTCCGCCAGACCCTCGGCGGCAAACAGCCGGATTTCGCCTCACAGCTGACCGAGCTTGCCGGCAACATCGCCAGCGACGAGACGCTGGAGCCAGCCTATCGGGCCCTGGCCCTGGCGCTGCCTGGCGACGCCGACATCGCGCGTGACATCGGCAAGAACATCGATCCGGACGCCATCCATTCAGCTCGCCAGGCGCTAGCGCTGGCGATCGCCACGGCTAACGGCGAGATATTTTCCGGCCTCTATGACAGCCTTGCCGACAAGACCGCTTTCAGCCCCGACGCGGCGAGCGCGGGACGACGCGCCTTGCGCAACATTCTGCTGGATTATCTCTCGCTGCTGCCCGGTGGATCGGCATTGGCGGCCGGGCATTTCCAGTCCGCGACCAACATGACCGACCGCGCGGCCGCATTGGCAGTGCTCGCGCATCGTCACCACGGATCGCCGGATGCGAAAATAGCGCTGGCGGCTTTCGAAAAGACATATGCGTCCGACCCGCTGGTCATGGACAAATGGTTCCAGATCCAGGCCGGCGTGCCGGGGCCGCAGGCTGTCGACACGGTCCGCTCCCTGACCGCTCATCCGGGCTTCTCGATGGGCAATCCGAACCGGGTGCGCTCGCTGATCGGCACATTCTCCAGCGCCAACCAGACCGGCTTTCACCGCGCCGACGGGGAAGGCTACCGTTTCTTCACGCAGACGGTGCTCGAGGTCGAAAAACGCAACCCGCAAGTGGCGGCAAGGCTGGCGACGGCGCTCAGGTCCTGGCGTTCGCTCGAACCGGGCCGGCAGGCAAAGGCCAGGGAAGCGCTGGTTTCGATCGCCAATGCCGAAAACCTCTCGGCGGATCTGCGCGATATCGTCGAGCGCACGTTGGCGTGAATGCAGACTCCGCTGCCTATGGGGGAGTTCTCCTGTGCCCGGCGCCTATCAAACCGACTGATGGGGCTGTGCCTTTGCGGTCAACTCGATTCCAAGGGCCTTCATCACTGCAATCGTGGTTTTTAGTGTCGGATTGCCGTTCTCACTGAACGAGCGATAAAGCTGTTCACGCGAAAGTCCCGTCTGGCTCGCTATTTGGGCCATGCCCTTAGCGCGCGCAACGACACCCAGCGCATGCGCGATATAGCCAGAATCTTCGGAAGCAAACGCTTCCGCCATGAATGCCGCAATCGCCTCATCGGAGGTCAGGCCTTCAGCCGGATCAAAGGTCGTCAGTTTCTCAGCCATCTCATTCGCTCCATTCTTGTGCCAGACGTTTCGCCGTCTTGATGTCCTTCTTCTGGGTGCCTTTGTCACCGCCGCACAGGAGGACGATGATCGTGTTGCCCCGCTTCTGAAAATAGACGCGGTAGCCGGGGCCATGGTGGATACGCAACTCGCTTATCCCCTCTCCCACAGGCTCAACGTCTCCCGGATGCCCATAAGCAAGACGGTCAAGCCGGGCAAAGATCGCGCCACGAGCGCGCTCATCCTTTAGCCGCATCCACCATTTTGGAACGTTTCGGTCTGCTTTAGATCGATCATAGGGATTTGTAGTTTATAAACTACATCCCGTCAAGGAAAGCTCAAGGATCGGTCCGCTCTTATCCGACTCGCCTTCTGTCACATAGCCCTCGCCATAGGGTCGCGCTCAAAAGGGCATTGGGTCGATTCAGCATTATTTAAGTCGATTTTTAATCTTTTTTCGCCGGACCACTGGACAAGGCGAATCACCTTTGATTCTTTAATGGCGATTCGGAAGTGCGGTGTTGCCGGGTCACCAGCACATAGAAATGCGGCATACTGGAAATCGGGGAGTGCCATTTATGGCGAAGGCGGACGCGTGGGGCGCGCCCGGTGGGATGGCTTTTGCGCGTCGCGAGACGCGCAGCGACGGCCTTGCCGGGAATACGCGGCTCATCGCCGAACCGGCCTACAAGCGGCTTCTTGCAGCTGAACCGCTGCTGCGCCGGTCGATACCGGCCCTCATCGTCATCTTCCTGCTCGTCATCGCGGCGCTGCGTGTGCTCTCGCTGATGAACGAGCGCGACGATGTCGAGCGCGATGCCAAGGCGATCCTGACGCTGGCCGCCGCGCAGCTCGCCAGTTCGCTCGCCACCACGTCGGACACGCTGCCGGGCGCCACCCAGGACCTGCTGGAGACCACCAGCCGCCAGGGCGCGATGGGCCGCAGCCACGTGTTGGTCGTCACCGACAGTGCCTTCAGGATCACCGCGGTGACGCCGCGTTCGGTGCCCTGGCAAGGCCATTCGCTCGACGGCCTCGTCCAGGGCGGCCAGCCTTTGTTCATGTTCGGCGATCGCGCCGGTGTCATAGAGGTCAACATCGGCGGTCAGGACTGGTACGCGGCGGTCAGCCTGTCCAAGGACAGGAAGGGAGCCGCCGCGGCGCTTGTGCCGCAAGAGGCGGTCTTCGACACTTGGCGCAAGACAGTCTCGCTCAACGTCACCCTGTTCGTGCTGACGGCCGGCGTGCTGATCATCATCCTCTATGCCTATTTCGGACAGGCGGCGCGCGCGCAGGCAGCCGACCGCATCTATCTCGAGGCACATCAGCGTATCGACATGGCGCTGGTGCGCGGCCGCTGCGGCCTTTGGGACTGGGACATGGTGCGTGGCAAGATGTACTGGTCACGCTCGATGTACGACATGCTCGGCTACGAGCCCTGCGAGACGATGCTGTCCTTCGGCGAGGTTGACGAGATCATCCATCCCGAGGACGGCGACCTGTTCGAACTCGCCAACAGGATCGTCGCGCGCGAGATCGATCACATCGACCAGGTGTTCCGGATGCGGCATGCCGATGGCCAATGGGTGTGGATGCGCGCCCGGGCACAGGTCATGGATCCGGAAGCGCCGGAGATCCAACTGATCGGCATCGCGGTCGACGTCACCGAGCAACGGCATCTGGCGCTGCGCTCCGAAGCGGCCGATCTTCGCCTCAGGACCGCGATCGAGAACATCAATGAATCCTTCGTGCTTTGGGATTCGGCTCAGCACCTGATCATGTGCAATTCCAAATACCAGCAGGACAACGGGCTCTCGGATCGCGACGTAATGCCAGGTGTGACGCGCGCGTCCCTGGAAGAGCGGATGCTGGCCTTTGCTTCGGAACGCCGGCTTGCCAATACCAATGGTCCGCAGGGCGGCGCCACGTTCGAGCGGCAGCTGTCCGACGGCCGCTGGCTTCAGGTCAACGAACTCCGGACCAGGGACGGCGGCATCGTCTCGGTCGGGTCCGACATCACCCAGATCAAGCTGCACCAGGAAAAGCTGGTCGACAGCGAGCGCCGGCTGATGGCGACCATCCATGATCTCAGCCTCGCCCGCCGGGCAGAAGAGGAACGGGCGCGCGAGTTGGTCGACCTCAACCGCAAATACATGAAGGAAACCGAGCGCGCCGAAGCGGCGAACCGGGCCAAATCCGAATTCCTGGCCAACATGTCGCATGAACTGCGCACACCGCTCAATGCCATCATCGGCTTCTCCGAACTGATGGAACAGGGGCTGTTCGGCCCGCTGGGCTCGGAGCGTTACGAAGAGTACGCCACCGATATCAACAGCAGCGGCAAATACCTGCTTGGCGTCATCAACGACATTCTCGACATGTCCAAGATCGAGGCGGGCCAGTTCTCGCTGGACCAGGAGCAGATCGATCTCGGTCCGCTGATCAGCGAGACGGTGCGTGTCGTGTCGCTACAGGCGGCGCAGAAGGCGATCACCGTGGAAACGCGTATCGCCGACGCGCTGACGTTGTTCGCCGATCGCCGGGCGATCAAGCAGATCGTCATCAACCTCCTGTCCAATGCGGTGAAGTTCACCGGCCAGGGCGGCCACATATCGGTCAGGGCCCGCAACACGTCAGGCGCGCTGGTGCTGACGATCGAGGACAATGGCTGCGGTATCCCGAAGGAAGCGCTCGGCAAGCTCGGGCGCCCGTTCGAGCAGGTCCAGAACCAGTTTTCCAAGAACCATGCCGGCTCCGGTCTTGGCCTCGCGATTTCACGCTCACTGGCCGAGTTGCAGGGCGGTGCACTGAAGATCCGTTCCACCGAGAGTGTCGGCACGATCGTGTCGGTGCGCATTCCCGTGAAGAAGGCGCCAACGGCGGTCAAGGCCGCGGCCTGAGCGACAGGCTGCGGCCGACGATGTCGGAGCCCGCATCAACCAATCCTACTGCAGGCCGCCGTCGTTGCCTTCGTGATCCCATTGGCGGTCATGGCCAAAGCGGCCGCGCTTCGGCAGTTCGCCCTTCTCGATCTTGCCGTCATTGTTCTTGTCGAGCACGGCGAAAAGCTTCCTCTCGCGGCCGCTGATGTCATCAGCGGTCAGCGTGCCGTCGCCCTTGCTGTCGTAACGGGCGATGATGCGCCTGGCCATGCGTTCGAAGCGTGCCTTCTCCAGCGCGTCGGCGAGTTGAGCGACAGTCAGTTTGCCGCCATTGTCGGCGACAAGCTTCTTCAGCCGCGCGTCCATGACATTGGAGAACTGATCGAAGGTGATGGTGCCGTCATTGTCCTTCATCGCCTTGTCGAGCCGCATCATGGTGCGCTGACGCATATTTGCGCTGCCGACATTCTCGGCATAGGCGGCGCCGCCGACGGCTCCGGCCAGGGCGATGAAGGCAAGTGCGAGCTTGGTCGTCTTTCTCATGATTTTCTCCTGTTGCATCGTCACCCCCGATGCGGCCGGACGGTCGTTGGTCACGAACCCCCGGCACGAAGCAAAAGGTCGAAATCCTTCCTGACCTTTTGCGACGTCTCCTTGAGATGTGCCTCCAGCACACCGAAATCCGGCAGGTCGGTGACCGCCAGAAGCAGATCCGAAAGCCCCGGCGGAACGTCGTCACGTTCGAAGGGTCCGGTAAGGCACAGCCGCGTCATCTGGGTCAGCGCCAGATAAAGGGCGTAAGCATCGCCAAGGTCCTGCCTGATCGCGGCATTGGCGAAACGGGGCGTCAGGCGAGACAGGATCTCGGCCGTACCGGTGGCGCGCGGTCCGGCCTCGACCTGCCCGCTGATGACAGCCACCTGGGCGATGAATTCGAGATCGATCAGACCGCCCGGGATCAGCTTGATGTCCCACGGGTCGCGGGGCGGCTTTTCCTGCTCGATCATGGCACGCATTTCCGAGGCCTCGGCCCTCACCTTTGCCGCATCGCGCGACTGGCCAAGCACCGCCGCAACTTCCGCCTCGACCTCACCGCACAAGCCATCATCACCGGCGATGGCACGCGCCCGCGACAGGGCCATGTGTTCCCAGGTCCAGGCTTCCTGGCGCTGGTATTTTTTGAAGGCATCGATATGGGTGGCGACCGGTCCCTTGTTGCCGGACGGCCGCAAACGCAGGTCGAGTTCGTAAAGCACCCCTTCCGCCGTCGGCGCCGATACCGCCGATATCAGCCGCTGCGTCATGCGGGAGTAGTAATGCGACGGCGCCAGCGGTTTGTCGCCATCGGAATCCTCGGCGTCCGCATCGTGATCGTAGAGCAGGATGAGATCGACATCCGACCCGGCGGTCAACTCGCGGCTGCCAAGCTTGCCCATGCCGAGCAGCGAGACCACACCGCCGGCGATCGTGCCGTGGCGCACCGCGAATTCGGCGGTCACCGCTTCCAATGCCGCCGCGATTGTCAGGTCCGCCAGATCGGAGAAAGCGCGGCCGGCGCGGGCCGGATCGATGGAGCCCGCGAGCAGCCGCACACCGATCAGGAATTTCTGCTCGGAAGCAAATATGCGCAGCCGGTCGAGCACGTCCTCATAAGCCCTGTCGCCTTCGAGGAAGGCGGAAAGCCGCGCCGAGAGATAGGCACGGTCGGGGAGCTCGGTCAGCAATGCCGGGTCGAGCAAGCCGTCGAAGACATGCGGCCGGCGGGTGATGATCGCCGCCAGCCGGGGCGCCGCGCCCATGATCGTCGCCATCAGCTTGAGCAGTGCGGGGTTCGACTGCAACAGCGAGAACAGCTGGATGCCGGCCGGCAAGCCGGCAAGGAATTCGTCGAAACGGACCAGCGCCTCGTCGGCCCGGCGTGTCTGGCCGAAGGCCTTGAGCAGTGCCGGCGTCAGTTCCGTCAGCCGCTCGCGCGCCTCCGCCGACTGGGTGACGCGATAGCGCCCGAAATGCCAGCCGCGGATGACCCGGCAAATGTCGCTTGGCCGCTGAAAGCCGAGACCGTGCAGGGTCTGCAGTGTGTTCGGGTCGTCGACGTCACCGGTGAAGACAAGATTGCCGATGCCGGCCGAAAGCTCGGGCGCCGTTTCGAACAGCGCCGCATAATGGCGCTCGACCTGCTGCAGCGAGGCACGGAACGCCCCGGCAAAAGCGGCCGCGTCGGCAAAGCCCAGCATGCGGGCGATGCGCTCCAGCCCTTCATCGTCTTCCGGCAGCGTGTGCGTCTGCTCGTCGGCCACCATCTGGATGGCGTGTTCGACCCGGCGCAGGAACCAGTACTGGCGGGCGAGCGCGTCACGCGCATCCGATGTGATCCAGCCCCGAGCCGCGAGCTGACCGAGCATGGGCACGGTTTCGCGGCCGCGCAGCTCCGGGAAGCGGCCGCCGGCGATGAGCTGCTGGGTCTGGACGAAGAACTCGATCTCGCGGATGCCGCCGCGCCCAAGCTTGACGTTGTGCCCCTTCACGGCGATCTCGCCGTGACCCTTATGGGCATGAATCTGGCGTTTGATCGAATGGACGTCGGCAATCGCGGCGTAGTCCATGTATTTGCGCCAGATATAGGGCTGGAGTTCCTTGAGAAAGGCATCGCCGGCCGCCAGATCGCCTGCCACCGGGCGCGCCTTGATCATCGCGGCACGCTCCCAGTTCTGGCCGCGCGCCTCGTAGTAGCGCAGCGCGGCTTCAACCGGAATCGCCAGCGGGGTCGAGCCGGGATCGGGACGCAATCTCAGATCGGTGCGGAAGACATAGCCGTGCTCGGTGCGATCCTGCAGGATGCGCACCAGCCGGCGCGTCAGGCGCGAGAACAAATCGGTGGCGTCGAGGGGATCGACCACGGCGGGCGCTTCCGGATCGAAGAACATGACGAGGTCGATATCGGACGAGAAATTCAGCTCATGCGCGCCGAGCTTGCCCATTCCAAGCAGGATCCAGCCCGATTGATGCGACGGGCTGTCGAGGTCTGGCAGTCTGAGCTTGCCCTGGCCATGCGCGTCACGCAGCAGGAAATCGACGGCCGCGCGGGTGCAGGCGTCGGCGAGATCGCTCAAGCGCCTTACTGTCAGCGACGTCTCGGCCTCGCCCGAGAGATCGGCTAGCGCGATCAGGAAATGCGCCTCGGCCTTATGCTGACGCAGCTCCATCATCAGGCCGGATTCCGAGACCGTTTCGGCCAGCGGCGCCTGGTCGATCGCGGCGGTGATCGCTTTCAGGCGGGCCTCGATCGGCAGGTCGAAGAGGCCGTCGAGGATTTGCGGCCGGCGGCGCGCCGTATCGCGCAGGAACGGCGAAAGGTCGAAGACGGCGGCCAGGAAATCCTGCGCCGTCCCCTTGCCGGCCAGGAATTTGGCCGCCCGTGTCAGCCCTTCTTCGCGCGCTGCGTCCGCGATTTCGGCCAGTTCCTGCCGCGCCCGCCCCTCGTCGAGCGGGACAAGCGGGGTTTCCAGGCTCAGCAACCAGTCTGTCTTGCTCCGCTTGGCAACGGCCGCCATCAGTGGCCCTCGCGTGTGGGGAAACTCATGACCACGGATAGTCCCGGATTGCCGGGCAACAGGTCAAGCCGGCCGTAGTGGAATGTCATGACCGCCTTGGCGAGACTGAGGCCAAGGCCGGAACCAGGCTGCGAACGGCTTTTCTCCAGCCGCACGAAGCGCTCCGTCGCCCGGGCGCGATCGGCATCGTCGGGAATGCCCTGGCCGTTGTCGGCGACGGAAAGCCTGATCTCGCCATGCGTGCGTTCGAGCGCCACGCGGACCGCCGGCTTGGACGTGGCATCGGTCGAGTACTTGATCGCATTGTCGACGATGTTGGAGAGCGCCTGGCCGATCAGTTCGCGGTTGCCGTCAACGGCAAAAGCACCGTTCACCTCGGCGTCCAGCGAAACGCCAGCCTCCTCGGCCACCGGCTCGTAGAGCTCGACCACATCGCGCACGGCAGCCGCCAGATCGACGCGGTTGGTGTGCTCGGAAGAATACCCAGCCTCCAGCCGGGAGATCATCAGGATGGCGTTGAAGGTCTTTATCAGCTGGTCGGACTCGGCGATGGTACCCTCCAGCGCCTGCCGATAGTCCGACGTCTTCTGCTTGCCGGAAAGCGTCGCCTCGGCCCGGTTGCGCAGCCGCGTCAGCGGCGTCTTCAAATCATGCGCGATGTTGTCGGAAACCTGTTTCAAGCCTTCATTGAGCGTGGCGATCCTGGCCAGCATGGAATTGAGGTTTTCGGACAACCGATCGAATTCGTCGCCGGTGCCCGTAACCGGCAATCGGCCACTGAGATCGCCGCCCATGATGCGACGGCTGGCCTCCGACACGCTGTCGATGCGCTTCAGCGCGGCGCGGCCGACAAAGAACCAGATTAGCAGTCCGCCGAGCCCCATCATGCCGAGCGCCAGCATCAGCGAGCGGCGGATAACGGCGCGAAAACGCTCCGGTTCGCCGAGATCGCGGCCAACCAGCAGGATCATCTGATTGGGCAGCCGCAGCACCAGCGCGATGGCATTGTGGCCCTTCTCGCCTTCAGCCTGCACCGCGTTGTCGCCAGTTGAAGGAGACGTCGTCTGGTCGGACGCTCCGCTGCGCAAACGATCAAGCTCACCTTCGCCGAAGCGCTTGTAGGAGAACGGCTCGGTCGTCCAGCCCTCGGTATCGATCACACCCGGCTCCAGGGCCTGCACATTGCCGGTCAGGATCTGGCCATTGGTGTCGGCGATCAGATAGAGGTTGGCGCCAGGCTGGCGGGAGCGGTTTTCGACCACACGCACCAGCAATGGCAAGCCGCCCTTTTTGTAGGCGCTGGCCAAGCCTATTATCTCATCATTGATTGTGTCCTGCGTCTGCCCGGTCAGCATGCTCGCTGACAGCGACGTCATGTAGAAGACCAGCAGCACGGCGCACAGCGCGAAAAGCAGGAAATAAAGCGCCGAAAGCCGCGCTGCCGTCGTCTTCATGATGGCGGGCACGGAAAGAGCCATGCTGTCGCCTAGCCGCCCTTCAGCATGTAGCCGGCGCCTCGAACCGTGTGCAGGATCGGCTTGTCGAAGCCCTTTTCGATCTTGCCGCGCAGCCGCGAGACGTGGACATCGATGACATTGGTCTGCGGATCGAAATGATAATCCCAGACATTTTCGAGCAGCATGGTGCGCGTCACCACCTGGCCGGCATGGCGCATGAGATATTCGAGCAGGCGGAATTCGCGCGGCTGCAGCGTGATCTCACGCGCGGCCCGGCGGACAGAATGCGACAGCCTGTCGAGTTCAAGGTCGCCAACCCGGTAGACGGTCTCGGCCTCCTTGGCGCTGGCGCGTCGGTTCAGCACCTCGACACGCGCCAGAAGTTCGGAAAAGGCATAGGGCTTGGTCAGATAGTCGTCGCCGCCGGCACGCAGGCCGGTGACCCGGTCATCGACCTCGCCCAGCGCCGACAGGATGAGCACTGGTGTCGTGTTGCCCCTGGAGCGGAGAGCGGCAATGACCGACAGGCCATCGCGGCGCGGCATCATCCGGTCGATGACCATCACGTCGTAATCACCCGCATCGGCAAGCGCGAAGCCGGTCTCGCCGTCACCGGCGACATGTGCCGTATGACCGGCTTCCGTGAAGGCTTTCTGCAGATAATCCGCAGCCTCGCGATCGTCTTCTATGACGAGAATCTTCATAGGGCCGTTATACGCGATTTCGCTGGAAGATTGAGTAGCCGGCATCTGCATTCTAGCCTTTGCCAAAGCGCATCGCGATCAAGATGATCGAGAGCGTGCGCGATGAAATCCTTGTTCCGTGGCGTCGTTGCGCCGGACATGCCAGTTCCCGGTCATGTCGTTTCCCCCCGCGACTACCGAACCGACCGGCTTCGGGCACGAGAGCGTGATGTGGGCACCCATATGCGGCGCGCGGCAGCGGGCGATGGGAAGCCCGCTGCCACTGAAGAAGAGCGCGATGACTGACTAACGGGCTCTCCTTCTTGCTTTCCCATGCGGCGACTCGGGGGTGTTGAAACCGCCGCATTGGAAAAGTCGTCTCAGCCCTTGGCCACCGGCAGCGCGACGAAGCGGTTGTTGTCGTCGCGGGTGATCTGCATCAGCACGGCCTTGCGTCCGGATTTGACCGCATCGGCCATGGCCTTGGTGACGTCGTCGGTGCCGTTGACCTCCGCGGAGTTGACCGCGGTGATGACGTCGCCCGGCTGGATGCCGCGATCGGCGGCAGCGCTGTCGGGGTCGACGTCGGTCACCACCAGACCCTTGCCGTTTTCGGACTTGGTGACAGTCAGGCCGAGATCGGCGAGCGTGTCCGGCTTTGCCGGAGCGGCGGGTTGCTGCTGCTGGTCGCCCGATGCCTGCTTGTCGCTGATGGGCAGTTTGCCGAGATCGACCTTGACCGCCTGGCTCTTGCCGTCACGCCACACGGTGACGTCAACCGATTTGCCCGGCGAATAGGCGCCGATCAGGCGGGCGAGTTCCTTCGGCGAGGCAACGTCCTTGCCATCAACCTGGGTGATGACATCACCCGCGGTGATGCCGGCCTTCTTGCCGGGACCGTCGTCCTGGGCGCTCGAAACCAGGGCGCCGTTGTTGGACTTCAGACCGAGCGATTCGGCGATGTCGGAGGTGACCGGCTGGATTTCGACGCCGAGCCAGCCGCGCTGGACCGCGCCGTTCTTCATCAGATCTCCGACGACCTGCTTGGCGGTCGAGGCCGGAATGTCGAAGGCAATGCCGACGCTGCCGCCCGAAGGCGAGAAGATGGCGGTGTTGATGCCGACCACCTGGCCGTTGAGGTTGAAGGTCGGGCCACCCGAATTGCCGCGGTTGACCGAGGCGTCGATCTGGAGGAAATCGTCATAGGGGCCGGCGCCGATATCGCGGCCGCGCGCCGAGACGATGCCGGCGGTGACGGTGCCGCCGAGGCCAAACGGGTTGCCGACAGCCACGACCCAGTCGCCGACGCGAACCTTGGAATCGTCGGCGAAGTCGACATAGGTGAACTTGCCGCCACCATCGACCTTGAGCACGGCGAGATCGGTGCGCGGATCGGTGCCGACCAGCTTGGCGTCGAGTTCCTTGCCGTCATTGGTCACCACGGTGAAGGCGGTGCCTTCTTCGACGACATGGTTATTGGTGACGAGATAACCGTCTTCGGAGATGAAGAAGCCTGAGCCCTGCGCCACCGGACGCGGCTGGTCGTTGTTGCGATCGCGATGACCGAAGCGGCGCTGACCTTCATCGTTCTGGCCATTCTGGTCACCAAAGCCGCGGAATTCCTTGAAGAAGCGGCGCAACTGCGGATTGTTGGGAAGATTGTCGAAACCGCCCTGATCGTCGGAACCGTCATCGGCGGTCGGTTGCAGCTTGGCCTTGACCTTGACGCTGACCACGGCTGGCGAAACGCGCTCGACGACATCGGCGAAGCTCGGAACCTGGGGAGCCTCCACACGGACGGCGTCAGCCAGAACGGGGCTGGTTCCACTGGTCAGCGCGCCAACGCCGATCGCGCCGGCGACAGCGATGGACGCGGCGGCAGCCAGAAGACGCTTGCGGGTGCGGGAATATGAATTGGGGGCAATATTCATGGTTCTCTTATCCTCTTTCAACGGACGCGCCTTGATCGGCATCCTCAAGAACGAGAATTAGAGCGGCGCACATTACGACGCCATTTCCGGCACATGAAACTTTGGTAATGTTGGCGCGGCCGTCAGTCGCGGTCCAGGATCGTGTCCAATGCCGCCTGTTCATCGGCTGACAGGGATTTCGTCGCCAGCGTCCGGCGCGACCGCGCGGTCAACACAATGAATCCGCCTCCCACCAGCAGCAACAGCACGGGCGTGCCCCACAGCAACGCGTTGCGCAGGTCGAAACGCGGCTTCAGCAGAACGAACTCGCCGTAGCGGGACACCACATAGTCCATCACCTGCTGGTCGGTATCACCGGCGACAAGGCGTTGTCGCACCAGGATACGCAGGTCGCGAGCAAGGTCGGCGTCGGATTCGTCGATCGACTGGTTCTGGCAGACCATGCAGCGCAAGCCTTCCGACAGCGCCCGCGCCCGTGCCTCCAGAGCGGGGTCGGCCAGCATCTCGTCAGGCTTCACCGCCATTGCTGTGCCGGCGAAGAGCAATGCAAGTAACAGGACAATCGAGGTCAGCGAAAACCTTGCACTCATGGCAGAACCACCGGCGCAACCGCCTGCTTGCGGCGGCGCGAAGGCGCGCCGACCCGCAGGCGCCTGTCCATCAGCGACATGGCGGCACCCGCCATCATCACCAGGCCGCCGCCCCAGATCAGCGTCACCAGCGGCTTCCACCACAAACGCACCACGACCGAGCCGTCCTTGCCCTCGTCGCCGAGCGAAATGTAGAGCTGGGAGAGGCCGATGGTCTTGATGCCGGACTCCGTCGTCGTCATCTGCCGCACCGGATAGAAACGCTTGGCCGAGCTGATTTCGCCGACGGGGCTGCCGCTGGCGCCGATCAGCTCGAAACGGCCGCGATCCTCGCTGTAGTTCGACCCCTGGGCCGGATAGAGGCCGACGAAACGCACCGTGCGGCCGGAGATTTCGACGGTTTCACCAGCACGCATGGACAGGATCTTCTCCGTGCCGAAGCAGAGCGTGCCGACAATGCCGAGCACCGTCAGGCCAAGGCCGAGATGCGCCAAAGCGGTCCCGAAGACGGAGCGTGGCAAACCAACCAGGCGCCTGACCATGACCGGCGCGGCGACATTGCCTAAGCCTGCCTTGACGGCGAGGTCAGTCAGCGCGCCAAGGATCAGCCAGACCGCGAGGCCAACGCCAAGCGCGGCAAGCACCGAAGCGCCGTCGATGAACAAGGCAGTGACCAGCGTCGCCAGAAGGGCGGCCGCAAACGCGAGCATCAGACGCTGCGCGACGCCTAGGACATCGCCGCGCTTCCAGGCCAGCAGCGGCCCAAAGGGAACCATCACCAGCAGCGGCACCACGAGCGGGGCGAAAGTGAGGTTGAAGAACGGCGCGCCGACCGAAATCTTGCCGGCCGAAAAAGCCTCGACCGCCAGCGGATAGAGCGTGCCGACCAGCACGGTGGCGGTCGCCGTGGTCAGGAACAGATTGTTGAGGACGAGCGCGCCTTCGCGCGAAATCGGATGGAACAGGCCGCCTGCCGTCAGCCTCGAGGCGCGCAGCGCAAACAGCGCCAGCGAGCCGCCGATGAACAGCGTCAGGATGCACAGGATGAAGACGCCGCGCGTCGGATCGGTGGCAAAGGCGTGGACGGAAGTCAGGACGCCCGAACGCACCAGGAAGGTGCCGAGCAGCGACAGCGAGAAGGTCAAAATGGCGAGCAGCAGCGTCCAGATCTTCAACGCCGAGCGCTTTTCCATCACGATGGCAGAATGCAGCAGCGCGGTGCCCGCCAGCCAAGGCATGAAGGAAGCGTTCTCGACCGGATCCCAGAACCAGAAACCGCCCCAGCCGAGCTCGTAATAGGCCCAATACGATCCCATGGCGATGCCGCCGGTCAGAAACATCCAGGCGACCAGCGTCCATGGCCGCACCCAGCGCGCCCAGGAAGCATCGATGCGGCCCTCGATAAGGGCCGCGACCGAGAAGGAAAAGCAGATCGAGAAGCCGACATAGCCGAGATAGAGCAGCGGCGGATGAATGGCGAGGCCAAGGTCCTGCAGGATCGGGTTGAGATCGCGGCCTTCGATCGGCGCCGGATTGAGTCTGACGAAGGGATTGGACGTCACCAGGATGAACAGGAAGAAGGTTGCGCCAATGGCGCCCTGCACGGCAAGCACGTTGGCGCGCAGCGTCGCCGGCAGGTTGGAGCCGAAAGCGGCGACAAGCGCGCCGAAGAAGGTCAGGATCAGCACCCAGAGCAGCATCGAGCCTTCGTGATTGCCCCAGGTTCCGGTGATCTTGTAGATCAGCGGCTGCAGCGAATGCGAGTTCTCCCAGACGTTCGCCAGCGAAAAATCGGAACTTGCATAGGCGCTCGCAAGTGCCGCGAAGGACAGGGCCGTCAAGGCAAAACCAGTCACCGCGACCGGACCGCCGACCGCCATCAGGCGCTGGTTGTTCAGCCGCGCGCCAAACAGCGGCACGATGGTCTGCACCAGCGAAAGCGCGAACGCCAGAACCAGGGCGAAATGTCCGGTCTCAACCATTCCCGCTTGCTCTCCCGCCGGGATTACTCACTCTTGCTCTCCTGCCAGACACCCTTGGCCTTCAGGCCGTCGGCAACTTCCTTGGGCATGTAACGCTCGTCGTGCTTGGCCAGCACGCTGTCGGCGACAAAGACGCCGTCGGGGCCAAAGGTGCCCTCGGTGATGACGCCCTGCTCTTCGCGGAAAAGGTCGGGCAGGATGCCGGTATAGGTAACCTTGACCGATTTGTGGGTGTCGGTGACCGAAAAGGCAACCGTCGCGCCCTGGCCGCGCTGGATGGTGCCTTTTTCGACCAAACCGCCGAGCCTGATGCGCTGGCCGGGCTGCACACTGGCAGTGGTCAGATCGGCCGGCATGTAGAAATAGGACGCTTTCTGGCCAAGCGCATAGAACGTCAGGCCGGTGGCGGCTGCGAGGAAAGCCAAGCCGCCCACAATCACCGACAATCGTTTCTGCTTGCGCGTCATATCCAATTCTACTCCGTCGCCGTCAGGCCGAGCGAGGCGCCAAAGGCGGTGAATTTCTTGGCTTCGTCACTGTCGGCCCCAAAGACCGCAATGGCGCGGCCCAGCGCATCGCGCGCCTGGTCGGTCTTGCCCAGCACGACATAGGAACGAACAAGCCGCATCCATCCTTCCGGGTCGCGCGGATTTTGACGAAGTTTGTCGTCGAGGCCGGCGACCATGGTGTTGATCATGGCTTCCCTGTCCTGCGGCGACATGGAGGATGCCGCGTCGACATCGCCGGCATCGGGGCCTTTCGGGGCCGCGCCGGAAGCGACTTCGGAGCCGGATTTGGCCAGTGCCTGTTCGACGGCGCCGCGCCATGGCGAATCCGGCGGCAGTTTACCGAGCATCACCTGCCAGGCCGCGGCCGCTTCCTTGCCGCGGCCCTCCTGCGCCAATGCCATCGCCAGATAGAAGCTGGCTTTCGCATTGGCCGGGTCAAGCCTCAAGGCCGCCTCGAAGGCATCCTGGGCATCGGCCGAAACAATACCGCCCGCGGCACCGGCGATCGCCTCACCGAGTCCGGCCTGGCGTACGGCGCTGTCGCCGTCGAGGCGTATGGCGTTGCGGTAGGCCGCCGCGGCGTCGGCAAAGCGCTGCATGCGCAGATAAACCGGCGCCAGCACATCCCAGCCCCGCCCATCGGAAGGGTTGGCCGCGAGGTGGGCTTCGGCGCGCGCCACCAGCTCATCGACCGAACTGTCGGCCGGGTTCTTGGCCAGCCGCTCGCTGAGCGGCTGCGACGGCAGGTCAGGCGAGCCGATCTGGCTGTAGAACCCCCAACTGACCAACGGGACCGCCAGCACGGCCACGGTCGCGACAAGCCGTGCCGTGACCGACGCCGCCCTGCCGGACGTCTTGCCGGTTATGTCAGCGTTACCCAGGCGAAGGATGCGGCGGGCGATCTCGGCGCGCGCCTCGGCTGCCTCAGCGGGCCGGATCATGCCGCGCGCGGCATCGCGGTCGAGTTCGGCTAATTGATCGCGATAGACTTCCAGGTCGTGGTCGCCGCTCGATGACGCGCCCTTGGAAGCCCCAGCCAGCGGCAAAAGCACCGCCAGACTGGCGCCCAGCGTGAGAATTGCGGCTATGACCCAGAACAGCATGGTTCTTCCAATAAAGGCAGAGCCCTGCCCTGCCAACACAGGCATCCTGCGACGCTTTGACGGCAGGCGCACCGAATGTCCTTGATCGACATCAACTGGCCGGGTCGCAACCGGACCCGGCGTGCTAGGTCAATGGTGTCCAGCCGCCGTCGGCATTGCGGCAGGCTGTTCCGTGCGCCGTGACACTGGCGCTGCCGGTGAACACCGTCTGCGTATACTGGCGGCAATCCTGCGAACCAACGCGGTAAGGTTGGGCTGGCACGACCTCGCCATGGCGCGAGGCCTGATCGCCCTTCCACGCCACCTTCTGCCCGCTCGTCGTGTATTCAAGCGCCTTGTATTCAGCCTCGAGCGCGCTGCGCTTTTCCGTGTCGCTCAGGCCATTGCCGACAGACCCGCCAATGAGGCCGCCGCCCATGGCGGAAATGATCGACTTGGTGACGACCTTGCCGCCGGCCGGGGGCGTCGAGGCCGGGGTCGCGGCCACGGTCGGGCCCTTGCCGCTCGAGGTGGTGCAGCCCGACACGGCCAGCAATGCGGAAACAAGCGCGACGCGAATCTTCATGCCAACAACCGGTATTCCTGAGTTGGAGCTTGCCATGGATGCGCGTGGCATCATCTGAGAAGTGGGCATGGCCATACTATTGATATTTGTCGGAAATTTGGCCGCCGCCGGCCAGTATGAGGTCAATCGATATGCCGCCATAGCATGTGCCACCCGTTGGTGTCGATTGGTCTGGGCAAACGTCACTGAAGGCTCCGCAATCGCACCGCTGCCTTCAGACCACCCATGCCGGAACGCCCCAGATCCAGGCCGCCTCCATACTCGTTGACGAGGTCGGCGACGATGGCGAGGCCCAGGCCCGTTCCCGGCTTTGTCTCGTCCAGGCGCCGTCCGCGCTTCATGGCTTCGCGCGCCTTGTCCTCGGGAATGCCAGGGCCGTCATCCTCGATGCTGATCTCGAACAGGCTCTCATCCTTGCTGACCAAGGGCACGACCGAGACCGCGACAGCACTCCTTGCCCATTTCATCGCATTCTCGAGAAGATTGCCGAGCAGTTCCTCGAGGTCCTCGCGTTCGCCGGCAAAGACGATCTCGGTGGCCGGCAGCGACAGCGACAGGCTGGTCCGCGGGTTGAGCTTCTGCAAAACACGCACCATGCGCTGTACCAGCGGCGCCACGGGCGTGCGGTAGACGACGCTGTCGCGCTGCGCCGCGACGCGGGCGCGCTGCAAATAGTGATCGATCTGCTTTTGCATGGAGGCGGCCTGCTCGGCGATCAACTGCCCCTTGGCGCCGCCAAGCGCCCGGCCCTCGTTGAGCAGCACGGCGAGCGGCGTCTTCAGCGAATGGGCGAGGTTGCCGACCTGGGTCCGCGAACGCTCGACAATGCGTTTGTTGTTTTCGATCAAAGCGTTGGTTTCGTTGGCCAACGGTTCGATCTCGGCCGGGAAGCGGCCGTCGAGCTTCTGCGCGGTGCCCTCGCGCACCATGGCGAGTGCGTTCCTGACCCTGCGCAGCGGCTGCAGCCCGAGCAGGATGGCGATGGCGTTGATGGCGATCATTCCGATGCCGAACAGGCTGAGATAGGTCAGCAGGCGACGCTGGAAGGTCCCTATTTCCTGCTCCAGCTCGGTCTTGTTTCCCATGACGCGGAAGCGCGCGGCGCGGTTCTTGGCATCGAGAACGAATTCGCTCTCGAACACGACCAGTTCCTCGCCGTTGATGCCTTGCGCGGCATAGCTACGCTGGAAATTGGCGTTGAAAGGAACATCCGCCACATCGGGCGACGGGATGGTCCGGGTCATGGACGACGAATGGAGATCGCCGTGCACGCCTTCCGAGGCGGGCTCGACGGACCAGTACCAGCCCGAATTCGGCTCCGAGAAACGGAGGTCGCCAAGATCGGGCGAGCCGGTCAGCGCGCCGCTGTCGGAAATGCCAATGGAGCCGATCAAGTTGAACAAATGCGCCGACAGCAAACTGTCGAAGCCCCGCTCGCTGGCTTGGCGGTAGAGCGTGGTGATCAGGGTGAAGATGACGACCAGGGTCAGGATCGCCCATACCGTGGAGAAGGCGATAACGCGGAACGTCAGCGAGCGCGGCCAAGCGCGTAGCGAAAGCCGTCTGCCCACGGTTGGGTTGGTAGGAAGCGGTTCCGCCTTACGCCTCCGGCTCACGCATGCGGTAGCCCATGCCGCGCACGGTTTCGATCATGTCGATGCCCATCTTCTTGCGCAGCCGCCCGACAAAGACCTCGATCGTGTTGGAATCGCGGTCGAAATCCTGGTCGTAGAGATGCTCGACCAGTTCGGTGCGCGAAACGACCTCGCCCATGTGGTGCATCAGATAGGCAAGCAGCCGGAATTCGTGCGAGGTCAATTTCAGCGGCACGCCATTGACATCGGCCTTCGAAGCCTTGGTGTCGAGACGCAGCGGCCCACAGGTCAGTTCCGACGAGGCGTGGCCGGCGGCGCGGCGGATCAGGGCCCTGACCCGTGCCAGTACCTCCTCGATGTGGAACGGCTTGGTGACGTAGTCGTCGGCGCCGGCGTCGATGCCCGAGACCTTGTCGCTCCAGCGGTCACGCGCGGTCAGGATCAGCACCGGCATCTTGCGGCCGCCGCGACGCCAACGCTCGACCACGCTGATGCCGTCCATCTGCGGCAGGCCGATGTCGAGCACGACGGCATCGTAAGGCTCCGTGTCGCCGAGGAAATGACCCTCCTCGCCATCGAAGGCACGGTCGACGACATAGCCGGCATCGACCAGCGCATCGGAAATCTGCCGGTTGAGATCCTTGTCATCCTCGACGACGAGTACGCGCATGCGGGGACCAATGCCTGTTGACTGAGGTTTCAGATATAGGCCGATTCCGGCGGCCTGGGAAACGGAGCCCTGTAGGACGAGAAGACTGCGTCAGTTCTGCGGAACGACGATTTCGGAGCGGCGCGGACGCTGCCCGTCCTTGCCCGGCACGAGGACGACGATAACGCAGACCGGCTGGCCGCCACGCGTCGACGCCGAGGCCTTGGCGAGTGTTCCACCATTCTGCTGGGCCACCTGCTGACCGATCGCATAGCAGTCGGATGCGGCCAGGACGATCGGGGTGGGCTGATCGGGCGCGATCGCCGGTATCGCCATTGCCTGCGACGCAAACATCCCGGCGGCACTAAGCGCCAGGGTCGCGGTTCGGAAATGGGAGCGAAGCGTTTTCATGACCGGCGTTGTAACGCATCGGTGCTGAACGTGAAATGAACAGTGAACGGCCCTGAACCCATGCTCGCCACACCCCTGCAACGCGAGATAGACAATCTGGATTCACCGCCCCACCAGTGAACCCCGCGAAAGCCCAGTCTAGACTCCGTTTCGATGATATTGAAAGCGCGTCAGGCGTTTTCCTGCGTCAGCGCTCGGAATCGCAGCAGACCATGATGGACAAGCAATTCCTCATCATAACGCGCCTCGGTGAATTCCAGCGACAGCCGCGTCTGTCCACGCGGGCCGATCACCAGCACCGCGTCGGCAAGGCGCGCCTTGATGGCGGCCATGATGGCAAGCGTTTCGGCTTCACCATGGGCCTTCGACCAGACATGCAGCGTGATCAGCTGGTCGTCGTTATTCTCGGCGCCGGTATCCCAGTCAAAAGCCGAGGTCTGGCCTGAAGTCACATAGGGAAAGGCGGCGGTGTCGGTTGCCCGCTCGAGCAGCCCGGCGCCGCCGAGCAGCGCCGACAGCGACGCATCGCTTTTCAACCTGAGGAACAGGGCCTGCTGCAAATCACCGGGCGCGGTCATCGTTCTTCCCCTCGCCTGTTGCGCCACCGACCCTTGCCTGCCAGAAGCTCTTCCGCGTTCTAGACGCTTTGCCATATATAACCATTTGCCGCACGGACAGGTTTGCCGATTCGTCGTCTCGATGATGAATGCCGATGATCTCGAAAATACGACTTGCCGACAATCTCCTCAGCGGACGCGGCATAGCGATACCGGTTGCGCACCGCAAGCACCATCAACGCCCGGCAGCGGGCCATTTTCCCAGATTCGGGAGCTGACCATGCTCGATCCACAAAAGGCCAAAGCCGCGTCGCGTCTGCTGGTAAGCCATTGGGATCATGGCACCCATCTCGACGCCATACCTGAGGAGCTTCGCCCGAAGACACGGACCGAAGGCTATGCCATCCAGGCCCATGTCATGGATCGTTCGGCGGTCCCGCTTTTCGGCTGGAAGATCGCGGCAACCAGTCTTGCCGGTCAAAGGCATATCAATGTCGACGGCCCGATGGCCGGGCGCCTGCTGGCAGAGAAAGCGGTCGCGGTTGGCGGGACCGTCTCGCTCGCGACGAGCAAGATGCGGGTCGCCGAGATCGAATTCGCTTTCCGTTTTGGCCGCCAGATCCCGACGCGCCCGGCGCCTTATGAAATCGCCGAGGTGATAGATGCCGTGGCGACCTTGCATCCGGCGATAGAAATACCGGACTCGCGCTACGACGATTTCCGCGCCGTCGGTGCGCCACAGCTGATAGCGGACAATGCCTGTGCCAATCTGTTCGTCATCGGCCAGCCCACGCAAGACGAATGGCGTGACGTGAACCTCGCGGAACACCCGGTGACCGGTCTTGTTTCGGGCAAGTCGAGGCACGACGGAACCGGCGCGGCGGTGTTAGGCGACCCGCGTATTGCGCTCACATGGATCGTCAACGAACTGTCGGGCCTGGGCATAGCGCTCCAGCCGGGACAGGCGGTGATCACGGGCACTTGCGTGACGCCGATACGCGTCGAGGCTGGTGATGAAGTGATCGGCGATTTGGGCAAATTTGGCCGCGTCTCGGTACGGTTTGTCTAGACCGGCTTGCTCTCCCGGTTCAGCCTGACCACGAAGCTCCTCACCGCCAGAACCAGCACGGTGATGATGATCAATATCACGGAAAGCGCCGCGATCGCCGGGTCGATGTTGTCGCGCAGGCCCATCCACATCAGGCGCGGCAGCGTGATGGCGTTGACCGAGGTGATGAACAGGGTGACGCCGATCTCTTCCCAGGAGAGTACGAATGAGAGCAGTGCCGCGGTGACGATGCCAAACTTGATGTTGGGCATAATGACGCGCGTGGCGCGTTCCCACACGCTTGCACCAAGGCCGCGCGCGGCGAGGTCGATGCGCCGATCGAGCTGGCTGAGCGAGACCAGGATCAACACCGTCGCGAATGGCACCGTCATCACCGAATGCGCCATGGCAACGCCGAGCCAGGTGTCGTAGCCGAAGAAGGAACTGACGCCTGAGATCGAGGTGAGCAGGAAGTAGAGCGTCACCGCCGAGACCACCGGCGGCACAACCATCGGCAGCAGCACGAAACCGACAAGGGTGGCGGTGAAGCGCGGCTGGAACATCCAGACGCCGAGGCTGAAACTGAGCGCCAGTACGGTTGAAACAGCGCTGCTGACGATGCCGATCCGGATCGAAAGCAGGATCGACTGGAGCCAGCGCGGGTCCTCGATCAACGAGCGATAGTGGCGCAGCGACAATTCACCCGTCGGCATTGCCAGCATGCGGCTCGGCGTCAGCGAGACCGGAATGACGGCCAGCAGCGGCAACAGCAGGAACAGCGCCACCAGCACGGCGAGGATCAGCGAGACGGGTCCGGGGCGATAGGTCGGCATCGCGCTACACCAGTTGCTTCGGTTTGACGTATCGGAAGAGCAGCGCCATCAGGGCGCCGACGAAGATCACCAGCACGACGCTGATCGCGGCCCCGAGCCCCCAGTCCGGGCTCTGGAATATCCGGAGATAGATCAATTCGGCGATCATCACGCTGCGGCCGCCGCCGAGAATCGCCGGCGTGACGAAGAAGCCAAGCGAGAAGACAAAGACGATCATCGCCGAGCCGATGATGCCGGAGCGCGTCATCGGCACGAACACCGTCCAGAAGGTGCGCATGCGGCTGGAGCCCAGGCCGCGCGCGGCGAGCAGCACGCGCTCGTCCAGGCTGCGCATTGCTGACGCCAACGGAAAGACGGCGAAAGGAATGAGGAAATGCGTCATGCCGACGATGACGCCGAATTCGTTGCGCACCAAAGTCAGCGGTTCGGAGATGAAACCGATGGACTGCAGCCAGGTGTTGATGAGGCCGCGGTTGGACAAAAGCGCCACCCAGCCGAAGGCGCGCGTCAGCACCGAGATCCAGAACGGCACCAGGATGCAGAATTCGGCGATGAGGCGCTGCGCTGGGCTGCCGCGCACCCAGACGACCGTGATGGCGTAGGCGGCGGCGACCGACACGATGGTGACGATGGCCGCGATGCGCAGCGTGCGGATGAACACCGACTGCACCAGATCGTCGGTGAGCAACGCCTGGTACTGGCCAAGCCCGGGCGTCGGCAAGGTGAAGCTCCACTTCACCACGCCGAGAAACGGCCAGGCATAGGCCAGGACCAGGAACAGGAGCAGCGGCGCCATCAACAGCGCCGCGCCCATCCTGTCGGAGAGAACACCTCTCATGTCAGCTCAGCAACGCCAGTGATCAGGCGGAGATGATCTTGGTGTATTCGTCGAGGGCCGCGCCGTAGTTCTTGGCGTACCAGTCCATGTCGAGCGGGATCTGCTTCTTCATGTTCTCCGGATCGACGGGGTTGATGCGCTTCTTGTCGGCGGGAATCAGCGCGTCGGCCGCCGGATTGGCCGGACCCTGGCCGAGCTTGTCGAACATGACGAGCTGCTTTTCCGGATCCTGGGCGCTGGCGATAAACTTCATCGCCGCATCCTTGCCGCCTGGGTTGTTCTTGAGCACGGCCAGCGCACCGGGCGAGATCAGACCCTGGTCCCAGATGAACTTGATCTTGCCGCCGGAATCCTGCTCGATCAGCGAGGCCCGTGTCGACCACACGATCGCCATCGACGCTTCGCCATTGAGCAGCACGCTCTGGCTCTCGGCGCCGCCGCCCCAATAGGCGACGACGTTTTCCTTGAAGGCTGATATCTTGTCATGCGCACGCTTCAAGTCGAGCGGGTAGAGCGACGCCGGCGCGATACCGTCGGCCAAAAGGGCAGCTTCCCAGCTCGACACGCCCCATTTGTAGAGGGAGCGCTTGCCGGGGAATTTCTTCACATCGAAGAAATCGGCCATGCCGGTCGGCGCATCCTTGCCGTATTTCTCGGAATCGTAGGCGATGACATAGGAGAAGAAATAGGTCGAGGCGGCATAGTCCCAGCCGAAACCCGGACGCATCTTCTTCTTGTCGACAATATTGTAGTCGATCGGCTCGAGCATGCCTTGCGCGCCGAGCGTGATGGCCGAGAACGGATCGACGTCGACGAGGTCCCAGGTCGGGGCGCCGCTCTTGGACTGCGCGGCGATCGCGCCTTCGGTCGGGCCCGAGCCGTCCATCTTGACGGTGATGCCGGTGTCCTTGGTGAAAGCCTGGCCATAGGCGGCGTCGTAAGCCGTGATCGCGTCGCCGCCCCAATTCACCAGCACCAGTTCCTTCGCCGCCGCGAAGGCTCCGGTCGAGCGCAGCAGCATCGGCGAGCCTGCAAGCACGAGTGCCGCGAGTTGCGTGAACTGGCGGCGCGAGATCTCGCCGCGTCTCGTCCTCTCGGACAGCGTTTCGATGGCCTGTTTCTTGGTGTCGTTCATGTCAGTTCCCCTTTGTTTTCGTTGATTTCAATCCGGAAACCGGTGCGGCGGATCAGGCCGCACCGGCGCTCATTGTCCTCCATCCGGAAGGAGGAAGCCCTTTTCCGCCGGCCATGTCAGCCAGACGGAATTGCCCTTGCTGAGAGCAGCCGCCGCGACCTCGTTGGGCACCGAGACGGTTACCTTGGCACCATGGCGCGTGGTGAGGTCGAGCTTGGTCGCCGCCCCCAGATAGGTCGAGGCGATCGCGGTCGCGGCGATGCCGTTCTCTCCAGCTGCCGCCTCGGGCGCGATCGACATGTGTTCGGGCCGGATCGCCAGGATGGCGTCACCGCGGACTTTCTCGGCCTTGCAGTGCATGCTGACCGCGCGGTCCTCGCAAAGGCCGGTCGAACCGTGGTCGGCGGGCTTGACCCCCTTCAGCGGCAGCATGTTGATCTCGCCGAGGAACTCGGCGACGAAGCGATTGTCCGGCCGGTCGTAGACCTCGTCCGGCGCCCCGACCTGCAGCAGTTTGCCGTGGTTGAAAATGGCGACGCGCGACGACAGCGCCAGCGCCTCGCTCTGGTCGTGGGTGACGAAGACGAAGGTGGTGCCGGTCTCCTGATGCAGGCGCTTCATCTCGGCCTGCATCTGGCCGCGCAGGCTCTTGTCCAACGCCGAAAACGGCTCGTCGAGCAGGAGCACGCCCGGCTCGAACACCAGCGCGCGGGCAAGGGCGACGCGCTGCTGCTGGCCGCCGGACAGCTGCGACGGCAGTTTCTTCTCGTGGCCGACCAGACCGACGCGCTCGATCATCTCGCCGACGCGCTTCCTGATCTCGGCGGCCGATTTCTTGCGGACCTTGAGCGGGAAAGCGATGTTGGCTTCGACGCTCATATGCGGAAACAGCGCATAACCCTGGAACACCATGCCGGCGGCACGCTGCTCGGCCGGGCGGTCGGTGATGTCGGCGCCGTCGCTGAAAAGCCTGCCCTCGCTCGGCTGCACGAAGCCGGCCAGGATCATCAGGAAGGTGGTCTTGCCGGAGCCGGAGGGGCCAAGCAGGGTCAGGAACTCGCCGCGCCCAATGTCAAGCGTCAGATTGTCCAGTGCACGGAACGAGCCGAAGCTCTTGCCGATCCCGATTGCCTTGATCTCTGCGGCCCGGCCGGGTTGCTGCATCCTGCCTCTATCCTTACCGTTGAGCCAAATCGTAGGCAGGGCCGAAGCTCACCGCAACCGAATAGTTTTCGCCTGATCGGCAAATTTGATTCACGGGTGGATGGAAGATGGCGTGGCTGGAACCGCCAATCTCCCCCTCGTGGGGGATCTGCTAGTCTTAATTCGCCTAGAGCCTGTTCTCCGATAGCTTTGCCCTCAACCAATCGCTGAAGGCATTGAGTACCGGATGTCCCGCCTTGGCATGCTCGAAGACCAGGAAATATGAGCGTGGCGAGGGGACCGACGCCTCGAACGGCTTGACCAGGCGGCCTTCGCTCAGCGCCCGGCGGCCTGTCAGTTCGTCGCCCATGGCAATCCCCTGCCCGGCGACTGCCGCCGAAAAGACGAGGTTCATGTCGGAAAAGAAGATGCCGCCCTCGGTGTCGGGATTTTCCACCTTCGACAGTGCCAGCCAGCGGGCCCAGTCCTCGGTGTCGCCGAGATGGAGCAAATTGGCGCGCAGCACGTCGGCGGGCTTGGAAAACCCACCGACCTTGTTGAGCAGCGTCGGGCTGCAGAGCGGCGTGAACGAGACCTCGCAGAGCAGTTCCACCGCGCGGTTCGGCCAGTTGCCAACGCCAAAGGCGATGAAAGCGTCGGCCTCCGCATTGCTGACGTCATCGAGGCGACGAGGCGTCAAGATCGAGAGTGCCACGTCCCGATACATTTGCTGGAACTCGCCGATATGGGAGCAAAGGAACATCGAGGCGAAGCCCGGAGGGCAGGAAATGGCAAACGAACCGCCGACGCCCGCACCGCTGTTTTGCGCTCCCGCGTCGCCGAGCACGGTTAGCGCCTTCCTGACATCGGCCGCATAGCGCTGGCCGCGCGGCGTCAGCGCCACGCCCTTGCCGATGCGTTGCAGGAGATCGAAGCCAAGGTCACGCTCGAGCAACCGCAGTTGGTGCGAGACGGCGCTGCGGGTAAGGTGCAGTTCGTCGGCGGCACGCCAGACGCTGCCATGCCTGGCGAAACTGTCGAGGGCGCGTAGCGCCTGTGTCGAAGGAATTCTCAAGAGGTGAACCGAATTTGCACGAACCGGGAAAACATATCACTTTTTGGCGAGCCGCTTCACTGCTTTCTTCTAGAGCATGGACAAACCGGTGACGACATCGGCGCAAGAGACCGCGCTTGCCTGCCTCGACGGCATCCAGCCCCTGCTGTCGGCCTGGACACGCACCATCTTCGATTTCGGCGAGACCGCATGGCGCGAGTACCAATCGGCCGCCTGGTATGTCGATCGGCTCAAACGCGAGGGATTTTCTGTCGAGGAAGGCTCGGGCGGCATGCCGACCGCCTTCTGCGCCCACTGGACAAACGGCGCCGGACCGACAATCGGCATGTATGCCGAATATGATGCCGTGCCCGGCAATTGCCAGGACGCCGTGACGGTGAGGCAGCCGCGACCTGGCCTTGGCGCCGAGGCCGGCGGCCATACCGACCCGCATTCGGGGCTCGGCATAGCAAGCCTCGGCGGGCTGCTCGCGACCAAGGCCGCGATGCAGCGCCACGACATTCAAGGCACGCTGCGCTTTACCGGCGAGCCGGCCGAAAAGGTGCGCGGTTCGAAGCCGATCCATGCGGCAAAAGGCTATTATGACGGCCTTGCCGGCATGATTTCCTTCCATCCATTTTACATGCTGCCGCTCTGCAACACCGCTCGCTGGGATACGCATTGCGGCGCGGCCTATGCGATGATCTATCGTTTCGTCTGCGACGAACCCGAAAACTGGATTCGCGCAGGCGACGGCGCGCCGATCCCGCAGGCGCATTCGGCGGTCAGGGCACCGGGCGCGAACGATGCGCTGATGACCATGTACATGGCCTCCAAGGCGTTGCGCGATTCCATGCTGCCGCACCAGGGCGGCTGGTCGATCAGCGAGGCGATCCTGACGGCTGGCCAGGCCACGGCCGACAATCTGCCGGCGGGCCTGGCCGAGATCCAGTACATGATCCGTGTGCCGACCATCGGCATGGCCGAGCAGGTGACGGCGGTGCTCGACCGCAACGCCGCGGCCGCGGCCGCGATCAGCGGCTGCCGCTACGAGCGGCACTGGGTGTCGAAGTCGCGGCCGGGGCTGGCCAACCACGCCATGGCCGGGATTACCTACGAAGCCCTGTCGACCGTCGGGCCGCCACGCTGGGACGAGGCCGCCAGAACAGTCGCGCGGGAAATCCAGGTCAATGCCGGCGGCACCGCGACCGAAAACCCCTTTATCGACGAACTGGAGCGGCTGATTTCGCCACAAGAAGCCGAGGCGATCTTGCGCCGCGACCTGCCGCCTTCCCAGGTGAATTCGACCTCCGACGACTACACCGACATGAGCTGGCACGCGCCGACCGCGCGCTTCTATGTCGCCCGCCCAGCGCTGCGCTCGGCAAACGGCCACGCTTTTCCGGCATGGGTGATGAATGCTCTGGGCGGCATTCCCGCGACGATCGATCCGATGGTCATCTGCGCGGCCAAAACGGTCGCGCTGGCGGCGCTGCACCTGCTCGAGGACAAGACCGCCCGCGACGAGGCGATGAATGAGTTCACCACCCGCACCGGCGGCGGCATCGGCGGCTCCAACTGGATCGCGCCGCTCTGCGACTACGAGCCGCCGATCAACTTCCGCTGGCCGGAATATGTCACCACGCCGCGCGGGCGCGACTGGTGGATACCAAACAATGCGCGACCGACCAATTCTTGAGAACAATCCACGAGGAGAACCGCATGACCGTTCATGACCGCATCGTCGCCGAACCGTTTTCGCTGCAACGCCGCAACCCGGTCGGCGGCACCAAGCCACTGACATCATGGGGCTTCGCCAACGAGACCGACGTCTTGACCGACGTGCTGCTCGGATCGCCGAACTTCCTGCGTCACCTCTCGACCAGCTCGCTCTCGCGAAAACATCTGCGCGAGGCGCCCTGCAATGTCCAGATCGCGCAGGCCCAGCACAAGGATCTGGTCGCGGCCTACGAGCATTTCGGCGTCAATATCCATTGGCACGAGCCGACGCCGGAGCTGCCGATGCAGGTCTATTCCCGTGATTCCAGCGTCATGACGCCTTATGGCGCTATTATCACCGCCATGGCCAATTGGTGGCGGCGCGGCGAGAACTATGCCGCCATCCGCACCTATGAAAAGCTCGGCATCCCGATCTACGACATGGTGACGGCTGGCACTTTCGAGGGCGGCGACTTCAACGTCATCGAGGACGGCGTGGTGCTGATCGGCTGCGGCGGCGCCCGCACGCAGGAGGAAGGCGCCCGCCAGGTGCAGGCCTGGTTCGAGAAGGAAGGTTGGGAGACGCGCATCGCCTTCATCGATGAATATTACGTCCACATCGACCTGATGGTTGTGCCGATCGCCGAAAAGCTCACCGCCGTCTGCCTCGCCTGCACCGAAGCCGGCATCGTCGACTGGCTGAAGGGCAAGGGTCACGAGATCATCGACGTGCCCTTCCAGGACACGATGGCGCTCGGCTGCAACTTCATGTCGCTCGGCAAGGACCGGGTGATCGCGCCGACCTCCAGCCAGACGCTGATCGGCCAGCTCAAGGCGCGCGGCTTCGAGGTCGCGGCCGTCGACATGAGCGAAATCTCCAAGACCGGCGGCGGCATCCATTGCATGGCGCAGGCACTGAAGCGCGAGGCGGCCTGATAGCCCTGAAGAGGCAAATTCCCCCTCGCTCGCCAAATCGGGAAGCTGGCTGGCGAGGAGCCGGGCCGCCGGCTAGCCGGCTCTTCCATCGACAAACCTTGCAGCTGTGTCCTCGCCGCCCTTGTGAGTGTCGGCAAAATGGATGAATAGTCGGAACAGGGCACCGCCCTGAAATTGCCCGCTTGCGGTTTTCAGGTCGCGCCAGAGCCGAGCCGGGTTTTAGAATGGTCAACCCTGAACCGCGCAAGAGAAGAGGTCCGATCGCCTCCCGCCTTCTGGCGCTGGACGCGTGGCTCGATTCCTCGCTCTATGAGATCGGGTTCAAGGCGCGCGAGTTCTGGGAGGCCGCGACGATCTTCTCGCGGCGCTTCCGTCTCAAGGGCTGGCGCCGTGGCTTCATCGAACTGTTGAGCGAAGGTTTTACACTCGGCGCCGGCGGCATGGTGGTGATGTTGGCGCTGGCGATACCCGCTTTCCAGGACACCACGGGGGACTGGCGTGCCCAAGGCGACTTCGCGGTCACCTTCCTGGACCGCTACGGCAACGAGATCGGCCAGCGCGGCATCATCCAGCGCGATTCAGTACCGGTCGACGAGATGCCCGACCACGTCATCAAGGCGGTGCTCGCCACCGAGGATCGACGCTTTTTCGACCATTACGGCATCGACGTGCTCGGCCTTTCCAGGGCGATCTTCGAGAATGTGCGGGCAAACTCGGTCGTCCAGGGCGGCTCCAGCATCACCCAGCAGCTGGCCAAGAACCTGTTCCTGACCAATGAGCGCACGTTCGAGCGCAAGATCAAGGAAGCCTTCCTGTCGCTGTGGCTGGAGGCCAATCTGTCGAAGAAGGAAATCCTGCAGCTCTATCTCGACCGCGCCTATATGGGCGGCGGCACGTTCGGCATCGAGGCGGCGGCGGATTTCTATTTCGGCAAGAGCGTCAAGGACCTGAACCTTGCCGAAGCGGCGATGCTCGCCGGCCTGTTCAAGGCCCCGACCAAATACGCGCCGCACATCAACCTGCCGGCGGCGCGCGCGCGCGCCAATGTGGTGCTGTCCAACCTCGTCGATTCCGGCTTCATGACCGAAGGCCAGGTGCTGCAGGCCAGGCTGCATCCGGCCGACGTCGTCGACCGCGGCGAACAGAAGAGTCCCGACTACTATCTCGACTGGGCCTTCGACGAGGTGAAGAAGATCGCCAAGCCCGGCCAGCACTCGCTGGTCGCCCATACCACCTTCGACGCCAACATCCAGAAGGCGGCGGAAGAGTCCGTCGAGTTCCACCTGCGCCAGTTCGGCAAGGAGTACAACGTCACCGAAGGCGCGGTGGTGGTCATCGAGACCAATGGCGCGGTGCGGGCGATCGTCGGCGGCCGCGATTACGGCGCCAGCCAGTTCAACCGTGCCACCAAGGCACTGCGGCAGACCGGCTCGTCGTTCAAGCCCTATGTCTACGCCACGGCGATGGAACACGGCTTCACGCCGAACTCGATCATTTCGGGCGGGCCGATCAGCTGGGGCAACTGGTCACCGCACAATTACAGCGGCGAGTCGGCGGGCAACATCACGCTGATCATGGCGATGGCCAAGTCGATCAACACCGTGCCGGTGCGACTGGCCAAGGACCATCTCGGAATCGCGCCGATCAAGGCATTGGCGGAATCGTTTGGCGTGGAGTCGCCGCTCGAAGGGCACAAGACGATGGTGCTCGGCACCTCGGGCATGACCGTGATGGACCAGGCGACTGGCTACAGCGTCTTTGCCCAGAACGGCTTCGTCGGCTCCAGGCACGGCATCACCCAGCTCGTCACCCGCACCGGCGACGTGGTCTATGACTGGACCAAGGACGCGCCGCCACCGCATCGCGTGCTCTCCGAGCAGGCGCTGAAATCCATGAACACCATGCTGGCGGCCGTGCCAGTGATGGGCACGGCGCGGCGGGCACAAATTCCCAACATCGTCGTCGCCGGCAAGACCGGCACGACACAATCCTACCGCGATGCCTGGTTCGTGGGTTTCACCGGCAACTACACGGCGGCCGTGTGGCTGGGCAATGACGATTTCACCCCGACCAAGAACATGACCGGCGGCTCGCTGCCGGCTATGGTGTGGCAGCGGCTGATGGTCTATGCGCATCAGAACATCGACCTGAAGCCGATCCCCGGTATCGACAAACCCTTCGTCGACGAGGAGGTCGCGGCCAAGGCCGCCGAGGCGCAGAAGAAGAGCGAGGAGCAGGCAGCGGCCGACGCCGCCGCCGAGCGGCCGCCGGTGCTGTCCAGCCGAACCACGCAGACGCTGCGGGACATGAGCCAACTGTTCCAGATGGCGCCCAAACTCGAGGCCCCCACTCCACCCGAGACGCTTTCGGCCCTGTGACATCCGCCCGGTGAGACAAGACCGACAGGCAAAACCATCACGCCGGCTTGCCACAGGGCCCTGCGCCGCGATATCCCCGAACGGCAATCCTCGCGCACCCGGCCCTTAATGCTCAAGAATGCTTTCCTGATGCTGATCTCGCTTGCCATAGCCGTTGGCGGGGGCGGTGCCAGCGTCTGGTATGCGCTGAAGATCCAGGACGGCGTCGGCGCGATCAGGATCGGCCAGTGGACCGCCTTCCCCGACATCGGCACACCGGCCGCGGATCCCTATTCCAAGGCGCGCGTGGCGCGCGAGGGCGTGCTGGCGCTCGGCCGCGCCGAAGGCCTGTCCTTCGTGGCGGAAAATGATGCCGCCGGCGACCAGCTCAAGCGGGAATGCACCTACAGGATCGAGGGTGGATTTCCAACGGCCCGGTTCTGGACGCTTTATGCCGCCGATCAATCGCTCGGCGTCGTCGAGACCGGCAAATCGCGGCTTGCGGCACTTCAGTCCTACGAGGTGCTGCGCCAACCGGACAATTCGGTGATCATTTCCGTCGGCCATCACCCGATGCCGGGCAACTGGCTTCTGACCGACGGTTCGGGAAGGATGTACTTCGTCCTGACCTTCTATGACACGCCAATCGCCAGCAGCACCGGCCTGTCGGACGTTTCGCTGCCCAGGATCGTCAAGGCAGGCTGCGATGCGTAGTTTGCGTGCCGCATTGCGCAGGCTTCTGCATGCCATCCTGCTCGGCCTCGTCGGCGCCGGCATCGTCCACATTATCGTCCTGCTTCTGGTGCCGGAATTTTCGGAACGTGACGCCTGGTCGCGTCTCTCCCTGGCGTCGGATCTCTACAGGATGAATCGGCTCGACGCCGAAGCGGGCGGTGCGCCGGTGGTGAAGTCGGTCGACCCGCTGTTTTATGCCACGGCCTGCCGCTTCGACCTCGAGGAGGGAATGGTGCGGATCAAGGCACCAGGAAACGTCCCCTTCTGGTCGGTGTCGGTCTATGACCGCAGCGGTCACAATGTCTATTCCTTCAACGACCATACGGCGACGGGCGGCAAGCTGGATGCAGTCGTGCTGACGCCGGCGCAGATGATCGACGTGCGCAAGGACCTGCCCGAAGACCTGCAGGGAGCGATTTTTGTCGAGGCGCCCATCGACGAAGGCATCTTCGTCATCCGCAGCTTCGTGCCCGACGAGAGCTGGAAGCCGATCGTGTCGCGCTTTCTCGATCAAAGTTCCTGCGAGCTGCAGGATTTCTAGGCCGCCGACCAGAGGTCCAGAGCTGAAGGGCTGGCGGACCAGGCCACAGCCTTAAGGCTTAGTGATGCGGCACTGGCGTCCGTGGCGATCCCGGCTTGTCCGGGCCTGCGGGCCGCGCTTCGCCGGTGCTGGGCCGCTCATAACGGATGCCGGGAAATATGATCACGGCCGCCGGTATCTCGGTGGTTTGCTTGGCTCGATTGGTCGGTGCCGCACGCGGCACGAAAGACAGTACCATGCCCATGGTTCGCGCATTCCTCTCGGTTTCCCCGGAGCACAACGCAACGCCTCCAAATATCATTAAGGCCGGCAGAGGGTTAACGGACCGCTAACGGATCACCGCTAACTTGATCTTTGTCTTGAGGTCTGGACGTTCCGGCCGGGGCAATCGCGAAACCGACATAGCCCCGGTTGAGCGTGATCAAGGCTGTGTATCTGTTATCGGGTATCCTTCGTGTCATCTTCGGACTTCAGGCAAATCGCGATACGGACCGAATCGGGCAAGGCCGAAAGGCTGTTCCGCGCCGCGGTGTCGGCGTTCTGCTCGCTTACCCGCCCGTCGCGCCGCGAGATCGGCCAGCTCGAAGACCTGACGCTGCCGCTGTTCGACGATGTGTCCGTCGAATCGCGGCGCTACGTGGCAGCCGCCCTGTCCGAATGTGAATATGCTCCCGCGGCACTTGTGCGGCGACTGTGCGAGGAACCGGTCGACATTGCCGCGCCGCTGCTGATCCGCTCACGTGCCGTCAGCGACATCGACCTGATCGCGCTGATCGGCCGGCACGGGCTGCCGCATGCGCGCGCCATCGCGCGCCGCAAGGAGCTGAACCCGACCATCGCCGATCTGATCAGGGCGCTTGAAAGACCGACCTTGGTGCGGGTGCGGGATCCGGAAGCAGCCCCGGCGCAAGGCCTTGCCGTAAAGACGCAAGCGACGGCGGACCGTGCGGAAACCCAGCAGACGCCCGGCGTTGCCGCCGAGAACGCGCGGCGCAGGCTGCGCTCCATGATGCACACCGGCGACGAAGCCTTGGCCGCGAAGGTCGATGCGTTCCCAGGTGCGGATACCTATGTCAAACTGCGCGAGACGGCACTGACGGGAAACGCCGCCTTCTTCCAGACCGCGCTAGCGGACGCCCTCGACATTGATTTCTCGATCGCGCGATCGCTGATCGCCAACCAGAACTATGCGCCACTGCTTGCGGCGCTGCGTTCGCTCGACTTCAGCGAGGACCGGGCATTCCTGGTCACGGTTGCCGTCTATCCCAGCCTGTTCCCGCATCCGCAGGCCATCCGGACCTATCTCGACCGTTACCGCCTGCTGCATCGCGATGCGGCCCTGGAGACGGTGCGGGGATGGAAAGCCGAAACCCTGTCGAAGGCGGCTCGCAACGTTTCGCCGACGAACGGCGACAGCCGCAAGGCCTCCAACGGCGACGAAGCCCCCGGCCTCAGGGCGTCTTCACGGAAATAAGCTCCTCGACGGGAACGCTCCCGGCCTCGATCTCGACCACCCAGATGTCGGGATCGAATTTTTTCTCGCGCTCAAGTCTCGCATCCAGCACGGCGGCATCATCGCCGGTGGCGAGAAGGCTGAAAAAACGGTCCTCGGGCTTGGCCGAATCGTAGCTTGTCTGCGGTGCCGGCCCGTAGAGAGCCGTTTCACCCATCCTGCCCCGCGCCAGGATGAACACAGCCCCGGCCTCGGTCGCACCGCGATTGACCACAGCGGCAAATCCGCCGGCGCCAAAAACCCGGCGCAACAGGGCCGACACCCACAGATCAGCGGTTACACGCATGGAAGACTCCCGACGACATGCGGGCTCTCTATCGAAATTTCCCATGCAGGGCGAGCCGTCGTTTCGGCCGTCAGTTGGTCAGGCCGATCTCGCGCATCTTGACGTAGACGATCTCGTCGGGCTCGCCGGTCTGCGGTAGTCCGAACAGCGACTGGAATTCCTTGATCGCCGCCTTGGTGCGCGCACCGACGACGCCATCCAGTTGCATGTCGTCATTGCCGAAGGCCTTGAGCCCGGCCTGGATCTTGACGATGCGGGGATCGGGTCCTTCGGTGGAGGCCGAGGCGGAACTCGCCTGCCCGGAATTCGTCTGCCCAGAATTCGTCTGCCCAGAATTCGTCTGCAACGACACGGGAACGGCGTCCGACGGCATGGCGGGACGAGGCTGCGGCTTGGGCACGGCGGCGGTCTTCGGCGTTGCCCCCAACTGGTCCAGCAGCAGCGCGTCGATCTCGCCCGAGGCGTTCAGCCCGACCTTCTGCTGATAGGCCTGTATGGCCTTGCGCGTGTTGGGGCCGGAAATGCCGTCGACGGTGCCAGAATAGAAATCGAGATCCTTCAATATGCCCTGCACCTGCTCGACCACCGGATCGCCCTTGATCGGGGCGGGCGCAGCGTTGGGCCGCACGATGTTGATCGTCGTCTCCGGCTCGTCGGCTGCGTGCGGGAAGCCCTGGAAATTGCGTGTGGCGAAAAATGCCCCGGCGTGCGGGAAAGGCTGATACCACAGTGCATTCGCCGAGACGTAGAACAGCGTCACCAGGAATGCGGTCGATCCTCCCACCAGGACGGGATTGCGCGAAATCATGCCGCCGACGGCGATGGCGCCGTCCTGAAAGGCGTTGCTGCGGCGTTTGACCGCCTTAGGCTGTTTTGCGGAGCGAGCCATTTCCGTCCCCTTTCGCCCTCGTCACCGGCATCGTCAGCACTCCGGTTTGGTTGGCGGGGCGTCCCTTCGGCCCGCTGACCGGCAGGCTGATGGTCACCGTGGTGCCCTCGCCCGGCATGCTTTCGATCGACATGGTCCCTTCATGCAAGGCGACCAGCCCCTTCACCAGGGAAAGGCCAAGACCCGTCCCCTCGAAACGGCGGGTATAATCGTTCTGGATCTGCATGAAGGGCTTGCCGAGATTGGCGAAATCCTCCTCGGCGATGCCGATGCCGGTGTCCCTGACCCAGAAATGCAGACGTGAGCCGATCCGCTTGGCGCCGACGACGACGTCGCCGCCGTCGGGCGTGAACTTGATCGCGTTGGAAACGAGGTTGATGAGCATCTGCTGTACGGCGCGGCGATCGGCGTTGATATCGCCTGCGTCAGGGGCGATCTGCGTCCGCAGGTCGATATTCTTGGCCTGTGCCTGCAGCCGCATCATAGACTGGCACATGTCCACGGCTTCCACGAACCGGAACGGCTCCGGTTCGGTGGCGTAGACGCCCGATTCGATCCTCGATACGTCGAGTATGGATGTCACGACTGCCAGCAAATGCTGGCCCGAATCCCGCACGAGGCCGACATACTCCTTCTGGCGCGGGTCCTTGAAGGCGCCGAACATCTCGTGCAGCAGCATATCGGAGAAGCCGATGATGGCGTTCAACGGCGTGCGCAGTTCATGGCTCACCACTGCCAGGAACCTGCCCTTGGCCACTTCGGCGGCCGCCGCCGTCTCATTGGCTTGCGCCAGTTCTTCGCGCAGCCGCGCTGTCTCGTCATTCTCGCGCAGCACAAGCGTGAAGACGTCGCTTTGTTCCTCGCCGCGCACCAGTTCCAGCGCGAATGGCTGATAGTTGTCGGCGACAAAACCATTTCCGTTCTGGGTGCCGTTGCCGCTCTGGGGCAGCCTGATGCGCAATTCGAGGCGGCGCGACAGTGCGCCGTCACGCATGTCGGCCAGGGCGCTGAGATAGGCGACACGGTCAGACAGGTGGACGCGGTCGAAGAGGCCCGTTCCGGACAACAGCTCAGGCGGCAATTTCAGAAGCGTACGCGCCTTGGCGGACGCATCCACGACTTCGCCGTGGCGGGCGATCCGCAAGACCACCGCGTCGATGATGTCTTCCAATCGGTCCCCTGCATCGACCGTATCGGCCGCGCCGGCGGTACCGCGAAAAGCCGATATGCGCGGGATAAGGGTCAGCGCCCAGGCCAATGGCATCAGCCAGTGCCAGGCGGCGATGTGCGCGTCCGCGAAGGGAAGGAAGGCGGCCGACAGAGACTGAAAGGCGATGGCGATGGCGGCCGAGGCGCCCCCCCACAATGCCGCACGCCGCGACGCGCCGATCCACCAGGCTTCGAATGGCAGCGCCAGGGCAAGCATGGCGACAGGTGAACTCAATCCGCCTGCGGCACCGATGAGACCGCCAAGGGCAATCGCCGCCATCGCCAGCGCGATCGGTCCCGCGGCGGCCATCTTGCCGGTCGCGGCCACCAGCAGGGCGACGAACCAGCACAGACCGAAGGCGGCGAAAATGGCGGCCATGGTCACGGCGGCCCCCATGCCCGATGTAACCAGCGTGACCGCGGCACCCGCTGCAAAGAACGGCGCGGCCAGCATCACGCCTATGAAACGGCGCTGGCGCTCGCGGTCGCTGCGCCCGAGAACGCTGGGATGAACCATGCGTTCACAACCGGCCGCCATTGCGCCAGGCAATTCAGCGTATCTGGCCTCGATCGGCATCAACTCAACGCACTCGCACTCGTCGGGAACAGCTCTGCTTTTGCAGATTGTCTTGATTGGCTTTGAAACTCGCATCCAGCGTTTAAGGAATGGATAAGGCAGGGCCGACCAAGGCCGGCCCTGCGGGAAATATCGGGATGACGGCCGCCGAAAACCCGGGCAAATGCAGCCATAGTAAACGGAGGGTTATTCGCGAACACCCGCCATCACCGGCCGAGCGGCAGGAACGGGATCGCCTTGATTTTCGAAAAATGTCATATAAACAAATAGATAGATGGTTATCGGATGGTAACGAGAATCGTCCCGATATGAAACAAATCGACAGCAAAAACGCTTCGTTTCGAATTTGCCTAAAATTTGAGGAAAATTCTCGGCGATCGTGCAAGCCGTCTTTCGTCCCTGTGTGCCAATATCCTGCCCATAAAAGAGGTCATGCCATATGATGCATGATCCGGTCACGACGAGAGGCAAGGCATGTTCTTCCTGATAAGAATGGCTTTCTGGTTTTCACTTGTGCTGCTGGCGCTGCCGCTGGGCGTCGGGTCCGATGAAACGGGCCAGGAAAGCGTCGGGCCGATCCAGGCCCTGTTCGCGGCGCGCGACGCCGTCGGCGACATCGCCGGAATCTGCGAACGCAAGCCCGATGTCTGCGAAACCGGCAAGTCGGCGATGCACACCATCACCGCACGCGCCAAGGAGACCGCCAAGATCGCGGCCGCCATGCTGGACGACAAGTCCGCCGGCCCCGACACCTCGACAATGACGGGCAGCGTGCCGGACGAAATCGTCCTGCCCCAGACGGTCAACCTGCCGATAAAGAATTAAGCCGTCTCGACGGCGCACCGCGGATCGTTTGCCCTCTCGACGCCCGCGGTGTCCTTGTTTTTTCCGTGACGCGGCGCCGCCGCGTGACTATATCCGGGTCATGACGACCACGATCCAGACGATCCGCGACGACTTCTCGTTCCTCGAGGAATGGGAGGACCGCTATCGTTACGTCATCGAGCTCGGCGAAGCGCTGCCTCCCTTCCCCGATGCGGAGCGCAACGCCGCCAACAAGGTGCCGGGTTGCGTCAGCCAGGTCTGGCTGACCACCGAACGGGGTTCGGGTGCCGATCCCGTCATCACCTTCACGGGCGATTCGGACGCCCATATCGTGCGCGGACTGGTCGCGATCATGTTGGCGCTGTTTTCCGGAAAGACAGCCAGCGAAATCCAGAAAACCGACGCTGAAGCAACGCTGAAGGCACTCGGCCTCGACGAGCACCTGTCCCCCCAGCGCGCCAACGGCCTTCGCTCGATGGTCAAGCGCATCAAGCGCGACGCCGAGATGGCGCTCGCGCAGACTGCCTGACAGGCTTCTTCACACCTTTCCTGGAATTGCTCTGGCCCTCAAAATCAAACGGCGCCCGAAGGCGCCGTCCGATTTCAGGTCCAATCCGGCAGTATCGGCTACCGCGCCTTGCGCTTGCGGCCGAGGCCCATCTTCTTGGCAAGCTGCGAGCGGGCCGCCGCGTAGTTCGGGGCAACCATCGGATAGCTTGGGTCCAGGTTCCACTTTTCGCGATACTGATCGGGCGTCAGATCGTAGTGGGTCATCAGGTGACGCTTGAGCGACTTGAACTTCTTGCCGTCTTCAAGACAGACAATGTAGTCGTCGTGAACCGAGCGCTTCGGGTTGACAGCCGGCTTCTGCTTGTCCGCAGGCGGCTGTTCGACGGTACCGCCCACACGCCCAAGAGCGGCGTGGACATCGGATATCAGGTTCGGCAGTTCGCCGACCGGCACGGGATTGTTGCTGACATAGGCAGCCACCACATCGGCGGTGAGCTCGATCAGCGCATCATTGTTTCTGGAAGGTGTTTCGACAATATCCATGGTCTTCAGGCCCCAACAAGAGTTACGTCGGTCTGCGCCCTTTTTTACAAGCAGGGCATTGCACGAATTTTTTGCAGATAGAGCATCCGCGATTCGTGTCACGGGGACATCAATGCGACCACACGTCAAGTAAGTCAATTCGCTCTTTGCATTATATTTAGGAATGTTGATCAACTATTCCGGGATCAGCTTCAATCTTTCGTGCACCATGTAATTTTTCGATATTTCGGTCGCCAAACGGACAAAGGCTGACGTTGGGTCAGCTAATCGTTACATTCGCGATAACTCACAAAACAAGCTTCAATGCTCCGGTTTGCTTGACGAGCACACCGGCAAGCTTGGTTGTTCACACCTGTCCACAAAACCACAGGTTGCCAAACCATTCCCCGGTCAAGCAGGCCACTCCCGGATCAAAACGGCACGATGTATCCGCCATAGGCCCAGCCGGTGACGAAGACGCCGTTCTTGGCGGGGTCATGCCAGACTTCGCACCAGCGATAGCGAACCGTCTGCTGCTGTTTCCATGCCGCCTGGCCGGCAATATCGAGCAGATCCATGCCGCCAGTGCATCGTCCGGTCATCTGCAGGACGGTCCCGTTCGGGTATGCGGCCTGCTTCTGGGAGATGCCCGACGGATATTTGCGCACATTGAGCGTATCGCCGAACGACACATTGGCCACTTGCCAAGCTGCGAATACGGTCGCATGAGACTGGCCGGCAAAGATCAGAGTCAACGAAGAGACGGCGAAGACCGCGGCAATACGAGACCGAATAGTCATCTTCTCTCCTCCCGACCATCTCAGGGCCCGACACCACCTCTACGCAACAGCTCTTGAACCCGCGCTGATCTGCGCGTTCATACATCGTTCAAGATATTTCCAGAGCGAGACGCAATGACCAGGACTTCCCGATTTCCGACCGTCAACCCGCCTGCGCCCGAAAAAAGGCCGGTCTCGGATACGCATCACGGCATCACGCGAACCGATGACTATGCCTGGCTGCGGGCGGATAACTGGCAGGAGATGTTCAGGGACCCTTCCTTGCTCGATCCTGGGATCCGCGCCGAACTCGAAGCCGAGAATGCCTACCAGTCGGCGCTGATGGCCGACACGTCGGATCTGCAAAAACAGCTTTTCAAGGAAATGAAAGGCCGCATCAAGGAAGACGATTCTTCCGTTCCCATGCAGGACGGGCCTTACGCCTATGGGTCTTCCTTCAAGCTTGGCGGCGAGCAGCCGCGCTATTTCCGCATGCCGCGCGACGGCGGACCCGAGCAGATCCTGCTCGACGGCGACGCCGAGGCCGAGGGCAAGGCCTATTTCCGGCTTGGCGGCGTCGATCATTCGGCCGATCATCGCAAGCTCCTGTGGGCCTTCGACGACAAGGGGTCCGAATTCTACACGCTGCGTGTGCGCGACCTTGCCGATGGCACGGAATTGGCGGACCAGATTCCCGCCACCGGTGGTTCGGGCGTCTGGGACGCGGGCAATGACGGGTTCTTCTATACGCGTCTCGATCCAAACCACAGGCCGTCGAAAGTGCTGTTCCACGCCCTGGGCCAAAATCCTGAAAACGACCGCCTGATCTATGAGGAAACCAACCCCGGCTTCTTCATGAACGTCGACGGGACCCGCAACAATCAATGGATCATGATCGGCATCAACGATCACGAGACTTCGGAATATCGCCTGTTGAGCGCCAGCGATCCGTTTGCCGAGCCGAAGCTGGTGTCGGCGCGCGAGACCGGCCTTCAGTATGAGCTGGAGGAAGGCGGCGACATATTCTTCATCCTGACCAATGCGGACGGTGCCAAGGACTTCAAGGTCATGACCGCGCCGGCGAGCGATCCTGTCCGCGCCAACTGGCAGGAACTGGTGCCGCATGAACCAGGCCGGCTGATCCTGTCGGTGATCGGCTTCAAGGACCACATGGTCCGGCTCGAGCGCAAGGAAGGCCTGCCGCGTATCGTCGTGCGTGACCGCGCCAGCGGCGAAGAGCATCTGATCTTCTTCGATGAGGAAGCCTTCTCGCTCGGCCTTTCGGGGTCCCTGGAATACGACACCGAGATGATGCGCTTTTCCTACTCGTCGATGACGACGCCGTCGCAGATGTTCGACTATAACATGCGCACCCGTGAGCGTGTGCTGCTCAAGACCCAGGAAGTGCCGTCCGGCCACGACCCGCATCAATACGTCACGAGGCGGCTGATGGCGCCCGCGGCCGATGGCGAACTGGTGCCGATCTCGCTTCTGCACCACCGCGACACGCCGCTGGACGGCTCCGCGCCCTGCCTGCTCTACGGTTATGGCTCCTATGGCATTGCCGTGCCGGCCGCCTTCAATACCAACTGGTTCTCACTCGTCGACCGCGGCCTAGTCTTTGCCATTGCCCATGTCCGCGGCGGCAAGGACAAGGGTTATGGCTGGTACGATGACGGCAAGCGGGCACAGAAGATGAACACCTTCACCGATTTCATCGCCTGCGCCCGTCACCTCGTTGCCGAGCGCTATACCGCGCATGACCGCATCGTCGCGCAGGGCGGCTCGGCCGGCGGCATGCTGATGGGCGCCATCGCCAACATGGCGCCGGATTGCTTCGGCGGCATCGTGGCCGAGGTTCCGTTCGTCGACGTGCTTACCACCATGCTCGACGCGACGCTGCCGCTGACCCCGCCGGAATGGCCGGAATGGGGCAATCCGATTGCATCGGCCGACGACTACCGGACGATCGCCGCCTATTCGCCCTACGACAATGTCGCCGCGCTCGGCTACCCGCCGATCCTGGCGCTCGCCGGTCTTACCGATCCGCGCGTCACCTATTGGGAGCCGGCCAAGTGGGTGGCGCGGCTGCGTGACCGCAAGAGCGGCGATAATCCGGTGCTGTTCAAAATCAACATGGATTCCGGCCATGCCGGTGCCTCCGGCCGGTTTTCGCGCCTGGAGGAGATCGCCTATATCTATGCCTTCACGCTGAAGGTGACGGACAAGGCATAGCTTACGGAGGAACGCCGCGGTGATCGATCTGTCCACATTGATAGCCTATATCGCAGTTGTGTTCGGCTTCGTCTTCATTCCGGGTCCGGCCACATTGTTGACGATCGCCCGCGCGACGAGTTCGGGAACGAGGGTCGGGATCGCCACCGGCGCCGGGATCGCGGCCGGCGATGTGTTTCATACCGTCATGGCGATGATCGGCATCTCGGCGATCATCGCCACATCGGCGACGCTGTTCAGCCTCGTGAAGTATATCGGCGCGGCCTACCTCGTTTACCTCGGCATTCGCGCCATCATCGAGAAAGCGCCGACCGATCCGACCGCCGGCGCGCTTGCAATCTCCGCCGGCAAGGCGTTTCGACAGGCTGTCCTGGCCGAGGTGCTCAACCCCAAGACCGCGCTTTTCTTCCTCGCTTTCCTGCCTCAGTTCGTGCGGCCCGAAAACGGATCGGCGATGGTTCAGTTGGCCGTATTGGGGATCATCTTCGTCGTGCTGGGTCTATTCAGCACGGTTGTGTTCGCGGTGAGCGCGGGGCGGCTCGGCAGTTTCCTGCGCCGAAATCCGACAGTGCTGAAATGGCAGGGCAAGGTTGTCGGCGGCATCTATTGCGCGCTCGGTGTCCGCCTGGCCTTGCAACAGCGCTGAGGTCAGGCAGCCACGCGTCTGCCGGCAGGCATGATGATCATGACTTTTGAATTCCGCGCGGCTCATTTCCGCTCGCAATTGCGACGCTCGCGCGTTACCCAAAGCACGACTTTTCCGGGCCACGAAGCCCACACTCGCACAAGGGTCCATCATGCTGCTCGTCGACGTCTATCTCGACAAATCGCCGATCCAGGGCATCGGTGTGTTTGCCAAGCACCACATTGCCAAGGGCACGCTGGTCTGGAAGCTCGACCCCCGGTTCGACCGGATCATCGACGTCGAGACCTATGAGGGCGAGACCGGGCCGGTGAAGAACTATCTCGACCGCTATTCCTACCCCGACCGGCGCGATCCGGCCTATATCGTCTTTGAAGCCGACGACGCCCGCTACATGAACCATGACGACGAGCCGAATTGCGATGTCTCGTCGCCCGAGGAAACCTACGCCTTGCGCGACATCGCGCCCGGCGAGGAGATGACCTGCAACTACAACCATTTCTTCGAAACGGGCTTCGATTTTCTCGGCGATCGACACCTGCAGTCCGAAGACTAGTTCGTGCTTTTCTTGCGCGGCGGATAGCCGTTGGGATGCGGCGGTATCGCCTTGAGATAGGCGGCAATCGCCGCACGGTCGTCCGCCGTCAGCTCGGCCATGTTGCGCTGCACATCGACCATCGCGCCGCCAGCGGAATCGAAATCCGGCGTGAACCCGGTTTCGAGGTAGTTGGCAATGTCGGCTTCCGACCAGTTGGTCATGCCACTCCCACCCGAAGTGATGTTCGGCACGACGCCCGAGCCCTCGGCTGCCACGGCACCGGCCAGCCATTCACTTTTCCTGGTGCCGCCAGCCAAGTCGCGGGGCGTATGGCATTCGCCGCAATGACCTGGCCCTTCGACCAGATAGCGGCCTGCCATCACGGGTTCCGGGGTGCCGCCAGGCAGCGGAATGACAGGCTGGTCGCTGAGATAGAGGCGCTTCCATAGGCCAATGCCGCGCCGGATGTTGAACGGGAACGCCAGCGAATTGCCCGGCGTCTTGCCGGCGACGGCGGGAAGCGTCTTCAGGAAGGCATAAAGATCGGCAATGTCGGAAGGTTTCATGCGCGCGTAGGACGCGTAGGGAAACGCCGGATACAAATGATGACCCGAGGGCGATACGCCTTTCAACATGGCGTTGGCGAGATCCTCGGCCGACCATGCGCCGATGCCGTCCTTGGGGTCTTGCGAAATATTGGGCGGAACGAAGGTGCCGAACGGCGTCTTGAGTTCAAGGCCGCCCACGAGCTGAAGCCGTGCATCGCCCTGCGACCCAGGTTTCGCATGGCAGGAGGTGCAGCCGCCTGCATAAAAAATCCGCTTGCCCCGAACAGCATCGCCGGGGCCGAGTTGCGCCAGCGCCGCCGCATCAAGCTTGACCGGCGCCGACAGCAGCCAACCGGCTGCCGCGCCAGCGACGCCCAGAACGAGGGCCGCGCCGACGAGCTTCTTCAGCCATGCCATATCAGGCAATCAGCCCTTCTTGACCCTGTAGCTCTGATGGCAGGCGCCGCAATTCGACCCAAGAACGCCGACTTGCGCTTTGAGCGCATCGACATCGCCAGGAGCTGCCGCGACCGCGGCCTTGACGTCGGAGAGATACTTGTCCTCGGCCGCCTTGAAGCCGGCCATGTCTTCCCAAATCTTTGGTGCCGCCGTGGTGTCGCCGGCATCGCTGCCCTTCGGGAACAAGGCCACTACGTCGAATTTCTCGGCATTTGCCTGCACTGCCTGCAGCTGCGTCAGCACCGCGGCGGCATCAAAAGGTTCCTCGCCCTTGACCACTTTCGCCAGGCCGCCGACGATCTTTCCGCGTTCCTTCATCAGAGCCTGCCGGTCGAGGATCGGATCGGCAAAGGCCGCCGACGCGGCGACTGCGAGCATGGAGATGGCGATGACAAGCTTTCTCATTCATTTGGCTCCGTGATGAAGGCATTCAGGACAGGACGTTAACGGACGTGGCGGGAGGAATATTCCCTTCTCCCGGAATGAATTTTGTATGACCTTTGCTTGTGCGGCGCCTCGGTACAAAAAGAAAAGCCCCGATTTGCGGGGCTTTTCTGGAGGCCTGTCAGGCTTTTTCGTAGAGTTCGAGAACGTGATCCCAGTTGATCAGGCTGTCGACGAAGGCCTCGAGATATTTCGGCCGGGCGTTGCGATAGTCGATGTAGTAGGAGTGCTCCCAGACGTCGACGCCGAGGATCGGCGATGCGCCGTGAACCAGCGGATTTTCGCCGTTCGGCGTCTTCGAGATCGCCAGCTTGCCGTCCTTGACCGAAACCCAGGCCCAGCCCGAACCGAACTGCGTCGTGCCGGCGGCGATGAAATCGGCCTTGAACTTGTCATAGCCGCCGAGGTCGCTGTCGAAAGCCTTCTGCAGGGCACCCGGCAGCTTGTTGCCGCCGCCGCCCTTCTTCATCCACTTCCAGAAATGAATGTGGTTGTAGTGCTGGGCGGCATTGTTGAAGAGACCGGCATTCTTGCCGAACGACTGCTTGACCACCTCTTCTACGGAAAGATCGCCAAGGCCGGCTTCGGCGGCGAGCTTGTTGCCGTTGTCGACATAGGCCTTGTGATGCTTGTCGTGGTGATACTCCAGCGTCTCTTTCGACATATAGGGCTGCAAGGCCTCATAGTCGTAGGGCAGAGCGGGCAATTCGAAAGCCATGGGTAGTACTCCCTCGTGGAAAAATCCGGTGTGGATACCGGAGTAAGATAGGTCGGGATTGAGCTGGAACAACTCCGGAAGTGAAGCGCCGGTTCCCTTTCTAAGCGGGTTCCCGGGAACTGTCACACGCTTTTCCCGCGGCCAACCGCGCAGCGGCAAAAAGCTCAAACCGGCATCTCAGCCAGCCGAGGTCGAATGCGCCCAATCCCAATAGAGTTCGCGTGCCTTCTTGGCTACCGGGCCGGGCTGCAGGTCGCGGCTCTCGATGCGGGTTACCGGCACCACCTTGGAGTGGTTGCCGGTCGAGAAGATTTCGTCGGCTTCGAGGAAATCCCGCACCGACAGCGTCCTTTCGGTCGTCCTGAACCCATAATCGCCGAGCAGCGTCATGGTGCGCGAGCGGGTGATGCCGGACAGAAAAGTTCCGTTGGGCGCCGGCGTCAGCACGTGGCCGTCCTTGACGAGGAAGATGTTCGAGCTTCCGGTCTCCGCGACATTGCCCAGCATGTCGAGCACAAGCGCATTGTCGAAGCCCCGCGCCTTGGCCTCGAGGATGGCGCGGCCGTTGTTGGGATAGAGACAGCCGGCCTTGGCGTTGGTCGGCATGGTTTCGATGGTCGGGCGCCGGAACGGCGACACGGTCACGGAAAAGCCGGTCGGCGAGATCATCGGCGATTCATAGAGGCACAGGCAGAAACGGGTCGAGGCGGGATCGGCAGGCACGCCCATGTAGCCGCCATGCTCGGCCCAGTACATCGGCCTGATATAGACCGCCGTCTTGCCGTCGAACTTCTTCAATCCGTTCCAGGTCAGCGCGACGATCTGCTCGGGCGTCATGTTCGGCGCAAGACCAAGAGCGGTCGCCGAGGCATTGACGCGTGCGGCATGAAGGTCGAGATCGGGCGCCACGCCCTCGAACCAGCGCGCGCCGTCGAAGACGCTGGTGCCGAGCCACATGGCGTGGCTGCGCGGCCCCAGAATGGCGACATTGCCTTCGTACCAATCGCCATCGACGAAAGTCCATGTCGCGGATTGCGCCGCCGCCGCCAGTGTCATCGCGTTTTCCCGTTCCGGTCAATCTTATGTGACAGCCATTGGAAGATGCTTTGACAGGCCCCGTCAACCATCATCGGCGAGTTTTGTTGAGGCCAGCGAAGGGCGCGATGCAATCAAGCCTTGCACCTTGCCCCGCCTCGCCTCAAAACTGTTGCCATGCAATACGCAGCCTATGTTTTCGACGCCTATGGCACACTGTTCGACGTGCACGCCGCCGTGCGCCGCCATGCAGACGCGATCGGTCCGGACGGCCAGTTGCTGTCCGAAATCTGGCGCGCCAAGCAGCTCGAATACTCCTGGGTGCGCACGCTGATGGGCACCTATGCCGACTTCTGGCAGTTGACGGAACAAGCGCTGGACTTCGCCTTGCGCAAGGTCCCTTCGGCCGATCCTGGTCTCAAGGCAAAGTTGCTGGAGGCCTATTGGAGGCTGGACTGTTACCCCGAAGTGCCAGCCGTGCTGAAGGCGCTCAAGGCTTCCGGCGCCAGACTGGCTATCCTCTCCAATGGCTCGCCCGAAATGCTTGAAGCGGCGGTAAAGTCCGCGGCACTCGACCAGGTCCTGGACGACGTCTATTCGGTCGATGCGGTGCGGCGCTTCAAGACCGACCCAGCGGTCTACGACATGGTCGCCACCGGCTGGCGCCTCTATCCAGGCGCGGTCTCCTTCCAGTCTTCCAATCGCTGGGACATTGCGGGCGCCACCAAATTCGGTTTCCGCACGGTTTGGATCAACCGCTCCAACCAGCCGGAGGAATACCGGGACTTGCCGCCGGCCCTGATCCTGCCATCGCTGGAGGCCCTCGTATCCGGCAGCTGACAGACCTGTGGCCCCAACGCCACAGTGGCGGCGCAGTCACAGCTTCGCCTTTGTTTGTCCACGTTCGGGCCAGAATCGGAACCGCCTATCGCCTCAGGTGTTGTTAGGCACCCGCGGCGGACGTCGGCGTGTTGACGCTTTGTTGCGATTTGAGTCTTAAAGAAGGCAGCCATGTCCATAACCGAAATCGAATCCTATCGCCTGAGCCGTCGCGGCTTTCTCAACGCCGCAGCCCTGGGCGCCGCCTCGATCGCGGTTTCGGCATGCGCAACCACCGGACCGGGGCCGGCCGAGCCGCCGCCACCTACCTATGTCGAGCCGCCGCTCGCCGACTATGCGTCTATGTACGCGGCGGTCAACGATGGCGGCTTCGATCTGCCGGCCATCCCGGTCGACAGGATCGACCCGCAGTTCCTCCGCCAGATCGTGCCCGACCCGACCGGACAGAAGCCCGGAACCATCGTCGTCGATACGACAGGCCACTTCCTCTATCTGGTTCGCCCGGGCGGCCAGGCCATTCGCTATGGTGTCGGGCTCGGCCGCGCCGGCTTCGAATGGTCGGGCGACGCCGTCGTCCAGTGGAAGCAGAAATGGCCGAAATGGACGCCGCCGGATGAGATGATCGCCCGCCAGCCGGAATTGAAGCAGTACAGCGCCGACAATGGCGGCATGCCCGGCGGCCTGAAGAACCCGCTCGGCGCGCGCGCTCTCTATCTCTTCCAGGGCAATGTGGACACGCTCTATCGCCTGCACGGCTCGCCGGAATGGCGTTCGATCGGCAAATCGGTGTCGTCGGGCTGCGTGCGCCTGATGAACCAGGACATCATCGACCTGTATGACCGCGTGCCGTCGAAGAGCCCGGTCATCGTGACCAGCAACGCCAGCCAGCCCATGGTGGCGACGGCGAACCACAAGGCCATCCCGATCGACGCCGGCGTGCCGGATGGATCGGTGCTGCTCGGCCCGGTCAAGGCGGTCACGGACGCGATCTTCTGAGCTCACAGGGCAGCGGCAACGCCGCTGCCCGATCCTACCGCCCCCGCGACAAACTCCCCAGAATCCCGCGCACGATCGCACGTCCGACCGACGAGCCGACCGATCGCACCACCGACTTGATTGCGGCTTCCGCCACCGTCTGGCGATTGGACGGCCGCGGCGCCGGCGCGCGCCTGCCACCGGACTGCGGCGCTGGATCGTCATTGCCGAAGCCTGGGATGGTCCAGCGCGAGCCGCCGGTGTCTGCCTGCTGCGCCTCGGCGTCCTGCGCCTCCTTGGCCTTCTTCTGCAGCATCTCGAACGCCGATTCGCGGTCGATGACCTGGTCATACTTGCCGGTGACCGGGCTTTCCCCGATCAGCTTCTGCCGCTCGGCGGGGGTAATGGGTCCAAGCCGCGACGACGGCGGACGGATCAGCGTGCGCTGGACCATCGACGGAATGCCCTTGGCCTCCAGGGTCGAGACCAGCGCTTCGCCGGTGGCGAGCTGGGTGATGGCGGTGGCGCAGTCGAAATCGGGATTGGGCCGGAAGGTCTCGGCCGCCGTCCTCACCGCCTGCTGCTCGCGCGGCGTGTAGGCGCGCAGCGCATGCTGCACGCGGTTGCCGAGCTGGGCGAGGACCTTTTCGGGAATATCCAAAGGGTTCTGCGTGACGAAATAGACGCCGACGCCCTTGGAGCGAATCAAGCGGACCACTTGCTCGACCCGGTCGATCAGCACCTTCGGCGCCTCGTCGAACAAGAGGTGCGCCTCGTCGAAGAAGAACACCAGCTTCGGCTTGCCGGGGTCGCCGACTTCGGGCAGTTCCTCGAACAGCTCCGACATCAGCCAGAGAAGGAACGTCGCGTAGAGGCGCGGATTCATCATCAGCTTGTCGGCGGCCAGCACGCTGATGGCGCCGCGACCGTCGCGGGTCGTGCGCATGATGTCGGCGATGCGCAATGCCGGCTCGCCAAAGAAGTTCGCCGCGCCCTGCTGCTCCAGCACCAGCAACGTGCGCTGAATGGCCCCCACCGATGGCTTGGTGACGTTGCCGTAACGGGCGCTGATCTCTTCCGCACGCTCGGCAATGTTGGCGAGCAGCGCCTGCAGATCTTTCATGTCGAGCAGCAGCAACCCTTCCTCATCGGTTATGCGGAAGGCAATGTTCATGATGCCTTCCTGTGCGTCGGTCAGGTTCATCAGCCGCGACAGCAGCAGCGGTCCCATTTCCGAAATGGTCGCGCGGATAGGGTGGCCCTGCTCGCCGAACAGATCCCAGAAGATGACCGGGAATTCCTGGAAGTCGTAAGGGTCGAGCTTCACCTGTTCCGCCCGCTTGACCAGGAAATCCTGCGCGGTGCCCATCATGGCGATGCCGGAAAGGTCGCCCTTGATGTCGGCGCAGAAGACCGGCACGCCGGCGTTGGAAAATCCCTCCGCCAGGATCTGCAAGCTGACGGTCTTGCCGGTACCGGTGGCGCCGGTCACCAGGCCATGGCGATTGCCGTATTGCAGCAGCAGATTTTCAGCTCGCTGATAGCTGTCGTCGGGCTTGCGGCTGGCGCCGATGAAAATACTGGTGTCGTCAGCCATATGTCGGGTCTCCGCAAACTGATGTGCCCAAAGCCAGCCTTTGCCCGAAGGTATAGTGAGGCTGTTGCACAGCGACAATGACAATTGTCCAACGCGGGGCCGATCATCCAATCCAGGCCAATCGTCCAAATCGGACCAATCGCCAGGATCGGATTTTGGAACTTGCGAATTTCGATGGTGTTTGGCAATCGTCCATGGTCCGCCCACCCAAGCCGACCTATATCAGGTGGATCGAATATCAGGTGAGTGGGATTCGGGCCTTGCACCTGCATTGCGGTAACCGACCGGGGACCGTAGACTGGGCTGGCCGGGCTGGTGCGGCCACACAGAACGAGGACGACGAATGGGCGCCGGAGCCTTGACCAGGGATGTTGAGCCAATGGATGCGGAGCGTCAGCGATGGCTGGCCTTGGCGGAAAAGGCGTTGGCCGGCGCATCCTTCGAGGAAAAGCTGATCTCGCATACCGACGACAACATCCGCGTCGAGCCGCTCTATGACCGCGCGACCGGAGCCGAACCGATCGTGCGCGCCAATCCTCAATCGCCCTGGATCGTCAGCCAGCGCGTCGACGACCCCGATGTCGATCGCGCCAAGAGCCAGGCCCTGGAAGACATCGCGCAAGGCGCGACGGGACTGTCGCTCGTCTTCGAAGGTGCCCCGAACGCGTTCGGCTATGGCCTGCCGAGGACGGCGCAGGCACTGGAGACGGTGCTGGAGGGCGTGCCCCTCAACAGGGTCCAGATCCGCATCGACACCCACCCCTGGAGCCGCCCCATGGCCGACTGGCTGGTGGCGTTCCTGAGCAAGCGGCGCTCCGATCCGGCAAAGCTCAACCTTTCCTTCGGCATCGATCCGGCGGCCGTCCTCGCCGGCACCGGCCGACTGCGCATGTCGATCGAGGCACTGCAGGAATCGATGCCGCAATCGCTGGCGCATTTCTTCTCGATGGGCGTTCCGGGTGTGCTCCTGGAGGCGGACGGTCGCGTTTTTCACAATGCCGGCGCCACGGAAGCGCAGGAACTCGGCATCATGCTGGCCTCGGCGGTCTCGTATCTGAGAATGTTCGAGAAGGCGCGGCAGCCGCTCGTCTATGCCGCGCCTCATATCGGTTTCGCGCTCAGCGTCGACCAGGACCAGTTCCTGTCAATGGCCAAGGTGCGGGCCTTGCGCAGGCTGTGGGCACGGGTGCAGGAGGCCTGCTCGATCCCCAATTCCACGGCCAACATCCATGCCGAGACATCATTTCGCATGATGACGGCACTGGACCCCGAAACCAACATCCTGCGCACGACGATCGGCTGCTTCGCCGCGGCGGCGGGAGGCGCCGATTCGATCTCAATCCTGCCGCATACGATCGCGCATGGCCTGCCGGCGGCTTTTGCCCGCCGCGTCGCGCGCAACGCGCAGTTGATCATGGCCAATGAAAGCCATGTCGACCATGTCGCCGATCCCGCCCATGGCTCCGGCGCCGTCGAAGCGCTGACGTCGGATCTTTGCGAAGCAGCGTGGGCGGAATTGCAGGCGATCGAGGCAGAGGGTGGCGTGCTCTCCAGCCTTCGGGACGGACATATCCAGCAACGCGTCCGCGCTGCTGCCGTCCAGCGCGGCATTGCCTTCAAGTCAGGCGAGCGGGCCATGATCGGCGCCACGCTTTATCCGTTGAAAGGCGAGCGTCCGGTCGAGACGCTGGACGCTGAGCGGCGACCTGCCTTCACCGAGGGCGTCGTCCTGTGCGAGCCGCTGCCTCCAGTCCGCATCGATCAATCCATCGGGGCCGCTTCTTGATTCCGGATTTCAGTCAGATCGGCTGGGTGCCACCGCGCCGCGCGCCTGTCGAGGTCAAGGGGCAGCGGACGACGCCGGAAGGCCTCGTCGTCAAGCATCTCTACAATCAGGGCGACCTCAAGGGCCTGCCGCATCTCGACACCTATCCCGGCCTGCCGCCCTTCGTGCGTGGCCCCTACCCAACCATGTATGTCCAGCAGCCCTGGACGATCCGGCAATATGCAGGCTTTTCGACCGCCGAAGAGTCCAACGCCTTTTACCGGCGCAACCTTGCCGCCGGCCAGAAAGGTCTTTCGGTTGCCTTCGATCTTGCCACCCATCGCGGCTATGACTCAGACCATCCGCGTGTCGCCGGCGATGTCGGCATGGCGGGCGTGGCCATCGATTCCATCCTCGACATGCGTCAGTTGTTCGACGGCATTCCGCTCGGCGACATGACCGTGTCGATGACGATGAACGGAGCCGTGCTGCCGATCATGGCGCTCTACATCGTGGCGGCGGAAGAGCAAGGCGTCGCACAGGAAGATCTGGCGGGAACCATTCAGAACGACATTCTGAAGGAGTTCATGGTCCGCAACACCTACATCTATCCGCCGAAGCCCTCGATGCGGATCGTCTCGGACATCTTCTCCTACACCTCGAAGAACATGCCGAAGTTCAACTCGATATCGATCTCCGGCTACCATATGCAAGAGGCCGGCGCGACCGCCGACCTGGAGCTCGCCTATACGATCGCCGACGGTATCGAATATGCCCGCGCCGGCGTCGCGGCAGGGCTCGGCATCGACAGTTTCGCGCCGCGCCTGTCCTTCTTCTGGGCGATCGGCATGAACTTCTTCATGGAAGTGGCCAAGCTCAGGGCCGCGCGCCTGTTGTGGGCGACGCTGATGAAAAAGAATTTCGCGCCGAAGGACGAGCGATCGCTGTCGCTGCGTACCCATTGCCAGACTTCCGGCTGGTCGCTGACGGCGCAGGATCCCTACAACAACATCATCCGCACCATGATCGAGGCGATGGCGGCGACCCAAGGGCATACCCAGTCGCTGCACACCAATTCCTTCGACGAGGCAATGGCGCTACCGACCGACCATTCGGCGCGCATCGCCCGCAACACGCAACTTGTCCTGCAGAAGGAGTCCGGCACCACGCGCATCATCGATCCGTGGGGCGGTTCGGCCTATCTCGAGCGGCTGACACACGATCTGGCGGCGCGTGCGCTTGCTCATATCGAGGAGGTCGAGGCTCTCGGCGGCATGGCGGCGGCGATCGAAAAGGGCATACCCAAGCTGCGCATCGAGGAAGCGGCGGCCCGCACGCAGGCGCGCATCGATTCCGGCGAGCAGATGCTGGTCGGCGTCAATGCGCATCGCCCGGAGAACGACATCGAGGTCGATGTGCTGAAGATCGACAATGCCGAGGTCAGGGCCCGGCAACTCTCGAAGCTGCAACGGCTGAAAGGCACGCGCGACGTGGCCGCCGTCGAAAGCGCGCTCGATGCGCTGACACGTGCCGCACAAGGCGAGGACAATCTCCTTGAATTCGCCATCCGCGCCGCGCGCGCCAACGCCACTGTCGGCGAAATCTCGTTCGCCTTGGAACGAGCCTATGGCCGCCATGTGGCCACGGTGCAGACCATTTCCGGCGTCTACCGCAAGGCGCTCGGCGACAATCCGGTGGTCGACCGGCTGCGGGACAAGCTTGATGCCTTCGAAAAGAAAAATGGTGGCAAGCCGCGCATTCTCGTGGCCAAGATGGGACAGGACGGCCACGACCGCGGACAGAAGGTTATCGCCACGGCTTTCGCCGATCTCGGCTTCGACGTCACCGTCGGCGCCATGTTCCAGACACCGGAAGAGATCGCGAAACTGGCCGTCGGGCACGATGTCCACATCATCGGCGCCTCGTCGCTGGCGGCGGGACACCTGACGCTGATCCCCGAATTGCGCGACGCGCTGAAAAAGCTCGGCCGCGGCGGTATGCTGATCGTGGCCGGCGGCGTCATCCCGCCGCAGGACCATGAGGCTGTGCTGAAGGCGGGGGCTGCGGAAATCTTCCCGCCAGGCACGGTCATTCCGGAAGCGGCCGAGAGGCTGCTGGATCGGCTGCTGGCGCGTTGAGCGAAACATTGTAGCGCCGGAAAGGTTGTGTCACAATGACGAACGCAACCAAGGGTAACGGCCCGTGAAGACTATTGTCCGCAAGCTCGACGACGGATCAGGTGTCGTGATCTTGCCGCAGGAAATGCTGGACAACCTGAACATGCGAGTAGGCGATCAATTCCAGATCATCGAAACCGATGACGGCGTCATTCTAAGACCGATGAGAAGTGACGACGTCGAACGGCAGATGCGCGCTGCTCGTGATGTCATGGACCAGTATGAGGCCGTATTGCAAAGGATGGCCAAGTAGACGGGCCTTGCGTCAACTCTCTGAGAGCTTGACGATCTCCCATTCCTTGCCGTTGACGCTGGCGACGTCGCCGACCTTCTTGCCGAACAGCGCGACCGCCATCGGCGAGACATGCGAGATGCTGCCCTTGGCGGGATCGGCTTCGTCCTCGCCGACGATCTTCCAGTGCACCTTCTTGCCGTCATCACTTTCCAGCGTGACACCCATGCCGAAGCGGACGACGTCGCTGCCGGGCTCCGGTACGGACAGTTCGGCGTTCTCCCGCCGCGCGGTCCAGTAGCGCAGGTCACGCGACACGACCGCGATGCGCTCGCGATCGGCCTTTCTCTCGGCTTTCGCCAGCACGTCGCGCAAATCGGCCAGATTGTCCTCGATCTGCGCCAGGCCGCGCTCGGTCACCAGGTTGCGGTGCGTGCTGATCGGCCTCTCGCCAACGCCGGCGATGGCATTCTCGCTGTCTTCCTCGCGGGTAAAAGCTCTGCTCATCTCCTGAACTTAGGCGCCGACTGGCCGCTCGACAAGCCATGCCCCCCGAGAACGGCTGCCCAGCGTCTGGCATGATTCCTGCGGTGTCAGGACTGGACACTGGGGTGTCGGACTGAACACTTGGATTGTGTGCCGATGTTGAACAGACGAATGCTGCTGACTCAGACCGCCGGCTTTGCCGTGATGGGCCTCGCGCTCGGCAAGGCGGCGGCCGCCAGCCTGACCGGCATCGAGAAGGCCTCGATGCGCGGTTCCATCAATGCCACGGAACTTGGCGTGCAGCCCGGCACGTTTGACGACCAGAGCAAGGCCTTCGCCAAGCTGCTGCGCGATGCCAACGGCCGCGACATGCCAGTCTTCCTGCCGCCCGGCACCTATGTGGTGTCCAATCTCTCGCTGCCTGGCCGCGTGCGTCTGTCCGGAGTACCGGGTGCGACGCGGATCGTCTATGGCGGCGACGGCCATCTGTTCATGGCGGAACAGGCCGACCATATCGAACTCAGCGGGCTGGTCTTCGACGGTTCGAACCGCTCGATGGGCGACTATGCACAAGGGCTGCTCGATCTGCGCCGGGTCGCTCACCTGGTGGTGGATAACTGCCAGATCACCGGAAGCGGCAAGAACGGGCTGGCGCTGGAACACGCGGCGGGCAGGATCGAGCGTTCGGACATATCAGGAGCGGCGGACGCCGGCATCTATTCCGTCGAAGCCGCAGGACTGGCAGTCACCGGCAACACCGTCTCCGATTGCGCCAATGGCGGCATCCTCGTGCACCGCTGGCAAGCCGCGGAAGACGGCACCATGGTCACCGGCAACCGCGTCGAACGCATTGGCGCGCGCAGCGGCGGGACCGGCCAGAACGGCAACGGCATCAATGCCTTCCGCGCCGGAAATGTCGTCATCTCGGGCAATGTGGTTTCGGACTGCGCCTTCTCCGCGATCCGCGCCAACAGTTCCAGCAATCTGCAGATATCGGGCAACACCTGCTTACGCTCGGGCGAGACCGCGGTCTACTCCGAGTTCTCGTTCGAGGGCGCCGTCATCTCCAACAACATCGTCGACGGTGCGGCCAACGGTATCTCGATCGTCAACTTCAACGAAGGCGGCCGCATGGGTGTCTGCTCCGGCAACATCGTGCGCAATTTGTCGACATCAGGCCCCTACACCGCCGACCCGCCCGGTTTCGGCGTCGGTATCGCCGTCGAAGCCGACACCATTGCTTCCAGCAACGTCATCGAGAATGCACCGCTCTACGGCATGTCGATCGGCTGGGGGCCGTATCTGCGTAATGTCGTGGCCACGGGAAACATCATCCGCAAGGCAGGCACCGGTATCGTCGTCAGCGTGGTCGAGGGCGCCGGCACCGCCGTCATCTCCGACAATGTCATCGACGGTGCGTCGAACGGGGCGGTTGTCGGCCAGCGCTGGGCCGAGCCGGTGACGTCAGACCTTACCCAGACCAGCAGCAGCGGCTTTGCGCATCTGACCGTCGAGCGCAACCGCGTCAGCTGATTGCCACTTCAATTCAAGACCGGCGTCGGCCTCAGCGCCCCGACCTTGGCGCCAATGCGGCTTTCGATCGGCGCGTTCGCCAGTTCGAGCAGCTTCGCCGACAAGGCTTCGTCCGCCCGCAGCAGCCTGGCGAGGACGGCGGCAGCGATTGCGTCGCCCGCGCGACCGGCACCGTCATCGCATTTGACCGCGATGCCAAGGCCGAGTTCCGGAAGCGCGGCACAATGGACGCCCTCGGCCCCGCCTTTGGCAAAAATCCGCCCGGGAGCGGCTTCCATCAGCAGCAGGTCGGCACGGCCGGTGCCCGCGACGAAGAACGGCTCCGCCATGCAGGCCGAAAGCAGTCGCTTCGCAGCTTTCGCCCGCTCGGGGCCAAAGCCCTGTCCCGTCACCATGCGGGCAAAGCCGAGCGCGAAACTCCTCAGCGGCACCGCATAGGTCGGGATCGAGCAGCCATCGGTCGCGCGTTCGTCGGCGCCGTGGACAGCGCCGGTGACCGACTGCATGGCGTCGCGCACCATTTCCTGCAAAGCGTGCCCCGGCTTGACGTAGCCGCGATGCTCCATGCCGGAATGCACGCAGGTGCAAAGGAAGCCGGAATGCTTGCCGGAACAGTTGTTGTGAAGCGCATTTGGTGAACCGCCGGCACGTGCGAGCGCAATCTCGGCGTCATGGTCCGAGGGCCAGTGGGTGCCGCATTCGAGCGCCGACCTATCCAGCCCGGCCCCGGCCAGCATGGACCGCGCCAGGTCGACATGTGCCGGCTCGCCGGAATGGGAGGCACACGCTAGCGCCAGTTCGCGGTTGCCGAAGCCGTAGGCATCGGCGGCACCCGTTTCGACAAGCGGCAGGGCCTGGATCGCCTTGACGGCGGAGCGGGGAAAGACCGGCTTCGATGTGTCGCCGATCTCCAGGACCGGCTTGCCGCCGGCATCGAAGACGGCGACGGCGCCGCGATGGGCGCTCTCGACAATGGCGCCGCGCAAGACTTCGATCAGAACCGGATTGGCCATGTCACCTCCCGTGAATGCCGGGGCGGTTTACCTGATCCGATCAAGAATGGAAACGTAGTTGGCGACAGCCGCGCCGCCCATGTTGAAAATGCCGCCGAGTTTTGCGCCCGGCACCTGGATGCCACCGGCTTCGCCAACAAGCTGCATGGCGGTCAAGACATGCATGGAGACGCCGGTGGCGCCGATCGGATGGCCCTTGGCCTTCAGGCCTCCTGAGGGATTGACCGGCAGGCGGCCGTCTTTTGCCGTTGTGCCATCCAGCGCCAGCTTGGCGCCCTCACCGGGCTTGGCCAGTCCCATCGCCTCATACTCGATCAGTTCGGCGATGGTAAAACAGTCATGCGTCTCGACGAAGGAGAGATCGTCGAGCGTCACGCCGGCATTCTTCAAAGCGCGGGTCCAGGCCTGCTCGCAGCCTTCGAAGGCCAAGATGTCGCGCTTCGACATCGGCAGGAAATCCTGCACGTGTTCGTTGGCGCGGAAGGCTACGGCGCGGCGCATCTTCAGCGCCGTCGCCGTGTCGGCAAGGACAAGGGCGGCGGCGCCGTCGGAGACAAGCGAGCAGTCGGTGCGCTTCAAGGGTCCCGCGACGAACGGGTTTTTCTCACTCTCCTGCCGGCAGAAATCATAGCCGAAATCCTTGCGCATCTGCGCATAGGGATTGTCGACGCCGTTCTTGTGGTTCTTGGCGGCGATCATGGCGAGCGCATCCGACTGATCGCCATAGCGTTGGAAATAGCCCTGCGCGATCTTGCCGAAGACGCCGGCAAAGCCGGCCGGCGTGTCACCGTCCTCGGGCAGATAGGACGCCTTGAGCAGGTTCTTGCCGATCTCGGGCCCGGGCGTTGTCGTCATCTGCTCGGCGCCGACCACCAGAACGACCCGGGCAGCGTTTGCATCGATCGCGCGGATGCCTTGCCGGACCGCGGCCGAACCGGTTGCGCAAGCATTCTCGACGCGCGTGGCCGGCTTGAAGCGCAGCCGGTCATCGGCCTGGAGAACCAGGCTTGCGGTGAAATCCTGCGCCGAAAAGCCGGCGTTGAAATGGCCAAGCACGATCTCGTCGACCTCGTCCGGGCCGATGCCGGCATGATCGAGCGCGTCCGTCGCGACCTTGACGATCAGGTTTTCGAGCGTCTCGCCCTCGAGCTTGCCGAAGCGCGAATGTGCCCAGCCAACGATACATGCGGTCATGCCGGTCTCCATCCTTGGCGCCAGCCTAGCATGTGGGCTCATGCGCACTTCGTCTTTATTGTTCAAATATAAACATTCCTGCTCGAACCGTGAAGAGCCGCCGCGCAACAATCGCTTGGTGCAGGTCGCGTCAGCATCGATTTTTTGTTGATTGACGCGTCAATAAAAAATAATCTCCCGAAAAGATCGGGAACAGCATGCCAAAGGTCGGAATGGAGCCATTGCGCCGCAAGGCGCTCATCGACGCGACGATCTCGGCGATCGGCGAGCGCGGCTCGCTTGACGTGACCATGTCCGAGATTGCCGGACGCGCCGGTGTGTCTTCGGCCCTTGCCCATCACTATTTCGGCGCCAAGGACGAGCTGCTGTTCGCGACGATGCGGCACATCCTGGCCGAACTGACCATCGACATGCGCCGCGCGCTTCAATCCACCACCTCCCCGCGCGAGCGCGTGTCGGCCGTGGTCGCCGTCAATTTTTCCGACATCCAGTTCCAGGCGGAGACCATCGCCGCATGGCTCGCCTTCTATGTCGAGGCGCAGCAATCGTCCTCGCTGCGCCGGTTGCTCAGAGTCTACGCAAGGCGGCTGCATTCGAACCTGATGAGCGGTTTGATCGGTATCCTGCCCAGGACCGAAGCCGACCGCGCCGCGGAAGCGACGGCGGCAATGATCGACGGGCTCTACATCAGGCGCGCGCTGAAGGATGGCGTGCCCGACGCCGCGACCGCGATCGCGCTGGTCGAGGACTATCTCGAAACCAAACTTGGCGGACAGCACAAACAGTGACAGCGAAGCGACCCAATTTCCTGATCGTCATGGTCGACCAGCTCAACGGGACCTTTTTCCCGGATGGGCCAGCGGAATTTCTACACACGCCGCATCTGAAAGCGCTGGCGGCGCGTTCGGCGCGCTTTGCCAACAACTACACCGCCTCGCCGCTTTGCGCACCGGGCCGCGCCTCGTTCATGAGCGGCCAGTTGCCGTCGCGCACCGGTGTCTACGACAATGCCGCTGAATTTACCTCGTCGATCCCGACCTTCGCCCATCATTTGCGTGCCGCCGGCTACTACACCTGCCTGTCGGGCAAGATGCATTTCGTCGGACCGGATCAGTTGCACGGTTTCGAGGAGCGGCTGACCACCGACATCTATCCGGCGGATTTCGGCTGGACGCCGGACTACCGCAAACCCGGCGAGCGCATCGAGTGGTGGTATCACAATCTGGGTTCGGTAACCGGCGCCGGCATCGCCGAGACCACCAACCAGATGGAGTATGACGACGAGGTCGTGTTCCTCGCGTCTCAGAAGCTCTATCAGCTTTCACGCGAACAGGACGATGCAAGCCATCGGCCATGGTGCCTCACCGTCTCGCTGTCGCACCCGCACGATCCCTATGTCGCGCGCAAGCAGTATTGGGATCTCTATGAGCATTGCCAGGCGCTGGACCCGGAAACCGGCTTCATCGCGCATGACGAGCAGGATACGCATTCCCAGCGGCTGTACCACGCCAGCGACTATCCCTCTTTCGAGATCACACCGGAGCAGGTGCGTCGTTCGCGGCGCGGCTATTTCGCCAACATCTCCTATGTCGACGACAAGCTCGGCGAGCTCCTCGACGTTCTCACCCGAACGCGCATGCTCGACGACACGATCATCCTGTTCTGCTCCGATCACGGCGACATGCTGGGCGAGCGAGGCCTGTGGTTCAAGATGAGCTTCTTCGAAGGCTCGGCGCGGGTGCCGCTGATGATCGCCGGCAAGGGCGTGCCGGCCGGGCTGATCGACGCGCCGGTCTCCAATCTCGACGTGGCGCCAACGCTTTGCGACCTCGCCGGCATCGACATCGGGTCGATCGCGCCGTGGACCGACGGCCAGTCGCTGCTGCCGCTCACCAAGGGTGGGCAGCGCACGGCACCGGTGTTGATCGAGTACGCCGCGGAAGGCTCCTATGCGCCCTTGGTGGCAATCCGCGAGGGCCGCTACAAATTCGTCCATTGCGAACTCGATCCGCCGCAATTGTTCGATCTCGAAGCCGATCCGCTGGAGCGGGACAATCTTGCCGATGATCCCGCCAATGTGGCGTTGGTGGCCGAGTTCATGGACAAGGTCAGGGCGCGTTGGGACATGGCCGGCTTCGACGCCGCCGTGCGCGAGAGCCAGGCGCGCCGCTGGGTGGTCTATCCTGCGCTGCGCAATGGCGCCTATTACCCCTGGGATTTCCAGCCACTGCAGAAGGCGTCAGAGCGGTACATGCGCAATCACATGAACCTCGACAATCTCGAAGAGAGCAAAAGGTATCCGCGAGGCGAATGATGACAGATCTTCTCGTTCCCACCCTCGATCATCTCATGCAGGCCTATGCCGTCACCTCCCAGGCGACACAGGTCACGCCGCTGCTGGAATCGACGGCACTCGCCAAGGAAACCGGTGCGGCCCGGGTCTTCATCAAGCCGGAATCGCTGCAATGGGCCGGATCCTTCAAGGTTCGCGGCGCCTATTGGCGGCTGAAGCGGCTTTCGCCCGACGAAGCAAGGAAGGGCGTCGTCGCCTATTCCTCCGGCAATTTCGCGCAAGGGCTGGCGGCCGCCGGACAGGCGCTCGGCATCCCGGTCACCATCGTCATGCCGATCGACGCCCCGGCCGCCAAGCGTGATGCGACATCAGGCTATGGCGCCCGCGTCGTGCTGACCGATCATGGCGATCGGGCGCGTGAAGAGGTCGCGGCCGCAAAGGCGCGCGAGATCGCGGAGACCGAAGGTCTGGCCCTGCTGCATCCCTTCGACGATCCGGAGATTGTCGCCGGCCAGGCGGGCGCCGGCCTCGAGGCACTCGACCAGTTGTCGGCCAAGGACGCCAGCGCTGATCTCTTGTTCTGCTCGGTCGGCGGCGGTGGGCTGATCGGCGGCGTTTCGCTCGCCTTCCACTATCTGTCGCCGGCGACCGAGATCATCGGCGTCGAGCCCGAAGGGTTCAACGGCATGGGCTCGTCACTGGCGCATGGCTCGATCGAGACCATGCCGATTGGCCCGAAGTCGATCTGCGACGGGCTGATGTCGCGCCGGCCCGGCGACGCCCCCTTCGCAGCAGTCAAGGCAGCGGGTGTTCGCGGCATCACCGTCGACGACCAGTCGGTGCGGCGGGCAATGAAGATCGCCTTCGAGCGGATGAAGCTGGTGCTGGAGCCTTCGGGCGCGGCGTCGCTGGCGGCACTGCTCGGTGGCAAGGTGGATGTGGCGGGAAAGACCGTCCTCGTGGTTGCAACCGGCGGCAATGTCTCGCTCGCCGATTTTATGGTGCATATGAACCATGCTTGAAGCGGATTTCGTCATCATCGGCTCCGGCTCCGCCGGCTCGGCCATGGCCTATCGCCTGTCCGAGGACGGCAAGCATTCGGTCATCGTCATCGAATTCGGCGGCACCGATCTCGGACCTCTGATCCAGATGCCGTCGGCGCTGTCGATCCCGCTCAACATGAACCTCTACGACTGGGGGTTCGCCAGTGAGCCGGAGCCGCATCTGGGCGGCCGCGTGCTGGCGACGCCGCGCGGCAAGGTGATCGGCGGCTCGTCCTCGATCAACGGCATGGTCTATGTGCGCGGCCACGCCCGTGACTTCGACCATTGGGCCGAACAGGGAGCGGCCGGCTGGGGTTTTGCTGACGTGCTCCCCTATTTCAAGCGCATGGAAGATTCCGACGGTGGCGAGGATGGCTGGCGCGGGCACGGCGGCCCGCTGCATGTGCAGCGCGGCTCGCGGCGCAATCCGCTCTATGGCGCCTTCGTCGAAGCGGGCCGCCAGGCAGGGTTCGAACTGACCGACGACTACAATGGCGCCAAGCAGGAAGGCTTCGGGCCGATGGAGCAGACCATTCTGGGCGGCCGCCGCTGGTCGGCGGCATCAGCCTATCTGAAGCCGGCGCTCAGGCGCAAAAACGTGAGTCTGGTCAAAGGCTTTGCGCGCCGGGTGATTATCGAGAATCAACGCGCCATCGGCGTCGAGATCGAAGCTCACAAACAGATTCAGGTCGTTAAGGCGCGACGCGAAGTGATCGTCGCGGCGTCGTCGATCAACTCGCCAAAAATCCTGATGCTGTCCGGTATCGGCCCGGCCGGGCATTTGCGCGAAAACGGCATTGCCGTCGTGGCCGACCGGCCCGGTGTGGGCGGCAACCTGCAGGACCATCTGGAGCTCTACATCCAGCAGGAATCGACCAAGCCGATCACCCTGAATTCGGTGCTGAACCCGTTCTCCGAGGCGATGATCGGGGCGCAGTGGCTGTTCTTCAAATCGGGCCTGGGCGCCACCAATCATTTCGAGGCCGCCGCCTTCGTTCGCTCGCAGGCAGGCGTCGACTATCCCGACATCCAGTACCACTTCATCCCGGCGGCGGTGCGTTATGACGGCAAGGCGGCGGCGAAATCGCATGGCTTCCAGGCGCATGTCGGGCCGATGCGCTCGAAGTCGCGCGGCTCGGTGACGTTGCGCTCGCCGGATCCGAAAGCGAAGCCGGTCATCCGCTTCAACTACATGTCGCATCCGGACGATTGGGCGGAGTTCCGCCATTGCATCCGCCTGACCCGCGAAATCTTCGGCCAGTCGGCCTTCGATGCCTACCGCGGACAGGAACTCTCGCCGGGCAGCCATGTGCAGTCGGATGACGATCTCGATATGTTCATTCGCGACCATGCCGAAAGCGCCTACCACCCTTGCGGCACCTGTCGAATGGGCCGGGTCGATGATCAATCGAGCGTCGTCGATCCGGAATGCCGGGTCATCGGCGTCGACGGATTACGGGTCGCCGACTCCTCGATCTTCCCGCGCGTGACCAACGGCAACCTCAACGCACCATCGATCATGACCGGCGAGAAGGCGTCCGATCACATCCTTGGCCGTACACCGCTCGCGCCGTCCAACCAGGAGCCATGGATCAATCCTCGCTGGCAGGCGTCTGACAGATAGGCCATGATCCGGGCAACCGATCGAGCCGCCTCGATAGATTGAGCCGCCCACTTGGGCGCAGACGATTTGGAGATCCCCATGCGCGCCCAGCCCACGGCTTCGCACTATGTCAACGGACGCTATATCGAGGACGAAGGCGGCGCGCCGCTGCCGGTGATCTATCCTGCCACGGGCGAGACCATCGCCATGCTGCGTTCGGCGACGCCGAACGTGCTGGAACTCGCTATCGAGGCCGCACGCGCCGCACAGCCGGCCTGGGCGCGGCTCAAGCCGGTCGAGCGCGGCCGCATTCTGCGCCGTGCCGCCGACATTTTGCGCGCCCGCAACGCCGACCTTGCCCGCATCGAGACGCTGGACACCGGCAAGGCGATCCAGGAGACGCTGGTGGCGGACGCGCCTTCAGCAGCCGATTGCCTTGAATATTTCGCCGGCGCGGTCGCCGTCTTCAATGGCGAAGCGGTCGACCTCGGCGGACCCTTCGCCTACACGCGCCGCGAGGCGCTTGGCGTCTGCGTCGGCATCGGCGCATGGAACTATCCGATCCAGATCGCCGGCTGGAAATCGGCGCCGGCGCTCGCCATGGGCAACGCCATGGTGTTCAAGCCATCGGAAAACACGCCGCTTTCGGCGCTGGCGCTGGCCGAGATCTACTCGGAAGCTGGTCTACCCGACGGGCTGTTCAACGTCGTGCAAGGCTATGGCGATGTCGGCGCCGGGCTGGTCGGCCATGATGTCGTCGCCAAGGTTTCGGTGACCGGCTCGGTGCCGACCGGGCGCAAGGTCCTGTCGCTGGCCGGCTCAGGGATGAAGCACGCGACGATGGAACTCGGCGGCAAGTCGCCGCTGATCGTCTTCGACGATGCCGATGTCGAAAACGCCATTGGCGGCGCCATGCTCGGCAATTTCTATTCGAGCGGCCAGATCTGTTCCAACGGCACGCGCGTCTTCGTGCAGAGCGGCATTCACGACCGCTTTGTCGAGCGGCTGGTCGAGCGAACCAAGAAAATCCGCATCGGCGATCCGCTCGATCCGGATACGCAGATGGGTCCGTTGGTCAACAAGGCGCAGCAAGACAAGGTCGTCGGCTATATCGCGGCTGGCAAGCAGGATGGCGCCACGCTCGCTTGCGGCGGCAACGTGCCGTCGCTGCAGGGCTTCCAGGGCGGCTTCTTCGTCGAGCCTACGGTCTTCACCGGCGTCACCGACACCATGCGCATCGCCCGCGAGGAGATTTTCGGCCCGGTCATGAGCGTGCTGAAATTCGACGGTGAGGACGAGGTTATAGACCGCGCCAACGACACCGAGTTCGGCCTTGCCGCGGGCGTGTTCACACGCGACCTGCCGCGTGCCCACCGCGTCATTGCCGAGTTGCAGGCCGGAACCTGCTGGATCAACGCCTACAATCTGACCCCTGTGGAAATCCCCTTCGGCGGGGTCAAGCAATCGGGCATCGGCCGCGAGAATTCGCTGGCGGCACTGGCGCTCTATTCGCAGCTGAAGTCGATCTATGTCGAGACCGGGGACGTGGCAAGCCCGTACTGATCCCGCCTACTTGTCCACAGTCCCATCCAGATACTGGGTCAGCGCACAGACCAGATGGTAGAAGATACTGGCCGGCACGTCTGACGCCAGCGAGCGGCCGCGTTCGTCGATGCGGTCGATCCAGAGGCCCAGCGGCGCCGGGTCGATGTGCCAGCGGAACAGCCGGCCGACGCGCGCCTCGATCTCCGGCTTGAGATCAGGGCCGCCCGAGCCATCCAGCGCGATCGCCGCCTTGAGCGCTTCGGCCTGCGGCCAACTGCGCGATATCAGGTCGAGCGGCAGGCCCTGCCGCGAGACTGCCCCATAGGCAAGGCCGGTGGCGCGGTTAAGGCCGTTCGCGATCGCCGAGGCATAGAGTTTTCGGGCATAGACGCTCAGCTCGGCCTGGCCGCTTCGATCGGCAAAATCGACCAGCAGCGATGCCCATTCGAAGTGATGGCCGGGTTCGGTCCAGGTTCCCTTCTCTCCCAAGACCGGTTTCCATTCGGAATCGAAAAACTCGCCGAGCGTCCAGCTCTCGGGGTCGAAGAAATGGCTGCGGAAGAGGTCGATGATGCGGGCCGCGCGACGCAGATGCGCGCGCTCTCCGGTCGCCTGGTGCCAGGCCAGGAAAGCTTCGAGCAGATGCATGTGCGGATTGGAGCGCCGCTCGCCGGCCCCATCCGATGTCTCGAGGAACCCCGTCATGCGGCTGTCCTCCAGATGCGCATCGAGGAAGGCGAAGGTCTCCTCGCCGAGCCGCAAGGCATCGGGATTGCCCGACATATGCGCGTGCGCCAGTGCCAGCAGAATGCAGGAATGATCGTAGGCGTCCTCGACCGGGTCGGCGACGGAGCCATCGACATTCAGCGTGCGCACCCAACCGCCCCGTTCGGTGCGGCCCTGCCCTGCCATGAAATCGATGCCATGCGCGATCAGCCGGTCGGCCGGGCCGGTCCAGCCACGTTCCTTGGCAACGGCGAAAGCATAGACCTGCCTGGCCTGGGTGCGCATGCGCTTGGGCTTGACGAGCGGCCTGGTGTCGAAACCCAACGCCTCGTGGAAGCCGCCATGGCGCTCGTCGACGCCTGATGTCGACCATAGCGGCAAGGTCTCCTGGAACAGCCAGTGATGCACGCGCCGCCGCCAGGCGCCGCTTTCGATGACGCGGTCGTGCGCTGGCGTGAATCTGGTTTCCAGCCGTCCCGATTTTTCGAGTTGTTCGACGATCTTCTTGACGTGCTGGCTGTGGCTCACCGGGGCAACGAAAGTGGCATCCGCCGTCGAGACGATGGCAACGTCCTTCATGCCGATCGCCGACAGCAGGCGGCCGTCGCTGCGGATATAGGAATTCTCACAATCGATGGCGACGACATCACCGACGACGACGTTGCCTCGCTCGTCAGCGGGACCGACGTCGAGGAGCGATTGCCAGGAGCCGAGATCGTTCCAGCGGAAACCGGCCGGCACCATGGCGATGTCTTTTGCCCGCTCCATGATGGCATAGTCGATCGAGTTCGACGGGATGGCCGCGTAGAGCTCCAGCGGCATATAGAGGCCGGACAGGTCCGATGTCGCCGCCTTGTAGGCCGCTTCGGTAGTGCGCCAGATATCGGGCTGGAATGCCTCGAAGGCGTCGCGCATGGCACCCGCCCGAAACAGGAAGATGCCGGTGTTCCAGTAGAAATTTCCCGCCTTGAGATAATCATTGGCCGTCGCGAGGTCGGGCTTCTCGACGAAGCGCGAAACGTCGAACACCCCGCCCTTCTCGGCCGATACCTCGATATAGCCGTAACCGGTTTCCGGCTGGGTCGGCTTGATGCCGAACACCACCAGGCGGCCGGCGCGCGCCGCCTGCGATCCCGCTTCGATACTTTGCCAGAATTGCCCCGCCGTCGCTATTTCATGGTCGGAAGGCACCACCAGCACCAGGCTGTCGCCGAATTCCGACAGAGTGCGCAGCGTCGCCAGTGCGACGGCGGCGGCGGTGTTGCGTCCCGCGGGCTCGAACAGCGGGCCGCCGCCGGCAAGATCGAGACCGGCCAAGTCGGCATGGACACGATCGGCGTGACGTTCCGAGGCGATGAGGAAGATCGGCGTCTCGCCCGCCGGTCTCGCCGTCAGGCGGCGCAAGGTCTTGGCCAGCATGGAGCCATCGCCCGACAGATCGTGGAACTGCTTGGGATTGTCCTCGCGTGACAGCGGCCATAGCCGAGAGCCAACGCCGCCGCTCATGACAAAACTGACGATCCGCTCGGTCATTCAGGTCTCGCGCTCGGGAATTGGAGGTCGATTGGGTAGCACAGACGCCCTTTAAGCGGTATTTGCCCGATTGGAAATCCGCTCGGCCGCCAGTTCGATAAAGGCCTTCACCAGGGGCGAAAGGTGGCGGCTGCTCGGATAGAGCACATGCAGTCCGCCGGCCGGTGTCGTGTAATCCTCGAGGACGCGCTGCAGGCGCCCCTGATCGATCAGCCCTTCGGCCATCGCCTGGGGCAATTGGGCGACACCGAAGCCGGCGAGCGCGGCCGCAACCACCGCCTGCATTTCATTGGCGGCGAAGCGCCCGGCGACCACGACCGTCTCCTGGCCTCGTGGTCCATCCAGCACCCAATGGGCGCCCGAGGCCGATGGACCCGCGATGACGCATCGATGGCGCGCGAGATCCGCCGGACCTTCCGGCATTCCATATCGTGCGAGATAGTCGGGGCTGGCGCAGAGCAGCCTGCGCGCGGCGCCGAGCTTGCGGGCGATCAACGTCGAATCCTGGAGGGTGCCGGTGCGAAAGGCGAGGTCGATTCCGTCCTCGACCAGGTTGAGCTTGTCGTCGGTGAGGCGAAGCTCGACATTGGTCTTCGGATACAGCGCCAGAAAGTCGACCACGGCGCGGATGAGGAAATAGCCGCCAAAACCTACCGGGGCCGAAATGCGGATGGTGCCCGACGGTTCCGCCCTCGCCTCCGCCAGACGCAGATTCGCCTCCTCGATCGTGCGCAGCCCCTGGCTGCTTTGCTCATAATACAAACGCCCGGCATCCGTCAGGTTGAGGCTGCGTGTCGTGCGCTGCAACAGGCGCACGCCGACCTCGCGTTCGAGCGCGGCGACACGGCGGCTGACCGACGTCTTGGGCATGGCAAGCAGACGCGCGGCGGCGGTGAAGCTGCCGGCCTCGACGACGCGAGCAAACACGATGACATCGTTGAGATCGATCATTGTGCTCACCAGTGAGACAAAGTTTTCCAACTATAGGCAGTTATGCATCAATCCGACAGAGCCTAATTTTGCTCCAGGCAGACAAGCCGGACAGAGAAAAAGGAGCAGACGAAATGACCAGCAAACGAAACATTCTTGTCACCGGCGCCACGGGCCAGCAAGGCGGCGCGGTAGCGCGTGCGCTGTTGTCCAGGGGCCATCACGTCAAGGGACTGACGCGCAAGCCGGGCAGCGAGGGCGCGCGGCAACTGGCGTCGGCGGGCGCCGAGGTGGTGGTCGGCGATCTCGCCGATGCGGACTCGGTCGTGAGCGCCGCAAAAGGCGTCGACACCATGTTCCTGATGGGCAACAGCTATGAGGCCGGTCTCGAGGAAGAGACCCGTCTGGGCATCCTAGCCGCCGATGCGGCGAAGACCGCCGGCGTCGGACACTTGATCTATTCCTCCGTTGCCGACGCCGACAAGAAGACCGGCATCCCGCATTTCGAAAGCAAATATCTGGTCGAGAGGCATATCGAGCAGCTCGGCATTCCCTATTCGATCAGCGCGCCGGTGGCCTTCATGGAGAATGCCGTCGCGCCGTGGTCGATCGGTGCGCTCAACCAAGGCATCCATGCCTTCGCCATGCCACCCAAGCGCGTCCTCCAGCTCGTCTCGCTGGTAGATATCGGCGCCTTCGTGGCCGCTCTGGTCGAGCGGCGGGAAGAAGTGTTCGGCAAGCGCTTCGATTTCGCCGGCGACGAATTGTCAGGCGAAGAGCAGGCTAAAATCCTGTCCGGCGCGATCGACCACCCGATCCGCTACCAGGAAATCCCGATCGCAGTCGCCCGCCAGCAGAGCGAGGACGCGGCGCTGATGTTCGAATGGTTCGACCGCGTCGGCTACGACGTCGATATCGCCGCCTTGCACCGGGAATTTGCGGAGGTGCGCTGGCACGGCTTTGCCGACTGGGCGCGCGATTTTGACTGGGGCGTGCTGACGGCCGCAGCGCCCGCAGCGGGGCGCTGACCTAGAAAGTCTGGTTGTAGGCGCCGACCTCCGGACTGCGGCGCAGCACGGCGTCGACGGCATCGAACATCTGCCGGCGACGCTCGGACGAGACCGGGCTTTCGACGACCACGACCAGTTCCGGCTTGTTCGACGAGGCGCGCACCAGACCCCAGGTGCCGTCCTCGGCGACGACGCGGACGCCATTGACGGTGACGAGGTCCAGGATCTTCTGGCCCGCGAAACTGGTACCGTCCCGCTGCATCGCCTGAAAATCGGAGACCACCCGTTCGACGACGCTATACTTCACACTGTCCGCGCAGTGTGGAGACATGGTCGGGGTTCCGAAGGTCAGCGGCAGCGCACGGTAGAGATCGGCCATCGAACTGGCCGGGTTGCGGTCCAGCATCTGACAGATGGCGATTGCCGTGACCAACCCGTCGTCATAGCCGCGGCCGATCGGCGGGTTGAAGAAGAAATGGCCTGACTTTTCGAAGCCGGCGACAGCGCCGAGTTCGGCAACGCGGCGTTTAATGTAGGAATGGCCGGTCTTCCAGTAGTCGGTAACGGCGCCATTGGCGCGCAGCACCGCGTCGGTGTTGAACAGTCCGGTCGACTTGACGTCGACGACGAAGGTCGAACCCGGATGGAGCCGCGAAATATCCCGCGCGAGCATGACGCCGACCTTGTCGGCGAAGATTTCGTTGCCTTCATTGTCGACGACGCCGCAGCGGTCGCCGTCGCCATCGAAGCCCAGACCGACATCGGCCCCTGTCTCCAGCACCTTGTCCCTGATGGCATGCAGCATCCGCATGTCCTCCGGGTTGGGATTGTAGCGCGGGAAGGTATGGTCGAGTTCGGCATCGAGCGGAATCACCTCGCAACCGATGCGCCGCAAGGCTTCCGGGGCAAAGGCGCCGGCAGTGCCATTGCCGCAAGCAGCGACCACTTTGAGCTTGCGTGTGATGCGCTTGTCCCCGACCAGGTCGTCGAGATAGGTGGCGCGAAAATCGCGGACGAAATCATAGGAGCCGCCGCCTGTAAGGTCGAAATCGCCGGCGAGCACCATCGCCTTCAGCGCGGTCATCTCCTCAGGCCCGAAGGTCAGCGGCCGCGCGGCTCCCATCTTGACGCCGGTCCAGCCGTTCTCGTTGTGCGAGGCGGTGACCATGGCGACGGACTGCGTCTCCAGTGCGAACTGCGCGAAATAGGCCATAGGCGACAGCGCCAGGCCGATGTCCTTCACCCTTGCGCCGGCCGCCATCAGCCCGGAAACCAGCGCTAGCTTGATGCCAAGCGAATAGGACCGGAAATCATGCCCGGTGACGATGTCGGGTCCGGCGCCGAGACGGCGAATCAGCGTGCCGAGCCCCATGCCAAGCGCCTGGACGCCGATCAGATTGAGTTCCGGCGGCACCGTCGAACCGGGATGACCGAACCACCAGCGCGCATCATATTCACGAAACCCGGATGCCTTGATCAGCGCCGCGGTTTCGAATTTGAAGCTGTTGGGCCAGGCTTCGCCAACGATTTTTGGGGGCAAGACAGCAGGGCTCCAGGAGACAGAAACACGATCTATCGAGGCAGCGGCGTAGCACACAAGGCTTTAAGCCGCGTTTATCCCGGATGGAAATCCGAGCTTTCCGGCAAGCCCCGACGAAAGCGCACGAAATGCGACAGAAGTGCTGCCATTGCCGCTTGCAGGAACGAAGTGTGGCGGCTATAAGCCCGCGGTCTGGTCACGGAGTGTAGCGCAGCCTGGTAGCGCACCTCGTTCGGGACGAGGGGGTCGCAGGTTCAAATCCTGCCACTCCGACCAGAAAGAACAATGTATTAGCGCATCCCGACTTTGGCGCAATCGGCGATTCACCTGATAGGCCTGCGTCCAGGCTGATGCCTTTTCCCTCAGCGCGGGGAACGGACACGAAATCCCTTTCCTCGCATGACGCATGAGCACCGAGGTTCCTGCATCGTGCCGGTCAATCTGCGGGGAGTGTTCGCGGCGTCGCTGCCACGGATCACACTCCGACAGGGCATGGCGCGCGGCGCCTAACGGAGGCCGAAGAAGCTCAATATCGCAATGACGATGACCACCGCTCCAACGAGCCAAATGATATTGTTCATAGTCTCTCTCCTGTTGCCTGGTGAGCCCGCGCCTCTGGCGGAGGACACGGGCCGATCAGCCTTTGCCGACTGATCTTCAGCAGACCTCAATTGTGATGCCTGCCGCGGAGATAGAACAGTTAGACCCTCCTAATGTTCCGCAGCCTGAGTGAAACCGTAGAGAACGCGATGCCGCGACTAGCCGTGGCATGAGGATGGCTAGGGGGCGGTGGCTAAATGTTGCGGTTTTTGCATCCTTGGCTAGCGACGCCATAGCCGCCCTTCGACCTGCCGCACGTCCCCGCCTGTCCCGGGAAACCCGGAACCAAAGGGGTCAGCGGCAGTTGTATCCAAGGAAGGGCTAATCAAGGCAATGGAGAAATTGCAGTGAAAACAATGATCATGTGCGCTTTGGCGCTTTCGATGGGATTGCCCGCTTTGGCTTCGGCCGCTGAGGCGGACGTTGTCGTCACGACCCATCATCGACATCACAACCAGGTCAGGATCATCAACGAGGAAGGTCAGCGGCTTCATCACCGTCACCACGGAACGATTGCGTTCTACGACCATGGTCGCCGGCATCATTATCGGCAGGATCGGGATGCCGTTGTCGTCACCGGCTCCATCTCCACCCACCGTCACCACCACCCGGTGGTGATCGAAAACGGCGGTTACTGATTACCGACTGGTGGCCCGGCTCTCGATCAAGCCTGGCCACCAGATGACTTTCCCTGGCACGCTATGCGCGGCTGAAAATCCAGGCGCAGTGGACCGTGCCAGTCCTGAATACCCCATCACCGCTGGTAAGTTATGGAAGCTCGGCTCGGGTCAGGCAATTTTCCCGACGCTGGCCAGTCCAGCCAGGGTTTGTGCCAAATCCAGGGTTCGCTCGCCACTTGGAAGAGCGAGCGAACCCTGTCAGCGCAGGAAGGGACTGGATTGCGCCGATGTGCGAGGAGGTTAGCCGAGGACTATTGCGGCCACCATGAAAGTGATGGCCGTCGCGAAGATCGGTGCGAGCAACCAACGCGCCTGGTCAACACTCTTCTCCATCGGCTTCCTCCCACAATCTGCTAGCGGACAAACGGCGGCAATCAGCGGCCGTTCCGGGTTCCGCGCCCGGCAAGACCATTGCGTCCTGGTGCAAGACTTAAGTCCCGCGCCTTACCAGACCGAAGCCCTAACCGGGAACGTTTGCCCGCGCTCCAAGTTCGGTTGATTGGGCGCGAGGACCATCAAAAAACGAGACGGAATAAATGACCAGCACAATCTCGAATCGTGAAGACGCAAGATCCGATATCTTGCAGCTGCGCGTGGCAGACCTCCGGAGCAGGATGCGCAGCGCGCGGATCACCGAGGGCGAAATCAAGACCTTCCAAAAGGTCGCGGCGGTAATGGAGGACGGTCAAGGCCGGATCGATGGCGACGACTTGATCGCCGCATCCTTCGTTACCGACGCGCTGACGGACACGACACGTCCTGAATGACCATGCCAACAATCAGCAGGCTTTTTGAATCCCATCCCGAAGCGACCCGGATCGCCGGCAACCTTTTGGCGGCCGGGGTTCCGCGCGTACAGATCGCCATTATCGGGCCCTACCACGACGAAATCGGTGTCCTGAAATCTCCGGCAGTCATGCTTGGCGCTGCCGCCGGGCTGTTGGCGTGCCTGGGCGCTTTTGCTGCTTACGGCATCAATCCTTTCGCAACCGGCCTGTCGGCGATGGCCCTGACAGGCACGTTCTGCGGCTGCGCCCTCGGCGGCTTGCTCGGACCCTTGGTCGCGACCGCCAGAAGGCCGGAGCGCCGCAGTGTCGGCGAAGGGATCGTGCTGGTGACAGCCCATGTCGATGACAACGCGGCCGACATTGCCCAAATGGTGCTCGGCGGCGGTTGTGTCCCCATGACCGGATTGGCCGCCGAAGCAGCGTAAGAATTTTCGACGACAGTGAGACGGGCCGGTAACCAGCGCAGAGCCGGCCGGCCGGTCAAACTTTGACGAAAAGGGCATCCGCGCTAGTTTGACCGACGAATATGAGGGGGCCGGCACACGGCGAACCGGACGCGAATATGAATTTGATCTCAACAACAGGGTCAGCACCGGTTCTTCTGGCTGCCATGCTCCTGGTTGGCGGATGCGGGACGATCGGCGGAAGGGCCGATCCGGCCAAACACGAGAGCATGAGCTGCACCGAGCTTAACAGCGCCGTGGGAAGCAGCGCGAGCGACATCTCGCAAACCGCGATCACCCGCGGCAAGGTCGCCAACACCAGCGTGCCGCGCTGGCTGCTTGGCGGATCGCGCGTGAAGACGGCGGTCGCCAATCGTGAAACGGCCAGGATCGACCGGTTGAAGCAACAGCAGGATGCCGCTGTCGCCATGCGCGCACACAAGTGCGCGAGTTCGGCGGGCTGAGCGAACGGGCCTTACCTGCAGCGGCTCATCACGCGCTCAACCGGAACCGCGTGACGTCGATCGCGGCGTTCATCAGCGTCTGCGTATAAGGCGCTTGCGGGTTGCTGAAGATCGCCTCGGTCGGTCCCTCCTCGACGATCTTGCCCTGCTTCATGACGATGATGTAGTCGGCCATGGCGCGCACCACCGCGAGATCGTGGCTGATGAACAGGTAGGAGAGTTCGTGGTCGGCCTGAAGTTTGCGCAGCAATTCCACGATCTGTTTCTGCACCGAGCGGTCGAGCGCCGAGGTCGGCTCGTCCAGCACGACCATCTTGGGCTTCAGGATCATGGCGCGGGCAATGGCGATGCGTTGCCGTTGTCCGCCGGAAAATTCGTGCGGGTAGCGGTTGCGGGCGTTGGGATCGAGGCCGACTTCGCGTAGCGCCTCGACAGCGCGCTGGTCGCGCTGCTTTCCCGAAAGGTTCGGCTCATGCACCAGCAGCCCTTCGGTGATGACCTGGCCGACGGTCATGCGTGGCGACAGCGAACCGAAGGGATCCTGGAAGACGAGCTGCATCTGGCGTCGCAGCGGCCGCATCTGCTGCCGGTCGGCCGTGGAAATGTCGCGATCGCCGAACCGGATGAGCCCATCGCTCGGCAACAGCCGCAGCAAGGCGCGGCCGAGCGTCGATTTGCCTGATCCGGATTCGCCGACGATGCCGATGGTCTGGTTGCGTTGCAACCGGATCGAGATGTGATCGACAGCCCGCAGCATCAGCGGTTCGCCGGCCAGGAACCCGCCGCCGATCCTGAATGTGACTTCGACGTTCCTGCCTTCGAGCACCACGGGCGCGTTGGCGGGCGGAGGTGCCTTGGTTCCCGTCGGCTCGGCCGCCAGCAGCATCTTGGTGTAGGCATGCTGCGGGTTGGCGAAGATCGCTTCCGCCGCGCCTTCCTCGACGACCTCCCCCTGGCGCATGACATAGACCCGGTCGGCGAAGCGCCGCACGATGCCGAGGTCGTGGGTGATGAAGACGATCGCCATGCCGAGCTTGCGCTGCAGCTCGGCCAGAAGCATCAGGATCTGTGCCTGGATGGTCACGTCGAGTGCCGTCGTCGGTTCGTCGGCGATCAGGATGTCGGGGTCGTTGGCGAGCGCCATGGCGATCATCACGCGCTGGCGCTGGCCGCCGGACATCTCGTGCGGATAGGATTTCATCCGCCGTTCCGGATCGGGAATATGGACGAGCCGCAGCAGCTTGAGCGCCTCTTCACGCGCTTCGGCGGCGCTCAGGCCGCGATGCCTGCGGATCGGCTCCATCAGCTGGTTGCCGATCGAATAAAGCGGATCTAGCGAGGTCATCGGTTCCTGGAAGATCATGCTGATCTTGCGGCCGCGGACCTTGTTCAGCTCGGACTTGCTCAATGTGAGCAAATTGCGGCCGCGATAATCGACATGGCCCGACGCTTCGCCGTTGGAGGCCAGCAGGCTCATCGCCGCCATCATCGTCTGGCTCTTGCCGGAGCCGGATTCGCCCACGACTGCGACGGTTTCGCCGGCATTGACATGGATGTTGATGCCCTTGACCGCTTCGACGGCACCGTCGAGCGTGCGGAAGCGCACGCGCAGGTCCTTGACGCTGAGGATCGTTTCGGGAGTGGCCATGTCAGCGATCCCCATTTTATCTATCCCCATTTTTACCGATCCCAATCTTTATCGATCTCTTGGGTCGAGCGCGTCGCGCAGGCCGTCGCCGACGAAATTCAGGGCGAACAATGTCGAGACGAGGAAGAAGGCGGGAAACAGGAGCAGCCAGTTGGCGGTGCCGATGTTCTTGGCGCCGACGGAGATCAGCACGCCCCAGCTGGTCATCGGCTCCTGGATGCCGAGGCCGAGGAACGACAGGAAGCTCTCCAAGATGATGACCTGCGGCACCAGCAGGGTCATGTAGATCACCACGGGGCCAAGCAGGTTGGGGATGACATGGCGCACCAGGATGCCGCGCTGGCCGATGCCCATGGCTTCCGCCGCCTGGACATATTCCTGCCGGCGGATCGACAGCGCCTGCCCGCGCACGATGCGCGCCATGTCGAGCCACAGCACGGCACCGACCGCCAGGAACATCAGCACGAAGTTGCGGCCGAAGAACACCACCAGCATGATGACGAAGAAGATGAACGGCAAGGAATAGAGCACGTCGACGATGCGCATCATCACCTCGTCGACCTTGCCGCCGGAAAAGCCGGCGGCGGCGCCATAGATCACACCAATCACCACCGCAACGATGCCGGCGAGCAGGCCGATGGCAAGCGAGATGCGCCCGGCCATCAGCGTGCGCGACAACAGATCACGGCCAGTGTTGTCGGTTCCGAACAGGAAATACTGCTGCTTGACCGATGCGCTCATCGTCACTTCGAGGCCGTCGGGGGACTTGCTCTCTATCTTGGTGTCGTCGAAGGCATCGGAACGGTCGAGGTAGCGGATGTTGCGGTCGTCGATCGGCTTGGTCGACTTGACCGTGACGAAGACCTGGCTCCCTTCCTGGTGCCACTCCTTGATGTCGACCCGCATGCGTTTGATCGCTTCGGCAAGCGCCGTCTCGATCATATCGGGTTTCGGGTAGGCCGACAGGCTTGGCGGCATGCGCACATAGTCGGCGTAGATGGTCGTGTATTGATGCGGCACGAACCAGGGGCCAAAGACGCTGACGACACCGATCAGAATGAGGTAGTAGAGGCTGAACATGGCGGCGCGATTGGCCTTGAGGCGCGCCCAGGCATCGCCCCAAAGCGAGCGACCAACGATGGCGGGAGCCGTGGCCGTGATGTCAGTCATAGCGCACCCTCGGGTCGACGACCGCGTACATGACGTCGACGATCAGGTTGAAGACGATGGTGAAAATGGCGATCACCACCACCGTTCCCATCACCAGTGTGTAATCGCGGTTGAGCGCGGCATCGACGAAATAGCGGCCTACTCCGGGAATGGAGAAGATCGTCTCGACGATGACCGAGCCGGTCAGCAGTGCCGCCGCAGCCGGACCGGTGAAGGAGACGATCGGCAGGATGGCGCCGCGCAGCGCGTGCTTGACCACCACCGACCAGTCGGAGAGGCCGAGCGCGCGCGCCGTTCGGATATGATGGGATCGCAGCGATTCGATCATCGAGCCGCGCATCAGGCGCGCAACGATGGCGATCTGCGGCAAGGCAAGTGTCAGCACCGGGCCGACCTTGTTGATGAAGGCGCCGTCGCCCCAGCCACCGATCGGCAACAGCCTCCAGGTCAGCCCGAAAAGGAGCTGGATCACCGGCGCGATGACGAAGGTGGGGATGGTGCTGCCGGCGGTCGCCAGGGCGATCACCGTATAGTCGCCAAGCTTGTTCTGGTTAAGCGCGGCAATGGTGCCGAGCACGCTGCCGAGCAACAGCGCCAGGATCAGCGCCGAGGCACCGAGCTGGACGGAAATGGGCAGGCCCTTGGCAAACAGTTCGGTGACGGTGAAATCCGGCATGTTGTAGCTCGGGCCGAAATTGCCGCGCAGCAGATTGCCGAGATAGTGGACATATTGCAGCCAGAGCGGATCGTTGAGGCCGAACTGGGCTTCAAGATTGGCCTTGATCTCGGGGCTCAGACCCCGCTCCTGGTTGAACGGACCGCCTGGCGCGACGCGCATCAGGAAGAACGCCATCGTCACGATGACGAACAGCGTCGGGATGGCGGTCAAAAGCCGCCGGAATACGTATCGCAGCATCGGTGCCCCGCTTGATCCAGAGCACGCCCGTCCACTCGGACGATTGCGCTCCAGCCTTCAAATCTTCGCACCGAACTTTCCGAAAATCGATTCCGCTTCCCGGACCGATGCGATGGCAAACCAGCGCCGCCGCGCATTCGGTTGCGCGGCGGCTTGGCCAGGGATCAGTCCTTGCTGACGAAGCGCGACGGATGCACGTCCATCACATTGTCGACGAAGCCGTGCAGCTTCGAGGAAACGATATCGTGGTAGCTGTAGTAGAGAAGCGGGATCTGGCCGACATCGTCGATGAGGATGCGCTCGGCCGCGGAGAGATCCTTCATGCGCTCTTCGGGCTTGCCGCCGGCGGCCGCGGCCTTGTCCATTGCCGCTTCGTATTGCGGGCTGTTGTAGTTCGAATAGTTGTTGCCGCTGGCCTTGCGCGTGATGCCGAGGAAGGTTTCCGGATCCTTGTAGTCGGCGATCCAGGCGGCACGCGCCACGTCATAGTCGCCCTTCTGCTCGAGGAAGGAGTAGTGGGTCTTGGTGTCGGTGTTGAGCAGCGTGACGTCGACGCCTAGCGGCTTCAGCTGTTCCTGGATCGCCACTGCCGTGTTCTTATGGTTTTCCGAGGTGTTGTAGCGGATCTCCATCTTCAGCGGATGCTCGGGCGTGTAGCCAAGCTTCTCGAGGATTTTCTTGGCGGCGTCCTCGCGGTCGATCTGCGGCATGTCGGCGTATTTGGCCATTGCGGGCGTGTAGCCCTCGATGCCGGGAGGCACCATCGAATAGCCGGGCAGCATCGAGTTCTGCCAGACCTTTTCAGCGATGAAGTCACGGTCGATCGCCATCGAGATGGCGTTGCGCAGCTCCGGATTGTTCCACGGCGCCTTGTCGGTCTTGATCGCATAGTAGTAGGTGCCGAGATACGGTCCGACATGGATCTGGTCGCCGAACTTGGTCTTGAGGTCGGCCAGCTGTTCGGTCGGCAGATCGTCATAGCTGTCGAGTTCGCCGGCCTCGAAGCGCTTCATCGCCGACGAACGATCTTCGGTCGGGATGTAGTTGACTACGTCGAACTTGACGGTCGCGGCGTCCCAGAATTTCGGATTCTTGACCAGTTTCATGTGGTCGTTGGGAACCCATTCGGCGAGCGTATAGGCGCCGTTCGAAACCAGTTTGCCGGGCTTGATCCAGTCGGCGCCGAGCTTTTCAATCGAGGCCTTGCTGACCGGATAGGTCGCCTGATGGGTCAGCATCTCCAGGAAGTACGGCGTCGGCGCCTTCAAGGACACTTCCAGGGTGTTGGCGTCGATCGCCTTGACGCCCATGTCTTCCGGCTTGCCCTTCTTGGTGTTGACGTCCTCCGCGCCCTTCACCGGATACAGCATCGAGGCGTATTCCGCGCCGGTCGCCGGATCCTCCAGCCGGTGGAAGGCATAGACGAAGTCGTCCGCCGTCACCGGGCTGCCATCCGACCACATGCCGTCCTTGCGCAGCTTGAAGGTATAGACCGTGCCGTCATCCGATACCGTCCAGCTTTCGGCGGCGCCCGGAATGAGGTTGGCCTTCTCATCCTGCATGACCAGTCCCTGGAACAGGTCACGCAGCACGTTGGCTTCATAGACCGTCGAGGTCTTGTGTGGGTCGACCGACTCCGATTCAGCGGCGGTGCCCCTGTTATAGACGGTCTCGGCGAAGGCTGGCGTCAAGAAAGTGCCGGCAGCCAAGGTCATGGTCGTGGCGAACACCGTCGCCCTCAGCATGTTTTTCAGCATGAAGTTCTCCCTGTCGGCGCTGCCATGGGCGCGCCTTAACGTGTTGACGCCCCGGAACCGATGTCTGATTCCTTTGAGCGCGCCGCCGGTTCCCTCCGGCGGCTGGTGGCAGGAGACTAGACAGGAGGTCAGCTCTTTTCAACCGAGTACTGATTGACCTTAAGTCAAGCCTCATGATTGCAGAAGCAATGACTAAATTAGAGAGTCTTTTTCAATCGAGCACATCCTTTGGTTGCGTCCAGAGTTTTCGCTTTCTGCATGCGAACTTGGGCATGCTGCAGCCATGGTTGACAACCTCATTTGCAAGGTCCGAAGGCGCCAGTTCCGAACAGACAATTCGGGCACTTCAGCGGTCGAGTTCGCCCTGCTGTCGCCGCTCTTCATGCTTCTCTTGCTCGGGATGGTTGCGTACGGCATCTATTTTGGCGCCGCCAATTCGATACAGCAAATTGCAGCCGACGCCGCCCGGACGGCTATCGCCGGGGTGAACCAGACCGAGCGCCAGACGCTCGTGGCCAGCTACCTCGCCAACAACGCCGGCGGTTACCCCTTCGTGGACTCCAGCAAACTGACCTACCAGGCCAATGACAGCGTGGCCGACGGAAGCCAGTTCGTGGTGTCCGTCTCGTACGATGCCCGCAACCTGCCGATCTGGAATCTGTTCCCGGGCATAGCCATGCCAGGGACGACCATCAGGCGTCAGTCAACGATCAGGGTCGGGGGTATCTGAATGCGACAGCGGGCGGGCAAGGGCATCGGCCGGCTTGCACGGTCGATGATGGGGGACAGGAAGGCGAACTTCGCCGTCATGACCGCATTGAGCGCGCCGGTCGCGCTGGCCCTGGCCGCGGTGGCGATAGACGAGGCCTCCATCTACACAGAGCGCCGGGAAGCCCAGGCGATGGTCGACCTGGCAGCGATCACCGCTGCCTCGAACATCAACAACGTCAATACAGCCGTCGTCACCACGCTCACCGACAACGGCATGCCGGGTGTCGTTGTTCAAGCTTCGGGCCAGACCATCCCGGCGGCCGCCGGGAAGACGGTGGTGACGGTTACGCAAGGCCGATATGCCTCATCGACCGCCAATGTCAGCCAGCGCTTCCAGGCGGGCGTGACGCCTTACAATGCCGTCCGGGTGACTTTGGCGAAGATCCCCAAGCGCTACTTCGCAAGCTCGCTGATCCCCACTCCCGTCATCGGCACCCAAGCCACCGCCAGCATGACGCCGCAGGCGACATTCTCGGTCGGGTCGAGATTGCTCAGCGTCAATGGCGGCATCCTCAACGCACTTTTGAGCGGACTTCTCGGCGGCAACATCTCGCTCAGCGTCATGGATTACAACGGACTGATCTCGGCCGATGTAAGCGTGCTTTCCTTCGTCAGTGCGCTCGGCACACAACTGAACATCACGGCCGGCACCTATTCCGACGTTTTGGCCTCGAAGGCGACCGTCGGCCAGATCGCTACTGCCATGGCCAATGTTCCTGGCCTCGGCAATACCGCAAAGGTCGCCTTGCAGACCATCGCCTCCAAGTCGACCAGCACCGTCAAGATCCCACTCAGCAGTCTTGTCGACCTTGGTTCCGTCGGCAGCCTGGGCCTCGGGCAACAGCCGTCCGGCCTTGGCGTAGACGCAAGCGCCATGGGAATGCTGACAGCGGCCGCCGTACTCGCCAACGGCACCAACCAGGCCGCGATCGATCTCGGCGCCACCATCCCGGGGCTGCTCTCCACCAAGCTCAGCATCGCCATTGGGGAGCCGATGCAATCCTCGCCCTGGCTGGCCATCGATGGCATCGGCACCGTCGTGCGGACCGCCCAGACGCGCATCAAGCTGACGGCTTCCGTCGGTATCGGCACGCCCGGCCTGGCCGGCGGCATCAGCCTGCTGGCCGTCAATCTGCCGCTCAATGTGGAAGTCGCCTATGCCGAGGCCAAGCTGACCGACATAAGCTGTCCGACAGGGCCGTCCAGCATCAGTGTCTCCATCGCCGCGCACCCCGGCATCGCGCAATTGAACCTGGCCAACAGCAACAACCCGTCCGGCTTCGCCGATTTCAGCCAGCCGCAGACCTTCACCGACGCCGAGATCGCCGATGTGAGTCTGAAGCTCCTGCTGATCAACATCCCGCTGATTCAGGTGATGGGTTCGGCCGCGACCGCGATCACCAACAACAGCCCGCAGACCTTGACCTTCAACGCAACCGACATCGCCAACAAGACGATCAAGACCGTTTCGACGCGAAACATCTCGCAGTCGCTCACCACGTCTCTGGTCAACAACCTGTCGCTTTCGGTCAATGCGCTTGGTTTGGGCATCGATCTGACCGCCCTGCTTGGAACGGTCAAACCGGCAGTGGTGGCCCTGCTCAACACCGTAACGGCGCCCGTCGACGACTTGCTCTACAATGTGCTTTCAGCCCTGGGCGTCGGTGTCGGCCAGGCCGACGTGCGCGTCACCGGTGCGACCTGCGGACGGGCAGTGCTCGTTCAGTAGGACCGCTTGGCCGCAACCGAAGCGCCGATCAGCCGAGCCGACCGAGGAAGCAACCGAGAGCCGGCAGCGAGAGCGCGTTTTCCTCGACAGCCGCGGTACCGCCCAGGACAGCCGCGACGGTTCCGATATCAGGCAGCAAGGGCCACGTCGCCGGCTCCCCGGCGAAATTGAAGACACAGAGCAGCCTCTCCCCGTCTCCTTCGCGGATGAAGGCGAGCATGTCTCCCTCGGCGTCGAGAAAACGGATCGAACCACCGACCAGTGCCGGGTGCTGTCTGCGCAAGGCAAGCGTGGAGCGGTAGACCGACAGCACCGATTGCTCCTCGCCGTTCTGCGCATCCGCCGCACGGGCGCGATGGCTTGCCGGCACAGGCAGCCATGGTTTTGTGGTGGAAAAGCCCGCATTGTCGGCCCCGACCTCCCAGGCCATCGGCGTGCGGCAGCCGTCCCTGCCCTTCACGCCCGGCCAGAAACGGATGCCGACGGGATCGCGCAAATCTTCATAGGCAAGCTCCGCTTCCTCAAGGCCGAGTTCTTCGCCCTGATAGAGGCAGATCGAGCCGCGCAGGCAGGCGAGCAGCATGATCGAGAATTTGGCCACCAGATCGGGATCGCCATCCGGCCGCGTCCAGCGGCTGACATGGCGCACGACGTCATGGTTGGAGAAGGCCCAGCAGACCCAGCCGTCGGCAACCGCATTCTCAAACGCCTCGACGCAACCACGCACATGCGCCGCCGAAAATTGCGAGCCGAGCAAATCGAACGTGTAGCTCATCTGAAGCTTGTCGCCGCCGGAGGTGTAGGCTGCGAGCGTCTGCAGCGAGCGGCCTTCATCGCCGATCTCGCCGACGGCGGCGCGGTCGCCAAATTCGTCGAGCAACGCGCGGAAACGCCTGAGGAACGCCAGGTTCTCCGGCTGCGTCTTGTCGAACAGATGCTCCTGATAGAGGTAGGTGTTGGTTTCCGTGTTGGTGCCGGCAACGCTCGAAGCCAAGGGCGGATTGCTGCGCAGCCAGCGGTCGTGGACATAGTAATTGACCGTGTCGAGCCGGAAGCCGTCGACACCGCGCTCCAGCCAGAACCGCACCGTGTCCAGCAACGCGTCCTGGACTTCCGGATTGTGGAAATTGAGATCCGGCTGCGAGGCGAGGAAATTGTGCATGTAATATTGGCGACGGGTCGCGTCCCACTCCCAGGATGGCCCCCCGAAGACCGACAGCCAATTGTTGGGCGCGCCGCCGTCGGGCCTGGCGTCGGCCCAGACGTACCAGTCGGCCTTGGCGGTGTCGCGGCTGGCGCGACTTTCGATGAACCATTCATGCTTGTCGGATGAATGCGACAGCACCTGGTCGATGATGATTTTCAGGCCGAGCCGATGCGCTTCGGCGACCAGCGCGTCGAAATCCGCCAACGTGCCGAACATCGGGTCGACGTCGCAGTAGTCCGATACGTCATAGCCCATGTCGGCCATGGGCGACTTGAAGAAGGGCGACAGCCAGACAGCGTCGACGCCGAGGGAGGCGATATGGGCGAGCCTTGCCGTAATACCTTTGAGATCGCCGCTGCCATCGCCGGTCGTGTCCTGGAAAGAGCGCGGATAGATCTGATAGATGACGCAGCCTCGCCACCACTCGGCTCCCTGCCTGGCATTGTCGTCGGCCATTACGAACCCTTCCCGGCGCCACCGTTTCCGGTCCGGCCCTCGATCATGAAATTGACGCTGCGGCCCGGCAGCGGGCGCAGGAGGTCGATCGCCTGTGTCTCGATTGCCGGGCGCCACTGGAAGCCATCGCGCGCCGGCAAGGTGAAGACGCATTGGCGGCGGTCACCATTGATCATGACGGCAAGCCTGCCATCCTCGCCGCCAAGCAGCATGACAAGGCGATGCCGGCTGGAGTCGTTCCAGTCGGTCTCTGCGAGCGGCTCACCCGTCTCGGTCAGCCAGGCGACGTCGGGAACGCCTGAAGCCTCGACCGGTTCTCCGGCCAGGAAACGTGTGTCCGACAGTGCCGGCACCGCCTGGCGAAGCGCTGCAAGCGCCGATGCGTAACGCTCCAGCGCCTGATCGCGGCCTGTCCAGTCAAGCCAGGTAATGGCGTTGTCCTGCGCATAGGCGTTGTTGTTGCCTTGCTGCGTTCTGCCGAATTCGTCGCCTGCCGTCAGCATGATGGTGCCGCGCGAGGCGAACAGCGTGGCGAGCAGTGCGCGTTGGTCGTCGAAGCGCGCCTTGATGATCGCTGCCTCGTTCGTGTCTCCCTCGACGCCATTGTTCCAGGACAGGTTGTCGTTATGGCCGTCGCGGTTCTGCTCGCCATTGTCGGCGTTGTGTTTGCGCTCGTAGGCGACGATGTCGGCCAGCGTCATGCCGTCATGGGCGGCGATGAAGTTCACGCTGCGGCTTGCCGGCTCCCCTGCCCTGTTGAACACGTCGGACGAACCGGCAAGGCGCGTGGCGAGAGTGCCGACCATGCCGGCATCGCCGCGCCAGAAGCGTCTGACATCGTCGCGGTAGCGATCGTTCCACTCGAGGAACGGTGGCCGAAAATTGCCCAGTTGATATCCGTTTGCCCCGATATCCCAAGGCTCGGCGATCAGCACGCGGTCGCAAAGTACCGGATCATCGGCAATGGCCCGGAGCAGTGGTGCTTCCGGATCGAACAGACCATCGACCCGGCCCAGCACCGGAGCCAGATCGAACCGGAAGCCGTCGACGCCAGCCCGGCGCACGAAATGACGGAGCGTGTCGAGCACCATTTCGCGCACCACCGGATGGTCGCAAGCGATGGTGTTGCCGGTGCCGGTGTCATTGACCAGCCCGCCATCCGGCCGATGCCGATAGTAGGCCTGGTTGTCGAGGCCGCGCAGCGAGAGCGTTGGCCCCAGCCTGTCGCTTTCGCCGGTATGGTTGAAGACGAGGTCGAGAATGGTGCCGATGCCAACCCGGCGCAGCGCTGCGACCGTGTCCTGTAATTCCGTCAGGCCGCCGGGTGCGAGGCGAGGGTCGAGCGCCATGAAGGTGACGGGATTGTAGCCCCAGGCGTTGCTCAAGCCCAGCGGCGGCAGATGCCGCTCGTCGATCGACGCCGTCACCGGCATCAATTCGACGGCGGAGACGCCGAGCCTTTGCAGATGCTCGATGATGGCCGGATGGGCAAGTGCGGCGATCGTACCACGCTGTTCTTGCGGCACATCCGGGTGGAGCTTGGTGAAGGCGCGGACATTCAGTTCGTAGATCAGGCCGCCCGGACGAAACAGCGGCGGCAGGATCGGTGAGGCCGCGGGCAAGGCCTTGGCCACGGTCTTGGGCATCAGCGACGCGGTGTCGGCACCCTCATTGCGCCGCGCGGCGAGCCGCCAGTGATAGGCATAGGGCCGGTCGATTTCGGCGGCATAAGGATCGGTCAGCAGCTTGTCGGGGTCGAACCACAGCCCACGCTCGGGTGCATAGTCGCCATCGGCACGAAAGCCGTAGCGGGTGCCGGCGGCGAGACCCGCGACGAACAGGGCGTAAAAACCCTCGCCTTCGGGCTGGAGTTCAAGCCGCTCGATTTCGTGGTCGCCGGTTTCATCGAAGATCGACACCCAGAGCCGCCGCGCCGACGACGACCAGGCGGCGAAGCGGATGCCTTCGCTGGTGATGGCGGCGCCGAGATTGTTCACGTGAGCGCCTTCCCTTCTCCCCTTGTGGGAGAAGGTGGATCGGCGCGCACCGCCGAGACGGATGAGGGGTGTTGGAAGGAATGAGGCATCGGTGTCCCGGGCGCCGGTTTGCGCCAAGCTGGAGCACCCCTCATCCGTCGCCTTCGGCGACACCTTCTCCCACAAGGGGAGAAGGGGGAGTCGCGCCTCCCCACCCTCAAGTAATCACGCTCGGTTTGTCGCGGCCGGTGTGGCTCTTGATCCCGGCAATGTCGTCGGCGGCGGCGATGAGATCGGCGAGCGCCTCCTGCGTGTCGAGATCGTGCCTCGACTTGTCCGGCTCGTAGCGCTCGATGTAGACGCGGAGGGTCGCGCCCGAGGTGCCGGTGCCGGAGAGGCGGAAGACGACGCGTGAGCCGCCTTCGAACAGCACCCTTATGCCCTGGTGCTCGCTGGTCGAGCCGTCGACCGGGTCGTGATAGGCAAAATCGTCGGCATTGGCGATCTTCAAGCCGCGCACGCTGGTGCCGGGCAGCGAGCCGAGCTTGGCCCTGAGTTCGTCGACCAGCGCATTGGCGCGGTCGCTCTCCACCTCTTCATAGTCATGCCGCGAATAGTAATTGCGCCCATAGGCCGCCCAGTGCTCGGTGACGATCTGCTGGCAGCTTTCGCCGCGCGCGGCGAGGATGTTGAGCCACAGGAGCACCGCCCACAGACCGTCCTTTTCGCGGACATGGTTGGAGCCGGTGCCGGCACTTTCCTCACCGCAGATCGTCGCCATGCCGGCGTCGAGCAGATTGCCGAAGAACTTCCAGCCGGTCGGCGTCTCGTAAATGCCGATGCCGAGCTTGTGAGCGACGCGGTCGGCGGCACCGCTGGTCGGCATCGAGCGGGCGATGCCCTTCAGCCCGTCCTTGTAGCCGGGCGCCAGGCGGGCATTGGCGGCAAGCATGGCGACCGAATCCGACGGGGTGACGAAAATGCCCTTGCCGATGATCAAATTGCGGTCGCCGTCGCCGTCGGAGGCGGCGCCGAAATCCGGCGCGTCCGGCCCCATCATCTCGTCATAGAGGTGCTTGGCATGGACAAGGTTGGGATCGGGGTGATGGCCGCCGAAATCGGGCAGCGGCTTGAAATTGCGGCAGGTGCCGTTCGGTGCGCCGAGCCGGTGTTCGAGGATTTCCTTGGCGTAGGGTCCGGTCACCGCGTGCATGGCGTCGAAGCGCATGCGAAAGCCCGACTTGAACAGTTTGCGCAACGCGTCGAAATCGAACAGGCTCTCCATCAGTTCGGCATAGTCGGTGACCGGATCGATGATCTCGACGGTCATGCCGCCGGCCTTGACGGTGCCGACCGTATCGATGTCGATTGGATCGATGTCGGCGATCTTGAAGCTCGAAATCGCCTTGGTCCTGGCAAAGATGGCGTCGGTCAGCTTTTCCGGCGCCGGGCCGCCATTGCCGGCATTGTACTTGATGCCAAAATCCTCATGCGGGCCGCCGGGATTATGGCTGGCCGACAGGATGATGCCGCCGAAGGTCTTGTATTTGCGGATGACATGCGAGGCCGCCGGCGTCGACAATATGCCGCCCTGCCCTACCATCACCTTGCCGAAGCCGTTGCCGGCGGCCATGGCAATGGCCTTCTGGATGACCTCGCGGTTGTAGAAGCGGCCATCGCCGCCGATGACCAGGGTCTTGCCGGCAAATCCGTCGAGCGCGTCGAAGATCGACTGGATGAAGTTCTCGGCATAGTGCTCCTGCTGGAACACTGGCACCTTCTTGCGCAGTCCCGACGTGCCGGGCTTCTGGTCGGAATAGGGCTTGGTGGGGACGGTGCGTATCATGCTTCAGGCAACCCTTTTCGAAAGCAGCAGGCGATAGAGTTCGACGTATTTTTCGGCGCTTCGATCCCACGACACATCGGTCTTCATGCCCTGGCGCTGGATGGTCTCGAAGGTTGCGGAACTGGCGTGGGCGTCGGCCAGGCGGCGGATGGCGTGCAGCAGCGCGCCGCCATTGTTGGGGGCAAACTGGAAGCCGGTCGCCACGCCGGCTGCAATCGCCGCTTCGTTGGCGTCGATGATGGTGTCGGCGAGGCCGCCGGTGCGCGCGACGACCGGCACGCAGCCATAGCGCAGGCCGTAAAGCTGCGTCAGCCCGCAAGGTTCGAAGCGCGAAGGGATGACGATGGCGTCGCAGCCGCCCTGCATGATGTGCGACAGCCCCTCGTCATAGCCGACGACCACACCGATGCGGCCACGGTGGCGTGCGGCGGCCGCCAGCAGCGCGCCTTCGAGGCCGGCGTCGCCCGAGCCGAGGATAGCCAGCCTGGCGCCTGTCGCAACGATGCCGTCGATCACCGTCGCCAATATGTCCATGCCCTTCTGCCAGGTCAGCCGGCTGACGACACAGACAATCGGGCTGCCGTCGCGGTCGAGACCGAAACGGTCCTCGACGGCCGCCCTGTTGGGCGCGCGGGCCTTCAACGTTTCGGCCGTATAGGTCGACACCAGATGTCTATCGGTTGCTGGATCCCAGATGGCGGTGTCGATGCCGTTGACGATGCCATGGAGATCGCTTGAACGCATGTTGATGAGACCATCGAGGCCCATGCCGAATTCCGGTGAACGGATCTCCTGCGCATAGGTCGGGCTCACCGTGGTGATTGCCCAGGCCGCCTGCAGACCCGCCTTGAGGAAGCCGACGCCGCCATAATATTCGACGCCGTCAAGCGCCATCGCCGCGGCCGGCAGACCGAGTTCGCCGAAGATGCCGGCGCCGAACTGACCCTGGAAGGCGAGATTGTGGACGGTCATCATTGATGGCGTGCCAACCGCCTTGCCGTAACGCATATAAGCCAGCGTCATCGCCGACTGCCAGTCATGGGCATGCACGATGTCAGGCAGGTAGCCCGAAATGGCGCCGCCGGCGATATCGGCGCCGGCCTGGCTCAGCGCCGCGAAGCGCCGCCAATTGTCCGGCCAATCCGCGCCCGAGGCGTTGCCATAGGGGCCGCCGGGGCGGTCGAACAGATGCGGCGCGTCGAGCACGAACAAATCGAGCCCGGCGACCTCGACGGCATGGATCGCGGCCTTGCCGCCTTGCAACAAGGGGTATTGGTAGACGGCCTTCTTTTTCTTGAAGGCGCCCATCACCACCGGAAAACCCGGAATGAGCGTGCGCATGGTCACGCCCTTGGCCGCGAGCGCGATCGGCAGCGCCCCGGTTACGTCGGCAAGCCCGCCGGTCTTGATCAGCGGGAAGATTTCGGGCGTGACCGACAGAACATGCATGCGCCTACAATCCGATCCGGCCTAAAGCTTCAGCTTGTCGATCATGTCCTGGGTGACCAGGCAGATGCCCTTTTCCGAAACCCGAAAACGCTTGGCGTCGAGCGCGGGATCCTCGCCGACCACCAGCCCTTCCGGTATCCTTACACCGTGGTCGATCACGACGCGCTTCAACTTTGCGTTCCGGCCGACATGAACGTCGGGCAGCATGACGACTTCTTCGAGTGCCGAATAGGAATTGATGCGCGCGCCGGTGAAGATCAGGCTCTTCTTCAGCGAAGCGCCCGAGACGATGCAATCGCCCGACACCAGTGACGACACGGCAGAACCGCGCCTGCCATCCTCGTCGTGGACGAATTTTGCCGGCGGCTTCAGCTCGGCATAAGTCCAGATCGGCCAGTCGCGGTCGTAGAGGTCGAGTTCCGGCGTCACGTCGGTCAAGTCGATGTTGGCTTCCCAATAGGCATCGACCGTGCCGACATCGCGCCAGTAGGCCTCGTTCTCGGCGGTCGAACGCACGCAGGACTTGGTGAAGCGGTGCGCGATCGCCTTACCGTGCGTGACGATATAGGGGATGATGTCCTTGCCGAAGTCGCGGCTGGAGCCCGGCTCGGCGGCATCGCGGCGCAGCTGTTCCATCAGGAACTTGGTCTTGAAGACGTAGATGCCCATCGAGGCCAAGGCGAATTCCGGGTTACCCGGAATGCCGGGCGGATCAACGGGCTTTTCGACGAAGGCGATGATGTTGTCCTTGGCATCGACATGCATGACGCCGAAGCCTGTCGCTTCCATGCGCGGCACTTCGAGGCAGCCGACCGTGACATCGGCGCCGGCATCGACATGCTGGCGCAGCATCAGCTCGTAATCCATCTTGTAGATGTGGTCGCCGGCCAGGATCACCATGTATTCCGGGCCATAAGCCTCGATGATGTCGATGTTCTGGTAGACGGCGTCAGCCGTGCCTTCATACCATTGCGTTTCCGACACGCGCTGGCTCGCCGGCAGGATGTCGAAGCTCTCGTTTCGTTCGGGCCGCAGGAAGTTCCAGCCGCGTTGCAGGTGGCGGATCAGCGAATGCGCCTTGTACTGGGTGGCGACGCCGAGGCGGCGGATGCCAGAGTTCAGTGCATTGGAGAGCGCGAAATCGATGATGCGCGTCTTGCCGCCGAAATAGACCGCCGGCTTGGCGCGCCGATCGGTCAGCTCCTTGAGGCGGCTGCCGCGTCCGCCGGCCAGCACATAGGCCATGGCGTCGCGGGCCAGCGGCTGGGTTCTTTTCAAGTCTGCCATTTATACCCTCCCAAGTTACTCGTCTTTATGCGTTGACCAGCCTTAACGAGTTCAGTCGTCGGCGAGTTCAAGCATGATCGTCGACAGCGGCGGCAGAAGCATCGTTGCCGAGATGCTCTTGCCCTCCGCCCTCGCCTCGACCACGCCGCCATTGCCCATGCCGGAGCCGCCATATTCGGAAGCATCGGTGTTGATGATCTCGCGCCACTTGCCGGCCTTCGGCAGAGGTACACGATAATTGTCGCGCGGCACCGGCGTGAAATTGGAGATGACGGCGACCGGATTGCCGCCAGGAGCGTTGCGCACCCAGGCGAAAACCGAATTCTGGCTGTCGTCGACGATCAGCCAGGAAAACCCTTCGGGCTCGCAGTCGCGGCCATGCAGGGCCGGACGTGAACGGTAGAGATAGTTGAGATCGCGCACCGTCTGCCAGACGCCGCGATGCGGCCGGAAATCGAGCAGGTTCCAATCAAGCGCGCGCGCCTCGCTCCATTCGCGGCGCTGCGCGAATTCCTGGCCCATGAACAGCAGCTTCTTGCCGGGATAACCCCACATGAAGCCGTAATAGGCACGCAAGGTCGCGAATTTCTGCCAGTCGTCACCGGCCATCTTGCCCAGCAGCGTGCCTTTGCCGTGCACGACCTCGTCATGCGAGAGCGGCAGCACGAAATTCTCCGAGAAGGCGTAGGTCAGACCGAAGGTCAGCTCGTTGTGATGGTGCTTGCGGAAAATCGGCTCCTTGGAAAAATACTCCAGCGTGTCGTGCATGAAGCCCATGTTCCACTTGAAGCCGAAGCCCAGCCCGCCTTCATGAACGGGCGCCGAGACCTTTGGCCATGAAGTCGATTCCTCGGCGATAGTCATGACACCGGGATGGTGCCCGTAGAGCTCCTTGTTCATCTTCTGCAGGAAGCTGACCGCCTCGAGGTTTTCGCGCCCACCCTTTTCGTTGGGAATCCATTCGCCCTGCTTGCGCGAATAGTCGAGGTAGAGCATCGAGGCCACCGCGTCGACGCGAAGACCGTCGACATGGTATTTTTCGGCCCAGAACAAGGCGTTGTTGACGAGGAACGACACCACCTCGCGGCGGCCGAAATTGTAGATCGCGGTGTTCCAGTCCGGGTGGAAGCCCTTGCGCGGGTCGGCATGCTCGTAGAGCGCGGTGCCGTCGAAATGGACCAGACCGTGCTCGTCGACAGGAAAATGCGCCGGCACCCAGTCTAGGATTACGCCGATGCCGGCACGATGGGCGCCATCGACAAAGCGAGCAAAGCCGTCCGGATCGCCGAAGCGGGCCGATGGCGCGTAGAGGCCGGTGGTCTGATAACCCCAGGACGGGTCATAGGGATGCTCGGAGATCGGCAGGAATTCGATGTGGGTGAACCCGGCCTCGACCACATAAGGGATCAGCCGGTCGGCCAGCTCATCCCAGGACAGGAAGGTGCCGTCGTCGCGAAGCTGCCAGGAACCGGCATGGACTTCGTAGATCGAGATGGCTTCGCGCCGGGGGTCGGCGTTGCGCCAGAAATTGCGATGCGCCTCGTCGCCCCATGGATGCGCCGGGGGCACCGCGGTCACCGAGGCCGTTGCCGGGCGCAGCTCCGACTTGAAGGCGAATGGATCGGCTTTCAGCGGCAATCTCACGCCGTCGGGACCTATGATTTCATATTTATAGGGCCGGCCGGCGCCGATATCGGGAATGAACAGCTCCCAGATGCCGGTGTCGCGACGGTCGCGCATCGTATGCCGGCGCCCGTCCCAGTCATTGAAATCGCCGACCACCGAGACGCGCCTGGCATTTGGGGCCCATACCGCGAAATGCACGCCGGTGGCGCCTTCGTGCTCAATGACATGGGCGCCGAGCTTGTCGAACAACCTGAGATGCGAGCCCTCGGCGATATAGTAATCGTCCATCGGTCCGAGCACCGGACCGAACGAATAGGGATCGGTCAGCCACCAGTCGCCGCCGGCATTGCGCGCGTGGTAGCGGAGCGGCTGGCGCTTCCTGATCGACAGCTTGCCCTCGAAGAAACCGGCTTCGTCGCGCCTGGTCAATTCGCCTGCCTCGATGCCGGTCAGCGTGTAGGCGGTGACGGACTGCGCATGCGGAACGAAGCAGCGCGCGAACAGGCTCTTGCCGGCCTCCTGAACACCGAGAACCGCAAAAGGATCACCGTGCGTACCGGCGACAATCGCCTCGACATCGCTGGCTGACGCCAGTCCGTCCGGCCCGCTTGTCGCAGCGGTCGCGCGCGGCTTCCTCATCAGGCGGTCGCCCTCCCCGGGCACCAAATGTTTGTTTTTGCGGCCATCGTTCGTGGCCTCATGCAATCATATCAGACGGGCACGTTCCAGATTTCTTTGGCGTATTGGCGGATCGTGCGATCGGAAGAGAACCAGCCGACGCGCGCGACGTTGCGGATGGCGCGGGCGTACCAGTCCGGGCTGTTGCGCCAGACGGCATCGACGTCGCGCTGGCAGGCGGCATAGGCGTCGAAATCCGCCGCGACCATGAACCAGTCGCTGTCGTAGAGGCCGTTGATCAGATCGCGGTAGCGATTGGGATCATCGGGGGAGAAGACGCCCGAAGAAACGGCCGCGACCGCCTGCGCCAGTTCGGGGGACGCCTCGATGACGCCGCGGGGATTGTAGCCATTGTTGCGCCGCTCGGCGACTTCTTCGGTGGTGAGGCCAAAGATGAAGATGTTGTCGTCGCCGACATGCTCCTTGATCTCGACATTGGCGCCGTCGAGCGTGCCGATGGTCAGTGCGCCGTTCAGCGCGAACTTCATGTTGCCGGTTCCCGACGCTTCCATGCCGGCGGTCGAGATCTGCTCCGAGAGATCGGCGGCCGGCATCAGCACCTCGGCCAGGCTGACATTGTAGTTCGGTACGAACACGACCTTGAGCAGGCCGCGCACCGAAGGGTCACTGTTGATCACCCTGGCGACGTCGTTGGCCAGTTTGATGATCAGCTTGGCGTTGTGGTAGCTGGGCGCGGCCTTGCCGCCGAAGAATTTCACGCGTGGCATCCAGTCGCGCTCGGGATGCGAGCGGATCTGGTCATAGAGCGCGATCGCTTCGAGGATGTTGAGGAGCTGACGCTTGTATTCGTGGATACGCTTGACCTGAATGTCGAAGAGCGCCGAAGGGTCGAGCTTGATGCCGAGGCGGTCGGCGACCAAGTTGGCTAGCCTCACCTTGTTCTGGCGCTTCACGGCGGCGAATTTTTCGCGGAAGGCGGTGTCGTCGGCGAGCGGATCGAGCCCCTTGATCGCCTCGATGTCATCCATGAAGCGATCGCCGATCGCCTCGCGGGCGAGCGCGGTAAGGCCCGGATTGCACTGGATGAGCCAGCGCCGCGGCGTGATGCCATTGGTCTTGTTGTTGATGCGGTCGGGATAGAGCCGGTGCAGGTCGGCGAACACCGTCTCCTTCATCAGTTCGGTATGCAGCGCCGACACGCCGTTGATCGAATGCGAACCGACAAAGGCCAGATTGCCCATGCGCACCCGGCGGTCGCCATTCTCCTGGATCAGCGAGATACGGCTGATCTGCTCATCGGAGAATTGATCAGTGGCGCGCGCCTCCAGCAGCACCTGCGCGTTGATGGCGTAGACGATCTGCATATGACGCGGCAAAAGCCGCTCGAACAGCGGCACCGGCCAGCTTTCCAGCGCCTCGGGCAGCAGCGTGTGGTTGGTGTAGCCGAAGGTACGCTTGGTGATATCCCAGGCGAGATCGAAATCCATGCCGTGGACGTCCATCAGAAGCCGCATCAACTCCGGCACGGCGATTGCCGGATGGGTGTCGTTGAGGTGGATCGCCGCCTTGTCGGGAAGCGACTTCAGGTCGCCATATTGGCTCAGATGCCGCTGGACGATGTCCTGCAGCGAGGCGGTGGAGAAGAAATATTCCTGCCTGAGCCTGAGTTCCTGTCCGGCCATGTGGGAATCGGCGGGATAGAGCACGCGCGACAGCGCATCGGCCTTGTTGCTTTCGGCCAGCGCCCCGATGTGGTCGCCGGCGTTGAACTTGTCGAGTAGGATCGGATCGATCGGCATGCCTGACCAAAGGCGCAACGTGTTGACGCGCTTGGCGCGCCAGCCGGCCACGGGCGTGTCATAGGCAACCGCCAGAACATGCTCCCTCGGTTTCCAGACATGGCGTTCGAGCCGGCCGTCCCTGGAGGTGATCGATTCGACCGAACCGCCGAAGCCGACTTCGAAGGAGCGCTCGCGCCGCTCGAACTCCCAGGGGTTGCCGTGGTCCAGCCAGGTCTCGGGCAGTTCGACCTGCCAACCGTCATGGATTTCCTGGCGGAACATGCCGTTGGCATAGCGGATGCCGTAGCCATGCGCGGGAATGTCGACGGTCGCCATGCTTTCCATGAAGCACGCGGCGAGCCGGCCAAGGCCGCCATTGCCAAGGGCAGCGTCCGGCTCGAGCGCGGCGATCAGGTCGAGATCGACGCCGAGCGAGGACAGCGCCTCACGCATGTTCTCCATCAGGCCGAGATTGGAAAAGGCGTCGCGCATCAGACGTCCGATCAGGAACTCGAGCGACAGGTAATAGACGCGCTTTTCCTGCTGGTCGTAGGCTTCCTTGGTCGCCTGCATCCAGTGGTCGACGACGCGGTCGCGCACGACCTTGATCGAGGCGGTCAGCCAGTCGTACTGGGTCGCGACGGTGGTGTCCTTGCCGACCCGGTATTTGAGCGACATCAAGACTTCTTCGGCGAGCGTCTTGGGATCGGGATTGTCGAGAGCGGGGGCTTCGATCGTCATGGCGGATGTCATATCGCCTCTCGTTCGGTTTGGCCTGATCATACCGGCTTTCACCGTTTCTCCCAGCCCATCCTAGTGCATTGCAGCATGTTTTCAATCGATTTAGAGAACACCCCCGCCTCCTTACCCAGCGGCAATCAGGCAGTTCAGGCCGCCAATGCCGTCTCCGGGGGTGCTTTTGCACCGGTCATGAAGGCAACGGCATCAGACATCGTATATTGCTTGGGGTCGATGACGCACAGGCGACGGCCAAGACGGTGGATGTGGATGCGGTCGGCCACTTCGAAGACGTGCGGCATGTTGTGCGAGATGAGCACGATCGGCAGGCCGCGCTTCTTCACGTCGAGGATCAGTTCGAGCACGCGGCGGCTCTCCTTGACGCCGAGCGCCGCCGTCGGCTCGTCCATGATGACCATCTTCGAGCCGAAGGCGGCGGCGCGGGCCACCGCCACGCCCTGGCGTTGGCCGCCCGACAGCGTCTCCACCGCCTGGCTGATGTTCTGGATGGTCATCAGGCCGAGTTCGGTAAGCTTGTCGCGGGCGCGCTTTTCCATTGCCGGACGGTCCAGCATGCGAAGCCACTGGCCGACGAAGCCGGGTTTGCGGATCTCGCGGCCGAGGAACATGTTGTCGGCGATCGACAGCGCCGGCGACAGCGCGAGGTTCTGGTAGACGGTTTCGATGCCGGCTTCGCGCGCTTCCATCGGCGACTTGAAGGAGACGGGTTTGCCTTCAAGCCGGATTTCGCCCTCGTCCGGCACGGCCGCGCCGGAAATCGCCTTGATGAGCGACGACTTGCCGGCGCCGTTGTCGCCGATGACGGCAAGGATTTCGCCGGGGTATAGGTCGAAATCGGCATTGTCGAGAGCGGTGACGCGGCCATAGCGCTTGACCAGGCCGCGCGCGGTGAGGATGGGTTCCTGGGTCATGCCGAAACCTTTCTGATCCATTGGTCGATGGCGACGGCGCCGATGATCAGCACGCCGGTGAGGAGCACTTTCCATTGCGGATCGGCGCCCAGCATGTTGAGGCCCATCGAGACGACGCCGACGATCATCGCGCCGAACAAGGTGCCGAGGATGGAGCCGCGACCGCCGAAGAGAGAAATACCACCGATCACCGTCGCGGTGATGGCCTGCAGATTGTAGTCGGTGACGGCGGCTGATGGCGAGATCGAGCCGTTGCGGCCGATGGAGACCCAGGCCGCGAAAGCGGCGATCAGCCCGGCAAGGGTGTAGACCGTCACCAGCACCTTCTTGGTCTGGATGCCAGACAGCTTCGCCGCCTCCTGGTCGTCGCCGACGGCGTAGACATGACGGCCCCATGCGGTGTGGTTGAGCACGTACCAAAGGACCATCACGAGCACGACCGTGGCAATGACACCGAGCGTCAGCACCGCCGTGCCGACCTTGAAGCTCAGGGCGAACAGATGCAGCAGCGGCGCTTGAGTGTCGACGTCGGTGTCGCGGATCGTCTCATTGGCCGAATAGATGAAGTTCGTGGCCATGACGATGTTCCAGGTGCCAAGCGTCACGATGAAGGGCGGCAACTTCATATAGGCGACCAGCAGTCCGTTCAGCAGCCCGCAAGCCGCACCGGCGGCAAGCCCGATCGCCACGGCGAGCACGCTCGGCATGCCGTAGCTGACCGCGCAATTGCCCATGATCACGGCAGAAATCACCATGATCACCCCGATCGACAGGTCAATGCCGGCGGTCAGGATGACCAGAGTCTGAGCGGCCCCGAGAATGCCGACGATGGCGATCTGCTGCAGGATCAGCGTCAGCGTGTAGGACGAGAAGAACCGCCCTCCGATCGCGATGCCGAAGATGATGATCGACAGAAGCAGCACGATCAGCGGCACCGCCGCCGGCGTTGAATGCAGAAAATGCTGGATGCGCTTGACGGCTGATTTGTGCTCGTCGAAAGCGGCCACGCTTGTGTCGCTGGCCGAGAGAACCTTCTCGAATTCCTGAGCTTGAGCCATGTTTCCTCCCCGTAGGGCTTCAGCCACGCGCTGACGCCGTCCACGCCTTCCGGTCTGTCGCCGGGATTGTTCGCGTTTACAGTGATGTATCGTCCACCCGATGCGGCCGGGGATCAAGTCCCCCCGGCCGATCGGTTCTGTTACCGGTCAGGCCAGCATCAGCCCCAGCACTTGGCGAGGCCTTCCTTGGTGTCGATGGACTTGACGCCCTTGGCCGGCTTGTCGGTGACGAGGTTGACGCCGGTGTCGAAGAAGTTCTTGCCCTCGGTCGGCTTCGGCTTGGTACCATCCTTGGCGAAAGCGGCGATCGCCTCGATGCCGAGCGCGGCCATCTGCAGCGGATATTGCTGCGAGGTGGCGCCGATGACGCCTTCGGTGACCGACTTCACGCCGGGGCAGCCGCCGTCGACCGAGACGATCAGCACCTGGCTTTCGAGGCCGACGGCCTTGAGCGCCTGGTAGGCACCGACCGCGGCCGGCTCGTTGATGGTGTGAATGACGGTGATGGTGTTGTCCTTCTGCAGAAGGTTTTCCATCGCCTTGCGGCCGCCCTCTTCATTGCCGTTCGTCACATCGTGGCCGACGATACGCGGATCGGTCTCATCGCCGATCTTGTTGGGATCCTTCACGTCGATGCCGTAGCCCATCATGAAGCCCTGATCGCGCAGAACGTCCACGGTCGGCTGCGAGGGGGTCAGGTCGAGGAAGCCGATCTTGGCGTCCTTGGCCTTGTCGCCCAGCGTCGCGGCGGCCCAGGCACCGATCAGCTTGCCGGCCTCCAGATTGTCGGTTGCGAAGGTCGCGTCGGCGGCGTCGATCGGATCGAGCGGCGTGTCGAGCGCAATCACCAGCAGGCCCGCATCGCGCGCCTTCTTCACCGTCGGCACGATGCCCTTGGTGTCGGACGCGGTGATCAAAATGCCCTTGGCGCCGTCGGCGATGCAGCTTTCGATCGCCGCCACCTGGCTCTCGCTGTCACCGTCGATCTTGCCCGCATAGGTCTTGAGATCGACGCCGAGTTCCTTGGCCTTGGCGGTAGCGCCCTCCTTCATCTTGACGAAGAACGGATTGGTGTCGGTCTTGGTGATCAGGCAGGCGCCGACGCCGGCGGCGGATGCGGACGAAGCGAACGCCATCAGACCCAGCGCGGCCGCCGCAAAAACGGTGGACTTCAACAATTTTGTATTGGTCACGATTTTCCTCCCAGTGGAACATTTTCGAATGCCGGCCAACCGGCACCCGCACGGCATCCAGGCGACTTCTCCCAGCGCGGATGCCAGATCAAAAAACACCAGACCAAGGCATCTGTCAATAATTAAATCACTCTTATTTATTATTGACAGCCTTGCGTCCTTCACTCATTCTGACCCAAAAGCATTGCCGGGGAAACGACGGGAGGAACAGGGTGGAGACCGCCACTGCGAGGCATGGTTCGCCCGAAGCGAATGAGAGCCTTATTCACCGCGGCACCAACCAGAGCGGCATGCGCGATCACAATGAGCGCCTGGTGCTTTCGCTGGTGCGTCAGCACGGCAGTCTGGCGAAGTCCGACATCGCCCGCATGACCGGACTTTCGGCGCAGACAGTCTCGGTCATCATGCGCGAACTGGAGGAAGAAAGCCTGCTCGTGCGTCAGGCGCCGTTGCGCGGCAAGATCGGCCAGCCCTCGATCCCCATGGCGCTCAACCCCGAAGGCGCCTTCTTCATCGGCCTCAAGATCGGCCGCCGCAGCGCCGAACTCGTGCTGATCGATTTCCTCGGCAACGTGCGCGCAATGCTGCAGCACTCCTACCGCTACCCTGCCCCACGCGAAACGGTCGAGTTCGTCACGTCAGGCATGAAGACGATGCGCGGCGCGCTGACACCGGCGCAGGACAAACGCATTGCCGGACTCGGCATCGCCATGCCGTTCGAGCTGTGGAACTGGGCCGACACCGCCGGCGCGCCGCGCGAGGTCATGGACGAATGGCGCCATCGCGATATCAGGACCGACATCCAGACGCAGTGCGATTTTCCGGTCTATCTGCAGAACGACGCCACCTCGGCCTGCGGCGCCGAACTGGTCTTCGGCCAGACGGGCGCGGCGCGGGACTTCGTCTATTTCTACATCGGCGCCTTTGCCGGTGGCGGCATCGTGCTCAACGGCCGGCTGTTCGGCGGACCGACCGGCAATGCCGGCGCGCTCGGCTCCATGCCCGTGCCCGGGCCGGGTGGAAAACCGACCCAGCTGATCGACGTGGCCTCGATCGCCATGCTCGAAAAAACACTCAATGCGCGTGGCGTCGAGGCCTCGTATCTGTGGACCTCACCCGAGGATTGGGGGGAGATCGGCGCCGAACTCGACGAGTGGATCGCCAGCGCCTCGCAGGCACTCGCTTACGCCATCGTCGCAGCGTCCTCGGTCATCGATTTCGAGGCCGCGGTGATCGACGGCTGGATGCCGAAGGCCGTGCGCCAGAAGCTGGTCGAGGCGGTCGTGACGGCAATCGGCGCCATCGACGGCGAAGGGCTGAAACTTCCGGCGGTCCGCGAGGGAAGCGTGGGCATCCATGCACGGGCGCTCGGCGGCGCCAGCTTGCCGCTTTCCGAACGCTTCCTGATCGGTTCGACGACGATCGCCAGGAGCGCCTGAATGCTGATCGGGATTCCGGCGCTGCTTGGTCCGGAGCTTCTGGCAACGTTGCGCGCCATGGGGCATGGTGACGAGATTGCCCTGGTCGACGGGAACTATCCGGCGCTGGAGCAGGCAAGACGCCTCGTCCGGACCGACGGCCATGCCCTCATTCCCGTACTCGACGCGATACTGACGCTGCTTCCGGTCGACGATGCGGTTCCGGAGGCGCTGTTTCGAGCCTCGGTGAAAGGCGATCCGTCGCTTGCCGACCCTGTCCATCGTGAAATGGAGGCGATCTGCGCCAAGCGCGCACCAGGCCGCAAGGTGGTTGCGCTGGCCGGCGCCGACTTCTATGCACGGGTCAAATCGGCGCATGCCATCGTCGCGACGAGCGAGCCGCGGCTTTACGCCAACATCATCATCCGCAAGGGCGTGATCTATCCGCCGGAGACCAGGAAGCCATGATCCTCTGCTGTGGCGAAGCCCTCATCGACATGCTGCCGCGCACCACCACGCAGGGTGAGCCGGCCTTCGCTCCCTATGTCGGCGGCGCTGTTTTCAACACGGCGATCGCACTCGGCCGGCTCGGCGCGCCGGCCGGCTTCTTCTCCGGCCTGTCGTCGGACCTGTTTGGCGGGCAATTCAGGGAGGCGCTCGGAGCGAGCAAGGTCAGTTCGACCTACGCGCACACATCGCCCCGGCCGACGACACTGGCCTTCGTGCGGCTGAACAACGGCCAGGCGACCTACACCTTCTATGACGAGAACACGGCCGGGCGCATGCTGACCATCGAGGACCTGCCGCAACTCGGCGGCGAGATCGAGGCGATGCTGTTCGGCGCCATCAGCCTGATCTCGGAGCCGGCTGGCTCGGCCTATGAGGAATTCATGCGGCGCGAGCACGAGGCCCGCGTGATGATGCTCGATCCCAACATCCGGCCGAACTTCATCCCCGACAAGGCCAAGCACCTCAGGCGCATCCGGGAGATGATGGCGATGGCCGACATCGTCAAACTTTCGGACGAAGACCTCAACTGGTTCGGTGAAGCCGGTTCGCACGAGGATGTCGTGCGCAATTGGCTCGACCGCGGCCCGAAACTGATCGTCGTCACGCATGGCAGCGAAGGCGCCGTTGGCTATAGCAAGCAGCACCGTGTCACCGTCATGCCGGAGACAGTGAAGGTGGCGGACACCGTCGGCGCCGGAGACACGTTCAACGCCGGCATCCTTGCCTCCCTGCATGAGCAAGGCCTGCTGACGAAGGCGGCGATTTCCAGCCTGTCGCAAGACGCTATCGGCAAAGCATTGGCGCTCGGCGCCAAGGCGGCGGCGGTGACGGTATCACGGGCCGGCGCCAATCCCCCATGGCGGCACGAGATCGGCTGATCGGCCCTCCAGCGCGATCACTTTATGTTTCCATGCGCCGGAAAACCGCGATAGACATGGCCTGAATTGCGCCGCCAAGGCCGGATTCCCGGCTTTTTAGGCCAATGCGCCGGCAAAACACGGTAACGGGCTGCGACACTTGCGCCATATGCCCGGCCCGCAGCCGGCTTTTTCAGCCGCGCCAAGTCTGGTACCAGCGGGCCGGTTAGGGCAGGTATTGAGGCCGACATGCAGTTCATCGATCTTGGCGCGCAGCGCGAACGAATCCGCGACCGGCTGAAAGCCGCGATCGACCACGTCGTCGAAGATGGCCGCTACATCCTGGGCCCCCAGGTCGCCGAATTCGAGAAGAAGCTCGCCGCCTATGTCGGCGTCAAGCATGTGGTTGCCTGCGCCAACGGCACCGACGCACTGCTTTTGCCGCTGTTCGCCGCCGGCATCGGCCCAGGTGACGCGGTGTTCGTGCCGAGCTTTACCTTCGCCGCCACGGCGGAAGTGGTGGCGCTGGCCAAGGCCGAGCCGGTTTTCGTCGATGTCGATCCGAAGACCTACAACATCGACATCGCCAGCCTCGAGGCGGCGATCGCGGCCATCAAGAAGGAAGGCCGACTGAAGCCGAAGGCGATCATCCCCGTCGACCTGTTCGGTCTTGCCGCCGACTATGAGGCGATCATGGCCATCGCCAATCGCGAAGGCCTGTTGGTGATCGAGGATGCCGCCCAGTCCATGGGCGGCTCGCTCGAAGGCAGGATGTGCGGCGGGTTCGGCCATGTCGGCTCGACCAGCTTCTATCCGGCCAAGCCGCTCGGCTGCTATGGCGACGGCGGCGCGATGTTCACCAATGACGACGCTCTGGCCGACGCGCTGCGTTCCTTCGCCTTCCACGGCAAGGGCGAGACGCAGTACGACAACGTCCGCGTCGGCATCAATTCACGGCTCGATACGCTTCAGGCGGCGATCCTGATCGAGAAGCTCGCCATCCTCGAGGAAGAAATGGTGGCGCGGCAAGTGGTCGCCCAGCGTTACGCGGAAGGCCTCGGCGACATCGTCACCGCAGCCCGCAACCTGGATGGCAGCCGCTCGGCGTGGGCGCAATACGCGATCGAGACGCCGAAACGCGATGGCCTTAAGGCGCATCTGAGCGAAAAGGGCATCCCGTCCGTCATCTACTACGTCAAGCCGCTGCATGAGCAGATCGCCTATCGCGACTACCCGCGCACGCCGACCGGTCTTGCCGTTTCGGAGGACCTGCCGAAACGCATCCTGTGCCTGCCGATGCACCCCTATCTCAGCGAGTCCGATCAGAACCGGATCATCGAAACGATCCGCAACTATATCGGCTCGAACTCGGCGCAGGCCGCGGCCGAATAGGCGCCGGATACCAGAGGCGACACCTCGCCGGCATAGGCGGTCGTGCGCTTCGCGCCGCTATTTTGAGAAGGTCGCTGCGCGTCTTGTGATCCGGTCATCCGTTCCCGGCCGGGCCACGGAACGGCACTGCAATATGCAGATGCCCGCTGTGAAGACCAAAGTGCCCAGCACCCATGACAACCAGATCCGATGGTCGACCGACAGTTCGACAACAGCTATGATCAGATAGCTGCTGGCTATGAAATGGCAGGGGCCGCTCAAACGGCCGATCATTCTTATGATCGCGCCCAGGAGCACCCCGTACACAATGATGCCCAGCGCTCCCAACTCGTACCACAAATCGAATACGATATTGTGCGCGCTCGGAAGATCCGCCTGCGCGTAATATGTGGGATTCACCACGACCCCGACCGCGTTTCTCATCATATTGGCGCCATGGCCGAGAACCGGCTGCTCCGCAATGTGGGGCGAGATCATCTGCCAAAGATCAAGCCGCGCGGCGAACGTTCCCGGATAGAAAGCCAGCCAGCCCGTTGTTTTGAGGTAGGCAAACAGCGGCGAGACGACGAAAGGGGCAATCAGGGCAAGAGACAAATAGGCGGCGAAGAATCCGACCAAGGCGTGCTGGCGGTATTTGTCGGGCATGACAAACATCGCCGCCACGAAGACAATCGCCAGATTGACGCCGGTCGATTGGCCGTAGAGCAATGTCAGCACGGCAAAGAGAGCCGCAAGCCCCTTCCAGACCAGCCTCGGCTGCGCAAGAAATATGACGGCAAAAAAAGCTCCGTAGACCGTGATCTTGTGGAGGGTGAAAACATTTTCCACAAATCTCGGATCTTCGGTCAAAAACGCAAAATACAGTTCCCAACCCATCACCGACACCAGGCCAATCAACATGCCGAATAACGAGACCCGTGCCAGCCGGTCGCGTTGAGCGTCCGGAAGCGCCAGAATGCACTCAAACAGCAAGATGGCGGCGACCGAGTAGCCAAACACGTCCTTCGCCGCCATGAGAGAGCGGCTCGCGTCGACCGACCACAGGGCGCTCGACAGGACAAAGCCGGACAAGAGAGCCAGAGTGACGGCCAGGCCTATCGTTGCCCTGCCAAAGCGTGCCCCCTTGGTCAAAAGGGTAAGAGCACCCATGAGTGCCGCGACAAATGCCAGGGCCGTGGGAGACATTTCGACGAAGACGAAAAGGGCGGGAGAGAGGGCGTAGAGGCCCAGCAACATCCTGAGGCCTAGTTCATCTCGACTGCTGGTCCATACCGGAAATCCGCCCAAAATGACGGCATGGCATTTCTGAAAAAAGGACATTCAACTACCGACTCAGGGAACGTCCATACAGGATAGGCCATCTACGGGAGGTTTCCACCTCAACGTTCGATGCGCCTTCCGGTTGCAGCGCTGCCGCTGGCAATGAAATGCGGATTGGCAAAGTCCTCGTCATCGGCCTGGTTGCGCTTGCCATAGGCCAAGGGCTTGCCGTCCAGCGTCCGCGTCGTGCCGCCGGCGGCGCGCAGCACCGCGTCACCCGCCGCGGTGTCCCATTCCATGGTGCGACCGAAGCGCGGATAGACATCCGCCTCGCCATTGGCGAGGAGGCAGAATTTCAGCGACGAACCGACCGAGACGATCTCGGCGGCGCCAAGGTCGCGAATATAGGCTTCGGTTTCCGGCGTGTTGTGCGAGCGGCTGGCGACCACTGCCAACGGCGACGCGGCCGTTCTCACCGAAATCGGCCGACGGGCGATAATCTGGTAATCGCCGTCGATGTCGAGGACTTCCGCCCTGCCCGGCAGACCGGAAAAGAAGCGGCCACCGCAAGGGGCGAAGACGACGCCAACTTCCGGCACGCCATGGCGGACAAGCGCGATATTGACGGTGAAGTCGGTGCGCCGGTTGACGAATTCCTTGGTGCCGTCAAGCGGATCAACAAGGAAGAAAGCCTCGCCAAGTTCGCCCGGCATGACACCGGCAGCCGCTTCTTCCTCGGCCACGCAGGGAATGTCGGGGAATTCCGTACGCAGGCCGGCAAGAATGATCTTCTCGCTCTCGCGGTCCGCCTCGGTCACCGGCGAGGAGTCCGATTTGCGGTCGACCGCGCAGCCGGCATGGAACACGCGCATGACCTCGCGCCCGGCCGCCAGCGCCAGCCGCTCGAAGATTTCGAGCATCGACCTGTCGTCAGATGCCGCCGCCATTGTCATATTGCTCTTCGGCAATGTCACGCTCGTCCAGCCAGTGTTCCAGGGTATCTACCATCTCTTCGGCCGACTTGCCGAGCGTCTTGAGATGGATCTCCGGTTTCT